>NZ_CAZEQU010000042.1:0-715537 GCF_964513065.1 Tenacibaculum xiamenense
CCATTCCGAACAGAGAAGTTAAGCCCATTAGCGCCGATGGTACTGCCACTGGTGGGAGAGTAGGTCGTTGCCTTTCTTTTAAAAACTCCTCATTACTTAATGTAATGAGGAGTTTTTTTTTATCCTTACTTTACTTTCTAATATCATTGAATTAAACAACCTCTTAAAATACCCGTTTTAGTCATTTTTACTATTAAAATGACTACTTACTTAAATATTAATAATAGTTGGAAGAAAGAAGCCCTAGAATGCTATAGAAGTGAAAGCGGGTTTCCTTGTTAGGAACAAAAAAGCCCAAGAATAAAACTATTCTTGAGCTGAGAATTCTAATCTATCGCTATTTCAACTATCTTAAGCTGAATTTCTACTTGCATTAATATTTCCAAATAGTGATCGTGTGACGATTTTTTCGAAAATTTCTTGTTTTTCTGGATCGATATTTTCTTGTTCTCCTAATTTTTGAATTTCCTTTAAGGCATATTGTTGTATGGTTAATAAAGGTAAAACTATGTTTTCTCGAATATCTATGGAAGCCTTACCTGCTGGTTGGTTTTCCATTAATGTCGTATAACCAGTAAGTTTTAAAATTAATCTATGAGATAATAAGTATTCTTCATAAATCAATTGCCAGAATTCACCATATTCTTCGTCGTTTGCCATATATTTCGTCAAATCGAAGAAGGATTTTGATAAAGACATCATACTATTTTCAATTAAAGTTTTGAAGAAACTCGATTCATTGTATAGTTTTACTACCTTGCCAAATTCTCCTTTATCTTCAAATTCCTTAATCGCGGTACCAACTCCGAAGAAACCTGGTACGTTTTGCTTTAATTGACTCCAAGATCCAACAAAAGGAATAGCTCTTAAATCTCCAAAGACTAAACCAGCAGAAGCGTTTCTCTTAGATGGACGACTACCAATATTGGTTTTTGCATAATATTTAAGCGTACTCATTTTTTCTAAGTATGACAAAAATTTAGGATGCGCTTTGAAATCACTATAGGTTTGATAACTCATATTGGCTAGTTCATTCATCACCTTAACATTATCATCAGTCATCAATTCATTAATTCCATTTAATTTATTACTAATACCAGAACTAATTAATTGTTCCATGTTGTATTGCGATGAATCTAACGTCCCAAAATTAGAACTAATTGTTTGTCCTTGAATTGTTAATTGAACTTCTCTATCTTCGATTTTTGGACCTAAAGAAGCATAGAATTGATGCGTTTTTCCTCCACCTCTTGCAGGAGGTCCTCCACGACCATCAAAGAATATAACGGCGATTCCATATTTTCTTGACATAGCCGTTAATTCTTCTTTAGCTTTAAAGATCGACCAGTTTGCCATTAAATAACCACCATCTTTAGTTCCATCACTGAAACCAAGCATTATGGTTTGTTTTTTACCTCTTTCTTCAAGATGCTTCATATATGAAGGATTACTATAAAGTTCTTCCATCACTTTTGGAGCATTCTTAAGGTCGGTTATCGTTTCAAATAAAGGAACAATATCCACTGTTAATTGATCATTGAAAGCAACTAGTTTGAGCATTGCATATAATTGTATAACATTCAATGAAGTTTGATTGTTACTTATAATGTATCTATTCGCTGCTGCTTCTCCATTACTGTCTTGAATCGTTTTGATAACCTTCATTGTTTTTAAGGTTTTCAATGCGAATTCATCTTTTATAATATCTAAATTAACAGATCCTTTAATTTCTGAAAGTAATTTTATCTGTTCGGTTTCTTCCAAATCATGATAATTGTCTGGGAAAATAGGAGAATTGTTCTCTTTCAATGTATCTACCAAAGTGGTAAATACATTATGGTGTTGTCTACTATCTTGTCTTATATCCAGATTAGCAAAATGGAATCCGAAAAGTTTAATTTTATTTAAAAGACTCTTTACTTCTTTTAGGTATAACGATTGGTGTTCGTTGATTAGGATATTCTTTATCTCAAGAAGTTCTTGTTCTAAAAATTCAAGAGAAATTGATGTTGTGTCATTTTTTAGGATAGTCTCGTATAATTTACTTTCTAAATTGACAATTCTATCTTCAATACCAGTAAACGTTAGTTTTCGTTTAAGTACTCTTACATCGCGATAATAATTTTTTATAATCGCTTCTTTAAGTTTTTCAGAAACCTTTAAAGTAGTTTCTGGAGTAACAAAAGGATTTCCATCTCTATCACCTCCTGGCCAGAACCCAATATTGATAACATCATTTTTCAGATCTTCAGAATCTGCAAAAATGTTTTCTTTTATATAGTCGTATATATTTCCAAAAGAACGATAAAATACATTTTCTAAATACCAGATTAAGCTAATAGCTTCGTCGTAAGGTGTTGGCTTGCTTTGCCTAAAAAATGGCGTTTTACCAAGTTGAGCTAGGAGTTGAGTGATTTGTTGTAAATCGTTGTTTTTAATTGCTTCTGATAAAGCAGTAATAATTCCAAGAACAGATCCTGGATAAAATTGTGTTGGATGTGCCGTTAAAACAATTCTTACTTTAAAATCTTGTAAAAATTCTTTCAATTGCCCCATTTTATTGTTGGAAGAAGCAAATTCTTTTAAATTTCTTAAAGTACCAATTCCATCCATATTATTTACAATAGGGAAGGCTGCGTCTTCGATAGCATCAAACAAAACAACTTGTCGTTCGATATATTGAATAAATCTGAAAAGTAAATTTATCTGACTCTTTTCGTCTCTTCGAGCTTGATATTTTTCAAAAAATGTTTTTACGATAGTAGTAGGGTCATCTCCTCGATCATAACCTTTCTTACAGGTTTCGTGAAAAAGAGGTAAAAGCACACCAGTTTTAGTAATACTGCTAAATGGCAGTGTCATAAAAATACTGTTGTATATTTTATATTTGGCCTCTACGCTTTCTTCAAATCTTTTTATTTTAGGTAGTTTGGACATTGTAGTTTTTTTAATACTGAAAATTAAAAAACGTCTAGCAAGAATTCCCATATAAAATGGAAATTCTACGAAAACGTTTTAAACTAATTACTTATACACCAGGAAGGTCTCCATTGCCTTTAGTAGCTAAATAGCTGGCACTGGTTAAGTATTTATCGATGCTAATAGCGGCTTCTCTTCCTTCTGAAATTGCCCAAACAATCAATGATTGACCTCTTCTCATATCTCCAGCAGTGAAAACATGAGGAACATTTGTTTGATAATTATTTGCTTTATAATTGCTTCTATTATCTAATGTTAATCCTAATTGATCGCTTAAGGTAGTTTCAGGACCTGTGAAACCGAGAGCCAAAAGAGCCAAATCGCAAGGCCAGATTTTTTCAGTATTTGGTTTTTCGATAAGCTTAGGACGTTCTCCCGGGACAATTTCCCATTCAACTTCAACAGTTTTAAGAGCGGTTAGCTTACCATCACCGTCAGTAATAAATTCTTTTGTGTTAATCAACCAATTTCTATCACAACCTTCTTCATGAGAAGTACTTGTTTTCAATTGTAGTGGCCAGTACGGCCATGGAGTTTTTGCACTTCTAAGTGCTGGTGGTTTCGGCATGATTTCAAAGTTTGTAACCGATTTAGCTCCTTGTCTATTTGATGTACCTACACAATCTGATCCAGTATCACCACCACCAATAACGATTACATTTTTACCTTCTGCAGAAATATGCTCATCTTCAAGTTCTTTGTTGAATACTAGTTTTGTTTGTTGCGTTAGGAAATCCATTGCTTGGTGCACACCATCTGATTCTATTCCTTTCACCGGAATACTTCTTCTTTGTGTAGCCCCCCCGCATAATAGTATTGCGTCGAAATAATCTAGATTCTTAATGTCATAATTTACACCAACGTTAGCGTTTGTCTTAAAAATGACACCTTCTTTCTCTAGTATTTTTACGCGTCTATCGATAATTCCTTTTTCCAGTTTAAAATTGGGAATACCATATCTTAATAACCCTCCAACTTCATCATCTCTTTCAAATACAGTAACGTTATGACCAGCTCTATTCAATTGTTGAGCAGCAGCCAAACCAGCAGGACCAGAACCAATGACAGCGACGGTTTTACCAGTTCTTATTTTAGGTGGGTTTGGTTGAATCCATCCATTGGCAAACGCACGTTCAACAATGTTTTTTTCTATATTCTCAATAGAAACAGGATCATTAACTAATCCTAAAACGCAAGATTTTTCACATGGAGCAGGGCATAGCCTTCCTGTAAACTCAGGAAAGTTATTCGTTGAGTGTAAAATTTCAGCTGCTTTTTGCCACTCTCCCTTATACACCATGTCATTAAAATCAGGAATTAAATTTCCCAATGGACAACCGCTATGGCAAAATGGAATTCCGCAATCCATGCATCGAGCACCTTGCTTTTTTATTTCAGATTCTTTAAGGGCAATGGTAAACTCTTTATAGTCTTTTACCCTTTCTTCTACTTTTATATTCGATTCGTCTTGTCTTTCTATATCTATAAATCCTCCAATTTTACCCATAACTTACGCTGTAATTTTTTTTAATACTATTTTTTCTTCAGATAACCTTTTTAAAGCTTTTTTGTAATCTCTAGGGAATACTTTTACGAATTTCTTCTTTACGGTTTCCCAATTCTCAAGTTGCTTTCTGGCTAGTTCACTGTTGGTGTAATTGTAATGAACTTCAATATGTGTTTTAAGTTCAAAGAAATCGTTCTCGTCTAATGGATCTAAATCAACCATTTCCTTGTTACACAAATTGTTTACGAATTCATTATCCTCATCGAATACATAGGCGATTCCTCCACTCATACCAGCGGCGAAATTTCGACCAGTTTTTCCTAGAATGATAACTTTACCTCCTGTCATGTATTCACATCCGTGATCACCCACACCTTCTACTACAGCAGTAACTCCTGAGTTTCTAACTGCGAAACGCTCTCCTGCGATTCCATTGATAAATGCTTTTCCTTTTATTCCTCCATAGAAACTTACGTTTCCAGTGATGATATTTTGAGAAGCATCAAAAGTTGCTGATTCAGGTTTTTTAACAATTAAAGTAGCTCCCGATAGCCCTTTTCCAAGGTAATCGTTTGTTTCTCCTTCAACAGTAAGCGTAAGTCCTTTGGTTGAAAAAGCTCCAAAACTCTGTCCAGCAGATCCCTTAAATGTTACGTTAAGTGTATTTTCTGGAAGACCGTCTTCTCCGTATTTTTTAGAGATTTCATTGCTGAGAATAGCTCCAACGGCCCTATCTGTGTTTTGAATTGGATATTGCAGATTTGTTTCTTTTGAGTTGATGATTGCTGATTTTGCATCGTTTAAAATTTTAAAATCTAGAACATTGTCTAAATTGTGGTTTTGTTTTTCGGTATTGTATTCAATAGTTTCTTTTTCTTGCTGTGGCTTATAAAGAATCGCAGAAAGATCTACTCCTTTAGCTTTATAATGGTCTATAGCTTTATTGGTGTTTAGTTTATGACTTTGACCAATCATTTCATTTAGAGTTCTGAATCCTAATTGAGCCATAATTTGTCTTAACTCTTCTGCAACGAAGTACATGAAGTTAATTACATGCTCAGGTGTTCCTTTAAAGTTTTTACGCAATTCAGGATTTTGAGTAGCAATTCCTACTGGGCAAGTATTTAGGTGACAAGCTCTCATCATGATACATCCAGAAGCTACTAACGGTGCAGTTGCAAAACCGAATTCTTCAGCTCCTAATAGGGCAGCAACAGCAACATCTCTACCTGTTTTTAATTGTCCATCGGCTTCTAAAACTACTCTGTTTCTTAATCCGTTTAATACAAGTGTTTGTTGTGCTTCTGCTAAACCTAATTCCCAAGGTAATCCAGCGTGTTTTAATGAGGTTAAAGGAGAAGCTCCCGTACCTCCATCATAACCAGAAATTAAAATCACGTCTGCTTTTGCTTTAGCAACTCCTGCTGCAATAGTTCCTACACCAACTTTTGAAACTAATTTTACATTAATTCTAGCCTCTCTGTTGGCATTCTTAAGGTCGAATATTAGCTGAGCTAAATCTTCAATAGAATAAATATCATGGTGAGGAGGAGGTGATATTAATCCAACATAAGGTGTTGAATTTCGAACATCAGCAATCCAAGGAAGTACTTTTTCTCCTGGTAACTGACCACCTTCTCCGGGCTTGGCTCCTTGAGCCATTTTTATTTGAATCTCTTTGGCATTAGTTAAGTAATTACTTGATACACCAAATCGTCCAGAGGCAACTTGCTTGATAGCACTGTTTTTCCAATCTCCATTAGATTCTTTTTCAAATCTTAATTTGTTTTCACCACCTTCGCCAGAGTTACTTTTACCTCCAATTCTGTTCATGGCGATTGCTAAATTTTCATGTGCTTCCTCACTAATAGAACCATAAGACATAGCTCCAGTTTTGAATCGTTTAACAATTTCAGTCCAAGGTTCTACTTCATCAATAGAAATAGGATCAAGATTGTTGAATTCGAACAAGCCTCTTAAGGTCATTAAGTTTTCACTTTGCTTGTTGATTTTATCAGCATAGGTTTGATAACTTTCTTTAGATTTACTACGAACAGCCTGTTGTAGTTTGGCTACTGTAGTTGGATTAAACATGTGTTTTTCTCCATTTCTTCTCCACCTGTAGTCTCCTCCAATTTCTAAATCAAGAACAGATTTATAGTTTTCAAGTTTGAAAGCTTTATCAAATCTTGTTTGAATGTCTTTTTCAAGAACAACCAATCCAATACCTCCAATTCTTGATGGAGTGTAAGGGAAATATTTGCTTGCGAAAGTTTTCTTTAAACCTAAAGCTTCAAAAATTTGAGAAGCTCTATATGAGTGTAATGTAGAGATTCCAATTTTGTTCATTATTTTTAGTAATCCCTTTCCAATTGCCTTGTTAAAGTTTTCAACAGCAGTTTCTTCGTCTAAATCTTTAATGACATTGGTTTTTACTTGCTCACGAATAATTTCGTTTACTAAGTATGGATTGATAGCACTTGCCCCGTATCCGAATAATGTTGCGAAATGATGTGGTTCTCGAGCTTCGGCAGTTTCAACTACAATACCGAATTTTGAACGTTTTTGTTTGCTGTTAAGTGAGTGATGAACATACGAACAAGCTAATAAAGCTGGAATTGGTGCATATTCTTTATCTACATTTCTATCTGAAAGAATAATAATGTTAGTTCCTTCAAAAACGGCTTTTTCAACAGCAATTAAAACATCGTCTAAGGCTTTTTCTAATCCATTCACACCTTTATTGATAGGGTATAAAATAGGAATTGAAACTGCTTTAAAATCAGGATGATCAATATTTTTTATCTTATCTAAATCGTCATTAGATATTACTGGATTTTGAATTCTTAGTTTTTTCGCTTGCTCAGGGATAATATCGAAAATATTACGGTCTCCTCCGATAGCAAGGCTGATATCAGTAATTAATTCCTCTCTAATTCCATCCAATGGAGGGTTGGTAACTTGAGCGAATAATTGCTTGAAGTAGTTGTATAACAACTGCGGTTTGTCAGATAAAACCGCTAATGGAGTATCGGTACCCATTGATCCGATAGCCTCCTTAGCTTTAGTTGCCATTGGAACGATTACTGTGTTAATTTCTTCTATGGTGTACCCAAAAACACGTAACCTAGTTTTGTAATTCGTAGGCTCAATTGGACACATATTATTTGTGTACGGAACTTTCGCTAATGGAAGTGTATGTTCACTAACCCATTCTTGATAAGGTCTTTTAGAAACAATTTCAGATTTAATTTCTTCATCTTCAATAATTCTTCCAGCATTCATGTCAACCAAGAACATTTTTCCTGGCTCTAATCGACCATGTCTTTCTACATTTTCTGGTTCTACTTGAACCACTCCAATTTCAGAAGACATAATAACGAATCCATCTTTTGTTACGGTATAACGCGAAGGTCTCAATCCGTTTCTGTCTAAAAGAGCACCAATATAATTTCCATCTGTAAAAGGAATGGAAGCAGGACCATCCCATGGTTCCATGATACATGAATTGTACTCATAGAAAGCCTTTTTGTCTTCAGACATTGTTTGGTGCTTTTCCCATGCTTCAGGTACCATAATCATCATTACTTCTGGTAAAGATCTACCTGTCATTAACAAAAGTTCTACGACCAAATCCATCGAAGCAGAATCCGATTTCCCATCTCTTACGATCGGGAATAATTTCTTTACATCTTCACCAAACAAGTCACTTTTCATAAGTTCTTCTCTGGCTCTCATTCTACTTACGTTACCTCTTAGTGTGTTAATTTCACCATTGTGACACATGTATCGGAAAGGCTGCGCTAAACTCCAAGCAGGGAAAGTGTTGGTAGAGAAACGTTGGTGAACAAGTGCGAGTCTTGTTACTACATCTTTCTCTTTTAAATCTTTATAATATCTACCAATATCTTCAGGAATTAAAAGCCCCTTGTAAATTAACGTTGTCGTTGATAGACTTGGTAAATAAAAGTAGTCAGCTTGTGAAAGTTTCGATTTAGCAATAATATGTTCTGCTATTTTTCTTGCTGCAAATAGTTTAGCGTTAAATTGTAAATCAGTAAGTTCTGTATCGTTTTTATCAACAAAAATTTGCTTTATTTTAGGTTCGGTTTTGGAAGCGATTTTTCCCATAAACGAAGTATCAACAGGAACATCTCTCCAACCTATAATTCTTAATCCTTGTTTTTTAATTTCTTCTTCAAAAACTGAAATACAGTAGTTTGATTGGTTAGAGCTTTTAGGAAGGAATACCATCCCGACAGCATACTCTTTCGGAGCAGGAATTGTAAATGAGCAAACACGCTTAAAGAATTCGTGTGGAATATCGATAAGAATACCAGCACCATCACCTGTTCGTCCATCGGCACTTACTGCACCTCTATGTTCTAGTTTTACTAGAATTTCAAGAGCATTATGGATGATAGTGTTTGATTTTTCTCCATTTAAATTACAAATAAATCCAGCACCACAGTTATCTCTTTCGAACTCTGGGTAATATAATCCTTGTTGTTTCATTTGTTTGCTTTTTTACAATAATTAATGTTTAACATAACTAACTCAGTTAGTTTAGTATACTCAAGACAAATAGTTGTGAAAACTATTCATCTTGAGTAGGCTTACACTAAAACGTTCTGTGAAGAACGAAATAGTTATCTATTTCTATTTTTTGTATTAAAGAATACTTGTTTGTTATTCACCTCTATCTCTTTTTCCAGGGTATGCGATTGTACCGTGTTCAGCTAAATCCAATCCTTTTTCTTCAATTTCTTTAGAAACTCTTAGTCCAATGGTTTTCTTTAGTGTGAATAGAACTACGAATGCTAAAACAATTGCCCATAAAGCATATGCAAAAGCACCAACGGCTTGAACACCTAATTGAGAGAATCCTCCACCATTAAAAAGTCCAATACCTTTATCTCCATTGACGCCCCAAAGTCCTATAACTAAAGTTCCCCAAACACCAACAACTCCGTGAACAGATGCGGCACCAATAGCATCGTCTATTTTTAATTTCTTTTCAATAAATTCAATTGAGAATACAACTAAAACACCTCCAATTAATCCAGCTAAAGCAGCGCCACCATCAGTCATGTTTCCACAACCAGCTGTAATACTTACTAAACCAGCTAAGGCTCCATTCAAGGTTTGTGCTAAATGTGGTTTACCATACCAGATCCATGTTGTAATAAGAGCTCCTAATCCACCGGCGGCAGCTGAAAGGTTTGTAACTAAAACAACATTTGAAGCAGCGATAGCATCTTCACCTCCCCAAGCTAATTGAGAACCTCCATTGAATCCGAACCATCCTAGCCATAAGATGAAAACTCCTAATGTGGCTAAAATTTGGTTGTGCCCAGGAATAGGAAGTACTTTACCATCTACAAATTTCCCGATTCTTGGACCTACTAAAATAGCAGCAACTAGAGCAGCCCATCCACCTACAGAGTGTACAATAGAAGAACCCGCGAAATCAATGAATCCCATTTTAGTTAACCAACCTTCACCTTGCCATTGCCAGCCTCCGGCAATTGGGTAGATAAGGGCAGTCATTATGATTGAAAATATTACGTAAGTAGAATATTTTGTTCTACCTGCGATAGCTCCTGATACAATGGTAGCAGCGGTTGCAGCGAACATAGTTTGGAAAAGAAGATCAGCTCCTTCTCCTTGGAATAAACCACTCCAGAAGAACCATCCATTTGATGTACTTCCGTACATTAATGAATATCCAACCATCCAGTATGTTAAAGAACCTACACAGATATCCAGTAAATTTTTCATCGCAATGTTTACTGCGTTCTTAGAACGTGTCATTCCAGATTCAACTAAAGTAAATCCTGCCTGCATAAAGAATACTAAAATTGCTGAAAGAAGCATCCAAAGCATTCCCATATCTCCTTTTATTTTAGCAACTTCAGTTGCTAAGTCAGAAGTGTTATCTTGAATTATTGTTAAAGTTAAACTCATAATAAACGATGTTTTTATTCAAAAGAGTAAATAGCTGCTAGCGTTACTCCTGTTATACTTTTGTCATTAAAAAATGTAACGTCATCAGAGGTATCATATCTGAATTCCGTAATAACCTTTAAATTTTTCATAATTCCTTTATTCAAGGTTAAGGTATAAGCCGATTGACTAAGGTCTCCCGTAGATGTTGTTGTTGTGAAGAATTCTGGTCTTAGTCCTAATGAGAACTCATTTTTAAATTCTTTTTGTAAATACAATGCAACACCATAGTACCCTGCATCGGCGTCATTTGAATTTGCATAAGCACCATTAATGCCTAAATAAAAATCATCTGTAATGTTGAATCCACCTGTATAATCTAAATACAAGAAATCTTTAAAGCCAGATCCGTCAGCTCCATAAACTAAATTTAAGTACTGCCCTTTATAACCAGCTTGAAAACCTAATTGATAATCGTCTGTAGGATTGGTTCCTTCAGTAATAAGATGTGGATTCGTTACTGCCAGCATGAAGCTTAAATCTTCAGAAGCTGTGTAATCCACTTTTAAACCTGTATGTGAAAAAGGTCCAGCATTGAAAAGATAAGAAACACTGTAATTGAAATTTGCTGCAGGAGCAATAACCTCATACCCAAAGAAGGTATTAAACTGTCCAAGTGTGAATCTTAAATCATCAGTAGCTTGGTAATACACATATAACTGATTGATAGCACCTTCATAAGCATTAGCGGCATTGGCTCTTGGTCCGAAGGCTAAATCGGCAACTGCACCAATTTTTTCTTTTTCATAAGAAAGAACAGCATTGGCCATACCAAGACCAAATCCATTTGCTGAATTATCGGATAAAATACCGACGCTACCTAAACTACTTGTACTTAAATTTGTTGTGTAATACGTATCCACGCTTCCGCTTAACGAAAAGTTACTTTTCGTTTCTTTAGTTTGCGAAAAAGAGTTAAAACAGAGCATGGTTATCGTAAATGTAATAGGATTAAATTTTACCATAACTATTCGAATTTTTGATTAAATGAGGTGCTAATTTTCAACTTTTTATAGATATAAACAAATGGCAGCTAGCTTGTTAAGGGGGAAAAACGTTTTCGTAAACGGTTTGATTGTCAAAAAAAAGGGGGGAAAAATTTCAATATGATAAAAGGAACAAACCTAAGTGTATATAAAATGAGAAGTACTCAAATAAAATTGAAAAAAATATCGATTTAATAAAAATGCATTTTTTTTGAAAAAAAATTGATTTTTAATGAGGAATTTTAGGTAAAACGATGTTTTTGTTAATTTATTTTTACTAAAAGGTTGTTTTTATTGAATAATCAATAATTTATTTAGAACGATTCAAAATAAGGATTAAAGTGAAAATGGTTGTAGATTTGGCATTATGAATTACAGTTATTCTTATCTTGTTAGAGTCCAGTATCTTGGGTTTCGATTTCATGGATGGCAAAAGCAACCCGATCTTAAAACGGTACATTGGGCTATTGATAAAACATTAAAGTTTGTATGTAAAGGTATCCGTAATAAATCTGTTGGAGTAGGAAGAACAGATGCCAAAGTTTCCTCAACGAATTATGCTTTTCAGTTGTTTATTGATGTGGAGCTTGAAAAAAAAGACTTTATTGAAAGCTTTAATCTAAATTCACCTTCAGATATTCGAGCTTTATCTATTGAAAGAATAACGGATGATAGTTTTAATATTATTCAACACCCTAAGCTAAAAGAGTATAGATATTATTTCTCTTATGGAGAGAAAAATCATCCTTATTGTGCCGCTTTTTTAACAGGGGTTTTGCAGGATCTTGATATCGATGAAATGAAAAAAGGAGCAAAGTTGTTTGAAGGTTTCCATAATTTCACAAGATACTGTACAAAACCTTCAAAAGACACCAAAGTAGAAAGAGCAATTGATCAATGTATTATTATGGATAATACTGAGTTGTCTGCTTCGTTTTTTCCTGAAAGAAGCTATGTTTTGGTTGTAAAAGGAGAGGGGTTTCTTCGAAATCAGATACGTTTAATAATGGGAGCATTGTTTGAGTTAGGAAAAGGAAACTATGATTTAGATTTTATAAAGGAGTCTTTAAATCCAAATAGTGATATCGATTTTCTAAAAACAATTGCACCTTCATCTGGTCTTCATCTCCATAAAGTCGATTTTAAATAATTACGAGTTCTTCACATAATGTCTCCAAGTCATTTTTCGAATACTTTTGAATCCTAATTTTTCGTAGAGTTTAATTGCTCCGGTATTTTTTTGAGCAACATGTAAAATTGGAATTTTATTTTTTTCCAAGATTCTTTGAGAAGTATAAGCAACCAGTTGTTTCGCCATCCCTTTTCTAATGTGGTTTGGGTGAGTTACCACAGCACTTACTTCAATATAATCATTCATTTGCATTCTTTCACCTGTGACTGCGGCTAGCGTGTTATCAATAAAAATACCATAATAATCCCCCATTTCAAAAGTCCTTTTTTTAAAATAACCAGGCATTACCAGCCAAACAAGTTCATAAAGTTCGTCAATATGTTGTTCGGTTAGTTTTTCAATGGAATGAGTATATTCTGGCTGGTTTAATTGGGAAAGAACCATTTGATCGCAGATAACTGTTTTATCAAGTGTAAGTGTAGAAGGTTTGATGGGGTGATTTCCTACAATAAAGAAATCATCACATATTTTGCTATATGACTCCATAGCTTCTTTAGTTTTTCCAATTTTAGTAAAACCACCAAATGGGCAAACTTCAGGGTTGTAAAACTTTACTCCATCGTATTCAATAGCATATGAGTTATGAGTTTCACTTAAAGCCTGCCAGACAGGGTTGTCCAAGTTATTTGTGTCCATAGTATAAATATATAAAGCTTGTATAGAACTAGACCTATGCTCAAGGATAAATATTAAATAAAAAAAGTTCATCCATTGGATGAACTTTTAAAACAAATACATTTTATATTATAACTTAAATAGAATTCCTAAGCCAATGCTATTCACACTTCCTCCGTCAGCAGAAATTCCATTATAACTTCCTTGAACCGCAATGTTATCAGCAACTTCGTAGCTAACTAAAGGTCGATAGTAAAAACCACCGTCATTACCTGTGTTTATTCCTACTCCATATCCAATATCAGCTCCAACAGTAAATTTATCTGAAGCTTGATATCTTGCAGCGGCAGCAATAGGTAAAAATTGAATATCACCAAAACCTTGATTGTCATTAATATCCTTTCCAAAAAAGTTTACAAAGGCTACTGAAGGACCGGCTTTGAAATTGTCGGCAACATTAAATAAGTAGTTTGCTTCTGCGCCAAGAGTAAAAGAATAAACATTATTGGTGTCTCCTATAGGAAGACCAGCATTTACACCAACATTAAATTCTCCCTCTTGAGCCTGAATTGATACTCCAAGCATTACGGCAATAATAAAAACTAGTTTTTTCATTTTTTTAAATTTTTAAAGTTGTTGTTTGTTACCCAACTTCTATGCCACTTTTTTGAAAAGTGGAGTAAATAATGAAAAAACTAGTCTGTATAATATATAAATAGCTTATCCTTTAATTAAGCTTCTTGAAATTACAATCTTTTGAATTTCAGAGGTTCCTTCGTAGATTTGAGTGATTTTCGCATCACGCATTAATCTTTCTACATGATATTCTTTTACGAAACCATTACCTCCATGAATTTGAACAGCTTCCACAGTTTGTTCCATAGCAACTTTCGATGCATACAACTTAGCCATGGCTCCAGATTGATCGTAATTAGCTCCAGCATCTTTATCACAAGCAGATTTCATTACTAAATGACGAGCAGCGGTAATTTCAGTATACATATCTGCTAATTTGAAGGCGATAGCTTGGTGATTGCAAATTTCAGTTCCAAAAGCTTTACGTTCTTTAGAATATTTTAAAGCCAATTCATAGGCTCCTGAAGCAATACCTAAAGCTTGAGCTGCAATTCCGATACGACCTCCTGATAAGGTTTTCATGGCAAATTTAAATCCGAAACCATCTTCACCAATTCTATTTTCTTTAGGTACTTTTACATCATTAAATTGTAAAGTATGAGTGTCAGAACCACGTATACCTAATTTATCTTCTTTAGGTCCAATATGGAAACCTTCCATACCTTTTTCAACGATAAAAGCATTAATTCCTCTATGACCTTTGCTTCTATCAGTCTGAGCAATTACAAGAAAAACTTCTGCACGCCCACCATTGGTAATCCAGTTTTTGGTACCATTCAATAAATAATGGTCTCCTTTATCTTCAGCAGTAGTAGCTTGAGAAGTTGCATCACTTCCAGCTTCAGGCTCACTTAAACAAAAAGCACCAATTTGCTCTCCAGTAGCTAATTTTGTTAAGTATTTTTGTTTTTGCTCTTCAGAACCGTAAGATTCTAAACCATAACAAACTAATGAATTATTAACAGAAACCATTACTGAGGCAGAAGCATCAATTTTAGAAAGTTCTTCCATAATAAGAACGTAAGAAACAGTGTCCATACCACTTCCTCCGTACTTAGGATCTACCATAACTCCCATGAAACCAAGTTCACCCATTTTTCGGACTAACTCGTTTGGAAATTCTTGTTTTTCATCTCGTTCAATAACTCCAGGTAATAATTCGGTTTGTGCAAAATCACGTGCAGCATCACGAATCATTAAATGCTCTTCAGTAAGGTTGAAATCCATTTATCTATTTATTAATTTATTTGTTAAATTCGTAAAAATTGTTTTCAAAGATACGTTTTTAATGTGAAATATTCAATGGAGTTTTCTATTTTTACTGAATATGATAGAGAATTACTATTTTGTTATCGGGATGATGTCGGGAACATCATTAGATGGGATTGATTTAGTGTACGCTAAATTTAAAAAAGAGGATTATACGCAATTTGAAATAACTTTTTCCGAAACTGTTTCTTATTCTTCAGAATGGAAAAAAAAGTTGCAGGAAGCTGTGTTGTATGAGAAAAATGAATTAGACTCACTGAATATAGCATATGCAGAATTAATTGCCGAAGTTATTGAAGAGTTTATCCTTAGCCATAATATTAAAAAAATTGACTTTATAGCATCTCATGGACATACAATTCTTCATGAACCAGATAAAGGAATTACTCTACAAATCGGAGATGGTCAAACACTAGCTAATAAAACATCTAGAAAAGTTATATGTGATTTCAGAACTCAAGATGTAAAGTTAGGTGGACAAGGAGCGCCATTAGTGCCAGTTGGAGATAAGTTGTTGTTTCGTAATTATAAGTATTGTATTAATCTTGGCGGGTTTGCAAATGTTTCCTTTGACAATGATAATGGGAGCCGAATTGCTTATGATATCTGCCCAGTAAATATTGTTCTTAATTACTATGTTAGAAAGCTTGGAGAAGAGTATGATGATGAAGGGAAGTTGGCAGCAGCGGCAAACTTAAATAAAGACTTGTTCAAAGAGCTAAATGGTTTAAGCTACTACAAAGAGAAACCGCCAAAATCTCTTGGGTTGGAGTGGGTTCAAAAACACGTAATTCCTTTAATTGATCGATATGAGGATGATATCCCTACCATACTGAGAACAACAATTGAGCACGCGGCTTATCAAATAAGTAAATCCATGCCAGGAAAAGGAAATGTTCTGTATACTGGAGGTGGAGTATTTAATGTTTTCTTAATGAAAAGAATTGAGTTTTTTACGCAACAAAGAGTAGTTTTGGCCGAAAAGGTGCTTATAGAATATAAAGAAGCATTAATTTTTGCTTTTTTAGGAGTGTTAAGGGAAGATAATAAAGTAAATTGTTTGGCATCAGTAACAGGTGCAAGCTCTGATCATTCCTCGGGGGATATTTTTTTAGCAGAACTTTCCTGAAACGATTTCGTTTAAAATTTTGTTAAAAGCTATTGGTTCAATGGAAACTTTTTGAGTGTGTAAAGTTTCCATCGTATTTTAGCAGTGTATATTAAGAATTATATACAATCCAAAGGTCATTGAAAACAAGTTATGCCTAATATAGGTAGTTAGGTAAAATAATAACACGAAACATATATTTTTTTGGTAAGTTTGTGAGGTAAGAAAAATTTAAAAATTATTTAGATGAATCAGCTTTAACTCCCCTTATAGGGGTAAAAAATTATGATGTATAGTTAGCTATTAAGAGAAAAGAAACTAAAGTTGAACATTACTAAAAAATAAAAGATGAAAGAATTACTAAAAAAATATGAAGAAAAACAACCTGAAATAGTTTTTAACTGGAAGGATTCAGAAACAGAAGCGGAAGGTTGGACTGTTATAAATTCGCTAAGAGGAGGAGCAGCCGGAGGAGGAACAAGAATGAGAAAAGGATTGGACAAGTATGAGGTGATGTCTTTGGCGAAAACAATGGAGGTTAAGTTTACAGTATCAGGGCCTGCGATTGGAGGTGCTAAGTCGGGAATTAATTTCGATCCGCACGATCCAAGAAAAAAAGGAGTTTTAGAGCGTTGGTATAAAGCAGTAGCTCCTTTATTAAAGAATTACTATGGTACTGGAGGTGATTTAAATGTAGACGAAATTCATGAAGTAATTCCAATTACTGAAGATAGTGGGGTATGGCATCCGCAAGAAGGAGTATTTAATGGACATTTTAAACCAACTGAAGCAGATAAAATCAATAGAATTGGTCAGTTGCGTCATGGAGTAATTAAAGTTCTCGAAGATTCTAACCTATCTCCAAGCGTTGCGAGAAAATATACAGTAGCCGATATGATTACTGGTTATGGTGTTGCTGAAGCAGTAAAGCATTATTATGAAATCTATGGAGGAAGTGTTGTTGGTAAAAGGGCGATTGTACAAGGTTTTGGTAATGTAGGTTCCGCAGCAGCGTATTATTTAGCCCAAATGGGTGCAAAGGTAGTTGGAATTATAGATAGAGTTGGTGGAGTGATTAATGAAGACGGTTTTTCTTTTGAAGAGATAAAAGAACTTTTCTTGAATAAGGACGGAAACACATTAATTGCGGAAAACATGGTTCCTTTCGAAGAAATGAATGCTCGAATTTGGAATTTACCATGTGAAATTTTTGCACCATGTGCTGCATCAAGGTTAATAAAGAAAGATCAAATTGATCAAATGATTGCAACAGGTTTGGAAGTGATCTCTTGTGGAGCAAATGTTCCTTTTGCAGATCAGGAAATTTTCTTTGGACCAATTATGGAAGAAACTGATAAGAAAGTAAGTTTAATACCTGACTTTATATCGAATTGTGGAATGGCAAGAGTGTTTGCTTATTTCATGGAAAGAAGGGTTGAAATGACAGATGAGGCTATTTTTAGCGATACCTCAAACACGATAAAAAGAGCACTTCAGAAAACATTTTCAAAGAGTGCTTCAAAAACGAAAATAAGTGAAACAGCTTTTGAAATAGCATTGAAAGAACTAGTTTAAAAGCTATAAATTAAGTAATATGTTTAAATATTTTTTAGGTAACAGCCCAAAATGGTTTAAAATGACCATGATTGGCTTTTTAATCTTTAACATTTTTTCCTTCTTTATTTTAGGAAAAACAGTAACAGCTTGGCTTTTTATCGGAGAGTTTATTTTTACTCTGGCAATGGCTTTAAAGTGTTATCCCCTACAATCAGGTGGTTTACTAGCCATTGAAGCATTGGCTTTAGGATTAACAACACCTAAAAATGCTTACCATGAGGTTGATCAAAATCTTGAGGTAGTATTGCTATTAGTGTTTATGGTAGCAGGTATCTACTTCATGAAACCTCTTTTAATGTATATTTTTAGTAAGGTATTTACTAGAATAAAATCGAAAGTAGTTCTATCTGTATTATTCGTAATACTATCAGCAGTTTTATCTGCATTTTTAGATGCATTAACCGTTACAGCCGTATTAATTAGTGTTGCAGTTGGATTCTATGGAGTTTATCATAAAATACATTCAAGTTCTTCGGATCATGACGACGACGGTATTTTGGATAGAAAGGAGCTTAGTGGAGAAACATTGGAACAATTCAGAAGTTTTCTAAGAAGCTTAATCATGCACGGTGTGGTTGGTACTGCATTAGGAGGAGTTTGTACTTTGGTTGGAGAGCCTCAAAATTTACTAATTGGTGAAAGAATGGGATGGGATTTTATTGAGTTTTTCATGCAAATGGCACCAATTACAATTCCAGTATTCGTATTAGGTGTGGCTACAACGATAGTATTAGAAATTACAGGTTGGTTTGGTTTTGGAGCTAAACTTCCTAAGGTTGCAGCTGAAATTATTGAAAGATATACAGAGAAGGAAGATGAACAGCGTACAGATAAGCAAAAATATGGACTTATTATACAAGGTGTATCTGCAATACTTTTAATAGCTGGGTTAGCTTTACATATTGCTCCTGTTGGATTTATAGGATTGGCGTTGATTATTGTTCAAACTTCGTTTATGGGAATTATTGATGAGCATCAGTTAGGGCACGCCTTTGAAGAAGCACTTCCATTTACAGGTTTATTAGTAGTGTTTTTTGTAATTGTAGCAATGATTCATGATCAACACTTGTTTAGTCCGATTATTCACTGGGCTTTAGAGCAGGATCCATCTTCTCAGCCAGGGCTATTTTATTTAGCTAATGGACTTCTTTCTGCAATTAGTGATAATGTTTTTGTTGCGACTGTTTATATTGGAGAAGTAGAAGCTGCGTTTAAGTCAGGTCAAATTACTAGAGAACATTTTGAAACATTAGCTATTGCTATTAATACAGGTACCAATTTACCGAGTGTAGCAACGCCAAATGGTCAGGCAGCATTTTTATTCTTATTAACATCCTCATTAGCTCCATTGATAAATTTATCATATACAAAAATGGTAAAAATGGCATTACCATATACAATTGTATTAGGTGGTGTGGGATATATTATGGTAAAGTTAATGTTAGCATAAAATATTAAGAAACATACATTTTATTTTATAATTTTGAATCCTGAATTTTCGCAATTCAGGATTTTTTTAAACAATTAAAAAAGAACTCATTCGTTATACCAATTACAGTTTGAAGTTATCCTAAACGAAAACGTTTGTATTTTTCCGATAGACAGGGAATAAAAAGAGAACATTCCTTGAGTTATGACCGTTTTTTAGAACGAAGTTTATCGAAAAGTGAATTTATTGGATAAATTTGATTTGTAAATGGTATTAGTATTAAAACTTAAATTCATCTTAATGATAGCATATTTTCAAGACCAAGCTGAAGTAGTAGAAGAAGTGTCACAAGAAAAGACATTGTCCATCTATAATTTAATTATGGATGGAGGTATAGGAGGACAAATTATAATTGCTTTATTATTTGTTCTTTTAGCCGTAGCATTATACATATATTTTGAACGCTTTTTCGCTATTAAAGCTGCTTCGAAAGTAGATAAGAATTTCATGAATCAAATAAAAGATCATGTAATGAATGGTAAGTTAGAAAGCGCAAAGTCATTGTGTGATAATACAACTACACCAACAGCTAGGTTAATTGGAAAAGGAATTTCTAGAATTGGAAAGCCTTTAGAAGATATTAACAAGGCAATTGAAAATGCAGGTAAACTTGAGGTGTACCAGTTAGAAAAAAATGTGAGTGTTTTAGCTACTATTGCAGGTGCTGCACCTATGATTGGTTTTTTAGGAACTGTAATTGGAATGATTGTTGCCATTCATGAAATAGCAAATTCGGGAGGGCAAATAGATATTAAAATGCTTTCTGATGGACTTTATACGGCAATGACTACTACAGTTGCTGGTTTAATTGTCGGGATTATTGCTTATATTTCATACAATCATTTGGTTGTGAGAACGGATAAAGTTGTTTATCAAATGGAGGCAAAATCTGTGGAGTTCTTAGATCTTTTAAATGAGCCTGTATAATTATGAATTTAAGAGGTAGAAATAAGGTAGATCCTAGTTTTAATATGTCGTCGATGACAGATATTGTATTTCTGTTGTTAATATTCTTTATGTTAACTTCAACGTTGGTTACAGTGAGTGCGATTGATGTTTTGTTACCGAAAGCAGGAGGTAAAACTGAAAATAGTACTTCTGTTGCTGTTACCATTACCAAGAATTCATCTTTTTATTTGGATAAATCAAAAGTGAATTCAAGGAATTTGGAAAGAGAATTGCTAGCGAAGGTCGGTGCTGATAAGAAGAAAACAGTGGTTATTCGAGGAGATCAAAATGTTGCATATAAAAATGTTATGAAGGTTATTGATATAGCTAATAGAAATAAGTTGAAGATGATTTTAGCGGTTAAAGGAAAATAAATATATGTCCATATTAGATACAAAGCATAAGAAAAAATCAGCAGTAATAACCGCAATTATTTTGTTGTTGTTACTCTATGGCGTATTTAATTTCGGGATGAGATACCTAGATCCTCCTATAGAGTATGGAGTTGCCATTAATTTTGGTAATTCAGATGTGGGTAAAGGAGAGCCTGTTGAAAAAACAAAACAGCAAGCAACAAATGAGCCAGTAGAAGAGGTTCAGGAGGAACAAGTGGAAGAAGTTCAAGAAGAAGTGATCAAAGAGGATATTATTACGGATGATACTTCTGAGGATGTTCCTGTGGTAGAAAAAAGTAAGGAAGAAAAGAAAAAAGTTACTGAAACTCCTGAAAAGACAAAGCCAAAAGAAAAACCAAAACCAAAACCTTCAAAAGCTACAACAGATGCGTTAAATAGTTTGTTGAATGGAGCTTCGAAAGACGGTGCTTCTGGTGGAGAAGGAGATGATGATAAAGATGGAACGAAAGGAAATCAAAATGGAGATCCTAACTCTTCTAAATATTATGGTAAAGGAGGAAGTGGCTCAGGAGGGAATTATAATTTAGCAGGAAGAAAGGCACTGTCAAAACCAATTGAAAAACCGAATTGCCAAGAAGAAGGAACTGTGGTTGTTAGTATTGAAGTAGATAAAAATGGAAAGGTTATTCGTGCCATACCTGGAGCGAGAGGAACAACTAACTCGGCTTCTTGTTTATATGATGCAGCTAAAAAAGCCGCACTAAAAACAAAATGGAATCCTGATTCTAATGCTCCTACAAAACAAAAAGGGACTATTATTTATAAATTTTCGCTTTCACAATAAGTTATACAAATATTTTACAGTAAATGACGTACCAGGAAACACTCGATTGGATGTTTGCTCAGTTGCCTATGTATCAAAAGCAAGGTAAAACTGCGTTTAAAAAAGATTTGACTAATACATTAGCTTTGACTAAGCATTTAGGGAATCCAGAAAGAAGATTTAAATCTATTCATGTAGGAGGAACTAATGGTAAAGGTTCTACGAGTCATATGATTGCTTCGATATTGCAGGAAGCTGGTTATAAGGTTGGACTTTATACATCGCCTCATTTAAAGAATTTTACAGAAAGGATTCGAATTAATGGAGAAGAGATATCAAAAGATTCTGTAAAAGACTTTATTTTAAAGAATAAACCTTTTTTGGAAGAGCAAGGGCTATCCTTTTTTGAAATGACCGTAGGTATGGCTTTTAATGAATTTGCTGTGCAAAAAGTTGACATTGCTGTTGTTGAGGTAGGGCTTGGTGGAAGGTTAGATTCCACAAATATTATTACTCCTGAAGTGTCTGTAATAACTAATATAGGGTTAGATCATACTCAGTTTTTAGGAGAAACACTACAAGAAATAGCTTTTGAAAAGGCAGGGATTATTAAAAAGAATGTTCCGATAGTCATTGGAGAAAGGCAAAAAGAAACTACTCCCGTTTTTGAAAGAAAGGCAAAGGAATGTAGTGTTGAGTTGATTTTTGCTTCAGATATGAAAGATAAATATGATACTGATTTGTTGGGAGATTATCAATTACATAATTCAAGATCAGCCGTACGAGCAATTAATGAATTAAAAGATTATCATGTTTCTGATGAAAATATAAGAAAAGGTCTTTTAAATGTAGTTCGTAATACGAATTTAAAGGGGAGGTGGCAAATTCTTCAAGATTTACCAAAAGTTATTTGTGATACAGCTCATAATAAAGAAGGATTATCTTACACTTTAGCACAACTAAAAAAAGAAAATTTTGAAAAACTTCATATCCTTTTAGGAGTCGTTTCTGATAAAAAGTTGGAAGATGTTTTACCAATGTTTCCTAAAGAAGCCGTGTATTATTTCTGTAAACCGAATATTCCAAGAGGACTTTCTGAAAGGGAATTGAAAGAAAAAGCAAAAAAATATGGATTGAAAGGAGGATCATATTCTTCAGTTGATGATGCGTATAAGTCTTTGAAAATTAATTTAAAAGAAAATGATGTGGCATACGTAGGTGGAAGTACTTTTGTTGTTGCTGAAATTTTATAGAAAAAAACTTTATAAAAAGTATTGTCAATTCTAAAAACTGTTATATATTTGCACCCGCAATTAGCAATTACTTTTACAAAGAAATTGAAGTTCAAAACTCATTCTTAGTGAGTATAAACAATTAAGGGCGCGTAGCTCAGTTGGTTCAGAGCACTTGGTTTACACCCAAGGGGTCAGGGGTTCGAATCCCTTCGCGCCCACAAACTCATCCTTAGTGAGTATAAACAATTAAGGGCGCGTAGCTCAGTTGGTTCAGAGCACTTGGTTTACACCCAAGGGGTCAGGGGTTCGAATCCCTTCGCGCCCACGGAAGAAAAAAAGCTTCATCAAAATTGATGAAGCTTTTTTGTTTTTTGATATTTCGTTAAACATTTTTGTAACTTCGTAAATTAAATTTTCTTTAGGATACTCAAATAGAAAAATGAAAAATTTTGCACTTATAGGTTTAGCTGGATATATTGCACCAAGGCATTTAAAGGCGATTAAGGATACCAATAGTAATTTATTGGCTGCTTTAGATAAGTTTGATAGTGTTGGAGTTATTGATAGTTATTTTCCGAACGCTGATTTTTTTGTTGAAGCAGAACGATTTGATAGGTATTTAGAAATGTTAAAATATGATAAGGGGGTGCAGTTAGATTACATGAGTATTTGCACTCCTAATTATTTGCATGATTCTCATATTCGTATGGCTTTAAGAAGAGGGGCTGATGCTATTTGTGAAAAGCCTTTAGTTTTAAATCCATGGAATATTGATGCTCTTGAAAGGATGGAAAAAGAATCAGGAAAGAGAGTGTGGAATATACTTCAGTTGAGAGAGCATGAGAGTATTATTGCTCTAAAGAAAAAAGTAGATCAGTCTCCTAGAGATAAGGTTTTTGATGTTGATTTGACTTATTTGACTTCAAGGGGAAGTTGGTATTACACTTCATGGAAAGGAGATGTCAGTAAATCGGGAGGTATTGCAACGAATATCGGTGTGCATTTTTATGATATGTTGTCATGGATTTTTGGATGTGTAAAGCGAAATGTTGTGCATTTGCATACTCATGATAGAGCTGCAGGATTTCTTGAGTTCGAAAGAGCTAGGGTTAGATGGTTTTTGTCTATTAATTATGATGTGCTTCCTGAAAATATTAAGAAAAAAGGGCAAAGGACTTATAGGTCAATTAAAATTGAGGGAGAAGAGTTGGAGTTTTCTTCTGGTTTTACCGATTTACATACCAGGGTTTACGAAGGTGTTTTGAACGGTTGCGGTTATGGTTTAAGTGATAGTAGACAAGCGATAGAAATTGTACATGAAATTCGAAATACCGAGCCAATAGGTTTGAAGGGGGATTTTCACCCTTTTGCTAAGAAAGAACTGGTAAAGCATCCATTTTATAAAAATTAAAGAAGGACTAAGGGGTTGTTTCTGTTAAATATGGGGGAACCCTGTTTAATAATGAGAGGCTTGTAGATAAGAGTATATGTGTATCTTATTTTAGTTAGTTGAGATAATGTCAAATTTAAAACAAAAATATTTTTTATTGTAAAAGAAGATATATCTTTGCGCAGTAAAAAGTAAAAAGAAAATGAGAATAGGTATAACTTTTAGTGCTTTTGACTTACTACACGCTGGGCATATAAAAATGTTGGAGGAGGCAAAACGTCAATGTGACTATTTGATTTGTGGATTGCAGACAGATCCGACTATTGATAGACCAGATAAAAATAAACCAGTTCAATCTGTAGTTGAAAGATATATTCAATTAAGAGGTTGTAGATATGTAGATGAAATTGTGCCATATGCGACGGAGCAAGATTTGGAGGATATCCTCCGTTCTTTTCATGTGGATGTCAGAATTATCGGTGACGAATATGCGAACAAACAATTTACTGGTCGGGATTATTGTGAGAAAAAAGGTATAAAACTATATTTTAATAAAAGAGAACATAGATTTTCTAGTAGTGGACTGAGAAAAGAAGTGCATGATAAAGAAAGTTTAAAATCAAAAGATAAGCAGTAAATGAATATAGCCGTTGTCGGTTCAGGCTACGTAGGGTTGGTATCTGGAGTATGTTTTTCGGAAATGGGAAATACCGTAACTTGCGTTGATATTGATCATGCGAAGATAGAAAAGCTTCGTGAAGGCGTGATCCCTATTTATGAACCTGGATTAGAACATATGGTTCGAAAGAATATTGAAAAAGAAAACCTTTTTTTTGCCACTTCTTTGGAAGGGCTTCTTAATGAGGTGGAAATCATTTTTATAGCAGTCGGTACACCTATGGGAGAAGACGGTTCAGCTGATTTAAGCCATGTTATTTCGGTATCAAAAGATATTGGGGAGAGACTTCAAAAGGAAATTATAATAGTTATAAAGTCAACAGTACCTGTTGGAACAGCGGATATAGTTAGGCAAACAATATGTGTTGAACTTAAGAAAAGAGGTGTTGAAGTCAAATTTGATGTCGTTTCAAACCCAGAATTTTTAAAGGAAGGAGATGCAATAAATGATTTTATGAAGCCAGATAGGATTGTAATAGGTACAGATTCTGATTTCGCCCTTGACAGAATGAAAGAATTATATAGTCCTTTTTTCAGAACACATGATCGTTTTATAACTATGGATATTCGCTCTGCTGAGATGACAAAATATGCTGCGAATGCAATGTTGGCAACAAAGATATCTTTTATGAATGAAATAGCTAATATTTGTGAGAGAGTTGGAGCTGATGTTAATGATGTAAGAATAGGTGTTGGGTCAGACTCAAGGATTGGATATAGTTTTATTTATCCCGGAGCGGGATATGGAGGATCATGCTTTCCTAAGGATGTTAAAGCTTTAAAGAAGATTGGTGAAGAGCATGGTTATGAAGCTCAGCTTATTAAATCCGTAGAGGATGTTAATAACCGACAAAAATATATTATTTCAGAGAAAGTAACTAAGAAATTCGGAGAGGATTTATCAGGTAAAACTTTTGCAGTATGGGGGTTGTCTTTCAAGCCAGGTACTGATGATATGAGAGAGGCACCTTCTATATTTACGATTAAAGAACTTGTAAATAGGGGAGCAAAGATAAAAGCTTATGACCCAAAAGCAATGCAAGAGGCAAAACAATATTATTTAAAAGAATTTAAAGAAGTAGAATATTTTGATTCGAAATATGATGTTTTAAAGGAATCTGACGCGCTTATTTTATTAACAGAGTGGAAAGAGTTTAGGTCGCCTGATTTTACTGAAATAACAAAACAATTGAACTCACCTGTTATTTTTGACGGGAGAAATCAATATATAGCTTATAATCTGGAGAAAAAAGGAATAGAATATTACAGAATAGGAAAGAGTTAATTTTTCAATTGAATACGAAATGGAATTTGAGAATAAATTAAACAATAAAAAAATATTGGTCACAGGAGGTGCTGGTTTTATTGGATCAAACTTATGTGATAAGTTAATCGAGTTAAACAATTATGTAGTTTGCTTAGATAATTTTGAAACGGGAAAAAGAAAGAACATAGCTCATTTATTAGAAAATGACCAATTTCAATTGGTAGAAGGGGATATTAGAAATTATGAGGATTGTCAAAAAGCAGTAGATGGAGTAGATTTTGTTTTGCATCAAGCGGCTTTAGGGTCTGTACCTCGTTCTATAAAAGATCCAATAACTTCTAATGCGACTAATGTGAGTGGTTTTTTGAACATGTTAACTGCTGCTAAGCAAGCGGGAGTACAAAGGTTTGTGTATGCTGCCAGTTCTTCTACTTATGGAGACTCTAAAGGATTGCCAAAAGTTGAGGAAGTTATCGGGAAACCTTTATCACCTTATGCTATAACAAAGTATGTGAATGAATTATATGCGGATGTGTTTTCGAAAACTTATGGTATAGAAACAATAGGTCTTCGTTATTTCAATGTTTTTGGAAGACGACAAGATCCAAACGGAGCGTATGCTGCAGTAATACCTAAGTTTGTTGGACAATTCATGAAAGGAGAATCACCAACTATTAATGGAGATGGTAATTATTCTAGAGATTTTACTTATATAGATAATGTGGTTCAAGCAAATTTGTTGTCTTTAATTACAGATAAGCCAGAGGCTATAAATACAGTATACAATGTGGCTTATGGAGACAGAAATACGTTGAATGATTTAGTAGGTTATTTGAAAGAGTACTTGTCCGAATTTGATTCTGTAATTCAAAACATTGAAATTGTGCATGGGCCTAATCGTCAGGGTGATATCCCTCATTCTTTAGCAAGTATTGAAAAAGCAAAACAATTATTAAAATATAATCCTAAATTTTCTTTACAAGAGGGATTGAAAGAAGCAGTAAAGTGGTACTGGGAAAACTTATAAAAAAATGGATAAACCAAAAATAGCTGTAATAGGATTGGGGTATGTTGGATTACCTTTAGCAAGACTTTTTGCTACAAAATACCCGACAATAGGGTTTGATATTAATGAGGACAGAGTTACTGAGTTAATGTCTGGTAAAGATTCTACTCTTGAAGTAGCTGATGATGTACTTCAATCTGTTTTGGTAACCGAACCTTCAGAAGAAAATGGACTTTTTTGCTCAACGTCCTTAGAATTTATAAGAAATTGTGACTATTACATAGTAACTGTACCGACTCCAGTAGATAAAAATAATCGTCCGATATTAACCCCTTTAATAAAGGCAAGTGAGACAGTAGGGAAGGTGTTAAGTGAAGGTAATATAGTGGTTTATGAATCAACGGTGTATCCTGGAGCCACAGAAGAAGAATGTGTGCCTATATTGGAAAAAGTATCTGGGTTAGTTTTTAACAAAGATTTTTATGGCGGTTATTCTCCAGAAAGGATAAATCCTGGAGATAAAGAACATACTGTAGAAAAGATACTTAAAGTAACTTCTGGTTCAACGCCTGAAATAGGAAAAAAGGTAGATGCTTTATATAGATCGGTAATTACAGCTGGAACTCATCTGGCACCTACAATTAAGGTAGCGGAAGCAGCGAAGGTAATAGAAAATTCACAAAGAGATATTAATATTGCTTTTGTTAATGAACTGGCTAAAATATTTGGGCTAATGGATATAAATACCCATGATGTGCTTGAAGCTGCCGGTACAAAGTGGAATTTTTTGCCATTTAAACCTGGCTTAGTAGGTGGGCATTGTATAGGGGTAGATCCTTATTACTTAGCTCAAAAAGCTCAAGAGTATGGCTACCATCCAGAAATAATTTTAGCAGGAAGAAGGTTAAACGATAGTATGGGGGAGTATGTCTCATCCGAAGTAATTAAATTGATGATAAAGGAGGATGTTCGCATTAAGAATGCGAATGTTTTGGTGCTTGGTATTACGTTTAAGGAGAATTGTCCTGATGTAAGAAATACAAAGGCAGTTGATGTTGTTACTTCCTTGAAAGATTATGGGACTAATGTTACTATTTATGATCCATGGGCAAATGAAGAAGAGGTAATGGAGGAATATGGAGTAAAATCAACAAAAATACTTCCTAATAATAGGTACGATGCAATTGTTTTAACAGTTGCTCATAATGAGTTTGAAAAATTGGATTTCTCTGTATTAAAGAAAGAAAAATCTGTAGTATATGATGTCAAGAATATTCTCAGTGATAATTTAAGAGATAAGGTTTTATAGAAAAACAATCGTATTAAATAGAGCAACAAATTATCTTATATCAAGATTCTCAAAAATAATTAAAGCTATCAATAATAAATTGATTAATGTGTTGGATAGGTTTTTTATAATGTGTGGTTGTGATATATTATTTATAAAACGTTGTTTTTTTCTAGAACTTGAACGATTTGACTATTGGGTTGTAAAAATAAAAGGAGGAAACATATAGGCTATAGGATAGGTAGCACGGGTTTTGTCACCTAGAAAGAGCTAGAGAGTTTGTAAAGAGGAAATAAATCGAAAAAACATTAAAATTTAAAGGTTTGGGGAAATTTCAAAAAACACCAAATAATATCTAAATGAGTCAAATTCTAATTGTTGTTTATATCTTTTTGATTTTTGGGCATTTATCATTTTATTTAAATAAGAGAAAAAGTTATTTGTTTGTATATATTACATCTATACTACTTTTTTTCTTGATGAGTGGTCATGAATATTCGGGGGCCGGAGATGCAATAGATTTTTATGCTTACTGGTACGGCTATACCGAATTTGAAAACATTGAACGAAAGGATTTTTGGTTTTATTATCTTTTTTACACTTCAGAGAAAATAGGGCTTTTTCTATCGCTTAGTTTCTATCAGTGGTGGGGGGTAATGACTGCAATTTCATTGAACTTTATAATAAGAACTATAAAAAAAAGAGAATATGATCCGCATTTATTCTTTATTTTCTTTATGTTTTATTATGTGTTCTTATTTTATGGAGGATTGAAATTTTTCTATGGATTTTGCCTTTTTCAATATGCACTTACCTTTTTGATAAAAGGTGAAAGAAGGGGGAAGCTAAAGTTTATTTTATTTACATTATTGGCTGGTGGTTTTCATGTAATGTATTACATGTTTTTGATTCTGTTATTGGTAAATCTAAAGGTGAAAAAGAGAAAATACTTAATAAAAATTATAGTTGGTTTTTCGCTTTTAGTTAGTTTATTGAATTTAATCACAGGGAGAGGTTTACTAAACTCTATTCAAGGTATAATTGATAGTATGCAAAACGACAGACTTTCCACTTATTTCGCAATTAGAACAAATTGGGGGTTTATGTTACCTATTGGTATACATATTCTTGTAACTATCTATTCGTTAAAATATAGAAATATAGTAAGCAAATATGATCAACATAAGTGGTACTCTTATGCCAACACATTATTTTATGTTAATTTAATTACAGTTGTTTTTTACCCACTTTATATGATTGTTCTAACTTTCATGAGGTTATTAACGGCTCTATCACTTACAACAATTATAGCATCTGGCTATAGATTGGAACTGTTAAATAAAAGAGATAAATTAAAACTATTATCATCTGGGTTTTTAATAATATGTTTATATTTCTATATAAACATGTACTTAAATGACTATATATCTAAGACAGTTTTACCATTTTTCGATTCTTATTACTTTAAATAAGACTAAAAGAAATATATCGTTTGATAGGTAGTAACAATAAAAATAAAAGAGTTAAATAATATTGTATAAACTTGGAGTTTTTGAAGTAAAAAAGTAAGAAAATGGAAGAAAATATTTGTAAAGAAAACGAATTAATTTCAGTCGTAATACCTACTTACAATAGAGCATATATAATTTCTAAGTCTATTGAAAGTGTTTTAAATCAAACTTATAGAAATATTGAGTTAATAATAGTTGATGATGGGTCAACAGACGATACAGTAAGTAATCTTAGAAAGATAAAAGATGAAAGATTACGAATAGTTCAACTAGAAAAAAATAGTGGGATGTGTGCGGCTAGAAACGCAGGTACAAAAGTGTCAAAAGGAGAATATATTGCAATTCATGATAGCGATGATACTTGGGATCTGGACAAGTTAGAAAAGCAATATAAGTTTATGAAAAAAACAAATTGTGATTTAACTTTTTGTCAGATGAGAAGAATTAATGTGAACGGTAAAGAGCAAGTAGTCCCAAATAAAGATACTGTAATTGGCGACAATTTATATCGTAAACTTTTGAAGGGTAACTTTATTGCCTCTATTACCATGATGATGACGAAAGAACTTGCTTTTAACGTTGAATTTGATCCTAATGTACGAAGGTTTACAGATTGGGACTTTGTATTACGCGTTGTCAGAGAAAACTACAAGATATCATATTTACCAGAGATATTAGCTACTTCTTATGTTCAAAATGATAGTACTGCAATTACCGCGAATGCATATGAGTCGTTAAAACTAATATATGATAGATTTAAAGAGGATATAGATATATATCCAGAGGTTAAAGCAGTTTTTTTATATAATCTAGGAACAAGTTGTTCATCTTATGATAAGAAATTGGCAAAAACGTACTATACAGAAAGTTTAAAAATAAAATTCTCCAGAAATACACTCTTGCGTATTATCTTATTGAATACTGGGCTTACTGAATTTTCAAGAAACCTTAAGAAGAAGATAATTAATTATTTAAGATAAGGCGTAAAATGAAAAATATCAAAGTAAAGTATTTGCTATTTAGAGGAATTTTATTTTTCCTAAGACAGCCTATTATTAGAAGTATCACACCTGACAGATGGTACTTGTCAGGGATGTATTACTTGATAATGGGGCAAGAGTTAAATCTAAGAAATCCTACTTTGTTTAACGAAAAAATTCAGTGGCTGAAGTTATATAATTTTAAAGCTGAGTATACTCAAATGGTGGATAAATACGAAGTGAGAAAGTATGTGTCACAAAGAATTGGAGAAAAATACCTTGTACCACTCGTTGGAGGTCCTTGGGATAGTTTTGAAGATATAGATTTCGAGTTATTACCTAATCAATTTGTTCTAAAATGTACACATGATAGTGGCGGGGTTGTTATATGCTCAGATAAAGCAAAATTAGATAAAAAGAAGGCACGCGTAAAATTGAATAATTCTTTAAATCGTAATTATTATTGGGGCGGACGAGAAAAACCATATAAAGGGATAAAGCCAAAAATTATCGCTGAAAAATACTTAGGCAATGAAGAAGGAAAGGAACTCAACGATTATAAAATTATGGTTTTTAATGGTAAGGCTAAGTGTTGTTTTGTTTGTAGTGAAAGATTTACTGGTGATAGTCTGAAAGTTACCTTTTTTGATCTTAGTTGGAATAAATTACCATTTGAACGTAGATACCCTATGTCAGCAAGTCCAATTGAGAAACCTCAAAACTACGAGTTGATGATTGAACTAGCAGAAAGCTTGGCAAGAGAAATTCCTTTTAATAGAGTAGATTTTTATGAAGAAAAAGGACAAGTGTATTTTGGGGAAATGACGTTCTATCCTGGAGGTGGTATGGAGAGTTTCAATCCAAAAGAGTGGGATGAAATAATGGGAGGATGGTTAGAATTACCGAAAAAAAATGAATAGAGCCAAGCGATTAAAAAAGAATACAATATCATCATTAATATACCAAGTTTTGGTAATTATTGCTGGATTGATTGTACCTCGTCTAATTCTATTGTATTATGGTTCATCTATTAATGGGTTAGTATATTCCATTACAAGTTTTCTCGGGTTTATCACTATTTTGGACTTAGGAATTGGAGCCGTTATATCTTCAAATTTATATAAGCCTTTAGCAGATAAAAATCAAAAAAAAATAAATGAGATATTCAATTATTCAAGGAAGTTTTACAATAGAATAGGATTTACCCTTGCTTTATATACAATTGCCCTGATCTTTATTTACCCATATATTGTAGATGGAGAATTTGGTAATTATTTTATAGAGTTTTTAATAGTTATTATATCAATTAGTGTATTTGCTCAGTATTTTTTTGGCATAACGTATACGCTGCTTTTACGCTCAGATCAAAGACAGTACATATTTTTTTATCTAAATAGTGTTATTCTAGTACTAAACGTTTTGGTATCAGTTTTTCTGATAGTATCTGGGTTTTCTATTCATATAGTAAAACTCAGCGCAGCAATAATATTCTTTTTAAAACCACTTGTATTAAGTATTTATGTTAAAAGGAATTATGATATTAAAAAAAGTGTAATAGCTAAAAAAAATCCAATTAAACAACAATGGAATGGTGTTGCTCAGCATTTGGCTTATTTAATTCAGGATAAAACGGATATTTTAGTACTAACATGGTTCAGTACGTTTTCAAGCATTAGTATTTACTCAATATATTACTTGGTTGTTAGCGGAGTTAAGACGTTTGTATATGCTTCAACAGCTGGATTCTCCTCCTTAATTGGAGATATGATTGCTAAAAATGAATCGGAAAAACTTAAAAATTTATTTAGGAAATTTGAGTGGTCGATTCATATTGTCTCAACTCTATTATTTACAACTACTGGTATATTAATAATTCCTTTTGTTAAGATATATACCAGTGGTGTTCACGATGCAAACTACATTTTACCAGTGTTTGGAATTATTATGTCAATGGGAGCAGCTGTTAGATGTTTTCAATTACCTTATAATACAGTTGTGCAATCAGCATTGCATTTTAAAGAGACTCAGAAAAGCGCGATTATAGAACCTATCATAAATTTATTAATTTCAATAGTATTAGTTATAGAACTAGGTGTTGTTGGAGTTGCAATAGGTACATTTGTATCTATATCATATAGAACAATTTATTTAGCACATTATCTCGGTTCGAATATTATAAAAATAGACATAAAGAATACTTATAAATTATTGTTTGTTGATATGATATCAGCTGTTCTTATGATTATGGCAACAAGTTTTATTGAAATAAGTAGCTCTGGTTATCTTTCATGGAGTCTATCTGCGTTACTTATTTTAATTATAAATATTGGAATAACTATTATTATTAATTTAGTTTTTTACAAGAAATACATCTCAGATATTCTGAATAAAAGTGTTATTAAATATAAAAAAAGTTAAAGTGGCTAAAACAGAAATGAAACATGTATTCTTTGAAGGTAATGAAGAGAGTGGTAAAATAATTATGAATGATTTGACAAATATCAAGAATGTTAAAATCATTTATAGAGACGTTGTTTTTTCTTCAAAAATATGGAGTAGGTTGTTCAACATTCATATGTCACCAAGATTGAATAGATTGGTTAATTTGCCTTTTAAAAAAATGTGGTTTAAAAAATTAATTGGTAACGATTTTTCTGTGAATGATAGTATCACTTTTACATTTATTGCTGGCTGGTTCAATAAGGAACTACTTTCTTGGTTGAGAAGTAAATTTCCGAATTCTAAACAAGTATTATTTTTGCGAGATACAGTAAGTATTTATGAAAAAGTTATTCCAAGTTTTAATGCACATCTACTAAATGATCTTTTTGATTTAGTGATATCAAGTAATCCTGATGACTGCTCTAAATATGAGTTTAAATATTCTCCGGTGTTTATTTCTAAATTTGAAGAAGAAAGTTTAGTGAAATATCCGAAAACTGACGTGGTTTTTATTGCCGAAGCAAAAGATAGATTGCAATTATTACATAGAATATATGAAAAGTTTACAAAGTTTGATATTAATTGTGATTTTTACATAACAAGTGCTAGAGAGAAAGATAAAAAGTATCCAGATGGAATTAACTATGCTAAGAATCATTTAAATTATCGAGATTATCTTAGTAGAGAAGCTGCCTCCGATTGTATTATTGAGATAATAAAAAGTGATACTCAAGGAGGTACGTTAAGGTCTTGGGAGGCTGTTTATTATAATAAAAAGTTAATTACTAATTGGAAGGGAATAAAAAAATTTCAATTTTATGATGAAAGATTTATGATGTATTTTGAAGATGTTGAAGATATAAATATGGATTTTTTTAAAGAGAATTTAGATGTTGAATATCACTATAATGGAGAAAATTCACCGGTTAATCTATTAGATATAATTGAAAATAACCTGTCATAATTATGTTTTTTAAAGCTCATTCTTTACAAGAAAGAGTATCGTTTATGTTAGAAGCGGAAAAATAAAATTTAATTATACTTTAGTCGTCAATTAAAGTGTTTAAAAAATATTTAATCTATGGTTTTAGGAATAGATGCAACAAACATCAGATCGGGTGGGGGATTAACACATCTTAGAGAAATATTGACTCATGCAAATCCAATAGAGTTTGGATTTGAAAAAGTAGTTGTTTGGTCTAATACAAGTACTTTAGAAAAGCTTCCTAATAATATATGGCTTGATAAAGTTTCACATAAACTACTAAATAAATCTTTTATTTATTCTTTTCTTTTTCAAGTATTTTTTCTCTCTAAGAAGGCGAAGTTAGTGCATAATTGTGATTTATTATTTGTACCAGGGGGAACGTTTATGGGAACTTTTGAAGACATGGTAACGATGTCAAGAAACATGCTGCCATTTGAAAAAACTGAATACTTGAGATTTAAGAGCTTTAAATCAAGATTAAGATTTAAAATCCTCCATTACACACAAAGTCTTACATTTAAAAAAGCGAGCAGAATAATTTTTTTAACAAATTATGCTAAAAGTGTGGTTAATTCTAGTCTTGATATTAAGGAAGAGAAAACTACAATTATTCCTCATGGAACTAATGTTTCTTTTCTTAAAGAACCAGTAATACAGAGAGAAATTAATGATTTTAACACTACCCGACCTTTTAAATTATTATATGTTTCTGTTGTTACTGCTTATAAACATCAATGGAACGTTGCTGCAGCCGTTTTGAAATTGAAAAAAGAAGGTTATCCAGTAACTTTAGATTTAGTAGGAGATATTACTGAAGAATCTAGATTAAAATTAGAAACTGTTTTAAACTCTGAATTAAACTCAGAAAATACTGTAAATTACTTAGGGTTGGTCCCTTATGATGATTTGGCTGAATATTATTTTAACGCAAATGGTTTTGTATTTGCTTCGAGTTGTGAAAACATGCCAAATATTCTTATTGAAGCAATGACATCAGGTTTACCGATAGCTTGTTCTAATTTTGGTCCTATGCCCGAAGTTTTAGGCGATGCTGGAGTGTATTTTGATCCTACTAAAGTAGATAGTATATATGAGTCTATAAAGTTGATGCTAAATAACAAACAATTAAGGGAAGATATTTCAAATAAGTCTTTTAAGAAATCAATTAATTATACATGGAAACATTGCTCGGATGAAACTTTTAAGTATTTATCGGAAGTAATAAAAACTAAATAATAGATATGAAAATCGAAAATAAAACTCTGCTGATTACTGGTGGTACAGGTTCATTTGGAAATGCTGTTTTAAACCGCTTTCTTCATACAGATCATTTTAGTGAAATCCGCGTGTTTTCGCGAGATGAAAAAAAACAAGAAGATCAACGAAGAAGATTATCACACCCAAAAGTGAAATTTTATATTGGAGATGTTAGAGATTCTCAATCTTTAGAATCAGCGGTTCGAGGTGTAGATTATATATTTCACGCTGCAGCATTAAAACAAGTCCCTTCATGTGAATTTTTTCCTGTGGAAGCTGTAAAAACAAATGTATTAGGTACGGAAAATGTGTTAGAAGCAGCCATAAGAAATAATGTGAAAAACGTAGTAGTATTGAGTACAGACAAAGCTGTATATCCAATTAATGCGATGGGTATTTCTAAAGCAATGATGGAAAAAGTATTAGTAGCAAAGTCCAGAAATGCGGGGAATACTGTAATATCAGGAACACGATATGGAAATGTAATGGCATCAAGAGGCTCTGTAATCCCTTTATTTGTTGATCAAATTAAATCAAAACAAAATTTAACGTTGACAGACCCGAGCATGACACGGTTTATGATGACGTTAGAAGATGCAGTTGATTTAGTTTTGTTTGCTTTCGAAAATGCAAATCCTGGAGATATGTTTGTGCAAAAAGCACCAGCGGCAACAGTTGAAGTATTAGCTAAGGCATTATTAGAAATGTATAAAAGTGATAGCAAACTCAAAGTAATAGGAACTCGCCATGGTGAGAAACTATATGAATCTCTTCTCACACGTGAAGAAAAAATAAAAGCAGAAGATATGGGAGATTATTATAGAATTCCTGCTGATAATAGGGACTTAAATTATGCAAATTATTTCTCTGAAGGGGAGGTGGATATGAGTAGTGTTGAAGATTATCATTCGCACAATACTGAAAGATTAGATGTTGAAGGAATGCAAAAACTATTATTAAAACTAGATTTCATTCGTGAAGATATAAAGTAAGTGTTCATATGAATAAATCATTACCAAAGATTATTTCTGGAGGAGAATACACTGATGAACGTGGACGACTTGAATTTTTCAATGACTTTGATATGTCGCCAATAAAACGAGTGTATTTTACGACGCATTTTAATGCCGATGTTATAAGAGCTTGGCAAGGACATAAGATTGAAAGCCGTTGGTTTATTTGTGTAAAAGGAAGTTTTAAGGTAAAATTGATAGAAATTGATGATTGGAGAAATCCTTCAGAGGATTTAAAAGTATTTGAATATGAGCTTTCTGCCGAAAAGCAAGAAGTACTATACATTCCAAATGGTTTTGTTAATGGTTTTAAAGCTATAGAAGACAATGCAAAACTCATGGTTATGTCAAATTATGGATTTAACGAAATAGAAAACGATCAAATTCGCTTTGATCAAAATAAATGGACCAAATGGGACAATTAATAAAAGTAGGAATCACGGGTCAAGGTGGTTTCATGGGAAGTCACTTGTTCAACTTTTTAGGAACAAAAGCGGAAGAAATAACGCGAGTTGATTTTGAGAGAAGCTTCTTTGAAAGCAATGTAGAATTACAAAAATTTGTAAAATCTTGTGACGTAATTGTGCACATTGCAGCCATGAATCGTCATGAAGATGAGCAGGTAATATATGATACAAATATAGGGTTGGTTAAGAAATTAATCGATGCTTGTGAGGCTGAAAATGTAACACCAAAGATTCTTTTTTCATCTTCTACACAAGAAGAAAGAGATAATCTATATGGTAAGTCGAAAAGAGATGGGAGACAGTTGTTGGAAGATTGGGCTACTAAAGCAGGAGGGAAAGTAGCTTCACTGATTATTCCAAATGTATTTGGACCTTTTGGGAAACCATTTTATAATTCATTTATAGCTACATTTTGTCATCAAATTATTAACGGAAAGGAGCCAACTGTTATCAATGACAGCATAGTGAATCTAATTTACATCAATCAGTTATCTGAGGTTTTCTTTCAAGAAATCATAAAGAAAGATACGGACGAGATACAATCGTACGTAGTACCGCATACAACTTCGTGTAAAGTGTCCGAAATTTTAACGTTGTTAAAAGATTTTAAAATACAGTATGTAGATAATGGGCAAGTACCAAAAGTAGATTTAAACTCATTTGAGTTAGATCTTTTCAACACCTTTACGAGTTTTATCCCAAAAGATTATTTTCCAAGGAAATTTACAATGCATTCAGACGATCGAGGGGCATTTGTGGAAATCATGCGTGCAGGAACAGCAGGGCAATCATCATACTCAACTACAGTACCCGGAATTACACGTGGAAACCATTACCATACTCGAAAAGTTGAACGTTTTGCTGTAATTAGTGGAAAAGCATTAATTCAACTTCGCAAAATTGATTCGGACGAAGTTTTTGAATACATACTAGACGGAGTAGAACCAGCATATGTTGATATGCCAATTTGGTATACACACAACATTAAAAATATTGGTAATACGGAGTTAATAACATTATTTTGGATTAATGAACCGTACAATCCAGATGACGCAGACACCTATTTTGTAAAAGTATAATAACGATACAATGAAAAAATTAAAAGTAGTAACGGTAGTAGGAACACGACCAGAAATTATTAGACTATCGTGTACACTAATTGCATTAGACAAGAATGACGCTATAGATCATGTTTTAGTTCATACAGGACAAAACTATGATTATGAATTAAACGAAATATTTTTTGAAGATTTAGGGCTTAGGAAACCGGATTATTTCTTGGAGGCTGCTGGGAAAAACGCCACAGAAACCGTTGGAAACATTCTAATAAAAATAGACCCAATTTTAGAACAAGAAAATCCAGATGCATTCTTAGTATTAGGAGACACAAACTCTTGTCTATGTGCTATTCCGGCAAAAAAACGTAAAATCCCTGTATTTCATATGGAAGCAGGAAACCGTTGTTTTGATCAAAGAGTGCCAGAAGAAACAAACCGTAAAATTGTAGATCATGTATCGGATATCAATCTTACATATAGCAGCATTGCTCGTGAATACTTATTACGTGAAGGATTACCACCGGATAGAGTAATTAAGACGGGAAGTCCAATGTATGAAGTATTGCACAAATTCTTACCAAAAATTGAAGCTTCTGACGTATTAGTCAAGTTAGGATTAGAAAAACACAAATTCTTTGTAGTATCATCCCACAGAGAAGAAAACATAAGCAACCCAAAAAATTTCAAAGGATTAATAGATTCATTAAATTTAATTGCTGAAGCATACGATTACCCAATCATCGTATCGACGCATCCTAGAACGCGAAATATGTTGAAGAATAAAGACATAAAAACGCACAAAAACATCCAGTTCTTAAAACCATTAGGTTTTTCTGATTATAACGCATTGCAAATGCATTCATTTGCAGTATTATCTGATTCAGGAACTATTTCAGAAGAGTCATCAATCTTAAACTTTCATGCGCTAAACATTCGTGAAGCACATGAACGCCCGGAAGCAATGGAAGAAGCGTCTGTAATGATGGTAGGATTAAACCCTGAACGTATATTGCAAGGATTAGCAGCATTAAATGTGCAAGGGAGAGGTTTAAAAAGAAACTTTAGGGAAGTATACGATTATTCTATGCCCAATGTGAGCGAGAAAATAGTACGAATAATACTTTCATATACAGATTATGTGAATAGAGTCGTTTGGAGTAAATAAACAAAAACTAATTTAACTATGAATGTACTCTTTTTGACAATTGCAAAAATAAACTCTTTAGGGGATAGCGGTATATATACAGATCTCTTAAGAGAATTTTACAAAGACGGGCATAATGTATATATTGTTTGTCCAACAGAAAGACGAGAAAAGAAAAAAACTTATTTGGTAAAAGAAACTGAAGGGGTTATTCTTAACATCCGAACTTTAAATATTCAAAAAACGAATATTATTGAAAAAGGGTTTGGTACACTTGCAATTGAGAACCAGTTTCTTTCAGGGGTAAAAAAGTTTTTTTCAGAGATAAAATTTGACCTAGTTATTTACTCTACACCACCAATTACATTTTCTAAAGTTATTAGTTTTATAAAAAAGAGAGATGGAGCGTATAGCTATCTTTTACTTAAAGATATTTTTCCTCAAAATGCTATTGACATGAGGATGATAAAAAAAGGTAGTTTTCTACATAAATTCTTTATGAAAAAGGAGCGAAAGTTATACGAGATTTCAGATACAATTGGATGTATGTCTCAAGCAAACAAAAATTTTATTCTAACTCATAACCCGAATGTTTCACCGGAAAAAGTTGAAGTGAATCCTAATTCCATTTTCCCTATTGAAATGGAAGAAATAGAGGAAGAAAGGATCTCTTTGAAAAAGGTATATGGACTTCCTTTAAATAAGAAAATTTTTGTTTATGGTGGTAATCTAGGGAAACCACAAGGAATTGATTTTTTATTGGAAACAATAGAAACAACAAAAAGAGAGGATGTTTTCTTTTTAATAATTGGTTCAGGTACAGAATACAACCGTATTAAAAAATGGTTTGAAAGTACACATCCAAAAAATGCTATGTTGATGAAAGGATTACCAAAAGAGCAGTATGAAAAATTGTTAAGAGCCTGTGATGTGGGGATGCTATTCTTGCACAAGGATTTTACAATACCCAATTTTCCATCTCGTTTGTTATCATATTTACAGATTAAATTACCAGTTCTTGCGGCAACTGATCCAAATACTGACGTAGGTTCCATTATTGAAAGCGCAGGTTGTGGATATTGGACAATATCGGGAAATCAAGAGTCAATGCACACTACTATAGATAAATTTTGTAAGGATAGTAAAAAATATATGGAGATGAAAGAAAATGCTTGGAGACTGCTTGTAAAAGAATTTCATGTAAGACATTCGTTTCAACTTATAAAAAATAGACTTAAAAATGTATAAAAGATTTTTCAAACGGGTAATAGATTTTACAGTTGCTCTTATTGGATTACTTATTTTCAGCCCAATAATTGTAATATTAACGATCTGTTTATTTTTTGCCAATAAAGGAAAGCCTTTTTTCTATCAAATACGTCCAGGAAAAAATGAACAGCCTTTTAAAATTATTAAGTTTAAAACTATGACCGACGAGAAGGATGAAAAAGGAAATTTACTTCCCGATGAAGAGCGGTTGACAAAAATTGGAAGATTTGTACGGAAAACATCTCTAGATGAATTGCTTCAATTAATAAATGTATTAAAGGCGGATATGAGTTTAATTGGACCAAGACCATTATTATTAAGATATTTACCTTATTATACAGAACAAGAAAGACTAAGACATACTGTAAGACCTGGAATTACAGGGTTAGCGCAAGTTAACGGAAGAAATTTATTGAATTGGGAAAAGAGAATACAATTTGATATAGATTATGTAAAAGAAGTTTCATTCCTTATGGATTGTAAAATTTTAACTTTAACAATAAAATCAGTTTTGTTCAGTGAAAATATAGTTGTTAACCCAGGAAGTCAATTGGAAGATTTGGACAAACAAAGAAAAAATATTTAAACATGAAAAAATTTGCAGTTTTTTACTCAGGTTATGGTAGAGGAGCTAAAGAAATTATCAAAGATTATGTTAACGGTTATATTGAGCCAGAACTGGCTTTGGTTTTCACAACCAACCCCGATACCGATGCTTTTGAGTTGGCAAAAAAGGCGGGAATTGAAACTTTTTCTCTAGACAAAAAATCTTATAAATCCCATAAAGAATTCGAACAAAAAATTTTAACTGTTTTAAAGAAACAAAAAATAGATTATATTTTTTTAGCAGGTTATGGTTTTTTGATACGTGAAACATTATTAAGTGAATTTAAAGAAAGAATTGTAAATATACACCCTTCTTTGTTACCAGTTTTTAAAGGACTTAATGCATTACAACAAGCTTTGGAATATGGTGTTAAGATTGTAGGAATAACAACGCATATAGTTGATGAAGGTCTTGATTCAGGTAGAATTCTTTATCAGGAAGCAATTTCAGTAGAAGAAGATGATTTTAAACAATTAGAATATCGTGTTTTTAAAATAGGAACAACCTTACAGGTGAAAACAATAAACAAATACTTTATTTAAATATGATTATATAAAAGTGATTGAGAAAGGAGTTTTTGATGCGAGAATCAATATTTATGAGTTTTGTCAGATAAGAGTGAAGTTTGATTATAGAGTAAAATACATGAATTTTAGGTTAGTTTATGAATTTAATAACTGCATACAGTACGATAAGAGGGAGTTTTTCGTGTTATAAATTTCTTCTCAGTTCTGATAGCTGGTTAATGGTAAATAACAAAACGAACTTTTTGAATGTATATCATGGTGTAATGAAACTACTTGAGAAACTTTCTCCAAATGCTTCTTGAATATTACCTAAAAGTATTATAAGTTTTTTCTATTTATCAAGATTGGACTAAAGAAGATTTTGATATAATGAAGTCCAATTAAAAATGGTGTTAAATGTTTGAAATATTAAGAATTAATTCAGTCAACGGAAGAGAGAAGTATCTAAACTTAATCTCATCGTTAAATATTAACAATCCATATTCTCAACTAGACTATGTAGATGTCTTTAGTGAAGGATTAGAAAGTTTGGTTTGTTTTTTTTACTCTAATAAAGAAAATAATGCTAGAGTAATTATGTTAGTACATATTAATCCTATACAAATTAAGGAGGAGAAAATACAGTATTTTGATGTAGTAACACCTTATGGTTATTCTGGACCAATTTCATCTGCAAATGCTTCAGAGTTTGATATTAAAGAATTTTGGAAGAACGTTGATCAATGGTATGCTGAAAACAACGTTGTGTCGGAATTTATAAGGTTTAATCTTTCCAATAATCATTTAAATTATTCAGGAGAAGTTGTTCAGACAATGCTAAATATAAAAGGTGAAATTTTAGAAGAAGATCTACAATGGAAGTCTTTCGATCGGAAAGTAAGAAAAAACGTTAATAAGGCTAAACGTGAAAATTTAAAAAGTAAAGTTTATTTCAGGGACAGTATTGATGATGATAAAATATTTGAGTTTTACAATATATATATTGAAACAATGACTCGTACAAATGCCTTGGAAAAATTTCATTACAGCTTAGAAGATTTTAAGCGGTTTATAAAATTTAATAATAAGTATTGCGCGATATGTACAGTATATTTAGATGATACTCCCATAGCTTCTGAACTTGTATTAAAATCTAAGGACTCCATGTATTCTTTTCTTGGAGGAACTGATGAAAGATTTTTTGATAAACGACCCAATGATTTTTTAAAGGTAGAACTAATTGATTGGGGGAGAAATCAGGATTTAAAATACTATGTCTTAGGAGGTGGATATGGTTTAGAAGATGGTATATTTAAATACAAAAAATGTTTTTTTCCTAATGATATTGTTAATTATTATACTGGAAGAAAAGTAGTTAATAAAATGGTGTATGATAGTCTTGTAGAGAAAGCGAATAGATATAGGGTTTCAAGAGGATTGTCAGAATTAGATATAAAAGATAAATCTTTTTTCCCTTTGTATAAAAAAATCAACTGAAATTAGTTACAAGTTAAGATTATTTCAAATTTTTATACTCAGGATTAAAGAATTGTAAAAATAGTTTTTAGAATAAATTATTAATTTATGAAAGATAAAATATGGCTTTCATCACCTCATATGGGAGGAGGAGAACAAAAATATGTACAAGAAGCATTTGATACAAATTGGGTAGCACCTTTAGGACCTAATGTAAATGGCTTTGAAGCAGATCTTGAGAATTATATAGGTAAGGAGACTAAGGTTGCATGTTTAGCTTCTGGTACATCGGCTTTACATTTGGCACTAATACTTTCTGATGTTACTTATGGAGATGAAGTTTTATGCCAAAGTATAACTTTTTCAGCTTCTGCAAATCCAATTGTGTACCAAGGAGCAAAACCAGTTTTTATTGATAGTGAATACGAAACTTGGAATATGTGTCCTAAAGTTTTGGAAGAAGCTATTGAAGATAGAATTTCTAAAGGGAAAAAACCTAAAGCAATCATTGTTGTTCATTTGTATGGTATGCCAGCAAAAATGAATGAAATAATGTCGGTTGCTAGAAAGTATGATATAACGTTAATTGAAGATGCAGCTGAGGCACTTGGTTCTAAATATAAAAAAAATAAGTGCGGAACTTTTGGTGATTTTGGAATTTTGTCTTTCAATGGAAACAAAATTATTACTACTTCGGGTGGAGGAGCTTTAGTTTGTAAAAACAATAAAGAGAAAGAAAAGGCAATATTTTTGGCTACACAAGCACGTGATAATGCACCCCATTATCAGCACTCTGAAATAGGGTATAATTATAGAATGAGTAATATAACGGCAGGTATTGGTAGAGGACAAATGGAAGTTTTAGATGAACATATTAATTATCGCCGAGCAAATCATAAGTTTTATAAGGATTTATTTCTTAATGTGGAGGGAATTACTTTGTTAACAGAGCCTAACGATGATTATTATTCAAATCATTGGCTGACTTCTATTATTATTGATGAGAAAATAACTGGTTTCAACAGAGAAGATTTGAGGCTAATTATGTTAGAAGATAACATAGAAACAAGACCTTTATGGAAGCCAATGCATTTACAACCAGTGTTTAAGGATTGCTCGTACTACGGAAGTAATATTTCTGAAAAATTGTTTAAAGATGGATTATGCTTACCTTCAGGATCTAATTTAACGGATGCGGATCGAGAGAGAATAAAGTTATCTATTAATAAATTACTTGAAAAGTAAGATAAATAAAAAAAATGAGGAATTGTTATGGGTTAATTTTTTATAAATTTACCTATCCATATAAAGAAAAATAAATGAAAGGCATCATCTTAGCGGGCGGTTCAGGAACCAGACTCTATCCAATCACAAAAGGAGTATCAAAACAGTTATTACCAGTATATGATAAACCTATGATTTATTATCCGTTATCGGTTTTAATGTTGGCTGGAATAAGGGAAATATTGATAATTTCAACTCCACAAGATTTACCAAACTTTAAAAAATTATTGGGCGATGGCAATGAGTTAGGAATTCAGTTAAGCTACGCAGAGCAACCTTCCCCGGATGGTCTAGCTCAAGCTTTTATAATAGGGGAGGAATTTATAGGGAATGATGATGTATGTATGGTCTTAGGTGATAATATTTTTTATGGACATGGGTTACCAGAAATGTTCCAAAATGCCATAAATAATGTTAAAAAAGATGGAAATGCAACAATTTTCGGATATTATGTTAAGGATCCTGAGCGTTATGGTGTCGCTGAGTTTGATTCAGCGGGGAATGTCATTTCTGTTGTAGAAAAACCTGAAAAACCAAAATCAAATTATGCCATTGTTGGGTTATATTTTTACCCTAAGGATGTTATAGAAATTGCTAAAAAGGTAAAGCCTTCTGATCGAGGTGAACTAGAAATAACATCTGTTAATCAAGCTTATTTAGATAAAAAGAGCCTTAAAGTAGAATTAATGGGAAGAGGATATGCTTGGTTGGATACAGGAACACATGATTCTTTAATGGAGGCAGGACAGTTTATTGAAACTATAGAAAAACGTCAAGGTTTAAAGGTTGCCTGTTTAGAAGAAATAGCGCACTATATGGGGTACATTGATGATAGTCAATTAAGAAAGTTAGCAGAACCATTAAAAAAGAATAATTACGGACAATATTTACTAAATCTGATAAAATAAAAAATGGAAGTTATTAAAACAGAAATTCCTGATGTCGTTATTATACAACCCAAAATTTTTGGAGATCATAGAGGATATTTTTTCGAGTCTTTCAACTTAAAAACTTTTAATGAAAAGGTTATTAAAACTGATTTTGTTCAGGATAATGAATCTAAATCTTCTAGAGGAGTTTTGAGAGGCTTGCATTTTCAAAAGCCACCATATGCTCAAGCTAAATTAGTACGTTGTATTAAAGGCTGTGTTTTAGATGTGGCGGTTGATATAAGAGTTGGATCACCCACTTATGGGAAATATGTTGCTATAGAATTATCAGAAGAAAATAAACAACAGTTATTTGTTCCTAGAGGATTTGCTCATGGTTATTCGGTATTGTCGGAAGAAGCAATCTTTGCCTATAAAGTTGATAATTGGTATGCACCCGAATATGATAGTGGTATTAGATGGGATGATACGGATTTAGGGATAGATTGGAAGTTAGAAATGGAAGAGGTCAAATTGTCGGAAAAGGATTCAAATCTATTAGGGTTGAAAGATTTAGAAAGCCCATTCAAATATTAAATATGAATATATTAGTAACGGGTGCTTCTGGTCAATTAGGTTCGGAGATAAGAGAAAAATCAACCGAGTTTTCTCAACACAATTATTTTTTTGAGGATTCCAAAAGTTTGGATATTACAGATTCAGAGAAAGTAAAAGAGGTTATAGAAGAAAACAATATAGAGGTTGTCATGAACTGTGCAGCTTACACTTCTGTAGATAAGGCTGAATCGGAGGAGTTAAATGCTGAAAATGTTAATTCGCTCGGAGTTAAAAATCTACTTTTGGCATTAAAAGGTAAGGGGAAATTAATTCATATTTCAACAGATTATGTATTTAATGGTAAAAGTTATGAGCCATATAAAGAAGAACATTATGTTGAACCTATAGGTGTTTATGGAAAAACGAAACGACTAGGGGAAGAATATATTCTGAATTCAGAAGTTGAATCAATAATTATACGAACATCTTGGGTTTATTCTAGTTTTGGAAATAATTTTGTGAAAACAATGTTACGTTTAGGGAAAGAACGGAATGAACTAAATGTGATTTTTGATCAAATTGGGTCACCAACTTATGCAAGAGACCTGGCATTGGTATGTTTAGATTCTATAGATAAAGACTTTTCGAATCTATCTAAGATCTACCACTACTCAAATGAGGGGGTAACATCATGGTACGATTTTGCTAAGGCAATTATGGAAATTTCTGGTGTTGATTGTAAAATATATCCGATTGAGACTAAAGATTATCCAACACCTGCAAAACGACCAAATTATTCATTATTGAATAAAACCAAAATTAAAAAGGAGTTTAATATTACAATACCCTATTGGAGAGATTCATTGAAGGATTGTATAAAAAAAATAGAACGAAACTAATGAAAAATATATTAATTACTGGTGGAGCTGGTTTTATAGGGTCTCATGTTGTTAGGTTATTTGTTAACTCATATCCAGATTATCATATTTATAATTTAGATGTTTTAACTTATGCTGGTAATCTGGAAAATTTAAAAGACATTGAAGATAAACCTAATTATACGTTTATAAAGGCAGATATTTGTGACCATGAAAAAATGGAATCTATTTTTTCTGACTATAATATAGATGGTGTTATCCATTTAGCAGCGGAATCACATGTAGACCGCTCTATAAAAGATCCTTTTTCTTTTGCTAAAACAAATGTTTTAGGAACATTAAACCTGTTACAGGCTGCCAAAACGTATTGGGGTGGTGATTTTGAAAATAAACTGTTTTACCATGTTTCTACAGATGAAGTCTATGGAACTCTAGGAGAGTCAGGATTCTTCACAGAAAACACTGCTTACGACCCCCATTCGCCTTATTCAGCTTCGAAAGCTTCTTCGGATCATTTTGTCAGATCATTTTATGATACTTACAATTTGCCCGTTGTTATTTCTAATTGTTCGAATAACTACGGTTCACACCAATTTCCTGAAAAATTAATTCCACTTTTTATTAATAACATATGCAATAATAAACCGTTACCAGTTTATGGAAAGGGTGAAAATGTTCGTGATTGGCTATTCGTTAATGACCATGCTCGCGCAATTGATGTTATTTTTCATAAAGGGAAAATTGGAGAGACCTACAATATTGGAGGTTTTAATGAATGGAAGAATATTGATTTGATAAAAGTGATTATTAAAACTGTAGACAAGCTTTTAGGGCGTCCTGAAGGAGCTTCTGAAGAATTAATCACTTTTGTCACGGATCGAGCGGGACATGATTATCGATATGCTATTGATTCAAGTAAATTAAAGAACGAGCTAGGTTGGGAGCCGTCGCTTCAATTTGAAGAAGGAATAGAGAAGACAGTAAAATGGTATCTAGAAAATAAAGCATGGGTAGATAATGTTACGAGTGGAAACTATCTGAAATATTACCAAGATATGTATGGAGAATAGAAAAAATATTACTTCTATTCAATAAGAAAGAAATAAAAAACCTCAAACGAAACGTTTGAGGTTTTTTATTTTACTTAAGTCTCTTTAAACTTAAATCTTGATTATATTTTACTATAAAGAGCCCTCTGTTTTCGGCCGAACCAAATGTCCTTTTATGATAATCAAACTTATTTTCAACTCGTAAGGAAACTCCTTCTTTAAAAGTTTTAGAAATGTTATTACCAGAAGCAATCCTCATAAGAATGTCGTAGGTTACATCAAATCCCTTAATAGCATAACTTGAAGGCAAGGTATTATTAAGGCTTTTGAATTTTTTATAAAAGACTTGCACTTCTTCAGAACTTTCATCAGCGAAAATATCCGAAACATAGGTGAAATTAACATTTGCAAGTTTGTTATTATCTATATTGTCATAAACTTCATTCTTGATAGCAGTAAAAACTTGAACAGTCATATTATCTGGTAATCCAATCATGCTGTTCAATGCATCTTTTATGGCAACACTATTCTTGGTAGCAATTATAACCCAGTTATGTTGTTCATGATTCATTTTTTTTGTAAAACGCTCTCTTTTTATATACCCATCATCAGGTTTTAAAATATGAACTTTAGAAATCGAATCATGGTTTTTAAGAGAAGTACTAATTGAGCTAATCGCTTCTTTCGAGTATTTACTATTATCTCCCACAATAAAAATATTCTCCCCTTTGTAAACTCCCTTGAGATAAGAAGTTAAGAATTCAGAATATGAACTTTTATCTGGAGATGTCTTAACAATCTTAGAAGTAGTTAAACTTTTTTGTTTGTTTGAATAATGAGGAAAAACAACAATACCGTTTGTTGATTTAGCAACCTTAGTCGCTTTTTCAGAGTAAAAAGGTCCTATTATTGCATCTTGATTTTCTAACTCATCATTTGCTATTATAGCAGAAATATTTTTACCCTTTGTACCCGTATCAAAAACACTGGTGTTAATAATAACGCCTTGGTTTCTTAAAGAGTCAATAGCCATTTCTGCCCCCATGTAAAAATCTGTCACCAAATTGGCTAATCGATTCTTAAATATCCTTTTAGAAGATAGAGTATCATATTTTTCTGTTCTAAAAGGTAGTAATAATGCCAGATTAATTGTTGAATTATCCTCTATGCTATCCTTGTATAAAGAAAGATTAACACCTTTTTCAATCTCTTCTATAGGTTTTATTTTAAGAAGTTGGCCAATTGATAATTGATTGTTTTTAATCTCAGGAAATTCAGGGTTTAAGCGTATTAAGTCATCCTTAGAAATATTATAAAAACGGGTAATACCATATACTGTTTCTTTACTCTGTACAGTATGGGTTAAGTATCTGTTTTTAATTTCTTCTTCATCCAAAGTAACAGTTTCTTCAATAGCCTTAACATTTAAAACCTGTCCAATAGATAAAGTATTGTTCTTTAATTCAGAATGATTAGGGTTTAACTTGATAAGCTCATCTTTAGAAATACCATATTGTTTCGTAATTCTATAAACTGTTTCCCCAGCTTCGACAGTATGAGTTTCATACCCACTAATAATAGTTGTTTTGAATTCTGTTTCCTGTTTTTCTTCAGAAGTTTCGGTAACAGTATCATTTGTAGAGTTGTTTTTTTCTTCAATTATAGCATAACTGTCGTTACCCGATGTATTTGAAGAATTACGGTCTTTAATTTTAGGGTTAGGTATAACAATGATAGTATTTGGAGATGGATTTTTACCAACATCTGGATTAAGTCTTAGCAAATCCTTTGAATCCATATCCAAGCGTTCCGCAATGTCATTCATAGTTTCCCCATCTTTTACTTTGTAGGAAACATAGCGTTTCTGCTGACCGCACGAAATAGAAATCGTTAATATACCTGTTAAAATTAAAAACTGTAATTTCTTCATTTACTTTGTATATAATTTAATGAGTGATTTTGTATATAAACGTTATTCCCACTCAATTGTTGCAGGCGGTTTAGAACTGATATCATAAACAACTCTATTAACACCTTTTACATTATTTATTATTTTGTTTGAGGTTTTTTGTAAAAATTCATAAGGTAAATTTACCCAATCGGCTGTCATACCATCTGTACTTTCAACTGCTCTAAGGGCAACTACTTTTTCATAAGTACGTTCATCTCCCATAACTCCTACAGAATTTACTGGTAATAAAATTGCCCCAGCTTGCCATACTTGGTTATAAAGACCACTTTCTTTTAAACCATTAATAAAAACTGCATCCACTTCTTGTAATATGCGAACTTTTTCAGCAGTAATATCTCCTAAAATACGGATTGCTAAACCAGGTCCAGGAAAAGGATGACGACCTAATAACTCTTTATCTATTCCCATTGAAGCACCAACTCTCCTTACTTCATCTTTAAAGATCATTCTTAATGGTTCAACAACCTTTAATTTCATAAAATCAGGTAATCCTCCTACATTATGATGACTTTTTATTGTTGCTGAAGGACCTCCAGTAGCAGAAACGGACTCAATAACATCAGGATAAATAGTTCCTTGTGCTAACCATTTAGCGTCTTCTATTTGATTCGCTTCATCATCAAACACATCTATAAATACCTTTCCTATTGCTTTACGTTTTGCTTCAGGGTCAGACAATCCAGCTAATTCATCCAAGAAACGTGCCGAAGCATCAACACCTTTAACATTAAGTCCCATACCTTCGTATTGTTTCAATACATCGGAAAATTCATTTTTACGTAAAAGACCATTATTAACAAAAATACAGTGAAGATTACTTCCAATAGCTTTGTGAAGTAATACAGCAGCTACAGTAGAATCAACTCCTCCAGATAAACCAAGAACAACTTTGTCGTTTCCAAGTTTTTCTTTTAATCCAGCAACGGTTTCATCAACGAAAGAGTCAGGAGTCCAAGTTTGGTTAACACCAGCAATTGAAACTAAGAAGTTTTCTAATAACTGCTTCCCATCAGTTGAGTGATATACTTCTGGGTGAAATTGAATAGCGTATGTTGTTTCACCTTCAATTTTATATGCAGCATTTTCTACATCATTTGTACTGGCTAAAAGCACCGCGTTTTCAGGTAATTCCTTAATAGTATCTGAATGGCTCATCCACACTTGGCTGCCTTCAGAAATTTGAGAAAAGAAAGTTTCACTTTCTTTGATATATGAAAGATTAGCTCTTCCATATTCTCTGGTATTTGATGAAGCTACCAAACCTCCAGAAAAGTGTGCTAAATATTGAGCACCATAACAAACAGCCAATAAAGGTTTTTTACCTCTTATTTCTGATAAGTCAGGATGCAGAGCATCTTCAGATCGAACAGAAACAGGACTTCCAGACAGAATAACTGCCTTATAATTATCTAAATTTTGTGGTAATTTGTTGTACGGGTGAATCTCGCAATAAATATTCAACTCCCTTACTCGGCGCGCAATTAACTGCGTATATTGCGATCCGAAATCTAAAATAAGTACATTGTGTTGTTGCATCCGCAAAAATAGTATTTAGATTTTAGATTAACGATATTTAGTTGACTATTTTTAGCTAATATTTATAGACAATTGCATTTATATTCATTCCAGCACCAACTGAAGCTAACATGATAACATCTCCCTTGTTAATTTCTTGGTTTTCAATTTCACCTTTTAACACCAAATCAAGTAAAGTAGGTACAGTTGCAACGGAACTATTTCCTAACTTATGGATACACATTGGCATGATATCTTTAGGAGCTTGCATTTTATATAAGCGGTAGAACCGTTTAATGATTGCTTCATCCATTTTTTCGTTCGCTTGATGAATGAAAATTTTCTTTAGAGCCGCTATTTCAACACCACTTTTATCAAGTGCTTCTTTCATTGCTTTAGGTACATTCGATAAAGCAAATTCATAGATTTTTCTTCCATTCATTTTAATATATCGAACATCTTTATCATTATTTCCATTATGTGAGCTTCCGAAGAATAAATGATAAGCTTCATCTTTGGCAAAAGTTTGGGCCGCATGACTCAAAATTCCTGAATCGGGTTTTTCTGTTTTTTCGATAATACAAGCACCAGCACCGTCACTATATATCATAGAATCTCTGTCATGATGATCAATTACTCGAGATAAAGTTTCTGCTCCAATAACAAGAACTTTTGTTGCAATTCCAGATTGTATGTACGATTGAGCTTGAATAACACCTTGAATCCAACCAGGACAACCAAAAAGCAAGTCATAAGCGATGCAATTGGGATTCTCAATTTTAAGTAAGTGCTTCACTCTTGTTGCTAAACTGGGAAGAATATCACTTTGAATAGCATTAGCTCTAACGTCTCCAAAATTATGAGCAAATATTATATAGTCTAATTCCTCTGGGTTAATACCTGCATCTTCTATTGCTTTTTTAGAAGCAAGATAACCAAGATCCGAAGTATTTAAGTTGTTTTTTGCGTAACGACGTTCTTCAATACCAGTTATTGATTTAAACTTTTCTATAATAACAGTATTGTTATTCTCAAAGGGAGTTCCATCAACATGTAAAAATCTATTGTCTGAAAATTGAATATTTTCTTTTGTAATGCTAGGAATGTAGGTACCCGTTCCGGTAATTATCGAATTCATCATCTTTTTGCTTCCTTTCTTATGTGATAAACAAAGAAAGCATTTTAAATGACTTCTTAGTATGTATTTGAAGACCTTTTGTTATTTTTTGCGATTTTGACAAAAAAAGATGTCGAAAATTACAAATATGAACTATCAAATGAAAAAGGAAGGAGTGATAACAAGGATTCTGTTTTTATAATTTGACCAACCTCACCCATAAATATTATTTCAATCGGTTGTTTTTGATTGATTTCGTATTCTGAAAGTGTTTGCCTGCATGCTCCACATGGACCAACAGGTTTGCTCACCACAATTTCAGAGGAAGCCGCTGTTATTGCTATTTTTTTTACAGTCATATTTGGATATTCTGAACCTGCTTTCCATATTGCCACCCGTTCAGCACACATACCAGATGGGTAAGCAGCATTCTCCTGATTATTTCCTGTGATAATTTTACCATTATTTAAGAGTAGAGCAGCACCTACGTTAAATTTTGAGTATGGAGCATAGGCTTTTTTTCTCGCTTCAATAGCATGATTCATTAGATCAAATTCTTCTTTTGATAGTTCTGAAAGATTATCAAAGACGGTAGCAGAAGAGTTAACTTGTATTTTTTTCATAAGTATTGTATATTATATCTGCAGGAGATAAAATTCACATAGTTAAAGTCAAAAAAAGCTGTCGTTAAAGACAGCTTTATATTTTCTTCTAAGTTACTAAAAAAAATGAATTTTAATAATCATCGTAAATTTGACCAAGATCGAATGATAAAGAAAAACGTAATGTATTCTCAAGAGGGTTATTTACGTTAGATGTGTTCATTAGATATGATAAATCTAAAGAAAAAGCTCTAGCTTTAAAACCAGCTCCCATAGTAAAATACTGACGTTGTCCTTTTTGTTCACTTTCATGGAAATAACCCGCTCTAACAGCGAACGCTTTGTTGTATAGATATTCAGCACCTAAAGCCCATGTTACTTCTTGTAATTCCTCGCTAAAACTTCTATCTCCTAGTGATGTAAACATTCCTTCGAACCAACTTCTTGTAGAATTGGGACTTGAAGGAACAAGTAACTTTGTGAATTCCACGTTTAAACCTAAAAGATTGTAATCATCTAAAATGAAGTCAAATCCTCCACCAAGTTTTAAATTTGTTGGAATGAAATTTGGATCTCCAGGAGTATACTCAACCTTTGGTCCAATGTTAGCAATATTAATACCTAATCTATAGCGACCATTAAAACTACCGTAGTTTTCTTCTTCTGATCTATAGTAAGCAGAAATATCTACAGCAAAAGAGTTTACGGCATCTAAGTTATTAGAAACATCAAGATTTGAATTAATGTATTTTAATCCAACTCCCATAGAAAATGTCTCACTTAGTTTCATAGAGTAAGTTCCTGTAATAGCTAATTCATTCGGACTAATGCTTCCAGTTGGATTTCCACTATTATCTGTTAGGTCGATTCTACCTAAAGAGAAATATTTTAAATCAACTCCAAAGGCTGCATTTTCTTTAAATCTCTGCACATACGAAAGGTTTCCTGCAAAAATATCGTCTGTTAAATTTCGTAACCAAGGTGTATAATTTATACCAATACTTATTTCGTTTTCATTGAATGCCGTTTTTGAAGCATTGTGAAAAATAGAAAAAGCATCTGATGAGGTAGCTACTCCGATATCTCCCATACCTCCAGCTCTTGCGTCGGATGTAATTAATAAAAATGGAGTTGCAGTTGTAATACCTTGCTGAGCTTTAGTCGTTAAACTAAAACCTAACAAAAGTAGTAAAAGGGTCGTTAATTTTCTCATTTATGTTTTGATTGTTGATTGTGCAAATATAAGATTTTACGTTCTATTTATAATATAACCAGTTTTTCATATTTCTCAAATGTGCCATTGGAAACCGTTGATTTTATGCTCAATTTATAAACATAAACTCCTTTACCAATTTTATTTCCAAAATCGTCCAAACCATTCCATGTTATACTTCTTGATAAGTTTCCAGTGGTTTGTGATATTTGATTAATTGTTTTAACTAACTTTCCAGAAACTGTAAAAATTTGTATTTGAACTTCTAATGGTTCATTGGGTTTGTTATGATTAAACCAGAATTCAGTATAGTTTACAAACGGATTAGGATAGTTTAAAACATTACTGATATTCAGTTCAGAATCACTTACAACCACAAACGATAACGTTATCTCTGACGAATTATTGTAGGTGTCCCAAGCTTTTATTTTTAAGGTGTGTAACCCTTCTGATAAATTTCTAAGTCTATACGATACGTTTCCTTTGGTAAAGTCATCCAATTCAGTTTGATAATAATCATTTAAAATGATGGGATCAGATTCGTTATTATCAAGAATAGCAACAATATCATGATCTACCGCAGTAATTGATGTATTAATACCGCTAGGATCGGCTAAGTTGATAATTAAATTAGGAGAGGCATTAGTTGTTCCTCCATCTACAAAAGATTCATCATTCAAGAAAGCTTGTAATTGTGGACCAGTATTATCTTCTGGAGCATCAGGATTGATACCTCCTACAGTAACATCAAAATTGGCTCCACCTTTATCAATAGATTCGTTATTAGCATATAGACTGATTTTTCCTTTTCCGAAGGCTATTTTAATATCTTTTGGAACGATGAACTCGAACTTAAAAGAACCATTATTCACAGAAGCTTGCCCTCTGAATAATTTACTCTCTTGAGAATCAAATGTATTTATAATACCAAAGCCATCATTATCCAAGGTTTGCTTATCAACAGATTTATCGAAAATTGTAGTGCTTAAAACACCGTTAAAGTTTGGTATAATATTATCTGAATTATCGGTAACAATTCCTTCAATGGAAACTCTTGATAAAGCCTTTAAAGTATCAATAGACTGTGTAATGTCTTTATCATTAATCTTAGTTAACTTAATATTCGGTTTTGGAGTTGCAAGTTTCATTGCAGGATCACCGAAATAATAAATAAAATATTTTTGACTACTCGAAGTTCTGTTTTTTGTTTCAATCAAATTTTGAGCAATAGAGAGGTTTCTATCATTAAAATCGAGTACATCTTTGGTTAGCTCTTTATTAAAAAGTTCTCCAAGAGATATAAAAACGTTTCTTGTAGTAGTAATCATACTTACGGCCCCTCCATTTTTATTTAAGAATAATTTTTCACCGGCAGTGTCTCTTAGAGGGTTGTCGAATCGCGAAAACTCACAAGTTACTGTAATAAATAAAGGAAGTGTATTGAAGTTATTTAAAGCTTCAATCTGAGGAATTTCAAGAAGTCTTTCATCGGCTAATCCATCTTCACCCCCATGCCCAAAATAATCGAAGACTAGAGTTCCTTTTTCTATAGAATTACTTACTGCATTTTTTACTTGAGGATATCTCTCTCCTCCAGAGGTGGTTTCTTGTCGAAATGCGTCCGCATATAGTTTATTGATATTATAAAATGGTTTATTACTTTTAATAGAATCAGCTACCTCCTCTAATCCAGACTGAAGTGTTCTATCCGCATCTTGATCAATATCATCAGCTAAGAGGGTAATTGAATTTCTCCAATCTCCAAATGATTTAGGAGCATAGTAATTCAAAATTTTATCTACTACTTGATTCGCTTCCTGAGTTGATGTTACAGGAATTCTACCAGAGGCGATATCAATATTATTAGAAGTAAGCATTGAACCATCGGATTGATCCACCATAACAAAATAATCATCCGTTACATAAGAGGAAACTAAATCAAAACTTTGAGTTGCATGAAATGTGGGAACAACATTATTATTATTTGTTAACCTGTCTTTGTAATCATAGGAAGAGTCTCCAAAAAAACAGACGTATTGTAATTTACTTGCTGAAGAGGAATTATCATAAAGATATTTTATAAAGTCTCTTATGGCAGTGGCATCTGGGGAGCCTGATGAAAATTCATTATATATTTGGTCTAGTTTTATGACAGCTGACGACAAATTACTGTTGTTTTGATGATAGTCAGCTAACCTTTTAGCTTCATTATATAAGTCGTTATTTGTTATGACTAGGTATTGGATGTTTGCCAAGTCATGTAAATCTTGATTTTCAATTGGTGAGGTTCCTTCAATAGTAGGAGTATAAAAATCATCTGTAATAACAACAAACTCATCTAAAATATTACCGTTTGTTTTGAAACTAAATATTCCAGAGTTACTAATGTTCTCAATGTTTTTTGGGTTGATATGGTCAGAAACATGCCAGACCTGATTTGGATTATTTCCTTGGATATCAAATTGCACAACTCCTGTGGTATTAAAGGCCTCAAAGCTTCTGAAATTAAATTGATTTCCTTGCGTGATTAAGTTTTTTTTACCAGAAATTTCTATATAATCTAAATATGCTTTTGCAGAAGGTAATCCATTGTTGTTATAAGTCAAATTAATATCAATAGAATTAGAAGAAGAACTTGGAATTGAAACTTCACTGGTTCTTTGAACTGCCAAAGAAGTAACACCAGAATTTGAAATTGGTGGGAAATTTAGTGTGCTAATATTAGTTCCTGAATTGGAAATAGTCATACTTGAAGACAATGTCGAAATTGTAACAGCACTAACTTTTACTTTTATGTCGGAATTTGCCAATTGATTTGGAAATGGGATGCTAAATGTTTGAGAGTTCTCAAAGCTAAAATCTTCTCCAAACCACAATCGTCCAACTGCGAACAAATTCCTAATTTCTTTTTCATAAAAAATAAAATCATCGAATGAAGTTAATGTTCTTACACTATTTTGAGTTGGTTGATTGAAGGTTTCGATTCTTTTACCAGGTGTGTCGTCAATAATTAGAAAATAATAAGATTTATCAGAATAAATATTTTGTTTATGACTTACTTCTTCTGTAACTGGTAAAACTTCCCAATCATGTGGACCTTTTCCATAAAATAAGATATAATCATTATCATTAAAAACACCGTCATCTTGCCCATGAACGTAAATAGCATTCTCTTTTAAGTCATTAAATCGGGGTAAACTTGCAATTTCTGGCAACATACTCCCTCCATTTCCAAATATTTTTATATTTTTAGGATCGATAGAATTTGAATTGATTCCGAGTTGATTTAAAAAATTATTATCAATTTTAAAAACACCAGTAGTATCAATTGAAAATTTATACCAATTCCCCTTGGATAAAACTGAGTTAGATTGCCCATATCCTAAAAATGCAACCAATAGGTAAAAAAGAGTTGTGTATACTTTCATATTTGCTACAAAATAACGAAATTCTAAGTAAGTTATTTTGATCTTTTGTTTAATTCATGATAATAAAGTTTAAAAAGAATCGTTTGAGACTAAACGAATGACATTGTTTTTTAATTTAGTTTGTGTTTAAAATAAAAGTGAATATAGTTGTTAGAAGTGATAAATATTGTAAATTGCAGCACCCTTAAAATAGTTAAAAATACATGAAAAGTACGTTAAGATTTTTTAGTTTATTAGCCGTCTCAGGATTGCTAATTGCTTCTTGTAGTAGCAAAAGAAGTGGTTCAGGACAATCTTCCCTCACTGGATGGAACTTTAATGACCCAAGTTATGGAGGTTATTTAAAAGGGAAGTACAAAGAAGGAAATAATGTGCCTCCTGGAATGGTACATATTGAAGGAGGAACCTTTACAATGGGATTGGTTCAAGATGATGTGATGTTTGATTGGAATACTACCCCAAGACAAATGCACGTGCGTTCTTTTTATATGGATGAAACGGAAGTTACGAATTCGGAGTATAGTTTATTTATGCAATATACAAAGGATATCTTCCCTCCTGAAGAACCACAGTTCAAAAATATTTATGAATCAATTTTGCCAGATACTTTAGTTTGGAGAAAAGGTTTAGGAAATACAAATTTATTATCTGAAAGTTATTTACGTCATCCATCGTATGCAGAATATCCTGTAGTAGGAGTTAGCTGGATTCAAGCAAATAAGTATTGTAAGTGGCGTACAAATGCGGTGAATTTAAAAATATTAATGGATAAAGGAATTATCACAAATATTTTTAAGGAAGATTCATTAGCATTTAAAGGAAAGAATAATTTTGATACGGATGCGTACTTGTCAAATCCATACGCATTATTTGATGGAGATTCTACAATTTATAAAAAGGGTTTGCCTGTACCAAGAAAGAAAGGTCAGCCTAAACAAGAAAAAGGATCATTCTCAGGAAGACATGTAACTTCAACGGATGGTATCTTATCTCAAAAATTCAGGTTACCTACAGAAGTTGAGTGGGAATATGCTGCTAAAGCGATCTTCGAAAACAGAGAATACAACAATATCCGTGGAAGAAAGAAATATGCTTGGCATGGAAAATATACTCGTGATAGAGATAAGAGAAGAAGAGGTGATCAATTAGCCAACTTTAAGCAAGGAAGAGGTAATTATTCAGGTATTGCTGGATGGAGTAGTGATGGATCGGATATTCCTAACGCTGTACGCAGTTACCCACCAAATGCTTTTGGTTTATTTGATATGTCAGGTAATGTTGCTGAATGGGTATCGGATGTATATAGACCGATTATCGATTCTGAAGCCAATGACTTTAATTATTTTAGAGGAAATATTTTTGCTAAGAAATTAATCAATGAAGATGGTAAAGTGGTTATCGTTGGAGATGAGCTTGGTGAAATTGAATACGATACTTTAGAAAATGGTAGAATAGTACCAAAAGATATTCCTGGTTCTGTAAAGTACATTCCAATAACGAAGGAAGATACTTATATGAGAAGGAACTATAATTTAGCCGATAATTCAAGTTTAGGTGATGGAGATCAAGCATCTTCAAAATTCTTTGAGTTAGATAAAGATGAGTTAGTTGGAAAGCCAAGAATGTATAATTCACCTCAAAAACCAGAAGCTGAAAAAGATTCTTTAGGAAGAGTTATCAATAATTATAAATACGATAGTAAGTCAAGAACAACTTTAATAAGTGATAAATCACGTGTTTTCAAAGGAGGTTCTTGGGCAGATAGAGAGTACTGGTTGGACCCAGCACAACGTAGATATTTCCCTGAGTATATGGCAACAAATTACATTGGATTTAGATGTGCTACGGACAAAATGGGACCAATGATGATGAATCAGAGAAAAACTGCAACACCGAGATACTCGAATAAAAACAAATAAAGAATACTTTTATAACTTAGATATAATAAACCTCATTGATCTCAATGAGGTTTATTATTTTTACAATATGAATGTGAAAGATATTTATAAGTTGTACACGGAGTCATATTTGGTTGATACAGATACTAGATCGATACGTGAAAACTCAGTTTTTTTTGCTTTAAAAGGAGAAAATTTCAATGGGAATAAGTTTGCTCAAGATGCCTTAAAAAAAGGAGCTAGCTATGCAATTATTGATGAAGAAGATTATTTTGTTGATAACAAAACGATCTTAGTTCAAGATACTTTAACAACACTTCAAGAGCTTGCAACCTATCATAGAAACGTATTAAATATTCCGATTGTAGCCTTAACCGGAAGTAATGGGAAAACAACAACAAAAGAGTTGATTAATGCGGTTCTAAATAAAAGGTATAGTGTTACATCTACAAAGGGAAATTTGAATAATCATATTGGTGTACCTCTTACACTGTTATCAATGACTCCAGAAACTCAAATAGGAGTTGTAGAAATGGGGGCAAATCACCAGAAAGAAATAGCTCTTTTGTCAGAAATAACAAATCCTGATTATGGACTTATAACTAATTTTGGTAAAGCTCATTTAGAAGGATTTGGTTCTGTTGAAGGAATTATAAAAGGAAAGTCTGAATTGTATGATTTTCTAAGAAATAATTCAAAAATTGCCGTTGTTAATCCAGATGATTCTGTTCAAATGGAAAAAACATCAGATATTAAAAGAATTTTGTTTGATGAGTCCATTAAATTTATAGAAGCATCACCACTGGTACGCTTGACTTATAAGGACCTGAATATTAAAAGTAATCTTATAGGAAGTTATAACTATAATAATATTTGTGCCGCAATAACAATTGGTATAGCATTTGATGTGAATCAGAAACAAATAAAAGAGGCTATTGAAGAGTATATCCCTAAAAATAATCGATCACAAATAATTGATAAAGGAGGTGTTCAAATAGTTTTAGATGCCTACAATGCAAATCCTACAAGTATGAAATGTAGCCTTGAAAGTTTTAAAGAAATGGAAGGAGATTATAAAACGGTTATACTAGGGGATATGTTTGAGCTTGGTGTTAGTAGTGAAGAAGAGCATCAAAATATTATAAGTTTATTAGAAAGAAGTAATTTTGATAATTGTTATTTGGTAGGAGAAGAGTTTTTCAAAACTAATACGCGTTTTAATAAGTTTAAAAAATTTGATGACTTAAAAATGTTTATGAGAAACATTCCCATAAACAATGGAACTATTTTAATAAAAGGATCAAGAGGTATGGCTCTTGAGAGAGTTTTAGATATAATTTAAATGAAGTTTTAAGATATAATATATGTTTTTCCTTAAGAAGAAAGAAATTCCGTTAAACGAGATATTTACTAATGATTTTACCGATATACATTCTCATTTGCTGCCAGGAATAGATGATGGAGCAAAAGATATGGAGAACTCAATTCAGTTAATTGAAAAAATGAGTTCTTACGGTATCAATAATTTTGTAACAACACCTCATGTTTTAGGTGATGTATACCCTAATTCAAGCGAATTGATTCTTAAAAAAGCGGAAGAAGTAAAAGGAGAATTGGTTAAAAGAGGTTGCGACAATATTGAATTTCGTGCGGCGGCAGAATATATGATGGATGAGAAGTTCGTAGAAAGATTAGCCAATGATGATGTACTTACATTGAAGGATAATTATATTTTGGTTGAAATGTCTTATTTTAATGCTCCGTATAATTTATTTGATATATTATTTGAAATACAATTAAAAGGGTACAAACCAGTTCTTGCACATCCTGAACGTTATAACTTTTATCATAAGGATTTTCAAATGTACTATAAATTGAAAAAGGCGGGATGTGTTTTTCAGCTTAACTTGTTGTCTTTAACAGAACAATATGGAAAAGGAGTGCAGAAAATAACAAATAAACTATTGGAAGAAGGGCTGTATGATTTCGTAGGAACAGATACACATCACATGAATCATTTAAGACTACTTAGTAAGATTGGGGAAAAGAAAACGATACGAAAAATTGAGAACTTGATAAAGAAAAATTATATGTTTAGATAGAAATAAAAAAGAGCAATTTAAAATTGCTCTTTTTTATTTTTTGTAGATTCTTTCTATTTACCAAATATTCTTTTATACCATGGCTTGTCAATATCGTCGGCTATTCCATACCCATACCCATACCCATAACCATAGCCATACCCATAACCTCGTTTAAGGTCGGTATCATTTAATATAATTGCAAGATTAGGTAATTTTTTATCTCTGTAAAGAGTTTCAGGGACTATTAGCATACGCTTATCAAGATAATTAGCTCTAGTTACATAAAGTACTAAATTGGCTTTTTTTGAGATTAACAAGGTGTCAGTTACAAGATTAACAGGAGCTGTATCAATAATAACATAATCATAATCTCTGCTTAACTCTTCAAATAACTGATCAATCTTAGAAGTCATCAATAACTCGGCAGGATTCGGAGGAATTGCACCAGAAGCTATAATATCTAATTTTGGAATTTCAGGAATCGAAAACTTAAGGGAATCTAATGTAATACTATCATTGGTAATAAAGTTAGTAATACCTTTTCTATCTGGTATCTCAAGATATTCTGTAATTTTTGGAGCTCTTAAATCTAATCCAACGAGGACAACATTTTTTCCTGATAATGATAAGGAAGCAGCTAAATTAATAGAGCTGAAAGATTTTCCTTCACCACTAGTTGTTGAGGTTACAAAAATTACATGACCATTACCGTCATTTTTTTGAGGAAGCATGAAGTCTAAGTTCGTTCTTATTAACCTAAAGGCCTCAGCAGTACTTGATCTTGCGCTAGCATTGATTACAATCTTTTCTTTTACTTCAGAATGAGGAATATCACCAACAAAAGGAATGGAAGTTAGTTCCTGAATATCTTTTTTCGTATGTACTTTAGTGTCCAGCAGATCTCTTAAGTATATAATAACAAAAGGAATGACTAGTCCTAGTAGCAATGCAGCTAAATAAATGAATTTCTTTTTAGGGCTAACAGCAATTCCAGAGCTATACGCTTTATCAATTATCTTAGCATTCGGAACAGCAGTTGCGGTTAACGAAATTGCCGTTTCTTCCTTTTTTTTCAATAAATAGGAATAAAGACCCGCTATTATTTCTTGTTGTCTAGCTATATCCAGAAATTCTCTTTCTTTTGATGGGATAGTAGATATTTTTGAGTTATTACGTCCTGATTCATTTCTTAAATTATTAAGGTTAATTTCTAACAGACGTTCTCTATTTTGTAAGCTACGGACAAGGGAGTTTTTTAAATTGTCTATATCATTTATAACTTGAATAAGGACAGTGTTTTTTTGACCAGCACTTTGACTTAAGCGTTTTTTCTTGAGAAGAAGTGAATTGTATTCTCCTATTGCCATAGAAATATTTGCGTCTTCTAAGCCTAAATTTGCGGGTAAAAGATCTTCATCTGAATTTATTTCATTACTAAGCGCTTTTACAAGATTTAACTCAGTACTAGCTTTAATTAATTTTTCACGATTAACAGTACTTGTTTCCAATATTAACTGCGCTTCAGATTCTATATCTGTAATTTTATTTTTGCTTTTAAACTTTTTGACATTATCATCTAACAAAGCGAGTTGTTTTCCAATATTAACCAAACGTTCAGAAATAAAAGCACTAGTCTTTTCTGATACCGATTTCTTGTCTTTAATGGCATCATTGTTATATTGATCTACAAGTTCATCAAGAATATCTTCAGCTTTTTCTTTAATTGGTGATTGTAAAGTAAGTTTTAAAACGCTTGACTTTTTATTAATAGGATTTATCGAAATACCGTTTATGTAAGAATCAATAATACGATCTATGGGTTTAATAACTATTTTGAAAATATCTCCAATATTGCCTTCTTTGAAAAAAGAAGATTTTTCAACTTTGAAATTGTTTAAGTTAGATTTCTGAAGAACATCGCCGAAACTTATATTTGATTCAATTTTGTTTTCATTCTGGTCTAATAAAGAATAACTATTTTTAGATTCTATGATAACAGAAATAACAGTATCTGTCTTTTTCTCGGGATTGTCGAAGGAAATTGAGATTGGGATATTATTATAAACCTCGCTTTGTTTAATCCTTCCTTGAGTAAAATAGGAAATATCAAGGTTAAGTTTACTTATGACTCCAGAGATAAGTTTTCTTGACTTAATTACTTCTATTTCATTGTCAATATTCTTACTAGACCCACCAACTATTCCTAAATCTTCGAAAGCCGCTAGTTCTTCAGATATTCCTCCTTTTTTATCATTTTTTATTAAAACAGTAGAGGAAGCACTATATTTTGGGGTTGAATATCTTAGGTATGCGAAAGCTCCTGTCAAAGCTAAAATTGTACCTAGAACAAACCATTTCCAATGTATTAAATATTTTTCAAGTTCGGCTCTTATATTTATAGTGTCGTTATCTTGAATTTGATTGGTATATTTCTCTTTTTGCATATTTTTATCTTGTTAAAGCTGCTATTAATGCAACAAGTACAGAACCTATTGAAATAAATAAAGTTGTATTTTGATTGTATGATGCTGATTGAGATCTTGCTTTATTCGGTTCAACATATACAATGTCGTTTTGTTGTAAATAGTATACGGGAGACGTGAACAAACTATTTGACCTTAAATCTAGTTCATAGGTTTTTATTTGCCCATTTTCTTCTCGTTTTACTTGAATGTTTCTTACTCCTGATATGTTTAGATCCCCAGCTAATCCAACTGCTTGAAGAATTGTAATTCTTTCGTTGGGAATGGTGTAAGTACCAGGGGTTTGAACATCTCCAAGTATGGTAACTGAGAAATTTGATATTCTAATAATTATTGTTGGTTTTTTTATATAGTCGGGATCTAGTTTTTTTGTCAATAGATCTATGGTCTCTTGTCTTGTTAGACCACCAACTTTCAACCTTCCCAAAATAGGGAAATCTATGTAGCCTTCATTGTCTACAAGGTAAAGCTGTTGTCTAGGGGTACCAACAACACTATTAGTTGTTGTAGCATATGAAACAGCTGGTAAATTGAAAGGCTTGACAGCTTCAATATCCAGAGCAGATACAGTGATTTGAAGAAGATCGTCAGGTTTAAAAATAGTTTTATAACTATTAGAGAATCTTGATTGATCTATTTGATCATTTTGAAAATAGACAATCTTTTTTTTTGAAACACATGAAGTGAAAATTGTAATAGCGAGTAATAAAACAATCGATTTTACTTTTTGCATTGTGGAAATTTTTTGCGAAAGTACTAATTTAATTCTTTACTGGTGTATCTAATCGTTCATAGATAGAATTATTAGATATATATTGAGGAACAATAGATTTGATTAACTTAACTGTTAGCGCACTGTCATTATTTCCGTTCGCTTTGCATAAATCTTCAATTTTTCCGGAAATAGAATCATAATCTATCTCTTGATTTTTAGCTATCATGATTTTTTCATGATATGTAGGAGTCGTGTTTTCTCCATTAGCCAATAGTTCCTCATATAGTTTTTCTCCTGGTCTTAGCCCTGTTATTTTAATGTCAATATCTTCAGGGAAATTTAGACCGGATAAATGTATCATTCTTTTTGCAATATCATAAATTTTAACGGATTTACCCATGTCAAAAATATATATTTCTCCTCCATTTCCCATGGTACCTGCCTCTAAAACTAATCGACAAGCTTCAGGAATGGTCATAAAATAGCGTGTAATGTCCTTGTGAGTTACAGTTAAGGGCCCACCATTCTCAATCTGTTTTTTAAATAGTGGAATAACTGAACCGTTAGATCCTAAAACATTCCCAAATCTAGTTGTGGTAAATTTCGTTGAATGATCCTTTCTGTTACTTAAACAACTAATATACATTTCGGCTACCCTTTTGGTGGCCCCCATAACATTGGTTGGATTTACGGCTTTATCTGTTGAAACCATAACAAACCTCTCTATATCGTAATTAATTGATAGGTCAGCAATGTTTTTGGTACCTCCTATATTAATTTTTACAGCTTCATACGGACTCATTTCCATTAAAGGAACATGCTTGTAAGCTGCTGCATGAAAGACCTTGTTAGGTTTAAATTCCTCAAAAATACTGATCATTCTTATTTTATCTCTAACATCAGCAACAATAGCAGTGAAATTTACTTTACCTTTCTGGTTTAGTTCCTGTTGTAAATCATATAGAGCTGATTCTGCTTGGTCAACGAGTACTAAATGCTTGTAATTATAGTTACTCAATTGTCGTGAAATTTCCGATCCAATTGAACCAGCTGCTCCTGTAACTAAAATGGTTTTATTATTTACATCTCTCTTTACTATAGGGTTGTTAATTGAAATGGGTTTTCTATCAAGTAAATCTTCTATTTTAACTTGCTTAATCTGGTTAGCTTCTAAATCGCCATCAATCCACTTAGAAAGAGGAGGAACAATTTTAACTTTCACGTCAAGGGGAAGTAGCCTATCAGCTAAAACCAGCAGCTTTTCAGATTTTATATTTTGTATAGATATTATAATTTCATCTATTTCTTTATTTAAAATAAAATCTTTATTTATTTTTTTTCCATCATAAATCTTAATCCTATCAATTTTTTTACCAACTTTTTTCGTATTATCATCTGCAAAACCTATAACCTGATAATTGTTTTTAGTGTCGCGATTAAGAGCCCCATAAGTTATCAATCCCGAATCACCAGCTCCGTAGATCAAAACATTTGTTATATCATCTAATTCAGACGATATAATTTCATAGAATGCTTTGAAGATATACCTGCTAATTACAAGTACAATAATGGAAACTAGGTAATGAATTATTACAACTGATCTAGGGATGGTAAAATTTGGAAAAATTTTAAAGGTATTGTTGACAAGAACAACAAAAATAGTGATCATTGATAGTAAAGTGACACCAACAAAAACATTAAATGCATCCCTTGTTCCTGTATGACGAATAATACCTCTGTATGATCCAACAGTCAAGAAACTTATCAAAGATACCAGTATAATAAAAGGTATTTGAACATAGAGATTACTTAAATCAAAATTTAAACTAGCATTAAATCGTACGGCATACGCCAATACAAAAGATATACATACAAGTAGTATATCAATAACTAATACCAGCCATCTAGATGCGTATTTATCTATGAGCTTAAGAAATAAGTTTTTTATCATTTGACTTTTTGTAAGGGTAAATCTACAAAAATAATTTTGCTAGTTCTTAATAACGAAAAGGTTATATCCTTTTCATTTGTTGTTTCATCATCTGCATTTGTTCTTTGAGCATGCCGTGTTTATCTAGTTTTTTAGCTTCACTCATTAATGCAGTAGCTTCTCTTTTACGTCTTTTTGTCATAGCTATTCCTGCCAATTGCAATTTAGCCATTGCTAAATCATGATCCATTGCTAAACCTAATTTAACGGCTTTTTTTAAAAATTTTTCAGCTTGAGTTATATTAGTTTGTGATAGCATTATACCGTGTAAATAGTTGTAATAACCTTCTTGTTTTCTTGTTAAAGCTGATGATGGGTTTTTAATAAAAGACAACCACTTTTTAGCCCCTTCGAAGTTTTGTCGACGCAACTGTATAAAAGCTAGGAGAATAAACTCATTTTTAAAATAAAACAAAATGAAAATACTAACCAAAAGTAGAATAGCAATTCCATTACCAATATGCCCTTGCGTAAACTCATAAATAGACCAAGCAAAAGTTAAAGCGGCTAGAGCCAATTTTATATTTTTATTAAACATAATTTCTTTTTTAAAGGCGTACAAAAGTACATTTATTATAACAAACTATTTATTATTTCTTATAAAACTTGTTGTTTTTAAACCAAGCCAATAACCCTATAATGGAAACAAAGGCAATTGAATAATAAACAGAGGTTGGTGTAATAACTTTATCTCCACTTGCGTATGAATGGAGTCCAGATAGGTAAAAGTTAACACCAAAATAGGTCATCATTATAGAAGCAAAAGCAATAATTGACCATAGATTAAAAGTGTATTTTCCTCTTAAGCCAGGAATTAATCTCATGTGTAAAACGAATGCATATATCATAATAGATATGAAAGCCCAAGTTTCTTTTGGATCCCATCCCCAATATCGTCCCCAACTTTCGTTTGCCCACATACCACCTAGAAAGTTTCCAACAGTAAGCATAACTAACCCAACAGTTAGAGCCATTTCGTTAATTGTAGTGAGTTCTTTCAAGTGAAGAGCCATTTTCTTTTTGTTTTTACTATTCGTAAATATTATCAAGAATAGTGCAAATATCCCTAAGATTAATCCTAATGCAAAAGGACCATAACTAGCAACAATTATAGAAACATGTACCCAGAGCCACCATGAATTTAGTACAGGTACTAGATTAGCTATTTCTGGATCAAGCCATTGTTGATGCGCAAAAAATAAGATAACAGATGTTAAAAAAGTAGTGGCAGCTATGGTTAGTGAAGATCTCCTTCCTAAGATTAACCCAAAGACCATAGAGGCTAAACCAACAAAAATGACTGTTTCATAAGCGTTACTCCATGGGGCGTTTCCACTAATATACCAGCGAGCTACTAATCCTAAAGTATGAGCTATAACTAAAATTATTACAAGACCAATAAAGCCCTTAATAACATAATTAACCCAAGGTTTACTATTAAAAATTTGAAAGAAAACAAAAAATATCATTAGTAAACTAACATATCCATAGTACTTTGATAATTTAACGAAGATGTTAGCGTTGTTATATCCTATTTCAAGTTTAATTTTATTATTACTAGGCATTACTTCAGCTCCAAACTTTTTTTGAAATCTTTTAATACCATCAAGAATTTTGTCGGATTCTGAATAATCTCCAGTTTTCTTTGCTTGTTGAAGTAATTGGAAGTAAACTGGTAGCGATTGACGAACAAAAACAGAGTCAGTTCCTCTAAAACCAGCTTGAAGTGTTTCGGGCTGAGCCACCCATTTATTCTCCTCATGATTAGGTATTGGATATATTCTAAGTAATTTTCCACTAACCGCTTGGGATAATAAGTAAAGGCGTCTTCCTATTTTAATAGCATCTTGCTCAAATTTATTCTGAATTTTTTTCTTTTGGGCGTCACTAATAAGATTATCAATTTTAGATTGACCGCTCTCAGTGTAAAAATCTATAAAACGGGCATATTTAGAATCTTCAGGAACCCCAAGAGTTTTACGAATTTCTTTGTTTCCTTTTTCTAAGTATATAAAAGGAATGTTAATCCAAAGCATAGGAGTTTCGGTAATTGAAACTAATACTTGGCTAGGAGTTAATCCTTTGAAGTTGTCAGTGTGAGCTACTTTTCTGACTAACTCTGAAGCAAAGGTATGAGCTGGTTTCATTCTTCCTCCAGCATCTTGAATAACTAGACTACTAAAGTTGTTTGCATGTTCCTTATTTACGATCATTTTTTCCAAGATAGAATCTATCTTTTGCTCAGAAAGCGCTTCAGGTTTATGAGCTTCTTGTTGAGCGTTTGTAAATGAAACATTAAATATTAAAAGAAGACCTAATAAAGCTTTCTTGTCCCTTAATTTTGACAAAGTCTTTTTCAAATCATAAAACCTTGTGTTTTTAATAAATAAGGAAGCAATTAAACCAAAGAATAGAAGAAAATAACCAAAATAAGTTATTCCTGTTCCCCATGAATCGTGATTTACTGATAAATGGGTTTGCTCGATTTGTTGACCAGCATTAGCATAACTCGCTTGAAACAATCGATACCCTTTGTAGTTTAAAATATGATTCATAAAAATTCTAAAGTCAAACGTTTCTTCAGAAGATGAAACGGTAACTTCGCTGGCAAAAGATGCTGCATTTTCCGATCCAGGGTATTTTTCTAATTGAAAATCATTCAACTTTACATTGAACGGAGTTTTTAATTGCTTTGCTCCATACCAAGCTCTAAAGTTGAGATCGCCGATAGAAAAACTCTCTTGATTATCAACATTAAATTGACCTCCATAAAAGTTAGCTCTTTTCGTTTCGCTACCAACGGTTATATCAAATACTAAAGTATCATATTTACTATTATCCTTCTCTCCACTTACTGTTTTCATTTCTCCTTTTTCTGGAGTTCTTGGAATTACGAATTGTAATCCTCCAACATTATGTAGAGTCAAATACTGAAAATGTTGCGTGCTATCTTTTACAATCTGACCTCTTTTTTGATCAGCCATTCTGAACCAATCACCATTGTGACGTGTTTTTATTTTGAGGCTTCCATCTTCATAAAAGAAGTTTATTGAAGCATTATTTTCAGGACTGTCAAATCCAACTAATATATTGTGAATGTTCTGAATGGTTCCTCTTTTTATATAGTGTTCATGTCTTGAACCAGAAGAGCTTTCAACTAAGAATAAATGTTCTATTCCATTCTCATCTAGGATTAATTTTTTTTCAGACCAGGGTATATAATCGACCAAGTCAAATTTAACACTATAGTTTTTACCATCTTTTTTAGGTTGAAAAGACTCCTCAAAACTAATATTGTTGGTGCCCAATGCAGATAAAAGAAGTTTGTTGTGTGTTTCTTTTTGAAATTCATTATCATCAATGATAACGTTTAAATAGTTGGTGTCAGATAAAATTATATTCGTGGTCTCTCCTTCATCAATAATCATTAGCCCTTCAAAACTGATATATCGTGTAATTGCAGCTCCAATTAGTATAAAAAGAAAAGCCAAATGAAATAAAAGTACGCTCCATTTTTCTTTTTTATAGAGACGATATCTAAATATGTTTCCAAAAAAATTAATCAGAAAAAACAACATGATTAGTTCAAACCACCATGTATTATAAATTAATGCTTTTGATGTTTGTGTACCGAAATCATTTTCAATAAAAGTAGCTACCCCCATAGCAATAGCAAAAACAAAAAATAACACAGCCATTAAACGAGTTGAGTAGAGAATATTCAAGATTTTTTTCATCTGTAGATCGAAATGTATAAAACTTTGCAAATTTACGTATAAATCACAGATTTTTTTATGTGAAGCTCTTTTTTTTACAACTTAGAATAGGTTGAAATAATGGAGAATTGTTAAAATTTATAATAAAAGTTTGTTAAGACAAGATTTGTTACTGGAAAATAGTGCAATTAAATAAAAGAAGCTTAAAAAGTATGTTTCTTAAACACCTATTTTATCACCCATTTTTACAAATGTCTCTCTTTTGTTTTTTGTATTATTTATGATGTCTTGATCTATAGTAAAACTACCTTTTTGAATAAGTAAAACAATAGTAGATCCTCCAAAAGCAAAATAGCCCATCTCATCTCCTTTTTTTACAAGTTGATTTGGTGTATATGTTTCAATAATACTTCCTACCATGGTTGCTCCAACTGGAGCAATGAGTATTTCTCCTTTATCAACCGTTTTTAAAATACAATATTCTCTTTTGTTTTCACAGAAGACTTTTGTGAAATTTGAAGCTAAAGCGTAGGGAGATACGGATAGATATCCACCTTTTATTTTTGTCATTGAAGTAGGGGTTCCTTCAAAAGGAAAATGATACCTATGATAATCGTTAGGGGCTAATCTTAAAATTAGTAATGAACTGCTTTCGAATTTTTTAGCAAGCTCCTTGTTAGATAAAAATTCGGTAAGATTGAATTTTCTGCCTTTCACGAAAAAATTATGAACTTCACTAACATCTTCAAAAGCCAATAATTTTCCATCACCAGGAGAAATAAGTCCTTCTTTAATTGGACGGGCTTCTTTTTTTAATTTTCTATAGAAGAAGTCGTTAAAAGAAATATAATCTTCAATAGACCTTTCCGCTTCTTCCATGTCAATGTTTAAATCTTTCACAAAGCCTTCAATTTTATTAATAGAGCTGGGCTTATCCATTAGTTTACCATAAAGAGAGGATAAGAACTTCCTTTTAACTAAAGGAATAAGCATCATTTTTCCAAAAGGGTTATTGTAAAGCAGCTTTAGAAAACCTTCACCTGGAGGTGTTTCTGTTTTTAATTCACCTGTTTCTCTATCAATAAATTGAATGTTCATTATGAGGAAAGTAGTTTCTTTATTTAACTACAAATATAGCTAAACGATATATTTATTTGTATGAAAATTAAAACAAAGGGTGTTAAAGTTATAAGAGCTTTGTTGTCTGAATTAAATATTTCTCATTGCTCTTGAGGAATAAACGATAACCTTATTTACGAGAAAAGAATTTGGGAATAAAATAATAGAAAGTATAGAGATAGAAATATTCCTAATTTATTTTAGATAATCAACGTTAGATTTTTAATAGGGTTAACAAGGTCGGTAAAATACAATTTCACAGCTAAGGAGTCGCAACTATATTTATTCAGTATGTTAAAGTACCGATGTAATCTCTAAGATAAAAGAGTGTTCTTGTGGGGTTATGAAAGAGCCAAAGTTAATTTAACGAATTGAATAATTGGAATCGAAAATTGGGCGTCAAGACCAGATATTAAAAAGATAGCAAAGTGTTAATTTTTTTGTTTTACACTTAAAACTTTCTATTATATTTGTCGTAAATTAACTTATAATAAGTCTAAATAAAAATAATTAGACTAAACATTTTTTTTCTAACTAACTACTAAACTATGAAATCAGTATGGGATTCTATTGCCCAATTTTCGTCTAATCTGGATACCGTATTAGGAATATTTGTTTTTTCAGTGATTTTTGTTGAATGGTTTTTCTTATGGAGAATTCAGGTTATAAAAAAACACAAAGAAACTTTAGTCAATTTATTTTCTTATGCCATTGAGTCGGTACCTTATCTATTATTGGGACCTATCATTTTATTAGGTATTATAAACTTTTGTTACGAACACCGTTTATTTGATTTGGGGTACGATTGGTATATCTGGGTACTTGCATTTCTGGTGCTTGATTTTGGCCGTTGGGTAATACATTATCTAGGGCATAAGGTGCGTTTATTTTGGTGTATTCACGGGGTGCATCACACTCCAAAGGAAATGAGTTTTTCGGTTACAGTAAGAGGGTCTTTTTTGGGCTTTCTTTTATCACCACACAGTTTCATTTGGATGCCAATATTAGGGTTTCATCCTCTTGTAGTGCTTATTGTAGATTCTATTTGTAGAGTTTATGTAGTTTTAACGCATGGAAATGAGAAGGTTATTGGAAAGCAGCAATGGTTGGAATTTTTCTTTATTTCTCCATCTGCCCATAGAGTACATCATTCTAGGAATCACGTATACTTAGATAGAAACTTTGGAGAAACGTTTTCTATTTGGGATAAGATATTTAAGACATTTCAAACAGAATTAGATGAAGTAAAACCAGAGCTAGGAATAATGAATGATGAATTAGATCCTAGTAACTTCAAAAAGGTACAATTAACACTATGGAAAGAATTATGGGTTGATATAAAACAAGCCCCTACATTCTTAGATAAGATTAAGTATATCTTCTATCCCCCAGGTTGGAGTCATGTAGACGGTGGAAAGTTAGCAGGAGAATACCGTAATGAAGCTTTAAAAGAACTGGAAATGTAGATTCTTTTCTCTGTAATTAGTCTCTTTGTAATATAAGGTTAACTACAGAGAAAGAAGTTTACTTTAGGTGAAATGTATTTTTAAAAGAGATATTATTTTCACGAAAACATGATATGGATCTACTTACCATTATTTAATTTCAAATTTTAATCCTCTGTACTGTCTATTAAAATAATTAACAAATCAATTGCCGCTTGTGCAATTTTTGTACCTGGACCAAAAACACCTACAGCTCCTGAATCGAACAAAAATTGGTAGTCTTGAGCTGGTATAACCCCACCGACAATAACCATGATATCCTCTCTTCCGTATTTTTTTAATTCGGAGATCACTTGAGGAACAAGAGTTTTGTGTCCAGCAGCAAGTGAAGATATGCCTAAAATATGAACGTCATTTTCAATGGCTTGCTTTGTTGCTTCTTGTGGTGTTTGGAATAAAGGACCTATATCTACATCAAATCCTAGATCCGCATATCCAGTTGCAACCACTTTTGCTCCACGATCATGGCCGTCTTGACCTAGTTTAGCAATCATGATTCTAGGACGACGTCCTTCGAGTTCTGCAAATTTATCCGCTAGTTCAGATGCTTTTTTGAACAAAGCATCGTCTTTAATTTCTTTACTATACACGCCTGAAATGGTTTTATGAACTGCTTTATGACGACCAAATATGATTTCAAGTGCATCTGATATTTCTCCAAGAGAAGCTCTATTTCTTGCAGCATTCACGGCAAGTTCTAGGAGATTGCCGTTTCCTGTTTTAGCACATTCCGTTAATTGGTTTAATGATTGTTTTACTTTCTCAGTATCTCTCTCTGCCTTGAGGGTGTTCAATCGTTCGATTTGCGATTGTCTCACGGCTTCATTATCAACTTCAAGGATATGTAATGGGTCCTCTTTTTCCAATTGATATTTATTTACACCAACAATTACGTCTTGACCACTATCAATCTTTGCTTGTTTTTTAGCAGCAGCTTCTTCGATACGCATTTTTGGGATGCCCTTTTCTATTGCTTTGGTCATTCCTCCAAGTTCTTCAACTTCTTGGATTAGTTCCCAGGCTTTATTGGCGATATCTTCAGTAAGTTCTTCAAGGTAATAGCTCCCAGCCCAAGGATCCACAGTTTTTGTAATGTTTGTTTCTTGTTGTAGGTATATTTGGGTGTTACGCGCAATTCGGGCAGAAAAGTCAGTTGGGAGAGCAATTGCTTCATCTAAAGCATTGGTGTGTAGGCTTTGCGTTCCTCCAAAAGCGGCTGCCATTGCTTCAATAGTTGTTCTGGCAACATTGTTAAAAGGATCTTGTTCGGTAAGACTCCATCCACTAGTTTGGCAATGTGTTCTTAAAGCGAGAGATTTTGGATTTTTAGGATTGAATTGTTTTACAATTTTGGCCCATAACATTCTTCCAGCTCTCATTTTTGCAATCTCCATAAAATGGTTCATTCCAATAGCCCAGAAAAAAGACAGACGCGGTGCAAAAGTGTCAATATCCATTCCAGATGCTATTCCAGTTCGGATATATTCCAAGCCATCTGCAAGTGTATATGCCAATTCTATTTCAGGTGTTGCACCAGCTTCCTGCATATGATAACCAGAGATTGAAATAGAATTGAATTTTGGCATATTCTTGCTGGTATACTTGAATATGTCGGCAATAATTTTCATTGATGGAGTGGGAGGGTAGATGTATGTGTTTCTTACCATAAACTCCTTTAAAATATCATTTTGAATAGTTCCCGATAGAAGTTCAGGGGCTACACCTTGTTCTTCAGCTGCTACAATATAGAATGCCAAAATAGGAAGTACAGCACCGTTCATGGTCATAGAAACAGACATTTTATCCAATGGTATTTGATCAAACAACACTTTCATGTCTTCCACAGAGTCAATGGCAACACCAGCTTTTCCAACATCTCCTTGTACTCTCTCGTGGTCTGAGTCGTATCCTCTATGCGTAGCTAGATCAAATGCGACTGAAAGACCTTTTTGCCCGGCGGCCAAATTTCTTCTGTAAAAAGCGTTGCTTTCTTCAGCCGTTGAGAAACCTGCATATTGACGAATGGTCCAAGGCCTCCTTACATACATTGTAGAGTAAGGGCCACGTAAATTAGGAGCAATACCTGCGACAAAGTCTTCATGTCGAAAGCTCTTCGAAATATTTACTTCTCCTTCAGTTAAACTTATGTTTGATACATCTTTTCTACTCATCTTTCTATTCCTCCTTTAAACGTTTTTGTTCAAGTTTTTCCGCTAATCTTTTTTCAATAATAGGCTCTATTAGTGTTTTTTCTTTTCTGATCTTGATAAATGCAGGTACCTCTAACTTATCTTTCATTCGATCATTAGGGTTCTGAATTTTATTCGTTCCTAAAAGAATTAATTCCTTATTATTAAATTGTTCTTGTTCTTTGTTAGCTGATTCTTTAATTTTCTTTTGAATAGTACCCTCTTTAAGTTGTTTTAAAAAACCTCCACCATTTTCAATTTGTTTAAAAACTTCCAAAGCTTTGTGGGCTAATTGTTTTGTAATGTCTTCAATAAAGTATGAGCCATCAGCTACATTTTGGGCTTCTTTTAGTTCGCTTTCTTGTTGAAGTATTAATAATTGATTTCTGGAAATACGTTCTCCAAATTCATCAGACTCTTGGAAGGTTTTATTGTAAGTTTGATTTGAAACAACATCTGATCCACCAAGAATAGCACTCATACATTCGGAGGTGGTACGGAGCATATTCACATTATAATCATACAACGTTTTATTTCTCAAACTTGGTTGTGAAAAAATTTGAGTATAGTTTTCCTGTACATCGTACTCTTTTAATAGAGAATTCCAGAGCATTCTAAAAGCTCTAAGTTTCGCTATTTCAAAAAAATAGTTACTGCCAATTGAAAAGTTAAAATGAATTTGTTTAGCTACTTCTCCTCCAAAATGATTTAAGTATTCATTAGCGTGGGCTAAGGTGTATGCCAGTTGTTGTACTATATTGGCTCCTGCATTTTGATAAATTGAAGCATTCACCGCCAAAAAGTTGTTGGTTATTTTTGAAACATTTTCCAGTTCGGAATAATCGATTTTTAAATTTTTGTGCCAATTCCCACTTTTCGCAAGATTTCCTATGATATCAATATTGAAAAAGCAGTTTTTGGAATTAACAAATTCTGAAAGTTCAATAATAAATTTAGATGAAAGAAAACTAATATTAAAGAAAATTTGAATTTCGTTAAGGTTAATGTTTTCTAGAAGAGCTTTGTAGTCAATCGGACTTTTTAATATAAACTCTAGGCTGTTAGCTCCTCTTCGAAGCGAATCCAAAGCAAATGTGTTTGCTTCTTCCTCGTTTTTTACGATAATGGTTTGACAAATTTTAAACCCTTTTTTGGGGAGGTTGATTTGTTCAAGCGTTCTATCTTCTCTAGTGTAAAATGGTTTTACTGTAATGCCTTCATTGGTTTTCCAAAGTAGTGTGTCATTATAGTCTGCACCCTTTAAGTCAACTTGAATTTTCGTTTTCCAAGCCTGAGGTGAAACCCCTTCAAATTCGTTGAACAAATATTTTTTCATCAATCCTTTATAGTATCAAATTCAATTATGTAAATATCTTCATTTTCTTTTTTCATAAGATAGTTTTCTCTTGCATATCTTTCTAGTTCCAATGAATCCTTTAGCTTTTCTATAATCTTCTTATCTCTTGCTATTTTCTCCTTATGGTATTCAATCCAAGTTTCGAGCTCTTTTATTTCTTTATTAAACTCTCTGTGAGTAAGGTAAGAATTTTCGTCTAAAAAGAGCATCCAAATAACAAACCCTGTTAAAATGATAACATAGATGTTTGTCATAAATTTAAAGATTGGTTTCTTTTTCAATGATTTTAATCCCATTATAAGCGGTCATTTATTACGGTTCTAACTATATCAATAGCAACTTTGTTATGTCCTCCACCAGGAATAATAATGTCTGCGTAATTTTTCGTAGGTTCAATGAACTGTTGATGCATTGGTTTTAGGGTATCTTGATACCTTCCTAGCACTTCGTTTACATCTCGTCCTCTTTCTTTAATATCTCTTCTTACCCTTCTAATAAGTCGCTCATCGGCATCTGCATGCACAAAAACTTTTATGTCACATAAGTCACGTAAGTCTTTACTATTAAAAATGAGTATTCCTTCAACAATAACAACTTTTCTTGGATGTGTTTTTACAGTGTCTTTTGTTCTATTATGAGAAACAAAAGAATATACTGGTTGCTCTATAATTTCTCCATTTTTGAGAGCAGTTAAATGCTCTACTAAAAGTTCGAAATCAATCGCTCTTGGGTGGTCAAAGTTTATTTTTGTTCTTTCTTCGTAGCTCAGGTCATCTGTTTTGCAGTAGTAAGAATCTTGAGAAATAACACAAACTTCATCGGTTAACTCGTTTATTATTTGATTTACTACAGTTGTTTTACCGCTTCCTGTTCCTCCCGCAATACCAATTACAAAAATATTTTTCATTTAATGTTTAGAGATTATATTCAACAAATTTAGAAAAAATAGTGCATAAAAAAAGTGCTAACAATTTTGTTAGCACTTTTATATTTTGAGCCGATAGAGGGACTCGAACCCACGACCTGCTGATTACAAATCAGCTGCTCTAGCCAGCTGAGCTATATCGGCGTTTGCCTTAAAAGCGTGGCAAATATATAATGTTTTTGGATACTGAAAAAACTTTTTTTTGATTTTTTTTAATGTTTTTTTGTTTGTTGTTCAAAGTCAGTTTTTTATAGTTTAATAATTTTAAATCTATTATATGATCTGAGCACTTCAATCATGTTTTTTTTGCAAGAAAGCTTCATCTTATTTTTAGAAATAATACTTAGATCTTCATTGTTTTTTATATGAACAGTAATTAATCCGTTTGGGAAATAAATTTTATAGCTATCGTTGTCTTGCTCTTGAAAATACAAGTCAAACTCTCCACTTAACCAGTTTATGAGCTCTTTGTAAAAATAAGTTGTAGACTTATCATTAAACTCTGTACTGAAGTGAACCTCATTGTAGTATAAGTCTGATAAAATACTTTCTTCTTGTGTAGTTAGGTTGTACAGTAGCATATTATTATACTTTGAGAAATATTTTCTTTTTAAATAAGAAATAGGCTAAATACAGATAAAACCCCACGACACTTGCAGCATAAGCAAATGATGCTAGTTTTAAATCGCTAAGTGGTGCGAAAATAGTATCGAACAGCCAGGAATGTAGATTATAATTGTTGTTTATCTTAATCGCATAGAAAAACTTTGAAAGAATCATTGAAAGAAAATAAACAGTTATTGCATTCTTACTGACATTGCCTATAAACTTTGGGGTGTTGAGCTTTTTTAGGTCGTTTAAATAATATGTAAACCCTAATATAAGGGTAGCCCAACCTGCTGTAGTTAAAACAAAACTACTACTCCAAATAGACTTATTGATTGGAAACCAAATGTTCCATATATATCCGGTAGCTAATAGAAATAGGGAAAAGTATACTAATTGAGTTACTTTCTTTTTAATAGTGTTTTCCGAAGTGAGTATTTTACCAGTTAAAACCCCTAGTAAACATGTTGCTACGGATGGTATTGTACTTAAAATTCCTTCTGGGTCATAAGTTGGTTGCCACATGTGTTTTCCTAATAAAAGGTTATCTATGTATATAGCCCAGTTGTTAGGTGAATTATTAAACGTTGGTAATGCTCCATTAGGTAATGGTATGAATCCTGTAAGCAAATAATAACCTATTAATATTATAGCTACAGAAACTATGATTCCTTTTTTGTTTAAGTTTAAAAACATTATAGAAGAAAAAAAGAAAACAATTCCAATACGTTGTAATACTCCAAGAATTCTAACGGTTTCTAAATCCTCAATAAATGGAGGTATTGGTGTTATAACATTTATAAAAAGCCCTAAACCAATGAGTTTAAGGCTTCTTGTTAAAATTTTTTTATAAGTGTTTTTATCTGGAGTTTTATTGTTGTATGCTAGCGAAATAGAAATACCAACAATAAACAGAAAAAAAGGGAATATTAAGTCAGTAGGTGTCAGTCCGTGCCATTCAGCATGTAGCAAGGGGGCATAAACATGACTCCAAGAACCAGGGTTGTTCACTAAAATCATTGCGATTATAGTGATACCCCTAAGTGTATCAACCGATTGTAAACGTGCCATTAAGCTATAGGGATAATATTGTTACTTTTTTAAGCCAAGTTTATGCCCTGCAATAGCATAGTATAATATAAGAGCGTAGCAAGGGAAAAGTATCCAATAACTTGATGTAGAAGCCTCTGCTAGCGCAGCTGTTTCTTCAATTCCTTTACTTATTAATTCAGCTTTTTTACCGTCAACAAATCGTCCATATAAAGGAGGTATTATAGCTCCACCAGCAATTGCCATTATTAATAAAGCAGAAGCCGTTTTAGTAAACTTTCCTAATCCTTTTAGCGTTAAAGGCCATACAGCAGGCCATACTAAGGCATTTGCAATACCTAAGGCAGCAACAAATAAAACAGAAGTAAATCCGCTTGTGAATATGATGCATGCTGTAAATATAATTCCAAGTACCGCACTTACCCTAAGAGCTAAGGCTTGACTGATAAATTTAGGGATTAAAACAGCTCCCAGTGCATAGGTAGCAACCATTGCCATCAACGTGTATGTTGTGAAGAATTTAGCTTCAGCTCCTGGAATTCCAAGTGAAATTCCGTAAGCAATAATAGTATCTCCTGCTATTACTTCTGCACCAACATAAACAAATAATGTAGCCACTCCCAACCATAGGTGAGGGAATTGGAAAATACTTGTTTTTGTTTCTTGACCGTTATTTTCTTCTTCTTCTGAACTAGCTTCTACATGAGGTAGAGGTGCTTTTCTGATTAAAATTCCTAAAACAAATAAAACAGCAGCCATAACTATATATGGGGTTACAACACTGTCAGCCATTGTATTTAAAAGCTCTACTTTTTCGGTGTCGCTTACTGTACTTAATTTATCTTTTATTGCATCAATACCAGATAAAAGAATTGCTCCGAAAATTAAAGATCCAAGTGCGCCCGCTACCTTATTGGCTATTCCCATAATGGCAATACGCTTAGCTGCACTTTCAATTGGACCTAAAATTGTTATATATGGATTAGAAGCTGTCTGTAATAATGTCATTCCCATTCCTTGAACAAAAATACCAAGAAGGAATATCCAGTAAGTTCTTGCTCCTGCAGCAGGGATAAATATTAGAGCTCCAACGGCCATTATTATAAGCCCTAAAGACATTCCTTTTCTGTAGCCTATTTTATTTATAACGTAAGAAGAAGGTAATGCCATTACAACGAATGAAATGTAAGAAGCAGAAGCAACAAGGTAAGATTGAGCATCTGTAAGTTCGTTTATTGTTTTCATGAATGGAATTAGGGCTCCATTAATCCAGGTAACAAACCCAAAAATGAAAAATAATCCAGCTATAATAATAATAGGTACTAGCGTGCTATTGCCATTTGAGGCATCTCTAGGAGTCTGAGTCATATTTTGTTTAGTTTTGTTTGTATAAAGTAATTAGGTTAAATCTGTCTATCAAATTAACCAGATTGCCAATATATGTAATAATAAATTAAGAAACGTTTAAATTTCTACTAGTAGCATAAATTTTGGGCTAAACAAAATAAAATATTCGCTAAACACATTAAACGTTTGGTGTTTTCAAAATTATTTGCTTGGTGTTATTGATGTATTTTCTACCAATAGGTAGTCTTTTTCCGTTGATTTCTATTGAGTTACCTTCTATTGATTTTACTTTGTCTATTGCAATAGTATAAGATCTGTGAATTCTCAAAAAGTTGTTCTGAGGAAGTTCTTCTGTAATACTCGTTAGCGATTTGTGGACAATGTAATTTCCAGCGGTAGTACAAACCTTAATGTAATCTTTTAAACTTTCAATAAATAAGATATCGTCGTACTTAACTTTTACTAATTTTTTATCCACTTTTAGAAAAATGTAGGACTCATCCTTTAACGTGCTACTTTTTACATTGTCATTATTATGGATACGTTGCGTTAACTTATTTATCGATTTTAAAAATCTAGGAAAAGGAATTGGTTTAACAAGGTAGTCTAGTACATCTAAATCGTAACTATCTGCAGCAAATTCTCTGTAGGCAGTGGTGATTATAACATAAGGTTTTACGGGAATGTTCTTTAAAAAATCAAGACCATTCATTTTTGGCATATTTATGTCTAAGAACAATACATCAATTTCACTATTCTCAAGGGTGTCTAAGGCGTCAAGGGGGTTGTTAAACGTATCTACAATCGAAATGTTTTGAAATTCTTGCAGATGGTTTTTTATTACATTTATGGCTAAGGGTTCGTCATCTATGATAACACAATTGATTTTCACTGTTCTTATTTTTTTGTTAAAGGAATCTCTAGGTAAACTGTATGTGTATTGTCTTGTCCCGAAATATTTAATTCATAGTTTTTTCTATAAATCAAATCTAGTCTTCTTTTGGAGTTAAAATTACCAACTCCTTTTTTTAATCTTTTACTTTTTTCTTCCGTTTTAGTAGGGTCATACGAATTTTTTAAGATAAAAATTAAGCTGTTTCGCGCTGTTTTTTCGAAACTAATATAAATATAAAAATCGTTATTATTTTTATTTCCGTGCTTAAAACTATTTTCGATGTATGATAAAAATATCAAAGGAGGTACCTTGATGTTGTTGATATTTCCCTTAATGTCAACGTTTATAGTCGCGTTTTTATGACATCTAAGCAGTTCTAAATCTATATAATTTTGTATATAATCTATTTCTTTTAATAGAGGTACTTTCGGGTCTTTTACATCATAAATTACATATTGCATGATGTCAGATAGCTTTAATACAACTTCAGAGGCTTGATTTGATTTCTCTAGAGTTAAAGAGTACAAATTATTCAATGTATTAAAAAAGAAGTGAGGTTGTATTTGAGTTTTTAGAAAATTCAGTTCGCTTTTAAGGTGTTCTTTTTTTAATTTTTCAATTCTTGTTTTTTGATTTACCCAATCAATGGTAAGTTTAATAGCAGTGGCTAATGCTAATACATACAATTCACCAAGAGTAACGGCTACAATGTGGTTGAATGTAAAAGCTTCTTGTGTTCCTTCAGCTTCAGGCCAAATATTTTCTGTGACTAAGAAGTAATTAAGCCCAGTACGAATAACATATTGAATACATAATGATAAGAATAAGAAAAATACGTATCGCTTATATTTTTTAGGGACGAGAAACCTTGGAATGAAAAAATATACGTTGGCATAAACCAAGATAATATGCAAAGGAAATTCAACAAGATTCGATTTTAACGAATACCAATAATCGTCAAAATAACTTCCCCATCGTATCACATTAAAAATAAAATAACTTACCCAAAATATGATGTGATATTTTCTTTTTATAGTACGGTTAGAATTAATGTTTTTTATAAAATTCAAGACAAGCCAAGATTAGGTGATTGGAGTGTGAATTTAAAATGTTTTTTTTTGTGAAACAAGTATTAAAATGTTGTTAAAACATTCATAAGATGATCGTCCGTTAAATAGGGTTGTTTGTTGTCGTTTTTGTGCAGTTTGTATATAATATTTTTTTAACGTTTTTAGAACCCCATAACTTTAAGCAAACAATTAATTAACTTATTCATGAAAAAAAGTAAAATTCTACTACTATTATGTTTTTCTTTTTTGCTTGTACATTTTGCAAATGCACAGGAGAAAACATTGTCAGGGGTTGTTACATCAAAATCTGACGGAATGCCTTTACCTGGTGTAGGGGTACTCATTAAAGGAACCTTAAAAGGGGTCGAAACCGATTTCGACGGAAAGTATCAAATCAAAGCTTCAGTTGGCGATGTTTTGGTGTTTTCTTATGTTGGAATGCAAAGCCAATCTATTACAGTCGCTAATCAACAAACAATTAACGTGGCTTTAGATGACGCTAATATCTTAGACGAGGTGGTTGTTACTGCACTTGGTATTAAGAAAGAAAAAAAGGCATTAGGATATGCCGTAAGTAACGTGAAGGCAGAAGATCTTCAAATGGCAAAAGATCCAAACGTTGTTAACTCTTTACAAGGAAGGGTTGCAGGATTAGAAATTAACCAAGCATCTGGTGGTGTTGGTAGTGCAAACAGAATGGTAATTAGAGGTAATAACTCTATTACTGGTAATAACCAAGCTTTATACGTTGTTGATGGTGTGCCAATTAACAATACGGAGAATGAAGGAGATGTTGATGAGTGGGGTAATGGTGTTTCTATTGGAAATGGTATTGCTGATATCAACCCAGACGACATTGAGAGCGTTTCTGTTTTAAAAGGAGCAAATGCAGCTGCTTTATATGGAGCAAGAGCTTCGAATGGTGTAATTATGATTACAACCAAGAAAGGTAAAAAAGGAAAAATGTCTATAGGATTCAATTCGTCTGTAACTTTTGAAGAGGTGGCATTTTTACCAGAATTCCAAAATACATACGGACAAGGATCTTTTGGGGCTATTCCAACAGATGGAACTTTAATATCTTTTGGTAGTTGGGGACCAAGACTAGATGGTTCTAATCAGTTATTATGGACTGGACAAACCGGAAGGTACGAAGCTAATCCAAACAACGTAAAAGACTTTTTCTCAGGAGGAAGTACTTTAATTAACTCTTTCTATGTTGATGGAGGAAGTGAGAAAATGACTTCTAGAATTTCATATACAAGAAGTGATATTCAAGGTATTGTACCAAACAATGAGTTAGAGAAAAATGCTTTCGCAGCATATACTAAATTAGATATTAATAAATTAACTGTTGATTTAAAAGCGAATTATATCAACCAAAAAGTTAATAACAGACCATATCTTTCTGTTTGGCCTGATAACGTTGTTAATTCTTTGTATTCAATGCCACGTAATGTTAACTTGGCAGAATTAGAAGCAAATTCTTCGTTAGTACCTCGTGGTGGTTCTTTAAATAATCCATTTAGTTCAGTTAATACTGTAGGAACTGTTGATAGAAGAAACAGAGTGTTCGGATATGTAAGAGCTAACTATCAGTTTAATGATAATTTAAGTGCAATGGTAAGAGCGGGTAGTGACTATTCTACACAAACGTTCTTAGGATGGGCGCCAACTGATCATCCAACAATTGACGGAGGGCAAGTTTCGGATAACGTATATACTAATCAAGAAACAAATATTGATTTCTTAGTTACTTATAACAAAGAGGTAACAGAAGACTTAACAGCGACACTTACAGGTGGTGGTAACCGTTTAGATTTTAGAAGAAGCGTAAGAGGAGGTGTAGGAAATGGATTGAGAGTTCCTGGTATCTATAATATTTTGAACACGCAAAGTTATGTTCCGAATTTAGGAACAGGAGTTTATACAAGAAGAGTGAACTCTTTGTACTCTACTTTAGATCTTGATTTCAGAGGGTATTTATTTGCTCAAATTACAGCAAGAAACGACTGGTCGTCAGTTTTACCTTCAAATAATAACTCATTCTTTTATCCATCTGTATCTTTAAGTGCTATTGTTACTGATATGTTCGATATAGGATCAGAAAACTTAAACTATTTAAAGTTAAGAGGTTCTTGGGCACAAGTTGGTAGTGATGGTGAAGTAGGTCCATATAGTATTCATGCTAGGTATTTAACTCAGGCTCCTTATTTAGGGAATGGAGTGTTAACTACCCCTAGTGTAAAACCCAATCCAGACCTAGTGCCTCAAACAACTAACTCAATTGAATTTGGTTTAGAAGGTAAGTTTTTTCAAAACAGATTAGGACTTGATTTTTCATATTATGATACTCGTACTGAAGATCAAGTAATTTCACTTCCTGCCCCTGTTGAATCAGGGTATAATACATTTTTACTAAATGAAGGAACCTTAATCAATAAAGGTATTGAGGTTGGTGTGAATTACGATATTATTAAGAATGAAAATGTTTCATGGAACGTAGGAGTTAATTATTCACACAACAGAACTACTGTTCAAGACTTAAGTACTGATGATATACCGTTAGCACCGATTGAGGGAGGTACTCCATTCAGAATTTTAGCAACTAACAATGGAAGATATGGAGATATCGTTGGTTTTGGATATAAGAGAAATGACCAAGGTCAAATTTTAGTTGGAGATGACGGAACGCCTTTGGCATCAGATGAACAAAAAGTTTTGGGTAATTTTAACCCAGATTGGTTAGGAGGGTTTACGAGTAACTTCCGTTATAAGGATTTCTCATTCCGTTTCTTAATTTCTTCGAAAATTGGTGGACAAATATTGTCAAGAACAGACATGATATTGGATGTTAATGGTAATAGTACAAGAACTCTTGAAGGTAGAGAAACCGGAATTGTAGTTCCGAATAGTATTGTTGAGTCTACTGGAGCAGTAAATACAACAGCAGTTCCAGCGCAAGAGTATTATCAAGCAGTAGCGGGAGAGAGAATTATCGAAGACTATGTTTTCGATGCAGATTATATTAAGTTAAAAGAATTAGCTATTGGGTATAACTTACCTCAATCATTAACTAGTAAGTTAAATATTTCGAGTGCTTCTATTCAATTAATTGGTCGTAACCTTTTCTTTTTCCATAGAGAAACTGAAAGTTTTGATCCTGAAGTATCAGGGTTTAATACCAGAAATGCACAAGGAGTTGAGCTTTTGTCATTGCCTGGAACAAGAAGTTATGGTTTAAACTTATCAGTTAAATTTTAAATCTTAGAAAGAATGAAAGCAATTAAATATATAAAGAAAATAGCTGGTGTTGCTGCACTTTGTTTAGGGGTGTATTCGTGTACCTCAGATTTCGAAAAAATCAATACGGATCCTAATAATGTCTCTTCTGAAACATTAACAAATACGGCTCAATTACTAACACAGGTGCAAAGGCACTCTTTTGTTGAAGCTCGTTTCAATACGTGGAGAGGAAACTTAATTTTCGGTGGTCGTTTTGCTGAACAGTTTTCTTTTAGTTTTGCAGGAACTTGGTTTGGAAACGGATTAGGTTTTAGTTATGACAGAGTAGATTGGAATGATGCCGCTTGGGATACTCCTTTTGCTGAAGTGTCTGCTCCTTTGGCTGAGTTATTAAAATTAACCGGAGAAGGAGGAAGGTTACAAGATGATTGTGCAAATGCAGTGGTTAAAGTAATTAAAGGGTTCTTTTATCAAAGAATGACCGATATTTTCGGAGCAGTGCCTTATGTTGAAGGAGGTTTAGGAGGTATTCCTAAATTTGAAAGCCAACAAGAGGTTTATACGATGATTATGCAAGATTTATCAACTGCAATTGCAAAATTAAAGACTTGTGGAGGAACTATTGATGGTATCGCTGAAGGAGATCTAGTTTACGAAGGAGATTCGGAAAAATGGCTTGCTGCGGCTAATACGTTACTTTTAAGAATGGCGTTAAGAAGTAAGGAAGCTAATGGAGGTAATCAAGCAATTATTGATGAAGCATTACAAGGACCGTTTATTGCGAGTTCGGCAGACAACTTTCAAATAGCCCAAGACCCTTCAAATGCTGATGCAGTTTTTAATGGGTATTATGATATTTGGCACACTTTTCAGGGGTGTTGTGGAAATGCAGCTTCTTGGGTTGCATCGGAAACTTTAGTAGAGTCTTTTAAAGCAAATAATGATCCTAGACTGTTTGGATTTGCTATGCCTGTAGATGGAGGTACAGCTGGAGTTTGGGATGATTACAGAGGGGCTAAAGTAGCTGCTAAGGCTGCTTATGCCGCAGCTAATGTTTTTGAAAGTTTTTCTAAGCCTAATGAGCGTATGTGGAATGATGAGAGCTTTGCGTATATCACAATGACGTATGCAGAAGCTCAATTATTGCAAGCAGAAGCTAAATATGCTACAAACCTAGGTGAAGCTCAAATGCATTTTGAAAATGCTATCAGAGCAAATGGTCAAACTTGGGATGCAGATTCAGCGCTAGTGGATGCTTATATAGCAAATGAGGCATCTGCACAATTATCGGCAACAGCTGATGTTGCAATGCAGCAAATTGGTCTTAACAGATGGTATGCAGCATATACTAATGGATATGAGTCTTGGTCGGTTATGCGAAGATTTGACTTAGATATTTTTCCGGATAAAACATTTACTGCTAATAATGATTGGGCAGATACAACTGGAGGAGTTAGTAACCAAATGGGGAAACGTTTAAATTATTCTCAAGCAACCAAATCTCAAAACCCAGATGCGGTTCAGTATGCAATTAGTGTTCAAGGTCCAGATCTTTATACTACAAGATTGTGGTGGGATGTTAACTAAGAAATAAATTTAAGTATATAATATACTTTAAATTTCCTTTGAAATCGGGAACAGTTTTAACTGTTCCCGATTTTTTTATGAGTTTTTTTTGCTTGAGAAACTGTTAAAAACAACTTCATTTAAGTGGTTGTTTTGTAAAATATTTTACGGATTGATATTTTTTTGCAGTTAAAAGTGTTTATAGTTTATTTTTTACGCTAAAAACATGCATAAACACTGGTTTTTTAACTAAAATACTAAAATGTTGTTTATGTGTGAAATAGTGTCGTTTGTTGCTTTATAGGTGTTGTTTAGATGTATTTTTTTTTAACATTTCTTTAACTCTATAACTTTAACAAATAATTAATTAACTTATTCATGAAAAATAGTAAAATTTTACTTCTGTTATGTTTTTCTTTTTTGCTATCACAATTAATGGTAGCCCAAGAGAAAACGATTTCAGGAGTTGTTACATCAAAAAATGATGGAGCACCCCTTCCGGGCGTTGGGGTTATTATCAAAGGGACATTAAAGGGGGTTGAAACTGATTTTGATGGAAAGTATCAAATCAAAGCTTCAGTTGGCGATGTTTTACTTTTTACCTATGTGGGGATGAAAACTCAGTCAATTATTGTTTCTACTCAAGAAACATTGAATGTGGCTTTAGAAGATTCAAACGTTTTAAATGAAGTAGTTGTAACTGCTTTAGGTATTAAAAAAACTAGAAAGTCTCTAACTTATGCAGCGCAAGATGTAAATGCGCAGGAATTAAGTAGAGTAAAACAAACGAACCCTGTAAACAGTCTTTCTGGTAAAGTAGCTGGTTTAAATATTACTCGTAGTTCATCAGGAGCTGGAGGTTCTGTAAAGGTAGTGTTGAGAGGTAACTCATCGATTGGAAACAATCAGCCATTATATGTAATAGATGGTATTCCTTTAAATAACCCATCTTCGGGGCAACCAACTACTACTTTTGGTGATATTAACGGAGGTAACCGAGATGGAGGTGATGCTTTATCTTTAATAAACCCAGATGATATTGAGTCTTTAACGGTATTAAAAGGAGCATCGGCATCGGCATTATATGGTAGTGCAGGTCTTAACGGTGTAATTGTTATTAATACAAAGAAAGGAAAAACAGGCTCATTTAAAGTTGACGTGTCTTCTAATTTAGTAGTTGAAAGTGCAGCTTATATGATGGATTTTAATGATGATGCTCAAAAGAGTATTGATGCATTTTATAGTTCAGGAACAACGAACATAAACTCATTTTCTATTTCTGGAGGAGTAGAAAAAGCGCAAACATATTTTTCTTACAGTAATACTTTCGCTGATGGAATTCTACCAACGAATTCAATGAAACAGCATACATTCAATGTAAGAGAAACGGCAAAGCTTTTTGACGATAAGTTAACGGTGAATGCTAGTGTAATGGGTACTACGCAAAGTATAGGAAATAGACCAGTTTCTGGTTTATACTTTAACCCATTGGTGGGAGTTTATGGATTCGAATCTCAAACTGAAAGTTTATCTGATTATGAGAATTTTGAGCAGTATGATCCAGCTAGAAATATTATGGCTCAAAGATGGTTTAGAGGAACTTCAGATATCGAACAAAACCCATACTGGATTTTGAATAGAAATGCAGGTGAAGACAGAAATAGTAAGTTAGTTGCTTCGTTAAACTTGAATTTTAAAATCAATGATTGGTTATCTCTTCAAGCAAGAGGAACATATGATCAATCAATTGTAGATTTTGAAAAGAAAATATATGCAACTACGGAAGCAACTCTAGCACCAGCAAATGGACGTTACATTGTAAGAGAGGATGAATTTACTCAAATGTATGGTGATCTTTTAGCGAATGTTAATACTAAGATTACTGATGAAATTTCACTTTCTGCTATCGTCGGGGTAAGTACAACAAGAAATACAACTGAACGTTTTGCAGCGGACTCAGGAACAAACGGAGGATTACAGTTTGCTAATGTTTTTGCTTTGCAAAACTTTAATGCTAATGCTTCAGTTAGTTTTACCGAAAATTCTTTGGAAACAAGAACTCAATCGATATTCTCAAGTGCAACAATTGGTTTCAATGAGAAGATTTTTGTTGATTTAACAGCAAGAAATGATTGGACATCAACATTACCAGAATCGAGTAATTCATTCTTCTATCCTTCTATTGGGGTTACAGGAATTATTAGCGACTTAGTAAATGTTCCATTTGCGAAAGTAAGAGCTTCATATGGAGAGGTAGGTAGTGGATTCTTACCAGATCAAATTAGCCCAAATAACAGTATCTTATTTGGAGGTGGAGTTAATCCAATTGATCCAATTCGTCCATACCCTGGAACTATTCCAAAACCTCAGAGACAGAGATCTTTTGAAATAGGTACAGAATGGAAATTCGATAAGTTTGGATTTGATGTCGGATATTATTATACAAGTACAGTAAATCAGTATTTCGCTGTTCCAGTATCAACAACAATTGTTGCTTCGGGAGTTGCAGGATTAAATGCGGGTGATATTGTTAACAAAGGGGTGGAAGCTTCTTTCTATGTAACTCCAGTTGATAATGACAACTTCAAATGGACTTCTACATTAAACTTCGCAACAAACCAGAATGAGATCGTTTCTATTACTGGTGACGATGTAGATGGATTAATACCTACAGATTTCTTCACTATTTCACCAAAAGGAGTAAATACTTTTGGATCATATTTAGTAGAAGGAGGTTCTTTCGGAGATATTTATGCACAAGTAATTAAGAGAAATGCAGATGGACTTCCAATATACGATAATGGAGCCCTAGTAATGGAAGATAGTAATTTAATTGATGGATTATCGAAAGTAGGTAATGCGAACCCTGATTTTACTTTAGGTTTAAACAACTCTTTCCAGTATAAAAATCTTACTCTTGATTTCTTAATTGATGGAAAGTTCGGTGGAGAAACAGTGAGTATGACAGAATCTATTATTGAAGGATTAAGTAATAATTCAGCTAGAGAAACTGCAAATGGAAATGTTACAGTTGCTGATTTAAGTGGTCAAACTTCAACATTAACAGCTCAAGAATATTATGGTTTAGCAGGAGGAAGAAATAGTTTTACTGGAGAATATGTGTACAGTGCAACTAATGTGAGATTAGCAGAATTGGCAGTTGGTTATAATTTTAACTTACCTGAAAATTCTTTCTTTAGAAGAGTAAAAGCTTCATTAGTAGGAAATAATTTATTCTTCTTCTACAAAGAAGCACCGCATGATCCGAATATTGCTTTAAGTACTGGTAATGCATTACAGGGAGTTGATGTTCTTGGTTTACCTTCAACAAGAAGTGTCGGTTTAAATGTTAACTTATCTTTTTAAAATTTAGACAATGATGAAAATAAGAAAATATATACCAATTGCTTTAGCTGGCTTATTATTTGCAAGCTGTGGTGACTTGGAGCAGTTTAATGTGAATGATAAAAATATTTCACAAGAACAATTAGAAGTGGATTTTCAGCATGTAGGATCAAAATACAGACCTATTTTTGAAAATATTTATCAATACCAACCAGCATGGTCTTATCAGTTGCAGCAAAATCTAAATGCTGATGTGTACTCTGGTTATATGACAAACCCTAGACCATTTGTGGCAGGGGCAAATAATACAACGTATAACTTAGTAAGCGGTTGGAATAACTTTATTTGGTCGGTTCCTTATCAAAATGTAATGAACAATGTTCAGGCAATTAGTGATTTAACTAGTGAGGATTTTCCAACTTTGTATGGTGTTAACCTAATTCTGAAAGTTGCAGCTATGCATCGTGTAACTGATGTTTTTGGTCCAATTGTTTATACCAATTTTGGTGATTTAAATAATGCGGGAGTTTATGATTCTCAACAAGATGTTTACAATGCATTTTTTAGCGAGTTAGATGTTGCCGTTGCAAACTTGAACGCAGATATCAGTAGTACTCGATTTAGCGAGTTTGATATGTCTTATGCTGGAGATTATTCTAAATGGATAAAATTAGCAAACTCACTTCGTTTGCGTTTAGCTGTTCGAATTTCAAAAGTAGATCCTGCAAAAGCAAAACAAGAAGGAGAAAAAGCATTGGCGGAATCAAATGGATTGATGGAGTCAAATGCTGATGGTTTCTTTGTAAATGGATCGCTTCCCCATCCTTTATCTGTAATAGATAATTCTTGGGGAGATATTAGAATGAATGCTTCTATGGAGTCAATTCTTGTTGGATATAATGACCCAAGAGCTGATAAGTTTTTCCAAGAGGTGAATCCTGGTGATCAATCAACTACTCCAGTTTCTCCTGGAAATTTAAAAGGAGTTAGAGCTGGGTTACCTTTATTGCCAGGTTATGCAGATGAAATTGCTCAGAAAGCAGACTATATAACTTTTGGAGTAATAAATGATGAGGTACATACTTCACAGGTGCAGTTAATGACAGCTGCTGAGGTAGCTTTCTTAAAAGCTGAAGCAGCACTTAGAGGCTGGGCTGGAGCAGGTGATGCTAAGGCTAATTACGAACAAGGAGTAGATTTATCTTTCCAACAGCATCAAGCGGGAAGCTCGTCGAGTTATTTAATGGATAATACTTCAATTCCAATAGATTATGTTGATCCAGTAAATGCTGCTAACAACATTGCAGCGGTAAGTACTATTACCATTGCTTGGGATGAGGCTGCTACTAACGAAGAGAAGTTAGAAAAGATCATCACTCAAAAATGGATCGCAATGTTCCCAGAAGGGCAAGAAGCATGGAGTGAATATAGAAGAACAGGATATCCAAAAATTTTCCCTGTGGTGAGCAACCAAAGTGGAGGATCTATTGATACAAATATTCAAATTAGAAGAATTCCGTTTGTAGATAGTGAGTACTCTACAAACGCAGCAAATGTTCAAACAGCTGTTACCTTATTGGGAGGAGCCGATAATGGAGGAACTCGCCTTTGGTGGGATACCGGAAATGGTAACTTCTAATTATTAAACTTTGTTAAGATAATCGAGAATGTAAACACATTCTCGATTGTTTTTAGTGGCATATTTATAGCGTTTAGTCGAAAAAAATGTAAAAAACTCAAGTATGCCCATAATTTTACCGTTGTATTTACATTAAGTTAGAGATTAGTATGGTTATGTCAAATTTTAAAGAGATAAGTTTTCAACCTGCAGGACAGTTTGAAGAAACACGTTTTGAAAAAAATCACAACGTAATATTTGAAAGTTCTTTAGAAGCATCGAAAGTTGTGGCTAAAGAGATAGCTGAGTTAATTATTGGCAAAGCTAGCCAAAATGAAAAATGTGTTTTAGGGTTGGCAACAGGTTCTTCTCCAATTAAAGTATATGAAGAATTAGTTCGATTACATAAGGAAGAAGGATTAAGTTTTGCTAATGTAATTACATTTAATTTGGATGAATATTGGCCTATGCAACCAGATGATATTCAAAGTTATCATTATTTCATGCATGAGCATTTGTTTAATCATGTTGACATACTCCCTGAGAATGTTCATGTACCTGATGGAACAATCAAACCAGAGGATGTATATCAATATTGTGTTGATTATGAATTAAAGATTAAAGAAGCTGGTGGTTTAGACTTTCAATTGTTAGGAATTGGAAGAACTGGGCATATTGGATTTAATGAGCCAGGTTCTCACTATAACTCAAGTACAAGAAGTATTACTCTTGATCATATTACAAGAGAAGATGCAGCTTCTAGTTTCTTAGGATTAGATAATGTTCCAAGAAGAGCTATTACAATGGGGATTAGTACCATTAAAAAGGCGAAAAGAGTTGTGTTACTTGCATGGGGAGAAGGTAAGGCAAAAGTAATTCAAGAAACTATTGAAGGAGAAATTACTTCACAAGTACCTGCAACTTATTTACAAGAACATCACAATGCAACTTTTATTATTGATAAAGAAGCGGCTTCTGAGTTAACAAGAATAAAAACTCCGTGGTTAGTAACTTCTTGTGTTTGGACTGAAGAACTTAAAAAGAAAGCTATATTCTGGTTGAGTGACACGGTTAATAAACCAATATTAAAGCTTACCGATAAAGATTATAACGATAACGGAATGGCAAGTTTGTTGGTTGAAGAAGGAAGCGCTTATGAGTTAAATATTAAAATGTTTAACAGCCTTCAACGAACAATTACTGGTTGGCCAGGAGGAAAACCAAATGCTGATGATTCTACAAGACCGGAGCGAAGTACTCCAGAAAAGAAAAGAGTTATCATATTTAGTCCTCATCCAGATGATGACGTAATTTCAATGGGAGGAACATTTGATAGGTTAGTAGAGCAAGGACATGAAGTTCATATTGCTTATCAAACTTCTGGAAACATTGCAGTATCAGATGATGATGCTTTGCGTTTTGCAGAGGTGTCAAAAATGTTGAGCCCAGACTCAGATAGAATTGAAAATGTTATTACTTCTATTAGAAACAAAGGAGCAAACGAAATAGATGCTTTAGATGTTAGAAAGCTAAAAGGAGAAATTAGAAAAGCTGAATCTTTAGGAGCTACCAGATACATGGGAGTTCCAGATGAAAATGTACACTTCTTAAACTTACCTTTCTATGAAACAGGAAAAGTTAAGAAAGATAAATTATCAAAGGCTGATATTGATATCATGTGTAGTCTTATTGAAAGTGTGAAGCCTCATCAAATATATGCAGCAGGAGATTTAGCAGATCCACATGGAACTCACAAAGTATGTTTAGATTCACTTTTTGAAGCTTTAGAAGTTCTAAAGAAAGAAAGTTATATGAACGATTGTTGGGTGTGGTTATATCGTGGAGCATGGTTTGAATGGCAGCCATATGAAATAGAAATGGCAGTTCCGATGAGCCCTGATCAAGTTGTAAAAAAGAGACATGCAATTTTCTATCACCAATCTCAAAAAGATAAAGTAATGTTCCAAGGGAATGATGCTAGAGAATTTTGGGTAAGAGCAGAAGATAGAAATAGATTGACAGCAGAAAAATATAGAAATTTAGGAATGGCTGATTATGCGGCTATTGAGGCGTTTAAACGTTATCATTTCTAATATAAAATTACCTTATTAAAACTCTTCATTGGCTTTGTTATTTTAGCAACTTAGCCAATGAAGATTTATGCTTAAAACCTTTTTGTTATTTATATTGATTCTTAATAATGAAGGTTGAGTGAAAAAATGAATAAAAACTTGAAAATATAGAGATTACCAACGATTAAAAAAAGAAAACTATAATGACTAATAGCATAGTGAAAACCATATTTTTAGCCCTAACTTTCGTTTCTTCGATGATACACTGTCAAGAGAAACTTTCAGACAAGTATAATTTGATGCCATGGCCTCAAGAAATTCAGAGTAATGCGAACCGGGTTAAAATAGCTAAAGATTTCACTATTTCTATAAACAAGAAAGAAGGTCGTGTTTATAATTATGCAACAAACATTATAAGACGTATAACCAATAGAACAGGTGTTTTTGTTGATCAAGGTTTTCCTTTATTGAATGATAAAAATGCGACTGTGAGAGTAAGTTTTGATGAGGTCGCTGAATTGAAATTAGGAGTTGATGAGTCTTACGAACTTGATGTAAATAATAATTTTGTTGAAATTTCGGCGAAAACAGATATTGGTGCATTAAGAGCTCTTGAAACATTAGTTCAATTAATTGATCACAATGAAAACTCTTTCTTTGTTAATGGAGTTGTTATTAAAGATAATCCTAGATATGGCTGGAGAGGATTAATGATTGATGTATCTAGACATTTTCACCCTGTGGAAGTTTTAAAAAGAAATCTTGACGCTATGGCTTCTATGAAAATGAATGTTTTTCATTGGCACCTATCAGATGATCAAGGTTTCAGGTTTAAATCCGATACTTATCCTAAGCTACATGAATTGGGATCGGATGGTTTATATTATACAAAACCTCAAATAAGAGACATAGTTTCTTATGCAAATAAAAGAGGTATTAGAGTTGTTCCGGAAATTGATGTTCCGGGGCACGCAACTGCGATATTAGCTGCATATCCAGAATTAGGCAGTAAGGATGGATATGATTACAAAATAGAAAGATTCTCTGGTGTTTTTCATCCCACATTGAATCCCATTAACCCAAAAGTTTATACATTTTTGGACAATTTATTTGCAGAAATCGTTCCATTATTCCCTGATGTTTACTTCCATATAGGAGGTGATGAAAACGAAGGAAAACACTGGGATGAGAATCATGAAATTCAGAAGTTTAAAAACAAAAAGGGGTTTAAGAACAATCATGATTTACAAACATACTTTAATATTAAACTGCAAAAAATATTGGCTAAGTATGATAGAAAGTTAATGGGATGGGATGAAATTATGACTGATGGAATGCCTAAAAGTGCGATTATACACTCATGGAGAGGTGTAAATGAAGGATTTAAAGATGGTACTTTAATTGAAGCAGTAAAAAAAGGGTATCAAGCGGTGTTGTCTAACGATTACTATATTGACAGAGTTCAGTCTGTTGATCATCATTATCTTTTTGATCCAGCTGGAGATGTACCACTAACTAAAGAAGAAGAAAGTAGAGTTTTAGGTGGTGAAGTTACTATGTGGAGTGAATTAGTTACTCCGTTGACTGTAGATTCTAGGATATGGCCTAGAACAGCGGCTATTGCTGAAAGATTCTGGTCTTCAAAAGAGGTTAAAGATCTTAAGAGTATGCGTAAGCGATTGGCTGTGGTGAGTTTTCAGTTAGAGGAGTTAGGAATAACTCATTTAAGCTATAGAAATCAGTTGTTAAGAAATATAGCAAAATCTAAAAACACAGAGTCTTTAGAGTTACTAACAGCAATATTTGAACCTTTAAAAATATATACAAGAAATGAAGGAGGTACAGAGTATAAAACATTTTCTCCTTTCACTTTATTTGCAGATGCTTGCGTAGTTGATGCTGAAGATGCTTATAACTTTAATTTATTGGTAGACTCGTATTCGGATAATCCAACAACTGAAAAAAGTGAAGAGTTAAAAGGGTATTTTTCAAAATGGAAAGAAGGGCATGCAAAGTTTAAGAAATTAAAGAACAATCCTATTCTTAATGAATTAGGAAATCATTATGAAAACCTAAGTAAAGTATCTTCAATATATCTTGAAATCCTGAAGGGAGGATCACTTAGTAAGTCAAAAGGAAATGAGATTAAAGAAACAATTGAAAAGCTCAAAAAACCAATGGTTGACACTGAATTGGTAATTGTTTCTGGTATGGAAAAACTTCTTAAAAAGCTCAAGAAAGAAGGAAGTATAAAATAGTGTTAAAGAAAGGGGAGCTAACCATAAAAGGTTACAAAAAGGGGGCTAGGTTTAAATAGTTTATATATGCTATTAAAATCTAAAATCTCTAGAATATTTACCCTCATTTGTAAGGGGATATTGTATGTTCAAAGAACATTAAAACACAGTTATTTACTAGTTATTCATTAAGCATTGTTTAAAAAACTAAATGATATTAATGTTAAAGTAAATAGTTGGTAGGGATAAATTATACAACACAAGTTTCTTAAAGTTATGATATTAATTGCAGACAGCGGTTCAACAAAATGCGACTGGATTTTGTTAAATGAAAACGATAATACTATTGTCAATAGAATTAGAACAAGCGGAGTAAATCCGTCAGTATTAAAAAAGAAAAATATAAAAGAAGTCATTGAGAACTGCGATGAACTTAATGAATATAAGGAAGCGGTGAGTTCGATTTATTTTTTTGGAGCGGGTTGCAATAATAAAAAAGGGGAGGATAAAATAAAGAAAGTATTTAGTGATAACTTTCCTATTGTAGATAAGGTTGTTGTTAAAGAAGATTTGATGTTGGCTGTTTTTGCTGCCTCTCAAGATGCTTCTGTAGTTTGTATTTTAGGTACTGGGTCTAACTGCTGCTTTTACAACGGCGAAGAGATTGAGCAAAGAGTAAAAGCAATGGGGTATATACTAATGGATGAAGGTAGTGGAAATCATTTAGGAAAAGAGGTTTTAAAGGGGTATTATTATAAAGATTTACCAGAAGATTTAAAGTTTTCTTTGGAAAAAGATTTTCAGCTCGATGATGACAAAGTGTTATCTAGACTATATGGTGCAAAAATGCCTAATAAATACCTAGCGCAGTATGCAAGATTCTTATTTGAAAATATTGAACACCCTTACGCAAAAAACATAATTACAAAGTGTATTTCCGAGTTTATTGATAAACAGTTAATAAAGTATAAAGATGAGTTAGGCAAGGTTCCTCTATATTTTATAGGCTCGGTTGGATATCATGCCAGAGATATTATCAAACAAGAACTAGAAAAAAGAGGTTTTAAGGCACCTGAAAACTTTATCAGAAGGCCTTTAACAGCGTTTATACAGTCTGTAAAGGAAGATAAAGCGTTTTTAAGTAAGGTGGTCTAATTTATAGTCTTTACTTTATTTAAGGTTTTAGGTACTGTTTTAGAAAAACTTAATAGACTAATAGTAAAACTTATGCAAGTTACTTGCATAAGTTTTTTTGTTTTACAGCTTATAATTATGAATTCATATTATTTGTAATTAACAGCTCTTTCAACCAAAGGACTGTGTTTCCTTAAATAGTTTATACTATGGATATCTAATTTACTGAATAGTTGTTTTGATAATCCTTTAAAGTTGCTTGATGTAATTAGTAGCCTGATTATGGAAAAGATCTTCTTGAACCGAATAAAAAAAATAATTTTTTACTTTGGAAATCTGTACGTTGTATATAGTATATGATTTTTTATAAAAGACTTCTTTGTCCTTTATAAAAAACTGCTTAATTTTGCTGTAAATAGTTAATGTATGTTTTCAAAATCCTGTGAATATGGTTTAAGGGCGACGATTTATGTCGCTGAACAGTCGTCACTAGGCAATAAGGTGGGGTTGAAGGCCATTGCGGAGGCTATTGACTCACCCGAAGCGTTTACTGGAAAAATTTTACAAACATTAACCAAAAACAATATTATAACGTCTATAAAAGGGCCTTATGGAGGTTTCATAATAGAGGATTATCAGGTAAAAAAATTAAAGTTGAGTGAAATTGTAAAGGTTTTAGATGGAGATAAAATTTATACTGGTTGTGGTTTGGGGTTAAAGCAATGCAATGAGAAGTCACCGTGTCCATTACATTATAAGTTTATTGAAATAAGAGAGCAATTAAAAAATATGTTGGAGGAAAACACCTTACATGATATTTTATATACAAATGGAGTAAAAAATTTACTATGGTTAAAAAGATAAAAAATTTTAAACACATAAAAGACAAAAATGTCCGTTATAAAAGAACTAGAGAAATAAACAAAATACTACTCTATCTAGTTGCACTATGGACAGGTTTTGTACTGGCAATTAGTTTCATGGAAGCATGGCTAAAATTTCAAGCAGAAGGAGTTACCAGAGAAATAGGTTTATCTATTGGTTCATTAGTGTTTAAGGCTCTTAATCTGGTTGAGCTTTTTATCGGTGGAACTATTGTTCTTTTAGTGCTATTGCTCAGGAGGTATAGCTTAACAAAGCTCTATAGATTTTCACCAATAGTATTCATTCTCTTGTTTCAAACATTCTTTCTTCTACCAATACTAGATTCAAGAGCAATGCTAATAATCAAAGGAACTACCGTGGCAGAAAGCTATTATCATCTTTACTATGTAATTCTGGAGGTGATTAAAGTTATGCTACTTATTAAAATAGGAATACAAATAATAAAAACAAATGAATATAAATAGTCAAACACTGATATCAGACATTGTCGTTGAGAATTATAAAACAGCGGCCATATTTAAAAAATATCGAGTCGATTTCTGTTGCAATGGAAACAGAACTCTTTCAGAATTATCATCAGATGCCGAAGTGGATGTTAACTCACTTATTGATGAGATAAATGGTTCATTAAATGAAACCTCTAATGAGGGGAGTTTTGCTAATTGGGAAATTGATTTTCTAAGTGATTATATCTATCAAAACCATCACGCTTATGTGGAAAAACAAATACCTGAAATAAAAGAATATTTGAATAAAATATGCAATGTTCATGGTTCTAAAAACCCAGAGTTGTTAGAGGTTAACAAACTATTTAATGAGAGTGCAGGTGATTTGGTAATTCATATGAAAAAAGAAGAGATTATCCTTTTCCCCTTTATAAAAAAAATAGCAAAGGCTAAACGTGAAGGTCTTGAATTGGAAGCTCCTTCGTTTTCAAGTGTCCAAAACCCTATAAAAATGATGCATATAGATCATAATGATGAAGGTGAAAGGTTTAGAGAAATAGCAAGATTAACAAATAACTACACACCTCCGAAAAACGCCTGTAATTCATATAGAATTGCCTATAGATTATTGAAGGATTTTGAGGAAGATCTGCATAAACATATTCACTTAGAAAACAACATTTTATTTAGAAGGGCAATTTCCCTTGAAGCACAACTTAATACAATTCAATAATGAAAAAAATTTGGACAGCATTTATAACCGTAGTGTTATTGTCGTTTGTGGCGTTAATATGGGTAGGAACCGAAATATATCAAAAGCAACCTCCTATACCACAACAAGTAAAAATAAAAGAAAACAATCAGGTTCTATTTTCGAAAAAAGATATTCAAGATGGACAAAATGTATGGGAATCCATAGGAGGAATGGAAGTTGGTTCAATATGGGGACATGGAAGTTATGTGGCTCCCGATTGGACTGCCGATTGGATTCACAAAGAAGCCATAATTTTACTTAATAAATGGGCTCAGAAAGATTTTTCTTTAGACTATGAAGGATTAAACGAAGAACAGAAAGCGGCATTAAAAGCCCGTTTAATTAAGGAAGTTAAAACGAATAGTTTTGATGAGTCAAACGAAATTCTTTGGATTTCTGAAATAAGAAAAGAAGCAATTCAGGCAAATTCAGAGTACTATTCAAAAATATTCTCAGAAGGGCATGAGAAATATGCAATTCAGAAAGGAGCATTAACGGATCCAATCAAGTTGAAAAAACTTAATGCCTTTTTGTTTTGGACTTCTTGGGCAGCAAGCACAAATAGACCAGATAAAGAGTACACGTATACATCGAATTGGCCACATGAACCACTTATAGATAATACAATTACCGCTGATTCTCAGATGTGGTCTGGTTTTTCTGTTATTTTACTAATATTATTTATAGGAATACTTGCCTACTATTATTTGAGAAATCATGAAAAGGGAGAAGCAATTGAAAACCCTAGATTTGATCCTTTGTTAAATATGAAACTATATGCTTCTCAAAAAGCTGTGTTGAAATACTTTATCGTTATATCACTCTTAATATTCTTACAAATCGTTCTGGGAGTTGTTACTGTTCATTATTCGGTAGAAGGTCAAGCGTTTTTTGGATTTGAATTGTCAGAGTATTTTCCATATTCTATAACACGAACTTGGCATACTCAATTGGCTGTATTTTGGATTGCCGCTACCTGGTTGGCAACAGGAATCTTTTTAGCACCCATGATCAGTGGAAAAGAAATGAAATATCAGGTATTAGGTGTAAACTTTTTATTCATTGCGCTTCTATTTATCGTATTGGGGTCTATGTTAGGTGAGTGGCTAGGGATTCATCAATTTTTTAACTTAACAACCAATTTCTTTTTTGGGCATCAAGGGTTTGAATATATGGACCTCGGGAGGTTCTGGCAAATTCTTTTAGGTATTGGAATGATATTATGGATGCTTATGGTTGGAAGAAATATACTTTATGCAATAAAAAAGAATGATGATTCTAAGCACTTACTAACTATGCTACTTATCGCAGTAGTTGCTATTGGAATGTTTTTCTTCTCAGGTTTAATGTATGGCGAAAATAGCTCATTACCAGTTATTAATTACTGGCGTTGGTGGTTGGTACATTTGTGGGTTGAAGGCTTTTTCGAAGTGTTTGCTACCGTTACTATTGCCTATATTTTTTCAAGAATGAAAATTATCTCAACAAAAACTGCTGGTAGGGCTTCCATAGCGTCTGCGACAATATTTTTGGCAGGTGGAATTATAGGAACGCTTCACCATCTTTATTATTCTGGAACACCCGTACAAGCGATTGCTTTAGGAGCTACTTTTAGTGCTTTAGAAGTGGTACCTCTAACTTTAATGGGGTTTGAAATTAGAGAAAACTGGAATATTTTAAAACACAATGAATGGGTACAACGATATAAATGGCCTATATTTTTCTTTATTTCTGTAGCCTTTTGGAATATGATTGGAGCTGGTGTTTTTGGTTTTTTAATAAACCCACCAATTGCGCTATACTATATTCAAGGATTAAATACAACATCAGTACATGCTCATACAGCAATGTTCGGAGTTTACGGGATGTTAGGAATGGGATTCATTTTAATCTGTTTAAGACTTTATTCAAATAATGCATGGAATGAAAAGGCATTAAAAAGAGCATTTTGGGGCTTAAACATTGGATTGATGCTAATGGTACTATTAAGCTTGTTGCCTGTTGGAATTATTCAAGCCTATACTTCAATTACAAAAGGATATTCTTTCGCAAGAGATGCTGAGTTGTTGTATAGTCCTACGGTTCAGGTATTAAAATGGTTCAGAATTGTGGGAGATATCGTTTTCTCTATAGGAATATTTTATTTCTGTAGCTTCGTTATAAAGCAAACGATACATAGCTTGTTTAGGAAGACAAAATCTGAATAATAGGTTAATTATAAATAATATCGATGACTGTATTTTTTAATTTTATTTGAAAAACATATTCAAGTAAGGATTCCTAACTATTTTTGTTTTGATAACATTAAAACAAAAGAAAATGAATATTAAAGCATTAAAAACAAGTGTCTTTACCTCTCTTTTCACAGTTCTTCTTTGCGGACTTACTGAAGTAAATGCTCAAGAAGCAATAAACAATTATGGAAATGAAGATTTTCTTATAAAAAGAGCGAAAGTAACACATGTAAAAAGTTTAGGAGTCACCATTTGGGAGATTAGGGTTAGCGGTGAAGCGGGAAAAACAACGCCAATAGCAAAAGGGCAACTCGATGGAGCACCTGTATTGGGGTATGTTTTTCCTACTTCATTAAAATCAACAGATGTAGGGTTTAATGAAGTAGAAGGAATTGTGGCTTTGGCTTTAACTTCTCATCCAGATTTTGATGATACACCTCTTTGGGATGAAGATATGGATGGGAATACAAAAAATAAAGAAGATGGTCTTGTTTGGCACCCACATTGGGTTGTCTTACAAAAAGACAAAAGAGTAGAAGGGGGCTTTTCTGTAAAGCAATTCACAAAAGATGACACAACTGTTGTTTTACCACCTACGAATCCAGGAATGCCAATGTATATGGATTCTCCAGGATTTCCTGTAAAGGCAAGTGGCAAAAGAATTAAAGTGATTGTTCCTGATTATCGAATAAAAAATAAAACATCGTTCTCATATGATGCAGTAGCAGCCTATATGATGGTTAATACAAGTAAAAAAGATAAGCCAATGCTAGGTGTGTACAAAGTATATAGTATTACGAGTAAAAACCTATCACTTCCTTATAAGGTGATTAAAAAGTAATAACAAAAAATATAAAACATAACACATGAAAGTTTCAGTTTACGATACATATGTTCCTATAGAATCTGGTAAGCTTATGCATTTTGATATCCTTGTAGAGGAAAATACAACGGTAGATAAAGTTTATAGTTATGGGGATACTTATTTGAAAAATAAAGGCATAGATAATTATAGGTTAACAATTCAAGAGTGTAAGTTTTGTCATATAGAAGAAGCGTCCAATCATCTTGAAGAAGAAATTTTAAAGGAGGGTTACTACATTTTAGAAATGGAAAATTGTAATTTTTAAGCTTATCGCTTAAGGAAGGACTTGGATGAATAATCATCCCACATTTTAGTATATTTATAACAGTTATAACTTTTGTTACAATAGTTATAACTGTTGTGTTTTTTAAGAACATATATTGCGCGGTAAATTTAAAACCAAATGAAGATTTATGGATGTCTTTTGTTAATTTTTCTTTTTTTATCTGAAAAGAAATACTCCCAGCAACAATCTAATACTTTTTTGTTTGAAGAGGTTTTAATCACAGAAGACAATGGTTTGCAGGCTTGGGAGAATATTGAGCAATTTTACGAAGATTCTGAAGGTATTCTATGGTGTATTATTGATGACGGACTCTATCGATTTAATGGTTCTTCAGCAATAAACATTAATAATTACTTGTCAACATTTTATAATTTAGATGCAGGAGAACAAGCGGGAGTTACTTTTTTAATTGAAAAAAATGGAACAATTTGGTATGGTGAAAGAAAGGGACTTTACAAGATTAATATTCGTGAGAAAACATCCGAAAAAATTGTTTTAGACAGTCCTCTTCATTTACCTAATTGGAGAAATTATATTCTTAAATTAAAAATAGACAAAAACATTATTTACGTTGGAACGTCAAATGGGTTATACTTAGTTGATAAGAATAATAATCAAGTTCTTAAGAAATACCTTACCAATGGTAAAGACATCAAACACAGAAATAGTTCGCATGCTGTAGAGTCTTTTTTTATTGATAAGGGGAAGCATTTTATTTGGGTGGCTATGCCAGATGGTTTTTATAAAATCAATACAAAAACAGATAACGTAATTTCTTATCAAATAAAAAACGCTCCATACATTTATCCCCATAATTTTCATGATATAATTCCAAATAGGCGAGGTTTTTTGTTCCCTACTCACGGTTTAGGAATGGTGTCGTTTGATACAATAACTAAGGAATTTACTTCTCATTTAACACAGACTAAAAAAAACTATCGCAGAGCACCAAATGTAATTAGGTCGGCTTTGGCAATCAACGATAGTATTTTTCTCGTTAATGCTGTAGAATTAGGTAATGGATTATACAATAAAAACACTCACAACTACCAATGGTTAACAACTCCCAAACCTATGAAAGAAGGTGTTTTTTTACATTCGGATAGAAGTGGATACGTTTGGGCATCAAAAAGAGGAAGAATTTTTAAATCGAAGCATCCAATTATTGGTAATACCGAAAAGTTTAAACATATCATTGATATTACGGATTTTGTAGCCAATAATGAGCTGAAAGGTCGACCATCAATGGATAATTATCCTGAAGTAAAACTCAATGAAAATGAACGAAACGTTTTATTGAAATTCGCTTTGTCTAAAGGTTATGTAGTGGATTCGATCACTTATCAATATAGGTTGAATTCCAAAAAATGGAGGAAACTAGCTACTCAAAATACCTTAATATTAAATAATTTAAAAACTGGTGAAAATGAAGTTAATATAAGAGCAATAAATGGAAAAGATAATGTTTTGGCCAATAGAAAACTCCATTTCTCAATATATCGTCCTTTTTATAAATCACCATTATTTATTATTGCTAATTTAATAGTCGTAGCCTTTCTTATTTATTTTCTTGGAAGGTATAGCGTATTGAAAAAGTATGCGAAAAGACTTCAGGAAATTGATTCGATTAAATCTGATTTAATTACTAACATTTCTCATGAGTTTAGAACACCGCTAACACTCATTTCTGGTTCGGTTCAAAATGAACTAAATCATGAGAAGTTAACAGATAAAGAGAGGAGTAATTTTGAGATGATCGAGAGAAACTCAGACAGGTTATTATCTCTAGTGGATCAATTGTTAGCTATTTCAAAAGTAGAATCAGGTACAGCGAAACTTGCAGTAACTCAGCAAAAAATTATACCATTTATTGGAAGTATTGCTGATGGCTTTAGTTATTTGGCTGAACAAAAGAAGCTCAATTATTTAGTATATCTAAACAATTCAAAGGAAGAGGTATGGTTTGATGCAGATATTGTTGAAAAAATTGTTGTTAATCTATTATCCAATGCTATAAAATATACACAAGAAAATGGCTCTATTATATGCAACGCCTTTATAAAAAATAATAAACTAAACTTATTAGTAAAAAATACAGGGAAAGGACTTACAAAAGAAGAACAAACTAAAGTGTTTAATAGGTTTTATCAGGTTGATCCCAACAATAAAGGTATTGGTATTGGTTTGGCCTTGATAAAGGAGCTTATAACACTTCATAAAGGTTCAATTGTTGTTAAAAGTAATTTGAACGCTTGGACCGAGTTTTTAGTAGTGCTGCCAATAGAACGAAGTAATTTCGTAGAAGAAGAAATAAAAACTATCTCGGTTTCAAGGTCAATTGAGAAATTACCTTTTTCCTCAATGCAAACAGAGAGTGAAGAGTACGAACTTAATTCATTTGATAGTAAGCCAATACTTCTAGTTATTGATGATAATATGGATATGAGAACCTACTTGAATTCTATTTTTGAAGCTGATTATAATATACTAAATGCTAAGAATGGAAAAGAGGGGGGGGGACTTGGCAATTGAACATATTCCTGATATCATAATTAGTGATGTTATGATGCCAATAAAGAATGGAGTTGATCTATGTAATGAGTTAAAAAATGACAAGAGAACTAGCCATATTCCGATTATTCTACTAACAGCTAAAGTGGGTGATAATAATAAATTAGAAGGATTAAAAACGGGTGCAGATGATTATATAATTAAACCTTTTAAGAAAGAATTGTTGAAAGTAAGAGTTGAAAAACTCATAGATAACCGAAAAAAATTGCAGGCTCGATATAGCCAAGAGGTTATTTTATATCCTAAAGATGTTGCCATAGCTTCAATAGATGAACAATTTTTAATGAACCTTCAGGCTGTATTAGATGAGAATTTAGTAGAATCTTCATTCAATATTGATGTATTATGTAAGGAAGTAGGTATGAGTAGAATGCAATTGCATAGAAAATTAAAAGCCCTAACAGGACATTCTGCATCAGAATTCATTCGTTCACAGCGTTTAAGATTAGCATCAGAATTACTTAAAAAACCAGGTGTTAACATTTCACAGGTTGGTTATAGCGTTGGTTTTAACGATCATGCATATTTTAGTAAGTGCTTCAAAAAAATGTATCATTGTACTCCTACGGAATATCAAAAAAAAATTGCAAAAAACAACTTTGATTAAACACGGGAAAAGACCGCTTATCTCCATGATTTTTCACTGTTTTTAAGGCTGTAATATCTGTTATAACAAATGTTACAATAGTCATAACTACCTTTTGTTTCAGTTTCTAATTTTACCCTGAATGCTTTATTAGCGAACCTTCACTTATGTTTAAAAAGAATACATGAATAGTAATAAATATGTAGGGAGATTAGGCAAAATGCCGTCAAAAAAAATTTATCTGAATATAAATAATTTGAAGGACGGTCGGTACATTTTAAAAATCATTCATAAAAATAAAGTAATAAAAAAAACAACCTTTAATAAGAAGTAATTGAATAATGAAAACTAAAGCAACACTAAAATACATGTTAATCATTTTATTTCTAATAGCATGTTCTAATAGCCAGGATAAGGATATACCACCAACAGATATTTCCTTAACAATTACAAAAGAAACTGAGCAAGATCAAATGGCAAACTTTGCACAGAATGCTATGGCAGAGTTTAACGGAAAAGTTTGGTCCGTAGGAGGAGAGTCGTCATATGTTCCGCCAGGAACATTATCGCCAACTGTTTGGAGTAGTGAAAACGGAGTGGCTTGGATATCAGGGGTGTCATCACCAGTTTTTGAACGTAGAGATCACAGTTTAATTGTGCTAGACGATGCGATGTATTTGATTGGAGGTTTTAATAATGACCATGTAGGGATTAATGATGTATGGAAAACTTTTGATGGAATCAACTGGACCAGATTGATAACCGAATCGGATTTTCCTTTAGTTATTGGAGGAGAACATAGATCAGTCATATTTAATGACCAAATACTTCTTGCCAAAGGAGCTTCCATTGATGGAGAAGAAGTGGTGCAAGTTCTGACATCTTCGAATGGAATAAATTGGTCGCGCTTAACTTCAAATGCCTTTCCTTATCGCGAGGATTTTGATTTGGTAGTTTTTAATAACGAATTATATGCTGTTGGAGGACAAACCACGGATACAACACTATCGAATGACATATACAAAAGCTCTGATGGTATTACTTGGAGTAAAGTTAATACGAATACACCTCTATTTTCAGGAAGACAGTTCAATACCATAACGGTATACAACAATAAAGTTTGGATTATAGGAGGGCAAAACTCTACAACATTGGCATTTACAGATATATGGTATAGCAGTGATATGGTGAATTGGACTTTATATGGAGGATTGGAAGAAGATGCTTTGGGTTTGTATAATCATGCTGCGCTAAATTATAAAGATGGTATTTGGTTGTTTGGAGGAATGTTGCAAACTGCTCCAAGTGCAGATTCTGTTAATATAACTGGACAGATAGTTAGTATCAAGGAAGATTAAAATAAAATTATGGATATGAGAATTTTAAAAACAATTACCCTTTTATTATTTACAACAACGTTATTTAATTGTAACACTGATGAGAACCCACAGGCATTGAGCAATGCTGAACAATTAACCGGAAGTTGGGAGCTAACCAGTGGTAATTTTCAAGGAAATGAAACTAAGTTCATAGCTTTTGATGGCAATCAGATTCAGTTACTTTTTCAAGATGAACTAGGATTTAAAGGACGTTTTGAATATGACGCAATAACGAATGTTACAGAAACTGAATTTACTTATAATATTCAAGGAGCTATTGTGTATAGCTATACTATCAATAATAACACCTTAACTGTATCAGAATCTATTTTCAATACTTCAGCTGTTTTTAGAAGAAATAGTAACGCCCCAACATATGAAAATTGGGTTGCTCCTTTAACTAAAGAAGAAGAAGTGAATACCCCTTGGGTTAATGCAACCGATATAGAGTTTGTCAATTTTGATGGAACCCCTCTAATTATAGGTTATGACAGTTCATCTGGTTTTTTAGCCTCATTCAATCTCAGCTCTCTTACTAATTCAGGAGGCGTAATGATCAATAGGCAAGCTTCGGCACTAGCTTATGATTTAGATGGTGATTTGTTTATACACTCTAATGCAAATGATGGATTACTATATTCAACGAAGACAGATGGGGTAGAGATAGGATCCACTGATCTAGGGATTGATACCTCTATAAATTACCTCTCGTATCATAATGATAATATTTGGATAGCAAGTTCGCATGCGAAGACTATTTATTTTGATAATAACAATGACGCTATCATTGAGGAAGAATATGTACTTGGTAAAGCACCTTATGGAATTGAGTATAAACAGGGCTTTTTATATGTGAGCACAAGGGATTATCTACATAAATGTCAAGTAAATGGAAATCAGCTTCAAGCTGTTGAAACTTATGCTATTGAAAATGCTGGGAGTATTTATGGAATAACTTCAGATGGAGAAAACCTTTGGATAAACACTCAAAAAACTAATGAAGACGATAAGCTAATTAAAACGAATATAACATTTTAATGAATACTATTATGAAACCACTATTCTACATAATGCTGTTTTTACTCACTATAGCTTGTAAGAATGAAAAACCAGATGCTAAGATTGTTGAACCTACGATAAAAGAGAGTGAAAAAAGTATAGCAAAAACTTCAGATGAAGTAACCAATAAAGGCACGCTTTTATGTAAAATAAATGATCAAAATTGGTACTATACAAAAGCCTCTGGGCTTGTTACAAAAAACAAAAGAACGGATGAAACTTTGGCTACCATTACTTTTAAACGAAGAATGGATAAAAAAACAGAAAGCGTACAATTAGATTATGATGTAACCACTAAAAAACTTAAAAACATAGGGGTTAGCATTTATATAGAACAAAACAAGCTAGTAGGATTTAAAGGAGGCTTACAAAGAACCGATTATGAATTATATGCTTCGGACAAAAAAGAACCCAAAGAAAGTCTTTCTGGGACTATTAATACATCAGATACCAAAACCTTATCAGGCAATGCAAATGCTGTGATTGTTCATAGTTTAAAACGACTCATAAAAAATAAAAAAGACCAAGTAATACACATAACTGATTTACAATTCTCTAATGTAAGTTATAGTGACATTTCCAACGGATTAAAATTTTAAGACCTATGAAAAAAGCAATAGTAAAATTGGTAATAGTATTATGTCTAAGTATTCCGTTAACAGTAAAAGCGACTTCTTATTCGCCTAATATACCAATCCAAGATAAATATATTCTTACTGAAATTATTAAAAAAATAAAAGATGGTTACAATTTTAGCGCTATGATTACTGGGAATAATCTTCATAGAAAAAAATGGTTTGCTAGTTATGGTTTTTCGACCGAAGTAAGCCAAACTTCAGCCAACTCAGTAAAAATAAAAAATATAGAAACCTCTTTTAGTGATAGAGAACATTTTACAGGGGATAGAACGACTGAAGAAATTACTATTTATGAAGTTCGTGGAAAACTGGATATCCGTATTTTATATAAAGACTGGAATAGAGATCGAATTAAGCTTGAAAATATTCAAGCAAAAAAGATAGGGAGTTCTTATTTTATATCTGGAAACTACATACATCATGGAAAAATAGGCTTTATAGCCATTAGTATAAAAGACTTCGGTAAACTTAACTAATCTTTTAAAAATGAAACTGGTTAACTATAAATTACAACTTCTTATACCATTGCTTCTTTTTTTTATTACTATAAACGCTCAAAAAAAGAAAAGCTTTATCCCACCATCACTTGAAGATAATGAGATTCCAGTAACAAAGATAAATCTGACCTTGCCTAAAAAAGGGAAAGATTACGAGGTAAAATATCTCAAAGGAATAACAACAAATAAAGAGCATAGAATTGCTATAAAAAAACTTGGCTATATTTTACGTCCGGCAATGGTACAAGTGGTATCAGAGGATGGTAGAGAACTTGTTGTAGAAATGGTCAAGAAAAATTGGGACGATGTAGTAAAAAGTAATGTAACCAATAATGGTGTTTATATCGAACAATTTAAAACTGCGTATGAATTTGGTATCAAAATAAAAGGAATAGAAACTGGAATTCCCTTTATAATGGCGGTATCGGCAGGAAAAGAACTATTCAATAATAATCAGTTATTTGTCGATACTTCCATTTTAAAAAAAGAAAAAACTTTACCTGTTTCGGAGGGAGCTATTTCTAAAGAAAAAGAAAGTAATTTATTGACTATTATAATTGCTATTGTTCTGATCGGGATTTTAATTTTTCTAACTATTATAGTTTTAAAAAAGAAAAGAAGTAAGGTTGTTGTTCTACTATTGTATTCATGTATTTCGTATTCCCAGACAAGCGCTTTGAAAGTTATCACAGAGAATGTAGCAAGTAGAGTTATAGGCAACGTAGAAAAGCAATTAAATAATTTTTATAAAAACGGTAATTTTACTAACAGCCCTTTTTTGGATAAAGAAGATTCCGATTTTGAGTTTAAACCACCTTCTGGACAACCTTCGCTACCGTCAAGTTGTTTTGACAGGCTGCCTCAAACTGGGTCTCAATCTTTAGGTAGAAATACTGATGTGGTTAATGACAGAGAACATGAAGGAAATAGATCAGCTAGTGGGGGTTCACCGCGGGAGGTTGATAAAAAAGGAGTTAATCGAGAGCAAGTCCTGCAGGATATACAACGAATTACTACAGAACATCAAAAGCAATTACAAGATTTTGAAGATCAATACATGAACAATATTCTTGAAATTAAAGAAGATTTTCAAAATCAAAGACAACACCTAAATGACGATGTAGTAACGGAGAAAGAAAAAACAGATAACGAGAAAGTTAAAGAAAGCTTGTCTCTTGAACACGCAAAACAACTCGAACATTTGGAAATTGAAGAAGAGAAAGCTATTGAGGCAAATAAAAACCGATACGATAGTCAAGTAGAAAAAGTAACTGAAGAGTACAATAATACAATCAATGAGCTTGAAAACTTATTAAGAAATGACGACGAGAGTTCTAATCAAGAAGGAAGCCATAGATCTTATGATTCTTCAGAAAGAAGAATAAGGAATTCTAATAGGCATAGCCAAAACACAGATGAAGAAACTCTTTTAGATTCTAAAGACAAAAAAAACGGCTGCGATTGCCTAGAAGAAGCGTATAAAGAACTTAAGAAAAACCAATTAAGCTTAGAAAAATTATTAAAGATAGCGCAACACACAAAAAAGATTACAGATTACGGAATCTCTTTCGGAGATAACTTTTCAGGAGTTCATGCTGTATCTGGGTTGGCATGGCAAAAAGAACGTGCTAAGGTCCTAAAATCTATAGAGAAATTTGACAGAAGTTATAAAAACAAACATGCTGAATTAATGAAACGATTACATACAACGTTAATGACAATAGATCGTTGTGAAAAAAAACTCGGAGAAGACCACTGGTATAATAAATCAGGTTTCATGTATTATGAATTTATGAAAGTACGCTATGCGAGCTATAAATAATATTTAGGTTGAAAACATCAATATGAAAACACATTTTTACATAGTTGTACTCATTTTTAGTACTTTTTTTTCTTGTAAAAAAGAGGTTAAGTCAAAGGAAAAGAATACTGCCAATACCTATAAAGAGAAGGAAAACAAAAGTACAGGCAAGCAAAAAACATTTTTTGAAACTACTGAGGAATTTGCAAAGTCGGTAGGTTTGAATAATGATACCATAAACAAATCATTTCAAAAAGCAAAAGCTTATGAAACTTTAGCGCAAGATTCTTCAGCAACTATTAATTTACTAGATCAATTACTCAAAGAAAGTGCTAAGAGAAAAGAGGAACAAGTCATCCAAAAAAGAACTCAAAGAAAGAAACATTTAGGTAATATGGATGATTTATTAGAAGCTTTTGATGTATTAAACAAAGAATCGGGAGTAGCGTCAACTATAAATAAACTCAAAAAAGTTGACTCAATGACAGGTAAGAATAGTTTTCAGTCTTTGAAAATGGAAGAGAAAACTATTGAAGCAATGTCTCAAAAGACGGCTGCCAGTGCGGGGAAAATGACAAAAAAGGAACAGCAACTCATTCAAGGGTTTATAAAAACAAAAAGAAATTTACACAGTATCGAAGAGGTAAAAAAGTTTGAAAATATGTTACAAACTATTAATCTTGATAGTTTAGTAAAAAAACAGGTGGTATCCCAAGCTTTCGCGCACAAACAACAATCAGAAATAAGAAAGTCTATTATTTCATTGAGAGATCGCGAAAAGAAGGCCAAAATAGCGGAGCAAAAATTTAAAAAACTTAATCCAAATTTATATTTTGGAGCTGAAGTTGGAGCAACTTACTTTGGCACAAGGGCAACCGCTGTTTATTTACCGTTAGGAAAACAGTCGTTTGCAGATAAAGTGATTGATTGTTCACATCCCGAAAACATAAAAACCGCACATTTTGCCCTTGGAGAACCGGATGCATATGAAGAAGGTATAAATAAACTTGCCAATGCACATAGTTTGGGGTTAAACGGTACGCTTACTGTAAAGTTTGAAGACAATGCTCTGGTAAATGTCAATGGCTCGGATTTATACATTTTTGAAATGGGAGCGATTGAGCCTACTCTTTTAGAAATTTCAAAAGATGGAGAAAACTGGATTTCTGTAGGAAAAATTGAAGGAGGTGTCGCTGAGGTTGATATTGAGGAATTTGTAAAACCCAATGAACTATATTATTATGTTAGACTAACGGATTTAGAAACTAGGAGTAAGATTCCTGGTGCTGATGTTGATGCTATTGCCTGCATTGGTAGTGCAGTACGATTGAATTTGGATAGCCAAGTTTTGTTTGATAGTGGAAAATCTGAACTAAAAGAAGAAGGAAAAGACGCTTTAAAATTATTGGCAGATAATATTTTGATATTAAACGGAGGTACCATTATTGTTGAAGGACATACCGACGATATTGGAAGCGCAGAGAGGAACAGAATATTATCCTTAGCGCGTGCAAAAAGTGTTGCTTTAGAATTAGAAAAACGTATCCCGGATAAAAAGTTTAAGTGGTTAGAAAAAGGGTTTGGAGAAACCAAGCCTTTAGTAGAAAATAGTTCAGAGGAAAACCGAAGATTTAATAGACGTGTTGAGGTGCTTATTTTACCCAATTAATAACTAAAACTTGTGTTTTTAGATTATAGCATTAAATAAAACTATTTCTTTAAATTTTATATTAATCTAGTAACAAGTAAAATAACAAGTAAAAGTCGGGATGAAAGGATTCGAACCTTCGATCTCTGGTCCCCCAGACCAGCACTTTAACCGGACTAAGCTACATCCCGATGGCTGCAAAAATAATAAAAAATCTAGGAGCAATCCTAGATTTTTTTTTTTCAAGAATAAATTTTATTTGTGAGAAGTTTTATAAAAACATTTAACAACTCATACCTATAACGGTATAATTTTCGAATTAGTATTTAAACAGTTAAAGGAGCTCCCTTTAATCGCTTTTCTATTTTCTGTTTTACAACAGTTAAACGTTTCATTAAGTCCATTAACTTACTGTCCTTCGTTTCTTTATAAACCTCGTTAATTTCTAATATTAAAGCTTTAGCTTCCCTTGAAGCTACAATCCTATCACTAGTAGTTACAAATTTGAATTTTCTATTTTCAAACTCTTCCGCTTTACTAATTAACTCTGTATTCATATTTCCTTCTTTCGTATTAAATTAAAACCATACTTATATACTATAATGTTGAATATTCAATTTTAAAAGTAATTGTTTCTTTTATCTAATTCAACATGCTTTTTGTTCACAAATAGTGACAAAATCGGGGGTCAAATATATATCTATCTTTGAATTCTTTATGTTAAAAAAGAATCAAAAAATTTTATTTTGTGATAAATTTTTGTTATTGGGGTGTAAAAGTAAGTATTAGAATTCAAATGACAGTGCAATATATTCAAATATAACAAATGTTTTCTATTAACATAATAAAAACAATAGAATTTTTAGGAGATATATTTTGAGATACATAAATGATCATAATTCGATTCATAACTTTTGCATTATCTTAGCATTAAAATTAATTGTAAATAATCGAATTAAATGAGATTTGCACTAATAGTTGTTTCGATGTTTTTTTTTATGTCTTGTAACTCTCAAGATAAAAAAGAGCTTTCTGGAAAAACTGAGTTTCAAAAGAAAATGAATGCTAAGTTTAAAGATGCTTCAACATCTCCTTTAACAAAAAAAGGGTTGAAAAAATTTAAAGGGCTTGATTTTTTTCCAGTAAGTGATAAATATAAAGTGAAAGCGAAATTGGTGAAAACACCCGATGCTCCAACATTTAATTTTCCAACAACAACTGAAAGAATAGCTGTATACAAGAAGTATGGAGAGGTACATTTTATTATTGATGAAAAGGAGTTGAAGCTCAATATTTACAAAAATGAACTTCCTACTATTGGGTATGAAAACCATCTTTTTTTACCTTTTTTAGATAAAACAAACGGTTCTACCTCATATGGAGGTGGTAGGTTTATTGATGTATTAACTACTGATGAATTAAGTGATGGTAGTATTGAAATTGATTTTAATAAAGCATACAATCCTTATTGCGCATATAGTGATCGCTACTCTTGTCCTATTACACCAAGAGAAAACTTTTTGGATCTTGAAATAAATGCCGGGGTAATGGCATATAAGAAATAAAAAAAGCCCAAATTTGGGCTTTTTTCTATTTTGATGGAGGAGTTAACCCCTCATCAATGTCTTGTTGAATAGCCTGTTCTATTTTTTGTAAGTAGGGTTTTCTTACTTTGAGTTTAGTTTCTGCATGCGCTTTGGAATTTAATTGTCCAAACATTTCCGCAATTTTGATAGCTGTAGGTAATAAATGTTCTTGAGGAACTATCTTGTCGAGAAATCCAGCGGAAATCGCATCTTTAGGAGAATAAATTTCTGAGTTATTCACACTTCTTTCCAAGTAAACAGAGCTTAATCGTGCTTTTGCTATTTCAATTCCTGCGTTATGCATGGTCATACCTATCATTACCTCGTTTAATCCAATTTTAAACTCACCTTCAGTACCTAATCGGTAATCACCAGATAATAATAAAAACGCACCTTTTGCAATGGCATGACCGTTACATGCTATTATAACAGGAAAAGGAAAACTTAACATTCTTAACGATAGTTTAGAACCTTTTGTTACTAATTTAAGAGCAGATTCAGGAGAGGCTGTCATTGATTTCAAATCATATCCTCCTGAAAAAATACCTGCTTGCCCTGTAAGAATAACTACTTTTTTATTTGTTTCAGCCCTATCTAAGCAGCTGTTTAGCTCATCTACTACTTCATGAGAAATAGCGTTTACTTTTCCATTATTAAGCGAAATTATAGCGTAATTGCTATCTTCAGAATACTGTACCAGTTTACTCATTATTAAATTAAACTATTTTAGTTATAAAAATACCTCCAAAAACAGCTAAAAAACCTAGAATAAAACTGGCTAAAGTGTAAATAGCAAATGATAAAAAGTCTCCTGATTTTAGAAAAACATGATTTTCATAGGCAAAGGATGAAAATGTGGTAAAACCACCACAAAAACCCGTTGCTAAAAACAATGTTTGACTTTGTGTTAAAGATTGGTTTTTAGCCGCAAGACCTAAGATTAATCCAATTAAAAAACTACCTATTATGTTTGCGGCAAAGGTTCCATAAGGAATACCATTTTGAGAATTGTTTAAAAGTTTGCTTAACAAATAACGTAACGTACTACCAACGCCTCCTCCAAGAAAAACTAAGATTAACTGTTTCATTTCCTGCGAATATACTAAAACCTCAAAATTATTTGAGGTTTTAGTATTGTATTGATTATGCAATATTTGAGAAAATTTTTAAAAAAGACTATTCCTCAATAGGATAATATATATCGGTTTGAATGTCTTCTGGTTTTACTTCTCCTGGATCGTTAACATAAAGTTCCCAAATAGGGTATTTCATTTTTAAATTGTTATTCTTTAAATAAGAGTCAATTGCCATATGAGCTTCCGCATCACCAGTTCCGTAATTACCGCATTTTGATATTCTTACAACTTTTCCAGAAGGAATATTTACAACCTCCATTCCCTCTGCTGGTTTTAATTTTTTATGAAGAAGTAAACCAATGTAAAATTCTGTTTCATTACTGGTTTCATCATATTTGCTAAATACAGCACCAGGAACATAATCACCTAAAGTAAGCCCATTTTTAACAGCATGAATACCAGCTTTAGGCATATCTTGCATAAAGAGTTTTGTCATTTCTGCATGATCTATTTTGGTTTTATGGTGATAGCCAATAAAGGTACCTCCTGCCAACTCAGTCTCTGATACTTTTCCAATTGTATATGCAGGTGCAGGAACGGTACTTTCTGCATATTTAGCCAGATTATTCAATCCGTCATCTTCCATCTTACCAAACATAGCATCCCAGCCTCCTGATATTGCCGCGAAGAATTTGAAACCAAGAGGAGAGTCTTCTGCTTTCATTCCCCAAGTAACTTCTGTTCCTTCTTCAGTTTCATTAAATTTCCAATAGATATCACTAGGATCACCATCCATAAATGATATTTTTTGATCGATAGATTTGTTGGTTTCAACGGCAACAGTTTCCATTTTACCAGGTCCGTCTTTACTTGTCCAACTATCTGATGCTCCGACTCCCACAGTTTTATCACCATAGGTTACAACAATAGTAGAATCGGTATCATGCCATGGTCCCCATTTTTCCCAAGTTTTTAAGTCATTAACCGTATTAAAAACATGAGAAATTGGTGCTTTAATAATTTTACTTCTTTTTACATCATATTTACCTGAATATGTAAACACATAAATGGCTCCAGCTACAAGAATTAATAAGAGAAAAAGGAAAAAACGTTTTAAGAATTTCATGAGAATAAGGTTTAGTTTCGAGGTTAATTTACAAAAAAAATAAACTTATAGGTTTGTTTTTTAGCTTTTTAGTTGTTGTTTTTCTTTGAATGACAGTAAATTAAAAACCTCAATATCGAAAATAGATATTGAGGTTTTTAAATTTGTAATATTATATTTTGTTTATTTTAAAACGACATCATCGGCATCTGTCCAATTCCACTTACCAACAATAATTCCGTTTTCTACAGTGATAACACCAGGATTGGCTCTAATTGCTGTTTTTAACGCAGTTTCATCACAGAATCCGAATGAATAAGGTAAGTCAAACTCTTTTTGAGTTGCTTGTAAATCTTCAATATAAGAAGCGGTTAACACGTATATTTCATAACCTTTGTTTTTAGCATCCTTAGCTACTTGTGCTATTGAGGCAATGCCTTCTTTTTCAGTTTTTTCAAAATTATACATGATTACTAATAAGGCCTTTTCTTTAGCCAACATAGGTTCTAATTGATCTCCATCATCAGTTTCAATCATGAAGTCATGAATCGGAGGAATTTCTCCATCTCCCTTATATTCCATGCCATCAGCAATATCAGTTCCCACTGAATAAGCCCTAAAATCGATAATTGGTAAATGATTTAATACATGATAAACAATTAATAATGAAACAATAATTGACGCAAATGAAGCTATAGCAGCAAATTTTGTCGAGATAATTGATTTAATATACTTTAACCCAATAATTAATATTATAATGAAAACCATAAATATGATATTCTTATAAAATGTTTCTTTAGGAGTTAATTTAATGGCATCACCAAAACAACCACAGTCGGTTACTTTGTTATAGGTGTACGAATACCATGTTAAAAACAAAAAGATTAAGTTAAGTCCAAATAAACTCCACACAGTAAACTTTGGCTTGTAGCCAACTAATAACATAACTCCAAGTGCTAGCTCTGCAACAATTAATAAAATTGAAAAAGGTAATGCAAAAGGAATAAGAAATTCAATGTTTAAAACACTTTCACTAAAGTACTCTTCAAATTTAAACTGTGACCCAATTGGATCAACCAATTTTACGAAACCTGAGTAAATAAATAATATACTAACAAGTACTCTGGAAATATGGGTTAATAATTTTAATATCATAATAAGGGGTTGTTTTTATTCTTTTAACTTTCTAATTCTGAGTGATGAATCAAAGCAAAAATAGCATAATTAATCATATCTTGATAATTTGCATCAATTCCTTCGGAAACAATAGTCTTTCCTTTGTTGTCTTCTATTTGCTTCACCCTAAGAAGTTTTTGCAATATTAAATCCGTTAACGACGAAATTCTCATGTCACGCCATGCTTCACCGTAATCATGGTTTTTATTTTCCATTAATTGCTTTGTGATAGAAATATGTTTATCATATAAAGCAACAGCTTCGTCTGAAGATAAGTCGGGTTGGTCAACAATACCTAATTCGAGCTGAACCAAGGCCATTACCGAATAATTGATAATTCCTATAAACTCTGATTTCTCTCCTTCATCTACTTTTCTAACAGTATTTTCTTGTAATTGTCTTATTCGCTGTGCCTTTATGAAAATTTGATCGGTTAAAGAAGGGAGTCTTAAAATTCTCCAAGCCGCTCCGTAATCTGTCATTTTATTAGCAAATAAGCTTCTACATTCCTTTACAATCGCATCGTATTGTTTTGAGGTATCCTTCATCTTCTATTTTCTGAAATAATAAGGTAAAAATAAGAAATCAATTAGGTTTTCCTTTATTTTTACGTAATAATTTATTTTTAAGAATGGGGTTACACAACATAGCAGTTTTCTGTGGTTCAAGCACTGGTTTTAAGAAAGTATATCAAGAAGCAGCCATGGAATTAGGAAATTATTTTGTTCAGCATAATATTGGTTTAGTTTATGGTGGAGGTAAAATTGGAATTATGGGAGCAATATCAAATAAAATGATAGAGCAAGGAGGAAAAGTAGTTGGAATTATTCCTGGATTACTGGAAAAGGAAGAAGTTGTAAATAAAGGTGCTACTGAAGTTCATGTTACCAAAACAATGAGTGAGAGAAAAATGAAAATGAGTCAAATGATCAATGGGTATATTACGTTACCTGGAGGATATGGAACTTTAGATGAGTTATTTGAAGCATTAACATTGCAACAGTTGTATATTGAAACAAAACCAGTTGGAATTTTAAACGTAAATGGTTTTTTTGATTATACTATTAAACAGTTAGATTTTATGGTTGAGGAAGGGTTTTTAAAACCTGATAATAGAAAAATGCTTTTGGTGGATGAAACTGTAGAAGGTTTAATGGAAAAGATGAAAAATTATAAAGCACCTGAAAAATCGAACATTATTAATAAAGTAGTAAAATAAATGACGATTAACTGTAAAGGTACCTTGATCGATTTAAGTGTTCCAAAGGTAATGGGAATTCTTAATTTAACTCCTGATTCATTTTATGATGGAGGAAAGTATAAAAATGAAAAAGAGGTACTGTCAAAAGTTGAACAAATGCTCCATGAAGGAGCAACTTTTATTGATATTGGAGGTTACTCTTCTCGTCCAGGAGCAAAGCATATTTCTGAAGAGGAGGAATTGAATAGAGTAGTACCGATTGTTTCTCTGCTACTTAAGGAATTTCCAGAAATAGTAATTTCTATTGATACGTTTAGAAGTGAGGTTGCAGAAGAGGCCATTCAGGCAGGAGCGGCGATTGTAAACGATATTTCTGGCGGTAAAATGGATGAGGAAATGTTTGCAAAGGTAGCGGAATTACAGGTTCCTTATATTCTTATGCATATGCAGGGAACTCCTCAAAATATGCAGTCAAATCCAAGTTATTCTGATATTGTAAAAGAGCTGATTAGTTTTTTTTCAGAGCAACTTTTTAAGCTAAGAGCGCTGAAGGTGAATGATGTTATTATTGATGTAGGTTTTGGGTTTGGGAAAACAATAGAACATAATTTTGAATTATTAAGAAAACTCGAATTATTTTCTAGTTTAGAAGTTCCTATATTGACTGGTGTGTCAAGAAAATCGATGTTATATAAAACTCTCGGAATTACTGCTTCTGAAGCACTGAATGCCACAACTGTAGCAAATACCATTGCCTTGTTGAATGGAACTAATATTTTAAGAGTACACGATGTAAAACAAGCAGTTGAAGCTGTTAAAATTGTAAATAATTATATAAAATAATCCCCTCATGAAACGACGTAAATTTTTAAAAAAGGCTACTTATGGATTACTAGGTGTTGGTACAATAGCTGGTTTGTATACATGGCAGGTAGAGCCATTTTGGTTAGAATTTGTTCGGCATAAAATGGCAATTAAAAATTTACCAGAAGATTTGAAAGGGAAAACCGTTATGCAGATCAGTGATGTGCATGTAGGAAATCGGTTTGATTACCAGTATTTAATTGATAGTTTCAAAAAGGCACAAAAGCTTAATCCAGATTTTGTGGTGTATACAGGTGATTATGTGAGTTATGAAAATGAGGAGCAGTTTTCTCAATTGAAGGAAGTTATGAAGTATGCAGTGAGGGGAAAAGAAGCTACCATTGGAGTTCTTGGAAATCATGATTATGGTGAAAATTGGAGAGAACAGCATGTAGCAGATACTATTACGGATATATTGGATGATAACGGAGTAACAATTTTAAGTAATGAGCAAAAGGAAGTAAACGGTTTAAACTTTATTGGGTTGGATGATTACTGGGGAATGAACTTCAATCCTCAAAAGGTATTACAACATTATGATAAGTCGAAAGCCAACATCGTCTTGTGTCATAATCCTGATGTTTGTGATTTGGATGTATGGCATGGTTACAGTGGCTGGATTTTATCTGGACATACACATGGAGGCCAATGCAAAGCTCCATTTCTGCCACCACCAATGCTTCCTGTAAAAAATAAGAGATATTCATCTGGAGAAATTGATCTATTTGATGGAAGAACTTTGTATATTAATAGAGCTATAGGGCATTTATGGCAAGTTAGATTTAATGTTCGACCAGAAATAACAGTCTTCAAATTGGAAAGGGCATAATAGTACCTCAAATAAAATAGTTACATTTACAGAACTGCTAAAACTAATTGAGTTTGGACTTTATCGACTTTTCCTTTTTAGATGTACTAGATATTATTTTGGTAGCTGCTTTGTTGTATTACACATATAAGTTGTTAAAAGGTACAGTAGCCATTAATATTGTTATCGGTATTGCTTTAATATTTATTATTTGGAAAATAACGCAGGCACTTCGAATGGAAATGCTGAGCGGTATATTAGGATATTTGTTATCTGGTGGTGTTATCGCATTATTAATTGTTTTTCAACAGGAAATTCGAAAGTTTTTACTAATGATTGGTACTACCAATTTTTCGACAAGGAAAAGTTTTTTAAATCAATTGAAATTTTTACAGTCTGAAATTAACACAGAAGTCGATACAGAAACGATTTTGAAAGCTTCGATAAATTTATCAAAGACAAAAACAGGAGCATTAATTGTTATTGAAAAAACAAATAACCTTGATTTTTTAGCAACAACTGGAGATAAAATGAACGCTTTAGTTAATACAGCTATTTTAGAGAGCATTTTTTATAAAAATAGCCCATTGCATGATGGAGCAATGATTATAAGGGATAATTATATTATTGCTACTAGGGTTATTTTACCTCTAACTGAAAGTTCACAAATACCATTACGATTTGGGTTACGACATCGAGCTGCAATTGGAGTGTCTGAAAGAACAGATGCTCTTTGTTTGGTGGTGTCAGAAGAGACCGGAGCTATTTCATATATTAAAGATGGAGGTTTTGTATTATATGATAGCTTTGACGAGTTAGCCAGAAAATTACAAGAAGATGTTATTGCATAATATATTTTTTGTACCGAAATTATTGAGTTGTTTTAAAAAAAGGAAAAAAGGCTAATTTACCTTAGTTTAGATTTTACTCTTTTAATGTTATTGGTATACTGTTGTTTAGAGTTAATATCATTATCACCTTTTATTTCCATTTTTAGTGCTTTTTTATAGTTGGAGAGAGCTTTCTTATTTTCGTTATTAATTTCATAAGCTTCAGCTAAACTATCATATGCATTTGATGAACAAGGATAGATTTTTGCGTTTAACTCAAATGTTTCAATGGCCTTGTTGATTTTCTTCTGTTCAAGATAATAGTATCCTAGAGAATTATAATCTTCCTCCGATGGTATTATCTTATACTTATTTGGTATATCCTTAAAGTGATTATAAAAAATGGAAGCTTTTTTGTATTTGTAAATTTCATCCCATTTTTTCTCAGAAATTTTCGTAGGCCAATTTTTGAATAACTTTAATAAACCTTTTCTTATTCCTATAAGTATGGAAGAATTATGATCTTCATTAGGGTATTCTTCTAATGAAGATTTTATATTGAAAGCTTTATTTTCCTCAATGTATTCATTTAATTTTACAAGGTCATTTTTTATTTGCTTATGATCATTTTCAGCTGAACCTAAATATAGAAAATTATTCTCTGTAGGTTGTTTTTTGGAAAACTCGCTGTAAATATTATCTCCGTATTTTTTCCATAGAGTAGTGCTAATAGAAATAGCATAATTTATATTGTTATTCTTTAGTAAAGATTTTATTGAAAAATATCCTCCAAAAGAATGACCAATAATGATATTTATACCGTTAACTCTGTAATTACTTTTTAACTCATTTAATAATTCGTCATTTACATATTTAAAAAAATTTTCATGGGTTTCCTCAGTTTCTTTCATTGGAACTAGTTCTTTTTCCCTTTCTAACTGATCTATTCCAACAAGAATGGCATCAGGATATAAATCCCAGTTATAAATGAACAAACCTTTGACGTAGTCAAACAAAATACCTCCATCAGTAACAAGAATAATTGGATATGTAGCCTTAGAACATTCATAGTTATCAGGTAGTCTTATTGAAACGGTTCTACTTTCGTTTAAATAACGAGATTTTATTTTTATTTTTTGTGAAAGAACTTTGTTTGGGAGTGTCAAAATCATAAAAAATAAAATTATTCCCATTCTCCAATGTATGGATTGTAGCTGCATATTTCTGGTTTTTTATAAACTTCACTTTCTTTTTTTACTATTTGAGGACAAATATATCTGTGTTCACAATCTTTGCAAATTTCAACTTTGTCATTATTTAATTCCCAAAATTTACTAAATTCTGAATTAGAAATAACATCTTTTAAACTTACTTTATCTATATGTCCAAAACTCTGATCAAAAGAACAAGAGTTTTTTATAAGTCCATTCCTGTCAACGGTAATTTTCTTGTTTAAATAGTTGTTATAATGAAACGACTCACTTATAAATTGTAAATTTAAGTTGAACATTTTAGGGGTTATCTTTTTCATTTTGTTTACTCCATCAGTTGTTAAACGCAATGTTGTCATACCATCTCCAGATAACTGAATTAAATCATTTTTATTAGAGTCTGTTAGAGTGAAGTTTCTGATATTTGGGTTTACTAATATAAATTCGATTAATTGGTCAACGTTAATTAATTTACCTGAGGTTAAGATATCAATACTATTGAATGCGTTTTCTTTAAAGTGTGAAAATATTTTTATAAGATCGTTAATAGTACAATTTTTTATAATTTTTAAGTAAAAGCTTTTACAGCCTAATTCAATGAGTTCATCTGAAACTTTTGAAAGATTATAGTTGCTGAAATTTTCTATTTCGATAGTTGCGTTTGTAATTTTAAAAGGAGTATGGAAATTCAAACTCAAACTAGGAAAATTATCATTTTTCTCTAACAAGAAACCAATTTCGTTATCAAGTAAAAAAGACAGATATTCCTTGATCATTTCGTCGTTACTCACTGTTAGTTTTGTTGGGTTGTTTTTGAGTAAACTGTATAATGCATTTGGAATGTAATAGAGTTCATTTCTTTGAGTGTCAATTATTACTGATCTCCTATGTCCTTGAAAAGTTAAGCAACATGAATAGAGATGAAATATTTCTTCGCTTTTTTTCAATATTCAAGGTTTTTATAAAAAGGAGCAGGAGCATACCTTTTGGTTTGGTAAGTGTTGGATTCAATATATACTTTTACTTCTTTTTTGGTCTTTATATTTTCCTCTTCGTAATTATGTACTTCTACAAAGTGATAACTTAAAGGAAAAAGATAGGGTTTAGTTTTAATTATTTTTTTCAAATTCTATTAATTTTTCAGCGATTAATTTTTCAATATTATAGTTACAGGGAGTCGAAACCATACCAAACTGACCAACTGGATTGATTTCTAGGAAAATATATTCGTTTCTTTTACTGTAAATCAAATCTATAGAGCCACAATTAAGATTCATTTTTTTCATGAGTTCGTCAAGTTTATCTTCCATATACTTAGGTAGTTCGTACGGCACACACCTATTAGGTTTTTTTTCGTCATACTTCCTAAAATCAACAGAGGTCTTTTTGTTTTTTTGAGAGAAAATAGCCATTGAAAAGAATTTACCAAAGAAATAGAAAACTCTTAATTCAAATTGCTTGTCTATTTTTTGTTGAACTTTTGAAGGAAAAAAACGATTAGGGAATTTATCTATATCTGTTATTTCTTCTGTGTAAACACTATAAAAACTTTGATTATCTCCAAAATGTATGGATTCATCAATTCCTTTAGTAATAACATTTCCATTTTTTCGAGAAAATGTATCGAGTTCTGACTTATTTTTTGTGATTATGGTTGGAGGGATTTTTATTCCACATTCAACAGCTGTTTTTAACATAATCAGTTTATTCGGGGTAGAAGTAAAAAAACTATTAATTGAAGGCTTATCCTTAATGGTGAAATGTATAAAATCCGTTATTCGTTTTGCTTCATTCCAAAGGTCAAAACTTAGAGCGTTTTTTACTTCTTTTGAAGTTTCAGTTTTGTTCCAATTAATTGATTCTGTAAATTTAAAATACCCTCCTCTCCGATACCAAAAACAAGAAATACTTTTTAGATCTACGGTTTTTTCACGATATCTCAATAAAACATCACTTGATAAATTATTTATTTCTATTTTAATATCATTATCAACAACTAGATCATCAAAATTAATTCTTAAAAAATCTGCATTGTAGAAATTAAGCCAATCAATAACATCACATGTACTGCTGTCAGCTTCCGAGCTAAAAATTAAAATCACTGTATCAATATTTTATTAGAGAAATCTTTCTATACAAATTTCTAAGTATAGAAAGATTGAGTCTATTTTAAAGAATTAATCTGCATGTTGAAATTGTTGCTGAGGGTTCTCTTGACTAGCAGAGGAATCCTTATCTTGTGCAGTTTCTTTTGTTTTTGACCCTTTTGTTTTGGTTTGAGCAAAACCACCGTAAATTGATCTCATTGATTCTGAATCAATAATTTCTGATTTTCCGAAAAGTTTGTTTTTAATGCTTTCCATAGAAGAAAAATTTTAAATTATACTTACTCTATTATAGGCTTTTCAGTTTCCACCTATCTGTCGCGCAACAAATTTTTTATTTTCAATGATTATTAAATAGAGTAGAGAAATTGAAGAACTTTTTCAACAGCAATTTCATGAAGTAATGATTTCATCAGACAACAATTCTTTTTTTAACTAATTCTATTTCAGTCTTAAAGGTATAGTGTTAAGATATTATGACAATGTTTTTTTTGTGAAAATTTTGTTAAAAACACTGGGTATGAGCTTTATAATAAAGAAAAATATTTAGGTCCTCTTATGGTTTGTATCGCGGTATTGAGCTGAAATTGGATTACCCAAAAAGAACCGATGTATTTCGTTCGTGGTACCAGAAGAAATTGGAGCTGTTTATTATGTTAAAAAAGGAGGCTTTGTGGTATACGATCGCTTTGTAGAGTTAGCAAAAAAAATCAAGGATTATTGCATAAAAAAAAGGCTCTTTATTAAAGAGCCTTTTTTATTTTTTATATTTAGCTATTACTTAGAAGGAGCCATTTTTGCTTGAATAGCGCTCATTACACTATTAAACTTCTTTTTACCTTCGTCATCTAAATTTTTCACTAATTCAGCACCTTTTTGAGCTAACTCAACACCTTTTTTAGCTAGAGTAGCATTCTTAACAACATCACCTTTTGCAGCGATATAGTCTTTAGCATAAGTAGCATAGTTCTTTAAATGCTCTTCTACTTCTTTATTATCAAAGCTAGGAATAGTAACACCGTCTAAAGCTGATTCTACTGCTTCAGCAACTTTATCTACAGCTTCTTCAGTTTTTTCTACAACCTTCGTAGCTGTATCTTCAACAGCTTCAGATACTTTATCAGCGGCTTTTTCTGTTGCTTCAACTGCAGTTTCTGCAGCATCTTTTGTTTCTTCTTTTGCTTTTTTACATGAAGTTGCTAATAAAGCACCAACAACTAAAGCAGATAAGATTACTCTTTTCATGGTCTTATGATTTTTAGTTTTAAGATTGAGTAACAAATGTAACAATTTGATTTAATGAAACAAATAATGCTAATGTTTTATTAATGTAAAATTTAAATAATTGATTTTATCGTAAAATTAAACAATCAATAAGAAAGTATTTTATGGAATTAATAAAAAGAGACTCTTATTAAAATAAAGTTTGTATAAATAATCAAAATTTGTTAATGAATTTCGTTAAGTTAACGGCACAATAACTGAAAAATTAGTTTGAACCGAAGGGATAATATCGTGTAATTATAATTTTCCGTTTATTAAAAATAATTAAACAGCTCAAAATAATTTTTATCTATTAAATCATTAACTAAAAATCACTTGAACTTACTACATAAAAATTCTTAATAGAAAGCATATTAGGTTCGCTTCAAAAGCTTTTTTAATCTGCTACTTCTTGAAATTGAACTTCATACAGGTTTTTATAGTATCCATCAGAAATTTTAAGAAGTTCGCTATGACTTCCTTGTTCCACTATTTGACCTTTATCCATAACAATTATGGTGTCCGCTTTTTTAATAGTGGCTAATCTATGTGCAATAATAATTGATGTTCTATTTTTAGTGATTTGATCAGTGGCAAATTGAATCATTTGCTCAGAATGCGAATCAACTGACGAGGTAGCCTCATCTAATATTAAAATACTTGGCTTACTTACATAAGCTCTTAAAAAAGCAATAAGCTGGCGTTGTCCAGATGAAAGCATACCACCTCGCTCTTTTACGTTATAGTTATAACCATTTGGAAGACTCATAATAAATTCGTGAATTCCAATTTGTTTCGCCGCTTTTTTTACTTCTTCTAAAGAAATCGCATCGTTATTTAAGGTAATGTTATTTAGAATGGTGTCCGAAAATAAGAAAACATCTTGAAGAACAACGGCAACTTTACTTCTTAATGAAGTAACATCATATTCTTTTACAGGAATGGAGTCAACGCAAATTTGACCACTATCAATTTCATAAAATCTACTAATTAGATTAATGATAGTCGATTTTCCTGCTCCAGTAGCTCCTACAATAGCAACAGTTTGCCCTTTCTCAACATCAAAGCTAATTCCTTTTAATACTTCTTCGTTTTCTATATAGCTAAAGCGAACATCTTTAAATGAAATATTTCCTTGCAAGTTACTGGCAAGTGTTGTGCCGCTTTTATCAATAGAGCTTTCGGTGTCAATTACCTCAAAAACACGTTCACCAGAAACAATTCCCATTTGAAGTTGGTTAAATTTGTCTGCAATTTGACGTAAAGGTCTAAAAAGCATTTGAGCCATTTTAATAAATCCGATAATGGCTCCAACAGAAACATTACTATCTTCTACAACTTGAAAACCTCCATACCATACAATCAAACCAATAGCAATAGAGGACAAGATTTCGGCAATAGGAAAGAATATAGAATAATACCATACCGTTTTTACATGTGCTTTTTTGTGTTTGTTATTAATTTCAACGAAGTTTTTGTATTCAATATTTTCACGGTTAAATAGCTGCACTATTTTCATTCCAGTAACGCGTTCCTGAACAAAACTATTTAGGTTTGCCACTTGGTTTCTTACATCTTGAAAGGTAGCTTTAATAGCTATTTGAAAAAGCTTAGTTGCATAAATTAAAATAGGTAAAACGGCAAGAGCTATTAAGGCAAGTTTCCAGTTAATAATAAGCATTAATGCTGTAACTACGATCATTTTTAAAATATCACTAACAATCATAAAAACTCCTTGAGTAAAGAAGTTAGCAATAGTTTCAATGTCAGAAACAACACGGGTAACTAATTTTCCAACAGAATTTTTGTCAAAATAACTCATTTTAAAAGCCACAATTTTTCGAAATGTTTTCGCTCTAATATCTCGAATAATGTGTTGCCCTACCCAGTTGGCGTAGTAAATAAATGAAAATTGTAATATTACCTGAAGTACTAATAAAGCAAGTAATATCATGGTATTGTTAATGAGTCCTGCCAGATCTTTTGTTTCACTAAAATCATTAATTGCATTTATTAATACATACGGATCAGCTGCTGCGGCAATGGCCAACAGTATGGTCGATAGGGTTGCAATCGTAAATTTTAATTTATACTTTTTTGCAAAACTCATGAGTCTTACAAAAATTTTAAGATCAAATGCTTTTCCTGAATTCTTACTCACTTATATATAATTATATGAAACCTTTGTTAAAAATAAACCTTTTGCCGGAACTGATACTCCTGCTTTACCTCTGTTTTTACTTTCAATTACTTTTCTGAAATCCTCAACAGTTCTCTTTCCTAGTCCTACGTCTAATAAAGTACCTACGATAGCCCTTACCATATTTCTTAAAAATCGATCGGCAGAAATAAAAAAGGTAAGTTCATTGCCATTCAATATCCACTTCGCATTTGTAACTTTACAAATAAAGGTGTTTACATCAGTTTTTACTTTTGAGAAACATTCGAAATCATCATATTCATACAAGATTTCAGCTGCGCTATTCATGGCTTCAATATTAATATTTTCATAGAGTAATTGCCATGTAGTGTCTAATAAAAAAGGGTTTCTTCCTAACCATATTTTGTATTCATAACTTCTACTAATGGCGTCAAATCGAGCATGAGCTTCCTCGTTTACTTTTATAGTATTGAAAATAACAATATCATTTGGTAAAATAGCATTGAGTTTATAGGTAAAATTACTATCCAAATCTTTTTGCGTATCAAAATGGGCGAACATTTGAGAAGCATGAACACCTGCATCAGTACGTCCAGCTCCTACAACGTTGATGTTGTCTTGTAATAACGTACAAATTGCTTTATTTATTTTTTCTTGAACAGAAATGGAATGAGGTTGTACCTGCCAACCATGATAGTTTTTTCCATTATAGGATAACTCAATAAAATATCTCAAAAAACTAAAAAATTTAAAGAGCTAAATTATGGAATTTAACGCGAATATCAGAAATGAATTTTGTAGATGAGTTTTTAAGTTGAACTTACTTTTTAGTTTATAATTTTTTCGAGAATTGAAATGAGAAAAAGAAGTTTAGGAAAATAACTTTTAAAATTTCGATTTACCACAATTTATATGTAAAAGTGGGGTAGATTACTAATTCAAATGTTTACATTTTTTTAACATGAATTAAATCGTATTTATGTTGCTAACTTGTTGATTTTTAGTTATATTTGAATAAGTAGAGAAACGTCCCCCCGTATTTCTGTCACTAAATAGAATAAACTCGCGATGCTAACATTGCGAGTTTATTTTTTTACTTAGGTAAAAACTAAATTTTGTCTTGAAAATTATACAAAATTTAGTTTCACTTCGGTAATCACGTTGTTAGTTCATACAATTTTTTCATGCAGTTGATGTGAATTTATGAATTAAAAAATTCATGTACTTTTGACATTAATATTGATGGTTTAGATTAAATGAAGAAAATATTATTGTTATCGGATACGCATAGTTTTATTGATGATCAGATTTTAAAATATGTTAAAGCAGCTGATGAGGTATGGCATGCTGGAGATATTGGTAATCTAGAGGTAACGGATATTATAAAAAAACACAAACCTTTACGTGCTGTTTTTGGAAATATTGATGACAAAGATGCTCGAGCGGAGTTTCAGGAAGATATCGTTTTTGAATTGGAACGTATGAGAGTTTTTATAACTCATATTGGAGGCTATCCAGGAAAGTATAAACCTAGAGTACGAGAAATTATTGCGTCAAAAAAGCCTTCGATTTTTATTTGCGGGCATTCTCATATTTTGAAAGTTCAGTTTGACGAAAAACACAACGTTTTACACTTGAACCCTGGAGCAGCTGGGAAGCATGGATTTCATAAAGTAAGAACCATGTTACGATTCGAACTAGACAAAGGGAATATCAAAAATTTAGAAATTATTGAATTGGCTAAACGAAGCTAGTTTGTGATTTTTTTTGAATAGGAACTGAAAAAGTAATTTTAGAGCCTTGATTTACTCCTGATTCTACCAAGAAATTCCCATTCATTATTTGGATTCTTGCTTCGATTTGATTTAAGCCTAAACCACCAGAACTACTATTGCTTGTTTTATAATCAAAACCAATACCATCGTCTTCAATGCGTACCGAAAGAAAATCATTTCTTTCTTCAATAATAATATAGGCATTTGAAGCTTTACTGTGTTTTATAATATTATTTATGAGTTCGTGAATTACGTTGTATAACTTAATTTCAAATTCTTGACTATAACGATCTACATTACTAATTTCTGTATGAAATTCTAATTCACGATTAGAGTATTTTTTCGCGATATCTTTTATGGCATATTCCAAGCCAAATTTTAGAAGTATTGAGGAAACTAAATTATGAGAAAGATCTCTCACTTTTTGCGAGGCCTCTAAAATGATATCTTGTGTCTTTTCAAGTTCTACCGGTGTGCTACCATTAAACTGTTTTTTGGTTGCACGAAGGTGCATATTTGCAGAAGATAATAAGGCACTCACACTATCATGCAAGGTTTCTGCAATTTGTTTGCGTTCTGTTTCTTTTCCATCAATGGTAGCATTTAAAATTTTTACCTGAGCTTCTGATTTTAAATGATCAATTTTTTGTTTTTCAACGAGCTTATTTTGTTCTAGCTTCAATTTAAGATTTCGTTGGCGGAGTTTAATGTTATAGATTACAACACCCGAAATTATTAATATTAACAAACTTAATCCTGCCAACATTAAATCAGTGTTTTCTTTTTCTAATTCTGCTTTTGCTATCGCGACTTTACGATCATTTTCGAGTTTTTTTATGGTTTCGTTATGTTGGTTTTCTGCTTTTTTTATGTATTTTTTTAAATCTTTCTCCTTTAAAAAGTCTTCAATTTCATAATAAATTTCAAGGTTATCATAAGCTTTATAATCTTCTAATGTCCTCATTGCCCATGCAAGGTTAAAATACAAGACCGCTTTCTGTTTAACAGCGCTTTCGGAGGTGTCGGTTTTGATTACATTAATACCTTTGTAGTATGTCTGTTTAGCTTTTATTGGATCACCTGTTGAAAGATAAATACTTCCGAGGTTACTATATGTTTTCGCTAGTTTTAATTTTTTACCAACTTTTTTATATATGTTGATTGCTTTAGTAGTGTATTTTTCGGCTTCGTTAAACATTGAGTCAATTTGATAAAGCCCCGATAAATTTATATAGGAAGAAGCTTTTGACATTTGTACGGTTTCGTTAATTGAAATCATTGATTCCAACTTATTAAAGAAAAACAAAGCACTATCCCGAAAGATTTTAGATTTTGCATAGAGCTCAGCCGAGTTTTTTAGCTTTTCTCTTGAAACTCCAATTTCACGTAACCTATTATTTAAATTTTCTTTTTGATCGTACTTGATGTCCTTGTACATTTTTAAATAGGCGGCTCCTGTTTTTAAGTAAACTTTTGAGAATTCGTTTGAATAATTTTTTTTTATGTTGTTTTTATTTTCTATTTCAAAGGATATTTTTTCGAGTATTTTTAAGGACTCCAGAAAATATTTTAGAGAAAGCTTCCTGTTATTGCTACTGGAATAAATACTACCTATAAGCAAAGTTGTCTTAAAAAGAAGCTCGTCATTAGTTCCTCTTTCTTTACAGATATTTCGAATATTCAATGCTTCTTTTAATGCATCGGCAAGGTTTTTCTTTTCAAATTTCTTAAGAGCATGGTCATATTTGAGTTCAATTGATAGCGAGTCCGAAGCAATATCATAGTGATTTTTATGTTTTGCTATTGAAGAATAAACATAAGGTTGAAATAAAAAAACAAATAGCAACATTAGCATGTTGCTATTTGTTTTTTTATAAAACAGAATAATCTTTTTTAAAAAATTACATAGGACTTTCATCAATTACTATTATAGGTTTACCTGAAACTTGAAAATGATAGTCTGCGTTTCTATTATGATGATTACTATAATGATTAACAAAGTCTATCTTAAGTACTTTGCTGTCAGGAACATTTAAAACTCTTGAAAAGTTTTTATCCATGGCTTTTCCAGGCTTTAAATGAATTTCATAAGTTTCATTGACTTTGTCATATATGAAATGAGTAGTTACATTATTATTAACCTCAAAATCCAAAACAAAAGTTCCATCTATGTTTTTTGTAATACTATAGTCATACAAGTATTCTGTTACTCCTTTAACAGATTTGTTAATGCCATCATCTTCAACCGAAATATACGATTTTTTTCCATTTGCAGCTTCAAGAATGTTTACTTTTAATAAGTTGTTATCTAAACTAAACTGAGTTCCCTGTCTGCTAGCAGTAACTTGGTTTCCTTCAGATAATATGACATCATTTGAGTTGTCCGCATTTTTATACGAATCAACTTGCGTATTTTCTTTCACATCAAAGTCCATATAGTATGAACCATCGGCGTTTCTTTTTAAAGTATACGACTTTAATTGAGAGGTTTCCGTATTATCAATATTTTGTAGTGTGTTGATTTCCCCTTCGTTAGATGAACAAGATGCTAATAATACGATGCTGAGTGTTGCGAAAAATAAATTGATTTTTTTCATGATTTCTGCGTTTAAGTAATTTAAGGAATATTAAAAAATTAATATTTAAGGATTAATATTTAAGGTTTTTAAAAAGGCGATGTACTTAGTATAGACAGATGGAGATACGGGGGACGTTTCTCAAAGTTAGGGGATAAAGAAAACAAAATGAAGGGGTTTTCTAAACTATGTTATTTTTTTAATAACGCGCACATCGCCAGATAATATTTTAATATGTTAAGTTGTTGTAGTTCTTAGCGATGTATTTCATTAGGAATTATAGGATGGGGGGGAGTATTTTCTTTGGGGGCAAAGAAAAATAGAATGAAAGGATTATACTATCTTATTCCTAACTGCGTACATCGCTAAACCTACTACATTTTTTACTTTCAGTTTTTTGTAAAGGTTTCTACGATACGATTCTACAGTTTTTACACTAATGCTTAACGTATCTGCTATTTCAGATGAACTTTTCTCTTGTGCTATTAATTTTAACACTTCAATTTCTCTTTCAGTAAGGTCTTTATGCGATTCTTCCTTGTCATTATCTTTTTTGGAACTTGCAACATACAGATTGAATAATTTGCTTTTAATATCTTCATTAAAATACTGCAATCCTTTGTTAACTGCTCTAATCGCATCGACAATGTATTCACTGGCACAACTTTTTTCTAAAAAGCCATTTGCTCCCAACGCAATCATTTCTTGTACAAGTTTAGGATCGCTTAAACTTGATAGAATAATTGTTTTAATCCTTACGTCTCTCTGCTTAAAGACTTTTAAAACATCTATTCCATCCATTTCCGGCATATTAATATCTAATACTAACACATCTGCCGTGTTGGTTGCTGACCAGTTAACTACTTCTTTACCTGTTAAAGAGAAGCCTTCAACTTCAATGTCATCTTCAATATTTATTAAAGCCATCACTCCTTCTATTAGAATTTTGTGATCATCGGCTATATGAACTTTAATCTTTGTACTCATTTGTTTACATATACAAATTTAGGTGAGAACTAGTTTATCCACAATACTCAAAATCCCTAAACCCATTTTAAGGGTTTGTACTAAATATATCAGGGTTAACCCTTAATTTTTCTTTAACATTTTAGGGGTAATTTATTGTTTTTAAACCAGTTACATCGTTGTTGTTTTGGTTTTTTGCGGGGAAATTAATGGAGTAAATTTAATATAAAATACTTAATTAATGGTGTCATAAGTCTATTTTTTAGCTATTTGCGAATAATACAAACGTATTTTAAAAAATAAAAACCGAGGAATATTCCTCGGTTTTTTCGCACTAAATATACTAAGATGTTAGGTTTATCGTAATCTATCTACAGATTTTACAAGATCCTCATCCTTTTTAATGGCTTTATTTGCTAAAACTACTAGCAAAATAACAAAAATAGGAATGAGCATCCCAATACCTTTCTCAGAAACAGCTGTTTCTCCAGATAATGTTAGCGACAAATAAATCAATAATCCTAATAAAAAAAGATTAATCAAAATTGCAATTCGGCCAAATACAAATTGTAGCTTCCTATTATTATATAGAAAGATAGTACTAAATGATACCAAAGCCGAAACTATAAAAAACACTGGAATCAAGTTTTCTAATAAACTATGTCCAGAAAACAAGTCGAAAATATATATAGGAGTAGATTCTTTGGTCTGTGTCCATAAGCTAACTATAAGAGGCAATACGCTTGATAATAAGGAAGCTATTAATAAATATATACTTTGTACTCGTTGTATCATGTTTTTTTCTTGGATGGCAAAAATAATACTTCTTTTTTTAAAAAGAAATATTCCAAGTTAAATTATTTGTATATATTTGCCTTATAAGTAACCGCACTTTTAACTGTTATACACTTCATATAACAAAGCAATCAAGAAAAACAAACAAATAAATTTAAATTCTTTGGAAGTGGGAATTTTTAACCTAATATTTTAACGAATGTTCGAAATTTCGGAATTAAAAGCTAAGAAATTAACTGATTTGCAGTCTATTGCTAAAACTATTGGTTTGACTAGAATTAGTCAGTTAAAAAAATTAGATTTAGTTTATAAAATTTTAGATGCTCAAGCTGAAGCTGTCAATAGTAAAGATGAAAAAAAGCCAGCTCCAAAGAAGGCATCAACAGAGGTTGCTACAAAAGAGAAGCCTAAAAGAAGAAGGATATCTAAGAAAGTAGCTGATGCTGCGGCTGAATCTGAAAAAGAAACAAAAAACGAAAAAAATGTTGCTACTAATGATAAAAAAGTAGCATCAAGAGGCGCTAAGCAAGAGAATACAAGAAAGAAAGAAGCTCCTGCTGCGAAAGCTTCTAATAATGGAGCAGAAGAGGTTGTTAAAAAGGAGGTTGTAAAGAAAGAAGCTACAGAAGAGAAGAGGCCTCAAAACAACAACCAGAACAATAATTCAAACAATAACAATAATAATAGAAGGTCTGGTAAAAACCACCAGAACGGACATAATCAAAATAATAACCAAAATCACGGTAAAAACAAACACCACCAAAACAAGAGTAAAAATCAGCACAAAAGCGGTAATAAGTATCGTGATCCTGATTTTGAATTTGATGGAATTATAGAAAGTGAAGGTGTATTGGAAATGATGCCTGATGGATATGGTTTTTTAAGATCATCTGACTACAATTATTTATCATCTCCAGATGATATCTATGTGTCTCAATCTCAAATAAAACTTTTTGGATTAAAAACAGGAGATACTGTTCGAGGAAATGTTCGCCCACCAAAAGAAGGAGAAAAGTATTTTCCTTTAATTAGAGTGTCAAAAATAAATGGACTGAATCCTAATATTGTAAGAGACAGGGTATCATTCGAGCATTTAACACCACTTTTCGCAAATGAGAAGTTTAATTTAGCTCAAAAAGGAAGTTCATTGTCTACAAGAATTATCGATTTGTTTTCTCCTATCGGAAAAGGACAACGTGGTATGATTGTAGCACAACCTAAAACAGGTAAAACAATGTTGTTAAAGGATGTTGCCAATGCAATTGCTGCAAATCATCCTGAGGTTTATCAAATAGTTTTGCTAATTGATGAGCGTCCTGAAGAGGTTACCGATATGCAAAGAAGCGTTAGAGGAGAAGTTGTAGCTTCTACTTTTGATGAACCAGCTGACAAGCACGTAAGAGTGGCGAACATTGTTTTGGAAAAAGCAAAACGTTTGGTAGAATGTGGTCATGATGTTGTTATCTTATTAGACTCTATAACTCGTTTAGCAAGAGCCTATAATACTGTTGCACCAGCATCTGGGAAAATATTATCAGGAGGTATTGATGCAAATGCATTACATAAACCAAAAAGATTCTTCGGAGCTGCGCGTAATATAGAAAATGGAGGTTCATTAACTATTATTGCTACTGCCTTAACTGAAACTGGTTCGAAAATGGATGAAGTTATTTTTGAAGAGTTTAAAGGTACTGGTAATATGGAGCTTCAATTAGAGCGTAATATTGCTAATAGAAGAATTTATCCTGCTATTGATTTAATTAAATCGAGTACACGTCGTGATGATTTACTACTGGACGAAAAAACGGTACAACGTATGTGGGTGCTGCGTAAGTATTTAGCAGATATGAACCCAATAGAAGCAATGGAATTTATTCAACAAAGAATAAAAACTTCTTTGAATAATGAGGAGTTCTTAATTTCTATGAATGGATAAAACAAATAATATTTAAAAAGGAAGCCTGCTTTTAAGCAGGTTTTTTTTATGATGGATATATTACTTTATTTAGAGGAATGTCAAATTCATTGATGTCTGCTATCGATTCAATAGGAGGGAAGAAGTTAAGTCCAACTGTTTTGATGTCTTTTTTACAAGAAGCTAAAAAGCGATCGTAAAACCCTTTTCCATATCCAACTCGATAATTCTGTTTATCGGAAATCAATAGTGGAACAAATACTAAATCTATTTTTGCAACTTCAACCTCTTCAGCATGTAAAGGCTCTGGAATACCATAACTGTTTTCGACTAATTGAGTGTTTTCGTTAAATACATAATGCTGTAATGTATTGCTTTCGAAATTACTCTTGCTAACAATAATTGTTTTGTTTTGCTGGCGCAAAAAATCAATGATTGGATAGGTGTCAATTTCTTTATGTCTTTTTATAGAAAGAAAAATATGAATGTTTTGAATATTGGAAAGATCCAAATGATAAACCTGATCAAAAATTGACTTTTGATAGTTTTCAATTTCTGTTTGTGATAATTCTCTTCTTTTTTGTCTATAGAATTTCCTAGCGTCTTTTTTATTCACGTTTATAGTGTTTTTAGTTCTTCTTTTAGTTTTTTAGTAAGCCCTTTTACGACAAGGTCATAGGAATGGTCAATCAATTCAAAAGCTAACTTATCTGAAACATCGTCATTAAGTGTAATCGTATTCCAATGTTTCTTATTCATATGGTATCCTGGGTTAATACTGTCGTATTCACCTCTAAGTTCTTCGGCCCTTTCAGGATCACATTTTAAATTTATTTTTGATTCTCCTTTTTCCCATTTATCTAGCCCCACCAAGGCAAATACTTTTCCCATAACTTTAAAAACAAGTGTTACTTCATCAAAAGGAAACTCTTCTGTTACCCCTTTTTTGGAAATACAATATTGGTGCAGTTGTTCAATGTTCATTATTTCTTAAATAGTTTAATTAGTAGTAAAACTAAAGACATTAAGGAAACTAAAAGTAAAAAATATTTTATAATGTTGACAGTTACAAAAAGCCCAAATCCATCAGGAATATTGGAATTGTCTAATTTTGATTGCCATAACTCTATTTTTGAAGAATTTTTTATCCAATAAAATAGAGTTCCAGAAATAACGGTGATGAGTAATAATTTGATTTTCGGTTTATCGAACATTTTATGAATCAATAAGATGTCGGTTACCATTTGGTAATTCAAGTGCTGAATAATCTAATTTCCATCCGATTGTTTCTACCAAATTAGTCATTAATATAATGGCGTCAAGGGCTTCTTGATTGGCGGTTTTCATTAAGCTGCTTTCGGGTACTTTTTGAAGAATATGTTCTTTAGCTTCTTTATTTACAGAGGTTAAGTCTTCAGAACTAAATTTATTCAGGAGTCCATTTTGAATATCATAAAAACGAATATTAGGTTCAATAGAAAAAATTTCAGGTTCTGGAAATTCAGATAAAACAAGTGTTTTAGACTTGCTGTTAGCTTCCATTTTAATTTTTCTAAAATCAAAACCAATATGAACTTTGGCGTTAATTAAAATGATAGCCTTTTTCTTACTGGTAAAAAGCCCCATGAACTTTTCTTTTGAGTTTTCATGATGATATATTTCAGCAAATTCACCTTCAACTGTAATTAGCTTAGACACTTTTTTAATCTTATCGAGTAAAACAACTGATTGTTTTTCGGTAAGGTTCCTTTTTGTTCGATAAGAGAACTTTTGAAATATAAAATATGATATGATAGCTCCACCAGCTAATCCCAAAAAAAGTAATTCCATGTAGACGAAGTTACTAAAAATAAAAAAAGACAATTAAATTAAGTCCGTCTTTTTTTCTAGGAATACAATAGGAATTATATATGTTTTCTAGAAGTGAGAAAACTAAGGAGATCTAGTTTTTAAAAAATGAAAGGGGTTTATCCAATGATACCAAAGTAGCTTATTTGCTAGTTTGGTATCATTCGCTAATTTTTAAAGGGGGTAAAAATTAGTTGATTTCAATTAGCTGACTAGCTAAACCACCTGTTAGCGTAAAGGCTTCTGTTGAAGTTTTTGAAACAGGATCATAAGAGTAATAGCCTTGATAAGAACTGTTACTAACTGAAAAATAAACGTTACCATTAATTACTAAAGGAGCACTTATACTAAAAGTTGAGGCACCACTGCTCGGAATATCATTAATTTTGGTAGCGACTTTTGTATTGATATCAATTTCATAAGCATCAACATTTTCTTCAGCTATATTACTATAATCGGGATTCATACCTGTGGATTTCATTTTTATATACAACTTGTCACCGATAACTGCAGGTCCTCCTAGTGAAAAACTACCTGAAGTACCAATAAAATCATTAAAATCTAAATTCCAAGTGGTATCAAATTCAGTCGCACCAGCTTTAATACGTAGACAGCGTGCGTGCATTCCATCTACCATATTTCCTACTGTACCAGATAAATACAAATCACCGTTTTCATCTTTACCTATATAATTAGAGTTTTTGCGTTCAAACCCTAACCAAACATAATCGTTATAGGAAGCTATGTTTAATAAAGTATTCGTATCTGTGTCGAACACGGCAACATAACTTACGTCATTTACATGGTTTCCATCAGCATCAAAAAAGAATACTTGAGTATATAATTTTCCTTTGCTTTCTATCATAAACGAACCAATTCTTGTTCTTGTAACATTTTCAGTAATAAAAGGAGCCATGGCACTAGCAATGTCAATTTCTCCTGTTCGTTGCATGGTTTTAGGATTAAAGGTTTGTATAGCGGTTGTACTTCTTTCAGAGTCGGTATAATACCCTTTAGTATCACTAACTATTTCAAAGGTAAATCTACTTTCACCAACAGCGATAAAACCTTTTGTAGTTAATGACCCCGAATTGTACTCAAATTTTTGAATACCTGAATCTCCCACGGTATTAGAAGTGTTATAAATAGCATTTCCGTATGAAATCCCTGCGGTACGAGCAGCACCTAATTGTATAGTATTTGGTGCTGTTGTAGGGTTAACTTCACCTTCGAACATGGTGCTACTTGGAATTAATACTCCGCTTGAGGTATTTGGATCTGTTACAATCCATAGAGCAACTCCATTTTTATTTATGGTGTCATCTGGAGCTACTGCATCATCATTAGAACAACTTGCCAAGAAAGTTATGACCAGTGTTAGGATTGAAAGTATATTAAAACTTACTTTTTTCATTTTTATGTATCTATTAATTAATTGAATATTTAATTTTAAAACGGTAATTGGTTCCAGGTTTTTGAACTCTAAAACCATCATAGGCCTTAGCATTTAATAGGTTGTTTACTTCCATATTAAAAGAAAGAGGTATTTTGGGTAGCGTATAGGTAAATCCGGCATCAATTAAATTTTGACTAGGGATGATACCATCTGATTGGATTTTTTCAAATAGACCAGGCTCTTGATTTTTAGGAATGGCATTTAAAAGATATTGCTCTACATAATTATAGCTTCCGTAAAACTGCCATTTTCCATCGCCCAATACTTTTTTGGGAGTATAACGTGCATTCAAGTTTCCAAAGAAGTATGGGATGTTAGGTTGTCTTGAATCTTTTAATAGGAGTGAAGCAATATCAACATTTTTACGTCTAATATCTTGATAAGTGAGAGATAAACCAAAGTTGAAACTTTTTCTTATTTGCCCTTTTAAGGTAATTTCTCCACCAATAATTTGACTATCATCGGTATTTTCATATCGGGAATAAATTAAAAAATAAGGGCGTATAAAAATATTATTGGTTACATAGCGATAGAATCCATTAACATCAAGCCAGAATGTTTTGTTTTTATTTAGGTTCGTGTAATAACCAAGATTTAGATTAGTGCTTTGTTCCGGTTTTAATTGAGGGTTCCCTGTAATGAATACGGCATCTCCAAAGTACTCAATGCTTTCAGGAATTCGTGTGGCGTTTTCAAAAGAAAATCGAACAAAACGGTCTTTGTTAAAGTTGTATTTTATTGAGTTTCCAATACCAAAACTTGTATTTGATAATTCAGGAATGGTTCCATAAAAATCGATGTTTGAAGTGATAGAGCTGGTGGTAACACTATACCTTTTTATAGTGAAAACATTACTGATTTTCTTATCAAGAAAAGTAGAGGTCAATCCTAGACCAGTTATGTTTCTAATGTATTTTGCTGGAAAAGTTAATACATCAACTTCATTTTCGGATTGAGCAAATGGATCTGAACCTATGCGGTTTTCGCTAATATAATTGTGATTAAAATTTAGTTGATGATTTGTTGAAAGCTCATAATTGGCGTTTATTCTCCCCGTCCAATTATTAAATGTTAGATTTCTGTATGATTTATTGTTTAAACTAATCTCTCCACCGTTGTCGTTGCTCTCTATTGGAGTAGCCTCTCCTAACCAATTATATCTGTTTTCAGGAGTGTCGTCAAACAATGTTTTTCGGTTACTATAGGCTCCAAAAATATTAAGTTGCAACTTGTTAAATTTTTTTTGGTAGTTTGTAGTAAAGATTAACGAGTTTTCCGTTCCTAAAGCTTCGCCATAAGGCTTAGTAAGCCTAATATTGTTTTGTAACTCCTTTTTAAAATCAAAGTACATAGCACCAACTTCTAGTAAGTCAGCAAATTTTACATCACGAACACCAAATTTAGTTTCGATAAAAGCACTTCTAGTGGCATCATGAAACCGTTCTACATTTTTTGTTTCTAAATTTCCGGTAAAGTCATTGGGTATTTCAACATCAATATTGTAGTTGTTGTCGGAGTGGACGTAATATGACGATATTGATGCAAAGAGCTTTGTGTTTGGGATGTTTGCATAAGCATTTAAAGTGGCTTGATGTGTATTAAATGACCCTAAACCATAAGATACATTTAAATTGTCTTTATAGTTTTTTTTAGAAACAAAGTTAACAGCACCTCCCAAGGCATCTGCTCCTAAATGTACAGGAAGAACTCCCTTGTAAATTTCGACATTTGATATTTGATCAACAGGTAAGAAGCTTAAATTAAATGCTCTTCCTAAATAATTTAGAGGTAAACCGTCTCTAAAAAATCGAATAGCGTTTCCTTGAAGACCATTTATATTAATAGTGGTGTTACTACCTATTCCTCCACTTTGCCGAACATTAACGCCAGAAGTTTGATTGATAATTTGTGGTAAACTTATAGATTGAGCTTGGATTTTTTCAATATTTATAACCTCAATTTTTATAGGTTTTTCTCTTTTGTGTTGCGCTTTTGTTTTTGCTTGAAGGAAAATTTCATTTAATTCTTGATTATTTTCAGTTAGTATTACTTTTAGAAAATAAGTTTCACCTTTTTTAAACAATACATCAAAAACTTTTTTGTCATAACCCAAAAAAGAAATTTCTACTTTATAATTACCAACTGGTGTCTTTTTCATTTCAAAATTCCCAAACTCGTCACTCATTGTGCCTAATTCTGTCCCTTGAATTATAATAGATGCTCCCATTAAAGAAGTTCCGTCTTCTAAACTTACTTTTCCTTTAAGAGAAGACTGCGCTGTAATGTTGGAAACAATGAAGAATAGGAAGAGTAATGTGCCCCAAACTTTGTACATTTGTTATTTAGATTTAAATTAAATAAAGGGGCAAAACTATAACATTGGAGATACCTTTGTTAACGTAAACGGAACTTATAATAACGTATATGAGCACCGTAATGTTAAAAAGAGTTTATTAGGATGAAATCGAATTATAAAATAATTAAGGAAAAGAACATAAACCATTCAACGAAGTATGCTAAAGGGTTTAAAACCAAACTAATTAAAGAAGTAAAGAATAAACTTGAATTTGGTTCTGATAAGGCAGAAAATAAGGAAATCCGATTAAATGGATTAATAGTTGGGGTAACTACTCATCAAATAACACCTCCGTTTGTTATGGAAGTTGAACATGATTTTCCTTTTATAAAAATTCAATTTGAAATAGAAGGTTACAGTCAATACATCCCGAAAAACACTGAGAGCATTCCAATTATAATTCCTCAAGATCATTATAACTTCTTTTACTTGCCTAAAGTAAACGGCACACTGACTTATACTACTGATACAAGAAGGTCCGTTGAGATATTAGTAACGGAAGCATATTTAAAAAGAGCCTTTAAAAACATTTTTCATAAAGTAAGTGGAGCATTTGGCGAGGCCTTGATAAATAAAACTCCATTTAAAATGCATAATGAAGCCAGTAAAATTCCTTCAGAGCTATTATTAATTATTAGTGATATTATTTCTTGTACTTATCAGAAAGAAATAAAACAAGTGTATTTAGAGTCGAAAATAAATGAAATATTTAGCTATTTATTTTCTGAGATAAACTCGAATGGAGTTGAAAAGAAAGAGGCAAAACCCAGTGAAGGTGAAGTTAAACAGATTGTAAAGGCGGAGAAAATTTTAAGAAATAACCTAGATAAATCATTTACTATTGATGATTTAGCTGTTGAAACAGGGATTAATCGGAATAAATTAAAAAGAAATTTTAAAAGTATTTTTGGTAAGCCTATTTTTACTTATTTGACAGATTTAAGAATGGAAAAGGCGAAAAAGATGCTTGTAGAAAACTCTATGAATATTTCTGAAATTGCCTATGCTGTTGGCTATAAAAATCCGCAACATTTTACCAATGCATTTAAAAAGCGATTTAATTATTTACCAAGTGATTTAAGGAAGAAAGGGCTTTTAGCGAATATTCCTGAAGTAGATTACATTAAAGAATTGTAATAACAGCTTATTGTTTTTAAACTATAGAACAACTGCTTTTATTTTCTTCCAAATTCTAACCAACAAAAAACTAGCTATCAAAGTTACTGTTGTTAATAAAGAAGCGATTGTTGTTTTTCCATAAATCCAATAACCAGTTGCGAACATTGCACTATAAATAAGTATACAACCAAGGAACATAGCTAGGATTCCTGATGGAACGCTCCATTTTTCTTGAGTATTTGTAATGGTTATATTTTCATTTTCTGCTTTTTCGATAATAGTTTTCCATCCTGGACCACCCGGTTCTATCTTATTGTAAAAATTAAACAACACTTCTTTCTTTTCTGGTTGGGTTACGAATGTAACTGACAACCATATAATTGTAGTAACTAAGACAACTATGATTAGTTTTGACCAATTAGGAAAAACTCCTGTCACATCAATCCCCATCTCATTTGTATAACCAAATAGCATATCACCCAATGAAGAGAAATTTAACAACAAACTAATAATTGCTGCTGAAAACATAACGGAAATTTCACTCCAAGCGTTGATGCGCCACCAAAACCAACGCAGTATGTAAACGAGGCCCGTTCCAGCTCCAAACTCTAATAAAATATCAAAAAGCTGCTTGGCATTTGTAAGGGATAATGCTACAATTGCACTTAAAACCATCAAAATCACAGTTGAAATTCTGCCCACGGTTACCAATCTTTTTTCTGAGGCCTTAGTATTTATTTGTTGCTTATAAAAATCATTAACGATATAAGATGATCCCCAATTTAATTGAGTAGATATCGTTGACATATATGCCGCCCCTAAAGAAAGAAGAGTTAATCCTAATAAACCGCTAGGTAGTTTTGTTAGCATAGCAGAATAGGCTAGATCATGCCCTAGCTTATCTGGTGAAATATTAGGAAAGGCCATCTTTATACTAGATAAATTCGGAAATACTACCAGAGATGTTAAAGCAACTATTATCCATGGCCACGGTCTTACAGCATAGTGCATAATATTAAAGAATAATGTAGAAGCTATGGCATGATTAGCATTTTTAGTAGCTAACATTCTTTGAGCTATGTATCCACCACCTCCAGGTTCGGCGCCAGGATACCATGAGCTCCACCATTGTACCGCAATTGGTATTATTAGCAATGTAATTACAGTATTAGCATTCTTAAAATCTGGAAGAATGGATAACTTATCTATAACATTTTTATGACTCATCATAGTTTCTATACCACCAACTTCTGGTAAATTAACTAGATAATAGGCAGCTCCTATAGCGCCACCCATTGCTACGAAAAACAATAAAAAGTCCGTATATACTACTCCTTTAAAGCCTCCTGCTGCACTGAAAATCACTGTGACAACACCTCCTATTAATAGCGTTTCTATAGGAGATAGTCCCAACATAATACCTCCTATTTTTATAGCTGCAAGATTGACAGCTGCAAGTGTAATTACATTAAAAATTAGACCTAGATATAAAGACCGGAAAGCCCGTAAAAACTTAGCTGGTTTTCCTCCATATCTTATTTCATAAAACTCCATATCGGTTAAAACATTCGATTTACGCCATAATTTTGCATATATAAATACCGTCAGTAAACCTGTCAATAGAAATGCCCACCAAACCCAGTTTCCTGATACACCGTTTGTACGGACTATATCGGTTACTAAATTAGGTGTATCTGTAGAAAAGGTAGTAGCAACCATAGAAACACCTAGGAGCCACCAAGGCATTCTTCTTCCCGATAAAAAAAAATCGGTCGAACTTTTACCTGAATATTTAGAAACCCAAATTCCAATAAAAAGTGTAACTGAAAAAAATATAAAGATTAATGCATAATCTAAAGCTGATAATTCAATCATAGGTTCTAAGTTTTTAAGGGTTAAATTATTTAATTACACTTCCATTTAAAATAGTACTCTTGGCTATTTTAAGATATTTACGACCAATTGGTATTCTTTTGGATTCTATTTCTACTAAGTTCCCCTCGACGCTTTTAACTTTATCAATTGCTATTGTGAATGATCGATGAACCCTGACAAAATTGTTTTTAGGGAGTTCTTCTGTAAAGCTTGTAAGTCCTTTATGTACCAAAAAGCGTTGCTCTTTAGTATTTATTTTTATAAAATCATTAAAACTTTCAATATAAAGAACATCATTAAGATTAATTTTAATAAGTTTTTTATCTACTTTAATGAATTTATAAGGGGCATGTTTTATATCCTTTAGAATTATAGACTTTTTAAGAATATAGCTGTGCCTTACAATTTTATTTATTGATTTTAAAAATCGATTAAAAGAAATTGGTTTTACAAGGTAGTCTAAGACTTCAACATCGTAACTATCTAAAGCAAATTCCCTAAACTTAGTGGTGATAATAAATTTTGCTTCAGTTTGTAGGTTTCTAATAAAATCTAAGCCATTAATATTTGGTAAACCAATTTCCAAGAATATTATGTCTATAGACCTGCTCTTAATTAGTTCAAGTTCTTGGAATGGGGTATCAAAGACATCAATTATTTCGATAAATTCAAAAGACGTAAGATGACATTTAATCAACTCGATATTCTCAGTGTCATTATCGATAATTAACGCTTTTATCTCCATAAAAAGTTCGTTTTATTTGTCTAAAACTTCACCATATGCTTCCCCAAGAACCTTCCATACTTTATCAGCTTCTGGTGCAGATAAAATAGTTCCCTTGCCAGCTCTATAAGTCCAAGAGAAAATAGAATCTACTCCTTCTTTGGCGTATATATGAACAATATCTTTAATTGTATTTAAATTCTCTGGTGATCTGAAAAAACTTTGTATCCATCGCTGTGATGGTTTGCTATTTTTTTTTGCTAGCTCAACCGTTTTTTGTGCTATATTTTTATGGGCAATTAAAGGATCGTTGCCATCTACCAAAATAGAGGTTGAAAAGATATCATAATTCTGGTTGTAAGCTATTTTCTCCCAATTATCAAAACCTCTAGCCTGAGTAGAATAGAAATGATTATCAGCTGGCAAAGAACATTGTGTTACTGTAAGTTTAGGGTTTATTGATTTTACAATTTTACTAGCTTCAGATAAGATTTCGTTGGCTTGATCAAACCTAAACTTTAATACAGTTTTTGTTAAAGTCTTTGGCATTTCATAACCATATTTCTTTTTAAATATCTGTTGTGTGATTGGACTTCTACATGAAAAGTCTGTAGTACTTTGATAACTAATAGGGTAAACTGGCATGGCATAATGAGGCTCATCCCAAAAAAAACCATCTGCATTACAGGTTTTTGCTAACTCTTCAACGATACCCCAAAAATATTCTCTAAATGCTGGTGAACTCGGAGATGCTGCGGCTAATGGTTCGTTTGTTAATGCAGACCATTGACGATCTTCTACATGACATTCTTGAAGAAAAAGTGAGGGAGGTTCTCCTCCAAAGAACTTACCAATACCCCAAGTATTTAAATAAACTTTTAAACCAAGTTTTTTTGCTTCATCAACAATTTTTGGAATATTTGGTTTCCAAAAAAAGATATCAAATTCGGTTAGCGATAATAATACTGCGGTAACATTATGCGCTTTCATTTCTTGAAAATCTCTTCTGGCGTGCTCTACATAAGATATACCGTAGTAACTAACACCTGTTTCTGTAACAGCCATGATATTATAATTTTAATGATTATAAGAATTTAACTCTTGGATTGTACTTTTCTCTAAGCGCTTTATTTTTGGCATCTCCACCTGGTATATTTGCACTAGACCAAACTGGAGGCTCAACTCCACGATTTACGCAGGCCTTAACGCATTCCATTTCAAGCCTGTGAGCTATATAAAAATCAACGATGCTAGACACACCTGTAATTGGAGTATCAAAATTTTCTACATTGATTACTGTATCTCCATAAGGAACATAATTATTTATAAAAATGTCTGAGACATCGGATAAATGATTACCACTTTTATGTCGGATAGGGAAATCTTTAGGAATGTTTTTATTCCAATCCAATGATGAAATTCCAACTACTTCAGCTCCTCTTTTTTGTGCTTCCATAGCGCAGTCAATTGTTGGAGCATTAAAACCATAACTATGAAAAACGAGTACTAAGTCACCTTTGTTAACACCATAGTAATCTACTACGGCGTCTCCTACGCCGTGCATTCTTTCATGGGAGAGATACATATATGCAGGAGTAACAGGATGAATAGCAAAATCTATCATTGGGCATAAATTTGCAAGCCCTCCAGCTCTCCAAAAAAGCTCTTGCATTACTAATGTAGTATGACCACCGCCACCAAAAATGTAAATTAACCTGTCTTCCTCAATTGCGTCAGCCATTCTAAGAGCGGCTTTTAATAAATTATTTTGCTCTGTATGTTCTACTTTCTTTACTAAAGAATTAAAGGTGTCTAAAAATCTAAAATCTATATTACTTTTCATTATTAAAATATTTTAACCTAAAGTAGATAATTGTTAAAATAATATTATTAATTTTAGTATTGTAGCATTATTTTATATATGAAATATGTAGATATAAAATCAAATAAAGAAAGATTGATTATTGATCTTTTAAGCATGGGCTTCAGAAATGTGGTTTTATTGGGGCATTATTCTTACAAAGAGGCTAAAGAAAAGCTCGAAATGCATAAACATACTGATATGTTGGAAATCTGTTTTTTAGAAACAGGGTCACAATATTATCAGGTGGGTGACGAACATTATTTATTGAGAGGGGGTGATCTATTAATTACTCCTCCAAATACAATACATGGAACAAGTGGTTATCCGGAAGAAAAAGGAAGTCTATTTTGGATGATTATAAAAGTACCTAAAAGTTCTTTTAGATTATTGAATCTCACTAGCAAGGAGTCTAGCCTGTTAATTGATAGGTTGTTAGGTTTAGATTTAAAGCACTTTAAAGGCTCTTCAGAGATAAAAAAGATATTAAATATGATTTTTAAAGCATATAATAAAAAAAATGACTTTTTAAATAAAATAGAAATTAATAATCATATTTTGAGCTTTTTACTTAAAGTAATTTACTATGGGGAGAAAAAGAGATATAAAGACATCTCTAACGATATCGAGTTTTGTTGTAAGTATATTGAAGAAAATATTTTTGAGAAAATTTACATTAGTAATTTAGCTAAAAACATAAATCTCTCTGAGTCAAGATTCAAACATAAATTTAAAGAAGAACTAGGAATTCCTCCTAATGAGTACATCATAAAACAAAAAATAAGCAAGGCTAAAGAATTAATTGAGAAAGATGATTTTTCCATAGTGGATATAGCCTATGATCTTGGTTTTTCCAACTCTTCTTATTTTTCTACAGTATTTAAGAAGCAAGTCGGTATGTCACCGTCCATGTATAAGCAATCTTTACAATCCGCCTTAAAATAAATTTATTGAGCCTCCATTGGCTATTAGCTCCACAGGGTTTTTATTGTATAAAATTAGGTGATGTTTTTTACATGTAGAGTTAGGGAGAAAATAGTATATTCATTTACTTTAGAATCTACTTTAATTTCTCCTTGATACTTATTGGTAATTTCTTTTACAATATATAGTCCTAGTCCTGTACCTTGTGTCCCTTTGGAAGAGCTTCCTCTTTTTAATTGTTTGAAAATATTATCGAAGTCATTCTCTGGTATTCCCTTTCCATTATCTTTTACAACAATTGAGAGTATATTTTTTTTCTCGGAAAAAATAGAAATATCTATTTCTGGATAAACATTTTCTCTAGTATACGTTAGCGCATTTTGAATTAAATTTTGCAATATCCTTGTAAAATCAAGTTTATCCATTGTGATTTCAAGGTTTTCAATTTTTTGATTTATACTAGCATTTGTCTTTTTGACTAAATGATCTAGGTTGAATAATACATTGTTTACAGAATTCAAAACATTGAAAGGTGAGTAAGAGGTTCGTTTGTGTATTCTGTTTATTTCGGTTAAACCATTTATTAATTCTAAAAGGTTATTGGAATTTTCGGTGATGTAATTTAAATATTTATCAAGGTCTTCTTCTTTGTTTTCTATAAGATCATTGGCAATCATTTGTAGTGTGACAACTGGACTTCTTAAATCATGAATTAAATTGGAAGTTAAAGATTTTAGGTTTTTATATTGGTTTGCCGACTCTTGAAACGTTTTAAGATTGTTAGTGATTTTAAATAATAACACCTGTAAATCGAAGGGCTTAGTGATAAAATCAACAACACCAAGTTTCCAAAGTTTCATGTTGTTATGCTTTTCTTCGAGAGCACTCATTACAATAATAGGAATACTTTTAAATTCAGGTATGGTTTTAATAGTTTCAATGAACTCAATTCCATTCATTACTGGCATCATAATATCAGTAACGATAATATCGGGTTTCTCCTTCTTTAAAGCCTTTAAGGCTTCGTTACCGTTAAATGTAGACAAGGTTTTGAAATGATTAGTTAATTCTGAATGAATGATGTTATTCAAATCAGGGTTGTCTTCAATCAATAAAACGGTGGGCGTGTTTTCTTTATAGTTTATATCTGGCTTTGAATAAGTATTGTTGTTCTCAGGGATAGGTTTTATCAGGGTATTCCCTTGCGTTATGTTGTAGTTAATGTATTCTAGGTTTTCAGTGGTTTTGATTTCAGAGTTCTTTGGAAAAAGAATATGAAATTCACTACCCTTTTTCAATTCACTTTTTACCTCAATTCTTCCTTTTGCTAGTTCTACTAGTTGTTTTGTAAGAGCTAAGCCTAAACCGCCTGTAGAGGCTCTGTCTTCGTGTAGAGGAGCTCTATAATAACGTTCAAATATATGTGGTATTTCTTTGGCATCGATACCAATACCGTTGTCTTTTACGGTTAAACTCCAGTGTTTATCCTGAAAGCTAAGAACCACTTCGACAAGACCTCCGTTTTCAGTAAACTTAATAGCGTTAAATACAAGGTTAATAATTATTTTTCGAAATATTTTTTGATCTAAAGAAATCATTACCACAGAAGAAGGAGCTCTTAGTTTAAGTTCTATGTTTTTTGATTCAGCAGAGGATTGAACTTGTTCTAACAATTGTTTCGTTAGTTTAACAACATCTACAGGGGTAGGGTCAAGGCTTATTTTCTTTTCACTAAGCCTAGAAATATCTAACATTTGATTTGTCAGATCAATTAAATGATTAGTATTTTTTAATAAAAGTTTTGAGTTTGCTGTGTCACTTGTTTTTTCGATGGATGTTTTTAAAACTGTTAGAGGTGTTCTGAATTCATGTGAAATGTTGGCGAACAGATTGTCTCTAGTTTTTCTATATTCTTGTTCTTGATCAATAATTTGTTTGTTCTTCTTAGCTAACTCTTGTTGTTGACTTGCTAGTTTTTTGTTTTTAGCACTGTTTTTTCTTGCAGAGAGTAGGCTTGCTAGTAAAAAAAGTGCAATTAAGATAGCGATACCTATAAAATAATTACGAGAGATGATTTGCTGAGACTTTTGTTCGTTTTCTAATTTTTGAAGGTCTAGTTCACGTACACTTTGCATGTCGATAAGCATGGAATCGATTACCGCTTGATTGGTTTCCTTTATTTGGGTTTTGCTTAAGGTGTATTTAAGCTTATCATATTCTAACGCTTTTTTGTAGTTCTCTTCTTTTTCGTAAATCGTAGTTAAAAGCTCAGTTCCTTTAATTCTGTCGCTTAAATTGTTTGCATTTAACGTTTTTAAGGCATAAGATTCAGCAATTTTTAAACTATCAATCCTTAAATAACATTCGCTTAAGCCTAAATAAAAAGAAGAAAAGTCTCCTGTAGAGCTCAATTCTTTCCTAATTGAAAGCCCTTTTTTATATTGCTGTATTGCATTTTTGTAGTTTCCTTTTACTTTGTCCAGGTTGGCAAGGTTGGTTAGGGTTGAAGAGATTCCTTTTTTATCTCCCAACTCCTGTCTCAAAACAAGACTTTGTTGATAAACTTTGATAGCTTCATCATAGTTTTTGAGATCATAATAGGTGCTTCCCAACCTGTTTAGACTATAAGCCATTCCTCCTTTTCGTTCCAATTTCTCAAAAATAGCTAAGCTTTGCTTGAAAAGATTGATAGCTTCTTTTTGATTTCCCTGAATTCCATAGATGCTACCTAAATTATTTAGGTTTATGGCAACGCCCTTTTTGTTATTCAGTTCATTGTTAGTTGTTAAGCTTTTTTTGAAAAGGTTGATAGCTTCTTTATAGTTCCCTTTTTCTCGATATATATTGCCTAAATTATTTAAAGTTATTGCAATTCCTCTTTTATCACCCAACTCCTCTCTTAAAGTTAAAATTTGTTGGTAAAGATCGATGGCTTTATTATAACTTCCCTGATTTTTATATATCTGAGTTAGGCTAGAGAGAATGATAGCGATTTCGCTTTTTTGCCCGAGTGTTCTATTAACAGCCAAACTTTGTTCACAAAATTTTATAGCTTTTTCATAATCTCCCTGGTTTGTATAAATTAATCCTAAACTCAGTAATATTCTACCTGTTATTAGTTTGTACCCTTCTTTTTTACTAATAACTAAACCTTGTTCGCATAACTCAATAGCCTTTTTGTAATTTCCGCGTTGTTTATTGAAAATACCTAGAGAATTCAGCAAGTCAGCTTCTATTTTTTTGTGGCCGAGCTTTCTGCTTTGTTCAAGATAAATGGATCCTTTCTTTAGACCTTCTTTATAAAGTCCTTGCTTACTTAATAAATATATTTCAAGTGCTCGTGTTTCAAGGAGTCTCTTCTTGTCATCTTTTTGATGAGCCAATGAAATACTGAGCTTATTAATTGTTTTAGTACTATCTATATCGTAGTTATAATATTCAAGGGTGAGTTCATTTAATACGTCTATTTTTTCGCCAATTTCGCTAGTAGCATTATAAACATTCCATAAGCTATCTATCACAGGTTTGTTTTGTGTAAAACCTGTGTTGATGCAACAAAAAAGAATGATGAATATGTAATAATATTTAGTTTGTAGCATAATGAACGGGTTAAGCTTTCTTAAAGTATAAAACTGATTTGATTATTGTTATTAGTTATAGTGGTAATATTCGTGTCATTCCTAATTTATTTCGAAATCTCACCATGTGATAAAACAACTATTTATAATGAGAGTTTGAAACAAATTCATGTTTGTTGTTGCTGTTAATAATTACAAGGAAAATTCATTATCGAATTGACTAAAAAGGGAGGGAATATCTTTATTAGTGATAATTATATAAATATAATGAAAAAGTTACACCAAAAAAGAGTTTTAAATGTACTCAGTTATAAAACCATAATTAGATGTGTAAGTAGTAGCTAAAAATTAAACAATACTTTTCAATTTTAGGGTTATTGAGAAAGTTGTACGATCTTCAATCTCTGAAGTTACTTGAACTTCACCCTGATACTTGTTAACAATTTCTTTTACAATATACAACCCTAAACCTGAACCCTGAGTGCCCATTGATGATTTACCTCTTTTTAATTGTTTGAATATGTTTTTAAAATCTTTTTCAGGAATTCCTTTACCATTGTCTTCTACGATGATGAAGAGTGTATCGTTTTTCGTTAAAGAAATGGAAATATCTATTTTAGGAGGAGTATCTTTCCTAGCATAGGTCAATGCATTTTGAACCAAATTTTGCAATATTCTAGAAAGATCTGTTTTATTCATGGTTACTTCAACATCTTGGACTTTCTGATTTACAATTGCGTTTGTTTTTTCAATTAAATGGTTTAAGTTGAATAGTACGTAATTAACAGTGTTTCTTATATTAAAAGTTGTATGTGTAGTTCGTTTATAGATTCTATTTATTTCGGTTAGTCCATTAATTAAATCCAATAGGTTATTTGAGTTTTCCGTAATATGACTTAGATATTTTTCAACATCTTCATCATCTTTATTCTCTAACAGATCATTAGCAATCATTTGTAAAGTAATAATTGGACTTCTTAGATCATGAATCAGATTGGCTGTCATAGACTTTAAGTTTTTATATTGATTAGTGTTTTCGTGAAGAGTTCTTAAATTATTTGTTATTTTAAATAACAACACTTGTAAGTCAAAAGGTTTGTTTATAAAATCGACAACACCGAGTTTCCAAAGTCTCATATTATCATAATCTTCTTCTAAAGCACTCATTACAATTATTGGAATGTTATTGTGGCTGTTATTACTTCTTAAGGTTTCTATGAATTCAATTCCATTCATAACAGGCATCATAATGTCGGTAACAATAATATCTGGCTTATGCTGCTCTAAAGTTTTCAAAGCCTCTTTTCCGTTTAATACGGAAATAGTTTCAAAATGTTTAATCAATTCGTCATAAATCATTTTGTTTAAATCATGATTATCTTCAATTAATAAAACTGTTGTGGTATTTTCATTAGTATTAATTCTTGAGTTTGTATGTGGGACCTTATTCTGAATCTCATTGTTTGTTGAAGCATATTTATGCGTAATAGGATAGTTGAGGTATTTAAGGTTTTCTGGAAAACCAATTTCAAAGTTGCTAGGAAATGTAACATTGAATTGGCTGCCTTTTTTTAATTCACTTTTAACTTCTATACTTCCCTTTGCCAATTCTACCAATTGTTTGGTTAGGGCCAAGCCCAGACCTCCAGTAGAAGCTCTATCTTTATTTAAAGGAGTTCGGTAGTAGCGTTCAAATAAATGAGGAATTTCATTAGCATCTATTCCAATACCGTTGTCTTTTACTATTAAATTCCAATATTTATTCTTAAACTGAAGGATTATCTCGATTATACCATCATTTTGAGTAAACTTAATTGCATTAAATACTAAGTTGATCAGTATTTTTCGGTATACTTTTTCGTCCAAAGAAACCATTACAACGGATGAAGGAGCGTTCAATTTAATTTGTATCTTTTTCAATTCAGCAAATGATTGAACTTGCTGTAATAATTGTTTCGTAAATTCAATAACATCTATAGGTTTTGCGTCCAGAGTGATTTTTTTTTCGCTGAGTTTGGAAATGTCTAGTATTTGATTTGTAAGGTCAATTAGATGGTTCGTGTTTTTTAATAATAGATTTGAATCTGATCCATTTTTTGTTTTTTCAATAGATGCTTTTAATATGGTCAAAGGAGTTCTAAATTCATGTGATAGATTCGCAAATAATTGATCTTGTTTGGCTCTGTAATCTTGTTCTTGTTTAGCTAGTAATTTGTTTTTACGATTGTTATTTCTAAAATAAAATAGTCCAAATAATAAGGCTATAGTGATAGCAAAGGCAGCTATCATTAAATAATTTCTTGACTTTAGCTGTTGGTTTTTTAGCTCATTCTTTTTCTGCTCAATTTCAAGATCTTTCATTGATTTCATTTCCAGTAACATGCCGTCAACAATGGCTTGATCATTTGCTCTATGAAATTGATCTTTTAAAATTGGAATACTATCGCTATATCTTAAAGCTTCTTGGTAGTTTCCTTTGTTTTTATATAGTTGATTTGCTGTATAAAACGCAGCTATTTTTTCTTCTAAATCAGGCGTAGATAAGGCTTTGTTTAAATAGGTGTTTGATGAGTCAGGTTTGTTTAATTTCTGATAAGTTTTTGCCAAACCTATGTAGTATGGAACAGCACTTTGATTGCTATGAAAATCATTTCTAAGCTTTAATGCTTCAGTGTAATTGTATAAAGCTTTTTTATAATTTTTTTCATCATACTCTAATACACCCAAATCATGAAGTGTATACATTAATGCTTGACTATTATCGGGGTGACTTATGTACTTGGGGTGGTTTTCGTATATCTGAAAAGCCTTCAGCAAGCATTCCTTTGATTTTTGTTTGTTAGAACTTAGTAATAGCCTTCCCATGCCAGCAATAATAAAAGCATAATCAGTTGTTATATGTCTTTTATCATCAAGTAAACGAATGGTTTCTTCGTAATGATGAAGTGCTTCTTGTGTAAAAATCGGATTGTTTTTATGTAGTTTTGTATAACATTCTGCTAAACTCAAATGTGCTTTTAGTTTGGTATGCCTATAATCAAATTGATCTATTAGCGTTAAAACCGTTTTGTATGTTTCTATAGCTAGCTTGTATTTTTTTTGTTCTTTATAAACCTCTCCAATTTCTATCATCACATTAGCTCGTTCATCAATCTGACTATCGTTGGCTTTATGAATTTGTTCTATCTTACCTAAAATTTCTAATGCCTTTTCGTAATTTTCGTTTAACCTGTTTATATAACCAAGACATTCAAGAGCGCTAATCATTTGAGGAATGTTTTCAGACTTTTCGGCTAAATCCAATGCTTTTTCGAAATATAATATCGCATCATTGTATTGAGATTGGTACATGTAAATAAACCCGATATAATTTAGAATAGTGGCTTTTAAAAAATCACTATCCTCGTAGCTTTCGATAAGTTGAAGAGCTTCTTTTTCATAACTCAAAGCTTTTTTATAAGAAGCTTCTCCCATTTCTTCGAGTCCAAGTTTACTTTTAATTTTGGCTAAAAGTCTATTAAAATCATGTTTTTCAGCTAAAGCTTTCAGCTCTAAATAGTTTGTTTTATCTCCTTCTGAAGATTCAATATTGGAATTAGCAGAGGCTTTTTCTAAAGAAAATTCTAAGTACTTGTAAACATTATTACTTGATGGAAACAGTTTTAAAGCTTTTTCTGCTGTTTCCATGCGTAGTTTATTTTTGCCTTGATTAAATAGTAGTAAAGATTTGTTCGCTAATGCTTGTAGCTTTAAATCTAAATATTTGGTATTTGCACTATCTTTAATACTGTTGTAAACATCATTGATTAAATTTTCAGCTTTTTTAATATCACTAGAGGCTATGAATTGGGCTAAATAGAGAGTTGCTTCATTTTTTAAAAATGAATTATTAATAGAATTAGTGAGAGCCAAACTTTCTTGAATAGTTTTAATGGCTAACTCTTTTTTATTTTGCTTATAAAAACAGAGACCAATTTGGTTCAAACATCTTATTTTCAATTGGATGTTGTTTATTGACTCACTTAATGCTAATGCATTGTTAGATAGGTTTAAGGCTTTGTTAATTTTACCAAGCCTAATATAGGCTCTTGTCAGAATTAAGTTAGTATTGATTTGCTCTTTACTATTTGGACTACTTGTTTTTTTGCTTTTTTCAGCGATAACAATAGCACTATCAATATCAAAACCTAAATATTCATTGGCTAAATGATTTAATATTTTGGCTTTGCCAATCCTGTTTTTTTCCTGTTTATAAGAAGCCCATAATTTTTTTAGTTGAGTAGTGTTTTGAGCACATAAAGCATTACTCACTAAAATAATCATATACAAGAGTAATTTCTTTATACGCATAATTTAGTACCGTTGTTTATCTAATAAAGAAGGGAAAGGCGTATTTGATACTCAAATGTAAATAAATAAATTAACTTGTTGTTATATAGGTTTTTAATTAGCTTTTTCTGGAGGCTAATTTGTTACATAGATTCTACAGAATGAATTTTTATTTCTTTTAACTTTCCTTTTAAAAGAATATTACCTAGAAATTTAGATTTTATATTTTCTTGTAGATCATTTAATAGTTTCTCTGAAATAAGAAGGGTGGTATTATAGGTATTGCATTCTGTTTGTATTCTGGCGGAGGTATTAATAACATCCCCATGATAGGCTAATTCTTTTTTTATAGAACCAACTTCAGCAACCATTAATTTACCTCCGTGTATACCTGCTTTAAATTCAGGAAAGATGTTGTATTTTTTTAAATAATAGCTCTCTTTTTGTTTTCTTTGAGCTTCAAAGGCAAAAAATATTCCAATACAATTATTGTTTTCTAGGGCTTTATTATAAGACCAACTTAATACGGCTTCATCACCAACATATTGGTATATTTCTGCATTGTATTCAATTACTACTTCGTTTAAATCAGAAAAACAATCTTGAATAAATTGACTGTATTTATGATAACCAAGTTTTTCGGCAATAAAAGTTGAATCTTTCAAGTCTAAAAACATGAAAACACGATTTTCTTCTTGTGGTGTTTTATAGTGACCTAATAACATTTTAAGAAAAACACCTCGTCCGAATCTTTCAATGGCAATTTTAATAAATGAAAAGATAATTGATGATAATACTATGAACCACATAGCAGCCCAGAAACGTCTATTAGTTAGCCACCAGCCAGGTTCTAAATTTATATTCAATGGAAATATTTTAGATAAAAGCGTAAGACCTAAAGTTATGGTGAATACAGTTGCTAAAAAATGAGATAATGTTTTTAGAAGTATGCTAAACCCTAAGCTAACTTTTTGAGCAATACTTTTATCGAAAAAATAGTTCAATAAACCGAAAAGAATCCCTAAAACTAATCCTATAGTTGTTGCAATAATAAACGGAACTTTGATAGGAGTAGAGTTAATATTTTGTCCAGTTGCTTGCAAAATCTCCTGATTTAAACCGAAGTATCTGAAAACAGCAAGTGAAAAAAAAGCAAAAGCCCAAAAAAGAGCTGATTTCCATAGATGTTTGAATAGTTCTTGTAAACCTTTATTCATGGTAATTATATTGATGGGGGAGATTCTTAATTTGAACCTAAACGGGGGAAGAGTTTCCTGTATTTATATATAACTAAAGTAGTAAATTTTCAGATTATTGTTGAAGAAAGGTTTTTCATTATTATCTGATTATAATTGGAGTTATAAAAATCTGATACTCTAATTAAGAGATTGACAAGAAAGATTTGGATATAAATAAAAAACCTTGACTAAAAGTCAAGGTTTTGTCGGGGTGGCAGGATTCGAACCTGCGACCTCCTGCTCCCAAAGCAGGCGCGATGACCGGGCTACGCTACACCCCGAAAGTGTGCAAATCGTAATGTAGTTTGTCTCGAAAATTTTTGAGAAACTACACCCCCGATTATTTGGGACTGCAAATATATAAAAAAAAGTAAATCATGAATAAAAAATGTAATATTTTTATTTATTATCGACCAATAATCAAAATGTATAAACCTTAGAGGAAAAAAAGTAAAAATAAACTACATTTGTAGTCACTAATATATTACAGAGAAATGGCAGAAAAAATTAAATGCTTAATAATAGGTTCTGGACCAGCAGGATATACAGCAGCAATTTATGCTGCAAGAGCAGATATGAAACCAGTTATGTACACTGGATTGCAAATGGGAGGTCAATTAACAACAACAACTGAAGTTGATAATTTCCCAGGATATCCAAATGGTACAGATGGAACAGCTATGATGGAAGATTTAAAGAACCAAGCAGAGCGTTTTGGAACGGATGTTCGTTTCGGTTTAGTAACTAGTGTTGACCTTTCTGATAACGAAGGAGGAATTCATAAAGTTACAGTTGATGAATCTACAGAAATAGAAGCTGAAACTGTAATTATTTCAACAGGAGCTACCGCTAAATATTTAGGGTTAGAAAGTGAACAGCGTTTAATTGGAGGTGGAGTTTCAGCTTGCGCTACTTGTGACGGATTTTTCTATAAAGGGCAAGATGTTATTGTCGTTGGAGCAGGAGATACTGCGGCTGAAGAAGCAACATACTTAGCTAATATTTGTAAGAAGGTTACAATGTTAGTGAGAAAAGACTATATGAGAGCTTCAAAAGCAATGCAACATAGGGTTAATAAAACTGAGAACATAGAAGTATTGTTTAATACTGAAATTGATGAGGTTTTAGGAGAGAATGTTGTTGAAGGGGTAAGAGCTGTTAACAATCAAACAGGCGAGAAAATTGATATTCCTGTAACTGGAGTTTTCATTGCAATTGGTCATACCCCAAATACGAAATTGTTCAAAGGTGCTTTAGATATGGATGAAACTGGGTATTTAATTACCAAAGGGAAATCTACAAAAACAAACTTACCGGGTGTGTTTGCCGCTGGAGATGTTCAAGATCACGAGTATCGTCAAGCCGTTACTGCAGCTGGAACAGGATGTATGGCAGCCTTAGATGCTGAGCGCTATTTAGGAGCTTTAGAATAGAAAAATAATTGTCTTAGTTATATAAAAAAAGGAGGTTTTAAAACCTCCTTTTTTCGTTATGTTAATTAAATTAACACAACCTTGCTTCCCCAAAAATAATTGTAATTCAATATTAATAATAGCTCAATTCTTCTTTTAAAGGCGCCGATTCCATTTCTGTTTTAATGTCCTCAACAAACAAATCTATTTGATCCTTAGTTACATTTGGCATACATATAATGTGTGTAACATCATCTTCAGTTGCCAATTGCCATTTGTTTTTTAAGTGATCTGTTACTTTGGGGAAAACTACCGTTATTGATCCAGGATTGCTCCATGCCTCAATACCTATTCTTTGCAATTCTTTTTTACAATATTTTGCTACATCTAAGCTGTATTTATATCTGACTTTTAATCCTTCAACACCAAGTTGCTGAATAGCATACCACAAAAATAATGGGCTATGTCCATTTCTTGAACCGGTAATTGTGGTATCCAATGAGCCGATGTATGAAATTCCTTTTGAAACTCTATCTCTCAGTGAACGTTTAGTTATAATAACTCCGGCTGGAATAGGAGACCCGATGAATTTATGCCCACTAATCGAAATACTATCTGCACCATCAACAAAATCAAAAGGCGTTTGAGGTTCTGCAAAAGCACCAAATGTTCCTGAAAGAGCACCATCACAATGAATATAATGATCCTGTATGGCCAATTTCTTTAAGATTTTCTTAATTTCAGAAACATCATCTTTAGCTTCTTTCATAGTGGTACCATGAGTGGCTAATACAATTGCTGGTTTATGTCTGTTAAACTTTAATGTTTCCTCTAAATCGTCATAATCAATTTCACCATTTTCTTGCGATCTAATGACAATACTTGGAATATTTAATAAATGAATGTTCTTCTTAACGCTATAGTGAGTCGATTCTGAATAATATACCATTGCCTTCGGATACATTTCTCGCGCAATATAAAGACCGTATAAGTTACTTTCCGATCCACCATTTGTTACATATCCCCAATAATCATTTGGATTAGCACGGAATAATTTAGCAAAGAAATTGACTACCTCTCTTTCAATTTCATGTGTGTGTACTTTGTAAGTACTATTTTCGAAAGGATCACCTAAGTTATTAATAGGATATTTTAGGAAATCATACAGTGGTGAGTAGTCAAAATCCTTTGAAACGGGATACCCTAAAAAAGAATCTCTCGCGTTCTTAATTTTATCTTTTAAATCACTCAATCGATTTGCTATAGAGGAATTGATATTCATTCTTTATAAAACAATTAAATTTTAATGCAAATGTATTTATTATTAGAATTAAAATCTTTTAAATGATTATATTTGGAAAATTAAACTTTAATTCTCTTGTTATGGTAAAAGAAATATCTTTTTGATGATAGGAATTAACCTAATTTTAGATTTATATTCTAGCAATGGATAAAGTAGATAAGGAAATACTAAATGAATTACAGAGAAATGCTAAGCAAAACACGAAGCAAATAGCTTCTAAAATTGGCTTATCAGTAACTCCGACATATGAAAGAATAAAGAGGTTAGAAAAGAGTGGTGTTATTAAAAAGTATGTGGCTTTAGTTGACCGTCAAATAATCGGAAAACAAATCATTGCATATTGTCAAATAACGCTGTTTAAACATCAAAAAAGTTTAATAGATCAATTTAAGTATGAAATGTCGATTTTACCTGAAGTAATGGAATGCCATCACGTATCAGGTAATTTTGATTTTTTGTTAAAGGTTGCTGTGAATGATATGAATAGCTTTCAGCGATTTATAAACGAAAGACTTTCTGTAGTCGAGGGAATATCAACAATCCATAGTTCTTTTGTTATGGATTCTTATAAAGACTCTACTAGTTATCCTTTATAATCCATAGGTAGCTCTGGCACTTTCAATTTGTTCTTCTTCTGTAGTATTTGGATATAAAATGTACTTGGGAGCAATTATTGGTTTAGATTCTTTAATGGTAATTGATGTAATTGAAGCAAATGGGAATTTACCTTTTGTAATTTTCAAAAGCTCTTGCTCTCTTTCTTCAAATAATGTATCATTCTTTTTTATGATACTAGCTTCACCCTTTAATTTGAAACCTTTTTGAATTAGTATATCAATAAAACTTATACAAACGAGAGTGTTTTCTTTAATGTTTTTCAATGTTTGAGGAGAAGCTATATTTGCAATAATAATCTCATCTTCGAAATATGTAAATACTTCTTTAGGAGATACGTTTGGAGTACCTTCGGAAGAAACGGTAGCAAGCCAGCAAAGTACACTGCTGTCCATTGATTTTTTAATTTCTGTGGTAATTTTCATTCTATTATTTCTTTTGATTTTTCGACAATTCGTCCAATCTTCTTTTCTCTTGTTCAGTTAGTTTATCAATTCCTTTATGATGAATCTTTTCTAAAAGTTGATCAAACTCTTTTTTATCCATAATCTTTTTTTCACTGTATTCGTCATCAATAGTTTGTTTTTTAGGCGTTTTATTGAAAGGAGAATTTGGTGATACAAGTGCTGGTTTTAAAAAAATAAGCATTAAAAAAATAAATGTAGGAATTAAGGTTAATGCAATCGGTACAAAATTTTCAACGATAGCATTTGGGTATAATGCGATTGCTGTGATCATCCCGAGCACAGCTCCACCTAAGTGTGCTTCATGACCAATATTGTCATTATTTGCTTTGATTCCGTATAAAGAATAACTTACATACAAAAGACCGAATAACCAACTTGGAATTCCGATTGGAAGAAAGAAAAGACCAATACGAATTTCAGGGAAAAGAGCTATGGCAGCAAAGATAATACCACTAACGGCTCCAGAGGCGCCAACGGCACTATAGTTTGGGTGGTTTTTATGAATTACCAAAGCAAGCATGTTTCCTGCTAAAAGACTTACAAAATAAATTAAGGAAAAGTAAAAGGCTCCTAAGCCTCTCTCTAAAATAGTGGCAAAAGAATAAAAACTAAACATATTAAAAAGGAGGTGTGTCCAATTTACATGCAAAAAACCTGAAGAGAACATTCTTATGTACTCTTTGCCAATTAATATTTTACCCACTTGAAATTTGTAGCGTTGAAAAACATTCATATTTTCAAAACCGCTATAAGAAAAAAGACAGTTAGCAATTATAATAAGTAAACCTACCGTACCTGGCTGTGACATAGAAATGTATTTTTAATGGCAATATAAAAAATAAAAAGACCGTTAAAGTTTATTTTAACGATCTTTTAAACAAACAACTAAATTCTAAAACCTATAAAAGTTAAAGAAGATGGTTAGCTCACTTGTGAGCTAATATTTTTAAAAGCAGTATTTGTTTTCTGCTTTAAGTTTTTCAGCAATGGTATTACGTAATCCAACTACATTAGGGTAATTCGCATATTTTGTAAAACGCTTTAATCCCATTAACATCATGCGTTGTTCATCACCTTCTGCAAAAGAAATAATTCCTTCTTTGGCATTTTTGTTAATGATTTCAACGGCATTGTATAAATATAGTTGAGCCATGGCGATTTGTTCTTTTTGAGAGTCTTCTCCAAAACGTTTAGCGTTTTTCTCAGTTCTCAAAATACCTGATTCAGCCATGTATATTTCAATTAAAATATTAGAAGCAGCATTCAACAATTGTTGGTGTTGTTCTAAATCTGGGCCAAATTTTTGAATAGCAGCTCCTGCAACCATTAAGAATACTTTTTTAAGTTTTCCAATGATTTCTTTTTCTTCTGAGAAAAGTTCAGAGTAATCAGGAGTATCAAATGAAGGAATTCCCATTAATTCATCAGCTACTTTCATTGCAGGATTTAGTAAGTCAACATGACCTTTCATGGCTTTCTTAACTAACATTCCTACTGAAAGCATACGGTTAATTTCATTTGTACCTTCATAAATTCTAGCAATTCTAGCATCTCTCCAAGCAGCTTCCATAGGAGTTTCTTCAGAGAATCCCATTCCACCAAAAACTTGGATACCTTCATCAGCACAATCCTGTACGTCTTCTGAAACCGCTACTTTTAAGATAGAACATTCAATAGCATATTCTTCAACACCTTTCAACTCTGCTTCTTGATGCGAGTTACCTTCCGATTCTCTAATTGCAATTCTATCTTCAATATTTTTAGCAGCTCTATACGAAGCAGATTCTCCTACATAGGCATTTGTTGCCATTTCAGCTAACTTTGATTTAATAGCACCGAATTCAGCAATAGGAGTTTTAAATTGCTTACGCTCATTTGCATATTTTACAGCTTCAGTAGTAATTCTTCTTTGAGAATCTAAACAGGCAGCAGCTAATTTAATACGACCCACATTTAAGGCATTCATTGCTATTTTGAACCCACCTCCACGAACAGAAAGCATGTTTTCAACTGGAACTAAAGTGTCATTAAAGAATACTTGACGAGTTGAAGAAGCTCTAATTCCTAGTTTATGCTCTTCTTCTCCAAGAGTTACACCATTTGGATTGTCTTTATCATATTCAAGTATAAATCCAGTAATATTTTTATCATCTTCAATACGAGCGAAAACAATGAAAATCTCAGCAAAACCAGCATTAGAAATCCACATTTTTTGCCCATTGATTTTATAATGCTTGCCATCTTCTGTTAACTCAGCAGTTGTTTTTCCAGAGTTAGCGTCTGAACCAGCTCCCGGTTCAGTTAAACAGTAAGCACCAAATCTTTCGCCAGAAGCTAAAGCAGGAACATATTTTTGTTTTTGTTCTTCGGTACCATATAGAGTAATTGGCATTGTTCCAATACCTGTATGCGCTCCAAAAGCGGTACTAAAAGAACCTGTTCCACTTGAAATATAATCACAAGTTAACATAGTAGAAACAAATCCCATTCCTAAACCACCATAAGCCTCAGGTACAGCAACTCCTAAAAAACCTAACTCACCTGCTTTACGCATAGTTTCTTCCGTTAAAGCATAATCTTTTGCTTCAAAACGGTTTTTGTGAGGTATAATTTCGCGATCATTAAATTCCTGTACCGCGTCTCTCATCATTGTTTGCTCCTCAGAAAAATCTTCTGGAGTAAATACATCTTCACATTTTGTTTCTTTTACTAGGAACTGTCCTCCTCGTAATATATCTGTTTTCACTTCTGACATAATTTTTTAGACTTTTTGTTTAGTATGAGCTTCGTATACTTAGTAATGAGCTGACAAATATTATTTTTCAAGCAGAGTTTAAAACGAACTTTTATCTGCCACCCAATTACTAAGAACTAATCTCCATCTAAATATGTTTTAATAAATTACTTTATACTCTTGTATTGAACTTCAATACTCATTTACTATATACTATTTTAGGAACTCGAAAATTCCAGCAGCACCTTGACCAGTACCTACGCACATAGTTACCATTCCATATTTGCCCTTCATTTCACGCTTGCGCATTTCATCGAATAATTGAACAGAAAGTTTAGCTCCAGTACATCCTAGTGGATGACCTAAGGCAATAGCTCCTCCGTTTACGTTAATAATCTCAGGGTTTAAATCTAATTCTCTTATTACCGCTAATGATTGAGAAGCAAATGCCTCGTTCAATTCAATTAATTCAATATCACTTTGTTCAAGTCCGGCTTGTTTAAGTGCTTTAGGAATAGCTGCAACAGGTCCAATTCCCATAATTCTTGGAGGTACCCCTGCAGCTGCATAGCTCACCATACGAGCTTCTGGTTCAAGATTTAACTCCTTCACCATATCTTCACTCATTACCATAACAAAAGCGGCTCCATCACTAGTTTGAGAGGAGTTCCCCGCTGTTACAGACCCATTCGCAGCAAACACAGGGCGTAGCCTAGCTAATGCCTCAACACTTGTTCCTCTACGAGGTCCTTCGTCTTTAGTAACGGTATAATCTCTTGTTGCACGTTTTCCTTTACTATCTATGTAAGTTTCTTCAACATTAATTGGTGCAATTTGATCTTGAAAACGATCACCATCTAAAGCTTTTAATGCTTTCATATGTGATTCGTAAGCAAATTTATCTTGATCGTCACGAGAAATATTGAATTGTTGAGCAACAGCTTCAGCTGTGTTACCCATTCCCCAATAATAATCTTCATGACCTGCATTTACAATATCATAGTTTAATTCAGGTTTAAAACCTGTCATAGGAACAGAACTCATACTTTCTGTACCACCAGCAATGATACAATCGGCCATTCCAGATTGTATCTTAGCAACTGCCATACCAATAGTTTCTAGTCCTGAAGAACAAAAACGGTTAACAGTTACTCCTGGAACATCAACAGAATCTAGCCCGATAAGAGAAATGATTCTTGCCATGTTCAACCCTTGAGAACCCTCTGGCATTGCATTACCTACTATAACGTCATCAATTCTCTTAACATCAAAATCAGGTAATTTACCCATCATGTATTTGATGGTTTCAGCAGCCAATTCGTCGGCTCTTTTAAATCTGAACACACCCTTTTTAGATTTACCAACGGCGGTTCTATATCCTTTTACTATATATGCTGTTTTCATTTTATTTTTAGTATTGAGTATTGAGGTTTCAGTATTGAGAATTATTTCAATTTATCTTCTTTTGAAAAGAATAATTCATTTTTTGTATTTCAATACACAACTCAATAATTGGTTGTACCTTGTTTTTATCGGTTAAGTTTAATTCACTTAATAAAATCAATTGCGTGTATAATTCATATGAAGAACCATTTGCAATATTTAGGAAATGCTTAAACTCCTTTTGCGAATTTCTTCCAGCTCCTTCAGCTATATTAGAGGAAATAGAAGTAGCACTTCTTTTTATTTGAGATGTTAGTTCGTATTTTTCATCTAAAGGTAATTCGGCAGTTAACAGATAAACTGTCTTTGCTAATTGTATAGCCTTTTGCCAAATTTTTAAATCTTCAACCTTATGCATTCTAATTACTCAATTCTAATATCTCAATACTTATTAACAACTCTAGTTACGAAGAGGTTTACCAGTTTTTAACATATGCTGAATACGCTCTAATGTTTTGCGTTCAGTTGTTAAACTCAGGAAAGCCTCTCTTTCGATATCAAGCAGATACTGCTCAGTAACTTTTGTAGGCTCTGATAAATCTCCTCCAGCCATTACATAGGCTAGTTTGTTAGCTATTTTCTGATCATGTTCAGAAATATATTTCGAAGCATTCATAGCATCCGTTCCAACTAAGAACATTCCTAAGGCTTGTTTACCTAAAACTAAAATGTCTTTACGTTTAACAGGTTGTGTATATCCAGCTTCCGCTAATAATAAAGCATGTTTTTTCGCTTCTGCTATCTGACGATCTTTATTTACAACAACAACATCTTTTCCTTTTTGTAATAAATTAAAGTCGAAAGCTTCATAAGCTGAGGTAGCTACTTTAGCCATTCCAATAGTTAAGAAGTGTTCTTGTAATACATTTAATTGAACGTCTCCTTGATGGAATAAGTCCTGTGCTCTTAGAGCCATTTCTTTAGAACCTCCACCACCTGGAATAACACCAACTCCAAATTCAACTAAACCAATATAGGTCTCAGCAGCAGCAACTACTTTATCAGCATGCAGTGATAATTCACAACCACCTCCTAAAGTCATACCATGAGGAGCAGCAATTGTTGGAATAGAGGAATAACGCATGCGCATCATAGTATCTTGGAAATACTTGATAGCCATGTTTAATTCATCATATTCTTGCTCTACGGCCATCATGAAAATCATTCCAATATTGGCTCCAACAGAGAAGTTGGCTCCTTGATTTCCAATAACCAATCCTTGGAAGTCTTTTTCGGCTAAATCAACAGCTTTATTTAAACCAGCTAAAACGTCACCACCAATAGTGTTCATTTTAGACTGGAATTCACAGTTTAAGATTCCATCTCCTAAATCTTCAATAACAACACCAGAATTCTTGAACACCTCCTTTGTTTTTCTGATATTATCTAGAATGATAAACGAATCTTGACCAGGTTTTTTTACTTGTCCTTTTTGAGTTACATCATAATAGTATGTAGCACCTTCTTTTATGGTATAGAAAGAAGTTTCACCTTTACTTACCATTTCAGATATCCAAGCAGCAGGTTCTTTTCCTTCTGCTTTCATTAACTCAATTCCTTTTTCTAAACCAACAGCATCCCAGATTTCAAATGGTCCATTTTCCCATCCGAAGCCAGCTTTCATAGCATCATCAATACGATACAATTCATCTGAAATTTCAGGTATTCTGTTTTGAACATAAGCAAACATAGCAGCAAAATTCTTACGATAGAATTCACCTGCTTTATCTTTTCCACCAACTAAAACTTTAAATCGATCGATTGGCTTGTCAATCGTTTTCGTTAATTCTAAAGTGGCAAATTTTGCTCTTTTCTTTGAACGATATTCCATCGTATCAAGGTCAAGAGATAATATTTCTTTTTTACCTTCAGCATTTACTGACTTCTTGTAAAAACCTTGTTTTGTTTTACTTCCTAACCATTTGTTTTCCATCATTGTATTGATGAAGTCAGGAAGTTTAAATAACTCATGAGCTTCATCATCAGGACAGTTTTCATAAATACCATTAGCAACATGTACTAAAGTATCCAATCCTACTACATCCACGGTACGGAAAGTAGCCGATTTAGGACGCCCGATTACAGGTCCTGTTAATTTATCTACTTCCTCAATGGTTAATCCTAATTCTTTTACTTGGTGGAATAACGATTGAATACCGAAGATCCCAATTCTATTACCAATAAAAGCAGGAGTATCTTTGGCTAACACAGAAGTTTTACCCAAAAATTTAGAACCGTAATCCATTAAGAAATCAACGATTTCAGGTTTACAGTCAGGCCCAGGAACTACTTCAAATAATTTTAAATATCTAGGCGGGTTGAAGAAGTGAGTTACTGCAAAATGCTTACGGAAATCTTCACTTCTACCTTCATTCATAAATTTAATAGGTATTCCCGATGTGTTTGAAGAAATAATGGTACCAGGAGTACGATATTTCTCAACTTTTTCGAAAACACTTTGTTTGATGTCTAATCGCTCAACAACAACCTCCATAATCCAATCGACATCTTTGATTTTATGTAAATCATCTTCTAAGTTTCCTGTTGTAATACGGTCAGCAAACTTTTTACTATAAATAGGAGAGGGCTTTGATTTTAATGAAGCGGTTAAAGCATCATTTACTAAACGATTTCGAACTACTTTGTCTTCTAAAGTTAATCCTTTTGCCTTCTCCTTGTCATTTAGTTCTCTCGGTACAATATCGAGTAGTAAAACTTCAACGCCAATATTAGCAAAATGACATGCAATTCCAGATCCCATGATACCAGAACCGATAATTGCAACTTTCTTAATTCTTCTTGTCATTTGGTTTATAGTTTTTATACAGCTTTATTGTTGATGTCATTGTAAATCAACTTGTCTGTAATAAGTTTATTTATAGTTTCCGTTACTTTAAAAAAACTGTCCAGTTCTTTTTCTGTAATATATTCTCTTACTTTGTTATTAAACTGATATACATGTCCTTTCGAAACTTTACGCATTTCTTTACCGAAATCTGTAAGTTTGATAATAACACTTCTACCATCATTAGGATTCTTCGTTCTACATATTAAACCTTTATCTTCCATAGTTTTTAATAATCTTGAAAGACTGGTAGGTTCCATACCCATAAGAGGCCCCAAAGATGTTGAAGGTGTTCCTTCCGTAAAATCAATATTTAACAAGGCAAATGCAGTAGCCATGGTGCTGTTATGCTTAGCGGCTTGCTCATTATACATTTTAGCAACAGCTTGCCAAGTGGCTCTTAATTGATGGTCTATTGACTTGTTTTTATCCATATAAGGTCAAATATATGAAAAATATATTATGCATGCATAATAAATGTAAAAAAATTATGCGTGCATAGCTTTTTTTTAAACATTTATTATATAAAGTTTTATGTGTTTAAAATGTTTATATTTAGTGTTTTAAGTATCGGTATGAGGGGGCTAATATTTTTTGTTTTATTTTTTTTTCAAACAATTTCATTCTTTTCACAAGGATTTCCAATTGATTTTTTAGATAGTGATGATGCTTTTCTGGGGTTCGGAGGAAGCCAATTTAGTACAAGACTAGACCCAGAAAATGGAACTAATACTGTTGGACAATTTTTTAATGATGGTTCTATTGCAACGCAAGGGGCTTTATTGATCAGATGATTTTATTTGATGTTTTAAGAAAAAAAGTATTGGAAAGTAATGTGAATAACTTTACTGATCGCTTACCAACTGATAATTTTTCTCGAGGAATCTATTTTTTAGATATCTGGTCTCGAGGAAGAAAATTTAAGAAGAAGATCGTTATCAACTAAGGTTAGCTTTTAAGATCAACACCTTTATGGAAGGAAGATAATAATAGTTCAATGATAAAAGTTCAATTAGAATAAAGTTCTTTTTGTAACAATTAATTAGACTTCAATACTAATTAAATAGAAATATGTAAGTTTGTTTGTACTTACGCATATAAAGAACAAAAATCAACTATAAAAATCAATGGATAATTTATTAGAAATTAATAATGTAGTAAAACGCTATGGAGATTACACTGCATTAAATAATGTTTCCATGCATATTCCAAAGGGAAGTGTTTTTGGGCTATTGGGGCCTAACGGTGCAGGAAAAACCTCTTTAATTAGGATTATCAACCAAATAACAATGCCTGACAGTGGTTCTGTAATATTAGACGGTGAAGCTTTAGCTCCTCACCATGTCGAGCATATTGGTTATTTACCAGAAGAAAGAGGTTTATATAAAAGTATGAAGGTTGGAGAGCAGGCACTGTACTTGGCTCAATTGAAAGGGTTATCTAAGTCAGAAGCTAAAAAAAGACTTAAGTATTGGTTTGATAAATTCGATATCGGTGCCTGGTGGGGTAAAAAGATTGAAGAGTTGTCAAAAGGTATGGCACAAAAGGTTCAGTTTATTGTAACCATACTTCATAATCCTAAATTGTTAATATTTGATGAACCATTTTCTGGATTTGATCCTATAAACGCCCAGTTAATCGCTCAAGAGATTTTAAAATTAAGAGATAAAGGAGCTACTATTATTTTTTCAACACATAGAATGGAGAGCGTGGAGGAAATGTGCGATTATATTGCTTTGATAAATAAATCTAATAAAGTATTAGATGGTAAGTTAGTGGATATAAAAAAGCAGTTTCGAACAAATACTTTTCAAGTGGGAATAAATACCAATAGCTCTGTTGAACTGGAAGGTATATTGAGAGAAAAATTCACTGTTTCACCTGCTGATTTTGCAACGGTAAATGAGGGAGTAAAATTGAATGTAAAGCTTCAGGAAGGAGATTCTCCAAACGATTTGTTGTCATTTTTAATGAATAAAGGAGAGGTACATCATTTTGTTGAATTAATTCCAAGTGCCAACGATATATTTATTGAGGCCGTAAACAAAAACAGCTAGTCAAATGAAGAAATTAAGATTAATAATTGAACGCGAGTTTATAGCCAAAGTAAGAAACAAGTCCTTTATTATAATGACTTTTTTAAGTCCCATAATCATGATAGGAATGGGGTTTTTAATATTCTTTTTAATGAAAAAGAATGATGAAAAAGTAAAGAATATTGTTTTTGTTGACGAGTCGGGACTTTTTAAGGAAGATGTTTTTGTTGATACGAAAACAGTAAAGTATCAAGATTTTACTCAGCTCGGTTTGGAAGATTCCAAAGAGAAAGTTAAGAATGGTGATTTTTATGGAGTATTGCATATTCCGAAATTAGATAGCTTGGAAGTATTGGCTAATTCTGTGGAGTTTTTCTCAAAAGATACACCAAGTATGACTGTTATTTCTTCATTAGAAGGAAAGATTGAGCGTAAGATTAGGAATGAAAAGTTAACTAAGTTCGGAATCGATCTGGAAAAAATAAAGGCATCCAGAATCTCTTCAGATATAAAAATGTTCGACTTTTCAGGAGAGAAATCATCGAAGCTTAAGAACGGACTTAAAATTGGAGTAGGAGCTATTGCAGGATACCTTTTAATGATGTTCGTGATGATTTATGGTACCTCTGTAATGAGAAGTGTTATTGAAGAAAAAACGAGTAGAATTATTGAGGTAATTGTTTCTTCTGTAAAACCATTTCAGTTAATGATGGGGAAAATCATCGGGAATGCCTCGGCAGGATTACTTCAATTCATAATTTGGGGGATTTTGCTTTCAATTGGAGCGATTGTATTATCATTAATAATGGGTATAAGTACAGGGGATTTTGTAACAGGAAGAGTTAGCTCGGAAGATTTAGAAATAGCAAAGAAACTTATAGGGAATAGTGCGGACTTGTTTGTTGAGCTAAGTAAATTACCTTGGGTAAAAATGTTCTTTTTGTTTTTATTCTATTTCTTAGGAGGTTATGCCTTGTATAGTTCTTTATTTGCAGCTGTGGGAGCGGCAGTAGATAATGAAACCGATACACAACAGTTTATGATGCCAATTATGTTACCATTAATATTGGGAGTATATGTAGGGTTTGCTACGGTAATAGAGAATCCACATGGACCTATAGCAACAATATTTTCCTATATTCCTTTGACTTCACCAATCGTTATGTTAATGCGTGTCCCTTTTGGTGTAGCTTGGTGGGAAATAGCGTTATCAATGTTATTATTAATAGGAACGTTCTTATTAATAGTATGGGTAGCAGCGAAAATATATAGAGTGGGGATATTATCTTATGGGAAGAAGCCTTCATATAAGGATTTATGGAAATGGATCCGATACAGCGGGTAACTCCTTATTATAAATTTATCTGAAGAAAAATAACGTTCTTTAAAAGAAATTTAAGAAGCAGTTCTATTTTTTATAGAACTGCTTTATTTTTGGTGTCTAAACAATTTTGTCATGGAAGAACTAAATAAAATACTCGACTACACATTTAAATTTAGCAAGGACATTAGCATAAGCGTGAGAGCAATATTAATCTTAATAGTGGTATTAATTATTGCTTCTGTGTTGTTTAATTTTCTGAAAAAAATAGTAATTAAAAGGCTGAGAAATGATGATAAAAACAAGTTCGATACTGTTTTTTCTTTTGCTAGTTGGCTAATGTACATCATTATCTTTTTGGTTACATTGAGCTCTTCAGGGGTTAACGTAACGGCTATTTTTGCGGCTTCTGCTGCGCTTTTAATAGGTGTTGGTTTAGCTTTACAAACATTCTTCCAAGACATTATTTCTGGAATTTTTATCATTATTGATCAGAGTGTCCATGTTGGAGATATTATTGAGTTAGATGGAAAAGTAGGTCGAGTAGAAGAGATTAAGTTAAGAACAACTAGAGCGGTAACTATAGATAATAGAGTTTTAATAATTCCTAACCATAAATATCTAACAAATAGCTTATTCAATTGGACTCAGAACGGAACTTTGACAAAAGAAAGTGTGAGTGTTGGGGTTGCCTATGGAAGTGATGTTGCTCTGGTAAAAAAGTTATTAATAAAAGCAGCAAGTGAGCATCCTAAAGTTTTTCAGATTCCACCGCCTATCGTGATTTTTGAAGATTTTGGAGATAATGCCTTACAGTTTACTTTGATTTTTGCTCTCAATGATAGTTTTCAGGCAGTAATACCAAAAAGTGATATACGCTTCAGGATAAATGAGTTATTTAATGAGCATAATATCTCAATACCTTTTCCGCAAAGAGATGTACATATTATAAAAGAATAAAAGTAAAAGGAGCTAAGTTAGCTCCTTTTTTGAGTTAATTATTCCCATTTAGCAATGATTTCACCATATTTAAAATGAATAGGTGCTTCATCATTGCCAAATTTCTTGAGTTGTAGGTTTGCATTCTTTTCAAAAAGGAGTATGATGTCTGATCCTCCAAAAGCAAATTTCCCGAGTTCTTGTCCTTTACAAACATTTTTGCCACTTAGGTCATGCATATGCACAGATGAAACCTGAGCCATTCCAACAGGAATAACGGCAACTTTTCCAATTTCTTTTGTTTCTATTATTACAATACCTCTGCCTTGTGTAAACTCATAACCATTCTCATTTCCATCCAATGCTTCAAATTGACCGTTGCTAGTAAGTACAATATCTAAGTATGCTTTTCCAACAACAGATTTGCATTCTAATATCTTACCTGAAACAGGTGTATGAAATCTATGATAGTCAAAAGGACTTAAAAAATAGTGAACAAAAGTTCCTTCATAAAAACTATTAGAATGAAAACTCCCGTCTAATAGTGTTTGGATAGAGGAAAAGTTATGAGTGTATTTCAAGTTTATTTCAGGTATATTTCCATTTTCATCTATTTCATAGTTTTTTTTATAAGTACAATCTGCAGGGGAAGAGATGACTTTATTCTTGTTGGGTTCTGAAATTGGACGCAATGGAGAAATACCAGTTTCAGGGTGGGCACCATTTAATTGTCGATAGAAAAAATCGTTAAAACACCCCCAGGTAGTTTCATATTCCGAAGAATCTTTGAAATTATAAGCTGGATCAGTTCTAAATGCTTCTAAAGTTTCAGGGGTTAGAGAAGAGTGAGTATTTAAGAATTCTCCCCAGAGTGAATCGAAATTTTTTATCCAATTAGCAAAGTCAAACTTTGTTTCTGGGTTTTTATATTTTTGAAGGATAAATGTTTTGTTTTTTATAGTAACTTCTTGGTTAATTAGCCAATAAAATTGACATAGTAGGTCAAAAACTTTCCGATTGTATCCATTTTTAGAATTATCACTTTTCCATGAATTAGGGTATTCTTTACTGCTAATTTCATTAGGAATTAACTCTGAGTATGAAGTTAAATATGCGATATATTGCTCAATGTTTTCGGGCCATCCGTTTCCATCGAACTCATGATCTATTATTTCAAAGAGAGATGTTTTTAATTGGTTTTTAGCGCTGCTTTTTGCTTTTTTTAAAGAGTTTATCAAGCCTTCCGAAAACACCTTATCAATTGCTAATTGTTTAGATAGTTCAATAAAAGGTTTGCTATGTTTTTTTACATATGCGGGACCATTTAAGGGTTTGAAAATTTCTAATGTAGATTTCCAAGTAGCCATAGCAGGAGGAGCAGAAGTATCACAAATAAATCTATAATTAATACCAGCTGCTACTTGTTTAGCAACTAAAAGAGGTTTGTAATATACGCCATGTATGCCGTCATTAGCCTCATTAAAAGCGACCAAGTCATTAGTGGTTAGTGGTTTGTAGGGAGACCAGCCTCCTAATAGAGTAGTGCTTTTCTTGGTAGTTTTGGTTTCCATTGATATGGGGGTTAAGATTGGTTAAATTTTCTTTTCAAAAATCTGATAGTGTAGTAGTTAGGTGTTGATTTTTTCTAGAAAAGAACGATATAAACAAATATAATTTTCTTTTTTAATAAATCATATAATAAATCTTTAAGTGTGAGTTATTTGAGTATAAAAGTTTGTTAAATGATACTAAGAGAATTGATATGGTATGTTCTTTATGAAAATTCTTACGTATTTTTAAGCGATTCTTAAATAAATTCATTTGTTTAAGAAATCTGGCTAAATATTCCGAAATCTTAATTTCTGGCATGAACTATGATTGGTGTATTTAGATATTTCAAGTAAAGGTTACAAATTAAAAAAGACATCTATTATATATGAGTAAAATTCTAATTATTGAAGATGAAGCTGCTATTCGAAGAGTTTTGAAAAAAATCATTTCAGAGGAAAATGACAGTTATGAGGTTGAAGAGGCAGAAGATGGATTGCAAGGGATAGAGAAAATTAAGGAAAAGGATTACGATTTGGTTCTTTGCGATATTAAGATGCCTAAGATGGACGGTGTTGAGGTATTAGAAAAAGCTAAAAAACTAAAGCCAGAGGTGCCTATTGTTATGATTTCTGGACATGGTGATTTAGACACTGCAGTAAATACTATGAGGCTTGGTGCTTTCGATTATATTTCAAAACCACCGGATTTAAATAGACTTTTGAATACGGTTCGAAATGCTCTGGATAAAAAGGAGCTGGTTGTTGAGAACAAACGTCTAAAGAAAAAGGTTAGCAAGAACTATGAAATGATTGGTGAAAGTGAAGCAATTACTCATATCAAAGATATTATAGAAAAAGTTGCTGCTACTGATGCGAGAGTTTTAGTTACTGGACCCAATGGATCGGGAAAAGAATTAGTAGCACATTGGTTGCATGAGAAATCGGATAGGTCGAAAGCACCTATGATTGAGGTAAATTGTGCGGCAATTCCTTCAGAGTTGATTGAAAGCGAATTGTTTGGACATGTAAAAGGAAGTTTTACTGGTGCCAATAAAGATAGAGCAGGAAAGTTTGAAGCGGCAAATGGAGGAACAATCTTTTTAGATGAGATTGGTGATATGAGCCTTTCGGCGCAAGCAAAAGTACTTCGTGCTCTTCAAGAGAATAAAATTTCTAGAGTAGGTTCTGACAAAGATATCAAGGTAAACGTTAGGGTAGTTGCAGCAACGAATAAAGATTTAAAGAAGGAGATTGCAGAAGGAAGATTCCGCGAAGATCTTTATCACCGACTAGCGGTTATTTTGATTAAAGTACCGGCTTTGAATGATAGAAGGGCAGATATACCGTTGTTAATTAACTTTTTTGCGAATAAAATAGCATCAGAACAAGGATCTCCAAAGAAAGAATTTTCGGAGGCAGCGATAAAATTATTGCAGGAATATGATTGGACAGGAAATATTCGTGAATTAAGAAACGTAATAGAGCGATTAATTATTCTTGGAGAAAAAACGGTTTCAGAGAATGATGTAAAATTGTTTGCTAGTAAATAATAAATAAAATAGAGGTTGCGAAAAAGCAGCCTCTATTTCTTATGTATTAGTAATTCATTATTACAAGTCGAATCTATCCGAATTCATAATTTTTACCCAAGCGCTAACAAAGTTGGTTAAAAACTGCTCTTCACCATCACTCGATCCATAAACTTCAGCAATTGCTCTTAACTCAGAGTTTGAACCAAAAACTAAATCTACTCTGGTGGCTGTCCACTTAACAGTACCTGTGTTTCTATCTTTTCCTTCAAAAATAGTCTTGTCATTGGAAATAGGTGTCCATTCAGTATTTAAATCTAGTAGATTTAAAAAGAAATCATTGGTTAAAGTTTCAGGCGAATTGGTAAACACTCCGTGCTTAGATTCATCAAAATTTGTATTCAAAACACGCATTCCTCCGACCAAAGCAGTCATTTCAGGAGCTGTTAATTTTAGTAATTGAGCCTTGTCTACTAATAATTCTTCGGCAGAAATGGCATATTTACTTTTCTTATAATTTCTAAAACCATCCGCCCAAGGTTCTAAAACGGCGACCGATTCAATATCTGTTTGTTCCTGCGAAGCGTCATTTCTTCCAGGTGCGAAAGAAACAGAAAGGTTATGGCCTGCGTCTTTTCCTGCTTTTTCAATGGCAGCAGAACCAGCAAGAACTATAACATCAGCAAGTGATATTTTCTTGTTACTAGATTGAGCATTGTTGAAGTTTTGTTGAATATCTTCTAAGGTTTTCAAAACATTTGATAGTTGAGGAGGGTTGTTTACTTCCCAATATTTTTGAGGAGCTAAACGAACTCTAGCCCCGTTAGCACCACCTCGTTTGTCTGAGCCTCTAAAAGTTGAAGCACTGGCCCAAGCAGTTGAAACTAACTGAGAAACTGACAAACCACTATTAAGAATTTGAGTCTTTAATTGTTCAATATCGTTGTTGTCTACTAAGTCATAATCAATAGCAGGTATTGGGTCTTGCCAAATTAAATCTTCATTTGGAACCTCTGAACCTAAGTATAATGATTTAGGTCCCATATCTCTGTGCGTCAACTTAAACCACGCTTTTGCAAAAGCATCAGCAAACTCATCTGGATTTTCATAAAATCTTTTGGAGATAGGAGCATAAATTGGATCGAGTTTTAAAGCCATGTCAGCAGTTGTCATCATCAAATCTTGTGTAGCTGAACTATCATGGGCTTGCGGAGCTTTTCTTGCTTTTGAAGCATCAGTCGGTCTCCATTGATGGGCTCCAGCTGGACTTTTTGTTAACTCCCATTCATATCCAAATAAAACATCAAAAAAATCATTGTCCCATTGAATAGGATTTGGGGTCCAAGCTCCTTCAATTCCACTAGTAATAGTGTCATTACCATGACCAGAACCAAAAGTGCTTTTCCAACCAAGTCCTTGTTCCTCAATAGAAGCCCCCTCAGGTTCTCTTCCAACATGTTTATCGGGGTCGGCTGCCCCATGAGCCTTTCCGAAAGTATGACCTCCGGCCACCAAAGCAACAGTTTCTTCATCGTTCATAGCCATTCTACCAAAGGTTTCTCTAATATCTCTTCCAGAAGCAATTGGATCAGGAGTCCCATTTGGTCCTTCAGGGTTTACATATATTAGTCCCATTTGAACAGCACCCAATGGGTTTTCAAGCTCACGATCGCCGGTATATCTTTTATCTCCTAACCAAGTAGTTTCTTTTCCCCAATAAATATCTTCTTCAGGCTCCCATATGTCTTCACGACCACCAGCAAAACCATATGTTTTGAATCCCATAGTTTCAAGAGCGCGATTTCCCGTATAAATCATTAGATCTGCCCATGAAAGCTTTTTACCATATTTTTGCTTAACAGGCCAAAGTAATCTTCTTGCTTTATCTAGGTTTCCGTTGTCTGGCCAGCTATTTAGTGGAGCAAAGCGAAGAGTTCCAGAACCAGCGCCACCTCTTCCATCATGTATTCTATAGGTTCCGGCGCTATGCCATGCCATTCTAATAAAAAATGGTCCATAATGGCCATAATCTGCAGGCCACCAATCTTGAGAATTAGTCATTACAGCATCTATATCTTTGGCGAGCTCTGTTAAGTTTATTTTTTTGAATTCTTCAGCATAGTTAAAGTCTTCATTCATCGGGTCAGATAAAGAAGATTGTTGCCTAAGAATATTTAATTTAAGTTGGTTTGGCCACCAATCTCTATTTGACGTACCATGACCAGCGCCATGATCAAGTGGTCCATGAGAAAAAGGACACTTTCCTTTTCCGTTACTTGAATGTGAATTAGAATTTTCCATTTGTTAGTAATGTTTTAAAAATTAGAATAGCCCAAAGCTAAGATGAAATAATGAATAATTTTTATTTATTGATTTTATAGTTTGATAGTTTAAAACTATCAGTGTAGAGGTTTTTAAATTTAATTATTTGTTTTTTAGATGTTTAGTAAAGATCATAAAAATAAATGATAAGCTATAGGTGTACGTATTGATTATTTCTATTAAACCATAGGAAAATATTTTTGTTTTTACTCTTTTAAAACTAATAAAGAGAATAAATTTGCCCTCAATTAAATAGAATACATTAATTATTAATTCATAAAAAATAAAAAGATGGCTACATTAGTTGGTAAGAAATTTCCAAATTTAAGCGTTGATGCAATGAACGAGATGGGAGATACGTTCAAGTTAAATGTTTTAGAAGAAGCAGTGAATAACAAGAAAAAGGTAGTGTTATTTTGGTACCCGAAAGATTTTACTTTCGTTTGTCCAACCGAATTACATGCTTTTCAAGCTGCTTTGCCAGAATTTGAAAAAAGAAACACAGTGGTAATTGGAGCATCTTGTGATACTCCAGAAGTGCACTTCGCATGGTTAAACCAATCTAAAGATAATGGAGGAATCGAAGGAGTAACTTATCCTTTATTAGCTGATAGCAACCGTAATTTATCTTCAATCTTAGGTATTTTAGATATTTCTAATGAGACTTATGATGAGGCTACAGGAACTGTACAGGTAGAGGGAGATAACGTAACTTACAGAGCTACTTATATTATTGATGAGGAAGGTACTGTTGTTCATGAAGGTGTTAACCATATGCCAATCGGTAGAAATGTAAATGAATATTTACGTTTAATTGATGCTTATACTCACGTACAAGAAAAAGGTGAAGTGTGTCCAGCTAACTGGGAAGAAGGAAAGCAAGCAATGCAACCTAATGCAAAGTCTACAGCAGAATATTTAGCTGTAAACTAAAAGAATATAGTTCGTGTTTGCAGTACTTTGTAAACACGAGCTTTCTTTTCCGAAAAATACCTTACTCGGTATTTCTAATCAGTTTTGCTCTAACATTAAAAAATAAAATCATGGTACAAGAATTAAATCAAGACAATTTAGGTCAAATTGTTTCTGATAATAAAAAAGTGGTGGTTCAATTTTCAGCAACTTGGTGTGGAAATTGTAGAATTATGAAGCCTAAGTTTAAAAAGCTTTCTTCTGAAAATGAAGATGTAATATTTGTAATTGCTGATGCTGAAAAATTTCCTGAAAGTAGAAAATTAGCTAATGTTGATAATTTACCAACCTTTGCGACGTATGTTGATGGTGAGTTTATAAGTCAGGTACAAACCAATAAGTTTGATGTATTAAAAGAATTAGTAAACGAAGTAGTTTAAGTTAATATGAAATTACCTGTAATAAAACACTTAACTTCTTTTATAGAAGAGAATGATCAAGATTATGTTCTTGAAACAATTGAAACATTAGAAGCTTTAACAGAGGTACCTTCATTAAAAGATGAAGAGCTTGATGTAATTGGAGAACTAATATCTAATATGTATGGAGCTGTTGAGGTTTCTAAAATGGTGAAGGATGGAATGCCAAAGAAAGAAGCTCTTAATAATTTTATGCAAAGAGTTTTAGGTTCAATAGATAAGTAAACAACCGACTCTAATCGGTTGTTTTTTTAATTATTTACTCTATGTGTAATTCTTCTGTTGGTAATAATGGTAGTTAAGGCAAGACCAAGTGTAAATCTTCTATTGTTGGAAATAGAGGAAACTCCATTAAAACTATAAATATTACTTCCTAGATTAACAGCCCCTGAAATGGGGGTTTCATCATTAAAATTTCCGTCGTTATCAGTATCTACTAAGAGACGTATATTTCCTGTTGAGACACCAGTTATACCAGTTAGATCAAATCTTATATCAACATTCCCAACATCAATGGCTCCACCAGAAGTATTGGTTTCACTAACTCTCCATATTCTTGTTAATCGGCTTTTAATAATACTAGGAGCATTTAATCCGCTGTTCATTTGTAGCGCACCGTTATCATGTCCCCACATAAAGAATTCATTATTCCCTAAATTCGTCGGATTTAGAACCCTTACAATTCCTGTACCTTGAGAATCATTATGTAAGTTTGAAGCATTTACTCTCCCTATTCCAGCTACATCGTGATCATAGTTTCCTGCACCAGCATTATCTTCATCATAAACATTTATTGGAATATTAATACTTCCAAATTTTGCAGAAAGATAATTGTCAATAATAATTTTTTGAGCATCATTGACTCTACTATTAAAGAAGATGATTTCGAAAAAATCTCCACTTGCCTCATCAGCACCATTTGAGTTTCTACCAATTCTATCTAGAGGAATACCGGCGGTAGTTGATCCAATATTTAAATTCTGCGTTGCTCCATTTACTCGAACTTCCACTATTGACGAACCAGCAGGTTTGTGGTAGGATATAATGGAGTTAATGTTAAAAGGAGAGGCTATTGTTGTTGAGTAATCGGCAATTCCATACCTAGTAAGTCCAACTCTGTTCGTATTAAACCACTGCTCAACCCTTAATGAAGCCGATGAATGATCTAGTAAGGTATGCGAATTTCCTGTGTTAACAGGGTTGATAGCAATAAATGTACTTGCATTAGGGAAAACTCCAGCAGTTGAACCAAACATAAATTGGGCAGCTGCTAAACTAGAGTTAAAGTTTACAGCATTAAAAGTTCCTGAAGAGTTATAACTTGGTCTATTGGTTCCGGTTTGGGTAAAATTATTGGCGTTTCCACTGAAGTCAGACCAAGTAGAAACTAAACTTCCATTAGTTGGGTTATTATTAATATTGCCATCCGCATTTAGATCATTTGCTCTAAGCCAAATAATTAAAGAGGAAGAACCATCGCGAGAACCAACACCGCCAGGTCCAGTCTGAGCGGACGCTCCTTGTGCAAAGCAAATCAGTATATAAATTAAAAGACGGGTTTTTGGTTTCATTTTTTTGTGAAATATACCGTCAATATATAGAAAATAGAACTAAAATATTGTTTTTTAACATGTTTAATTATTCACCCTATGCGTGATCCTTCTGTTGGTAATAATTTTAGTTAATGCAAGACCTAAGGTAAATCTTCTGTTATTGGATATTGAAGAAACTCCATTGAAACCATAAACATTACTACCCAGATTTATTGCTCCTGAAATAGGTGTTTCATCATTAAAATTACCGTCATTATCGGTATCCACTATAAGCCGGAGGTTTCCAGCAGAAACACCCGTTATTCCTGTTAAGTCGAATCTCATATCGATATTTCCTACATCCACAGATGCACCAGAGGTATTGGTTTCACTAACCCTCCAAGTCCTAGATAGTCTGCTTCTAAGGATGCTCGGAGCGTTTAATCCCGTATTCATTTGTAAGTCACCATTATCATGTCCCCACATTAAAAATTCATTATTACCTAAGTTCGTTGGGTTTAATACTCTTACAATTCCAGTTCCTTGGGAATCATTGTGCAGATTTGAGGAATTTGTTCTTCCTATACCAGCAACATCATGATCATAATCTCCTGAACTAGCGTCATCTTCATCATATACATTCACAGGAATTGCTATGCTACCATATTTCGCAGAGAGGTAATTGTCAATAATAATCTTTTGAGCATTGTTTACTCTTCTACGGAAAAAAATTATTTCGAAAAAGTCTCCACTAGCCTCATCTGCTCCATTAGAGTTTCTACCAATTCTACCCAGAGGGATTCCTGCTGTAGAAGAACCAATGTTTAAATTCTGAGTAGCATTATTCACTCTAACCTCAACGCTTGAAGAATTTCTTCTCTTGTGATAGGATATTATTGAGTTCGTATTGAAAGGCGAAGGAATGTTGGTTCTATAATCAGAAATCCCATATCTTGTAAGTCCAACTCTATTGGTGTTAGACCATTGTTCAACCCTTAAAGAAGCTGAGGGGTTGTCTAATAAGGAGTGAGAATTTCCAGTATTAACAGGGTTCGTAGCAATGAAAACACTTGCATTTCGATATACATTACTTACTGTACCGTTCATAAATTGAGCGGTAGTTACACTTGAATTGAAGTTTACCGCGTCGAATGTGCCCAAAGAGTTATATGTTGGTCTCCGTGTTCCAGATTGAGTAAAGTTATTTGAGTTTCCGCTAAAGTCAGCCCAAGTTGAAACGGAACTTCCGTTAGTAGGGTTGTTTGTTATATTGCCATCAGCGTTTAGATCATTAGCCCTAAGCCATACAATTAAGGATGAAGAACCGTTGCGAGCTCCGACACCTCCTGGTCCAGTTTGTCCTAAAATATATGTGTAAAAAAATAAAGATGTTAGTAGTAGGTAGTAGTGTTTTTTCATTTAAGATGTGGGGGTCAGCAATTAGTATTTTCGCGATAAAAATACTTTATTTGGATTAAAAAAAAAGAAAAACATGTATTTTTAACGCGAGATTAAAAACTACTTAATTGTTAGTGAAAAATAAAATACTTTAACATTATGAAAACTAATTTATTAGGGCTTCTCTTGTTTGTCATGAGTATATCTTATGGACAAATTGATGCCAATTCTCTTATGGGATTACCAACTGCTACTGGTACTGAAATGGGTTCTTTAACTACAGGAATTAGTATTGGTTCAATTCTATTTAATACAACAGATCAAAAAATTTACCGATATACTAGTACAGGTTGGCAAACCGCTACTGATGATCAAAATGCCTCAGAAGTTAGCATTGTTACTCCAGTGGATGTCGATAATATTATCGGCGACCCTGGGGCAGGCAATGAATCAACAGTTGAACAAGTGGTACAAGCAATTGCTCCGATAACCTCAAGAGCCGCTAGAGTATTTTACCCACCATCAATTGCCATAGACGCTAGTACGAATGGAACCTTTACATTGAACTTATATAATGAGTATACAGCTCAATTTGCAACTCCAGTTGCTGGAAGCACGGGAGCTCCAAGCGCAATACCTACCTATGCGGCAACAGATTTATATTACTATGTAACTTTTGCTGATTCAACCGTGTTTAATACCGGAACCATGTCTATTGACGCAAATGGTGTATTGACTTATACAATTATAGGACAACCTACTGATTTAAACGCTTTGATAAACGTAGTGTTTGTCGTAAAGTAATTTAGTGTAACTAAGCTAAAAATAAAATGAGCCTCTATTTCAGAGGCTCATTTTATTTTTTAATGATGTGTAAGTCTAGTTATAATATCCTTGTGTTTTGGAAATAGTTCAATAAGTTCTTCTCTTTTTGGTAAAACAAAATCATTGAAATCAAAACCAGGGGCAACAGTACAACCAGTGAATGAATACGAATTGTTTTCTGTTACCTCAGCAGCAAACCAGTATCCAGCAGGAACAACAAATTGGGGTATTTCGTTTGCCTCTAGGTTGTTGCCTATTAAAACGAATGAATAATCTCCTTCAGGAGAAATCATATGCAGTTTTAAACAACTTCCTTTGTAAAAATGCCAAATTTCATCTTGATTTATTTTATGGAAAGCAGAAAACTTTTCAGAAGTCAATAGGAAATAAATTGAGGTACTGAAGTTCCTATTTCCGTTGAATTCGTCAGGTAAATTGTTGTTTTCAATTATTCCTTCACTTCTATAGGTTTCTCTGAAATACCCCCCTTCAGGGTGTTCAGTTAAATCAAATTTAGTTATCAGTTGTTTGGCTGTCATTTGTATAGTTGTTTTGTTCGTTAGCTTTTTTTATAATGGCTTTAAGTTTTTCTTTTCTCTGTAGCTTTTCAGATTTTAGCTTGTTCGCTTTTTGTTTCATCAATCTACTGTGTTTTGCTTTGTTTACAGTATTTTTTTCTTTCCCTTTTTTACCCATTTGAAGTTTGTTTTTGAATACTTAATAAACCTAAAAATGTCAGTGCTCCATTTACTATTAAAACAAAGAAACCAAAATCGAAGCCAAATTGAGTTTTACTCAAATGACTAACGAAGTAGGTTAGAAATGGAGAGATGATACAAACCAAAGGAACAAGTTTATCTCTTACTTTTAGCTTTGTAAATAACCCAAAAGCATAAAGACCTAATAAAGGACCGTAAGTATAACCGGCAAATTGAAATATTTTAACAATAACACTTTCATCTGCTATGAAATATTTGAAAATAAGTATAGTAGCAGCAAGAACAAAAGAAAAGATGATATGAATTCTTTTTCGAATTCTTACTTGCTCTTTCTCGTCTTCTTTTTTATCAATTTCTAGTATATCAATACTGAAAGAAGTGGTTAATGATGTTAACGCACTATCAGCGCTTGAGTATGCCGCTGCAATAAGACCCAAAAGGAAAAACAAAGAAGTTGCAATACCAAGTTTTCCACTCATGGCAACAAGTGGGAATAATTCATCTTTGTGAGCATCTATTTCGATGGCTTGCGCATAGTCAGTCAATAAAATACCTAAAGAAAGGAAAAAGAAATTCACGATGACAAGAACTATTGTGAACCAAAACATATTTTTTTGAGCATCTTTTAAATTACGGCAAGTAAGATTTTTTTGCATCATGTCTTGATCTAATCCAGTCATAACAATAGCTATAAAAGCACCCGAAAAAAACTGTTTCCAGAAGTAGTTGCCAGCATTAATGTCATCAAAAAAGAACATTTTAGACAATTTATTTTCTGATACATAAGTAAACAAATTATCAATTTGTAATTCTTCAGAAATCATAACAATACAAACCCCTACGGAAATTAGCATGAATAATGTTTGTAAAGTATCTGTCCAAACAATAGTTTTTATTCCACCTTTGAAGGTGTAAAGCCATATCAATAAAATGGTGATGATTACTGTAACCCAAAAAGGAATTCCATAGTTATCGAATAGTATTAATTGTAATACATTGGCAACCAAAAATAGCCGGAATGAAGCTCCAATTACTCTTGATAGTAGGAAAAAAGAGGCACCAGTTTTATAAGAAAACATACCGAAACGATCTCCTAAATAGGTGTAAATAGAAGTAAGGTTTAAACGATAGTAAAGAGGTAGTAAAACTAAACCAATAACAGCATAACCAATAACATAACCCAAAACCATTTGCATATAACTCATTTGTTGCCCTTCTACCCATCCTGGAACGGATATAAAGGTTACTCCTGATAGAGAAGCTCCGATCATTCCAAAGGCAACTAAATACCAAGGAGATGAATTATTGGCTTTAAAGAAAGTAGAGTTATTGGCAGATTTTCCAGTAAAAAAAGAAATGCCTATTAATACACCAAAATATCCAAGTATTAATAAGATTATATGAAGTGGTTGCATACAATAGAATTATGAACTACGAATGTACTAAATTTTAAAGTTTATCACATAGTTCATAATTCGTATTAAAATAGAAATGTTATAGTTCTATAACGATATCTTCTGTTTTTTTTCTAACCTTTTCAAGGTCTTTCATGAAACAATCTTCAGCTCTAATTCCAATTGGCAGGACAAGAACAGATTTTAAATTTAATTTATCTAAACCTAAAACCTCGTCGTATTTTGAAGGAATAAAACCTTCCATTGGACAAGTATCAATCTTTTCATTAGCAGCAACAGTCATTAAATTCCCTAAAGCTAGGTAAGCTTGATTTTTCATCCATTGAAATAATTCTTCAGGCGATTTACTTGAGATACTATTTGAAAGCATTTCTTTAAAAGGCTTAATAATATCATCAGGAGTATTTCTTATTTCTTTAACTAGTTTAAAATAGTCTTCAACATCTTCAGAAGTTATTTCCTTAGGAACAGTAATAATAAATACATGAGAAGCTTGTGCCACTTGTTGTTGGTTCCATGAGTGCTCAACTAATTGTTGTTGTAACTCTTTATTACTCAAAACAACCAATTTATAGGGTTGTAAGCCATAAGAAGTTGCGGTAAGGTTAAATGCCTCTTTAAGGATATTGATTTTTTCGTCAGAGATAATTTTATTGCTATCGAATTTTTTAACAGCATAACGCCATTTTAAATTGTCTATACTATTGCTCATTTGTATAATATTTGGTTTTACAAAAATAGATTAGATTGTAGTTAGAAGGAATGTAAATGTATTGTAAATAATTATGAAGGACTAGTTTTTATTTATAATTTAACTAAAGTTTCATAAACCCATTTTGGTAACCAGTTTATTTTTATAACTTTAACATAATTAATTGCTAAATAATTGTTTATGAAAGAAGATTTACTTCATTTTTTATGGAGTCAAAAACTTATTTATACTCATAAGTTAATGACTTCTGCAAAAGAGAAACTTGAAATTATTAACATTGGAACGTGTAACAAGGGGGCAGGACCAGATTTTTTGAATGCAAAAATTCTTTTTAATGACCAGCTATGGATCGGAAATGTTGAAATGCATTTGAAATCATCAGATTGGTATGTTCATCAGCATGAGTTTGATCAGAATTATGACGCAGTAATTCTTCATGTTGTTTGGGAACATGATGTTGATGTTTATATGAAAAATGAAAAGCCCTTACCAACTCTAATATTAAAAGACTTTGTAAAGCCTACTGTGATGAGTAATTACACAAAGTTAATGTATAAGAATACAAACTGGATTTTTTGTGAAAAACAACTACACCGCATGGATCCTTTTTTATTGAGTAATTGGATTGAAAGACTTTATTTTGAAAGACTTGAACGCAAAACAATTTTTATCCAAGAATTGTTGAGCTTAACTAATAACGATTATGAAGCTGTACTGTTTTGTTTAATAGCTAAGGCTTTTGGAACTAAAGTTAATGGAGATTCTTTTTTGAAGTTGGCAAAATCTTTTCCCTATGGTGTTTTGAGAAAATTACGCTTTAATCAAACACAGCTTTCTGCTTTATTGTTTGGACAAGCTGGCTTTTTAGGAGAGGAACTGGACGAAGCTTATTTTCGAAAATTAAAAAAGGAGTATGCTTATATTAAACATAAGTTTCAGCTAAAATCATTAGAAAAAAAAGAGTTTCAATTTTTCCGAATGCGTCCAGCAAATTTTCCTACAATTCGGATTGCACAATTAGTAGCCTTGATTGTTAAATACCCAGATCTCTTTTCTAGAATTATAAATGCGAAAGAACTTTCTATATTTTATGAACTATTTTCTGTAAAGGTTGATGAGTTTTGGAGAGAACATTATACCTTTCAAACTTCTAGTAAAAAGAGCAATAAGTTTACCAGCAAATCCTTCATAAATCTGTTGGTAATAAATGTTATTATTCCGATGAAGTTTGTATTCATGAAAAACTCTGGAGGGTATGATTATGAAGGATTCTTAACTATCTTAAAAGAAGTAAAAGCTGAAAAAAATGGTATTATATCGAAGTTTTCAGAGCTGAAATTAGTTTCCAAAAATGCTCTGGATTCACAGGCATTGATTCAGTTAAAAACGAACTATTGTGACAAAGCTAAGTGTTTAGATTGTGCAATAGGCGGATATTTGTTGAAAGAATAACAGAACTCCTGTTGATTTGCAATGTGGTTGTTTTAATGTGAAGATTTACAGTGGTTTATGTTTGTTGTTTTAAATGTAAGAAGTTAGAGGATTATATGGATTACTAAAAAGAAAAGTTATATTTGCGTAAAATTTATTTCAGATGAAAAAACTATGTATTGCTATTATGTCAGTAGCGGTTTTGTTTGCAAGTTGTAAGGAAAACGCAAAAAACGAAACAAAAAAGGAAACTACAGAAGCGACTTCAAAATCTGTTGAAAAAGAGGGAGTTCAATCGAATGATGCCATTTGTTTGTTAGAAAAACTTTCAGTTAGAGAAACACCAGAAGCTAAGGGTAAATGGTTAACGTCAATGAGTTTGGGAGAAAAAATTGAGTTAACAGGTGATGAGACCACAGATCCAAAATCTAAAAAAGTATATGTGAAAGTTAGGTTAGTTGACGGGAAAGAAGGATGGACTCCGGTTCGTTTTTTAGCTGTAAACGGGAAAGTGGGAGCTTTACTTGAAGATGCAACAGTTTATAAAAGACCAGATTTACTAACGAAAACAGATAAGAAGTATAGTGCAATGGATATTATTGCTGTAACTTCAACTCAAGATGATTGGGTAAAAGTAAAAGGAAAAAGAGCAGAAGGAGAGTACATCGAAGAAGGTTGGATAAAAACTTCAAATATTTCTGAAAATGCAGTGGATATTGCAACAGCAAAATATGCTGCGTTAGCGGTTAAAAAAGAAACAATGACTGATAGAATAAAGGCGTTGAAAGAGATCGTTGAAAATTCGGATTTATCTTCTTCGACATTTATTGAAGCTATTAAGACTAAAATTAGTGATTATGAGTCGAGAAATACACCTATTGACGCACAAGATGCGAAAGTAGATGAGAAAACAGAAGAGTAGTTCTCTCTTTAGTTATAAAATAAAAAGCGCTTTTAGAATTTTCTAAAAGCGCTTTTTTATTAATGTTAATTAACTATTGTTAATATAAGTTTTTAAACTTTTGAGGGTCTACTTCATGCATTATTTCATATACTTTTTCAAAAACATCTTCAGCTGAAGGTTTTGAGAAATAGTCTCCATCGGTTCCATATGCTGGTCTATGTTCTTTCGAAGTAAGTGTTGCTGGTTTGCTATCTAAATGCTTATATCCGTTTTGCTTTTCTAAAATTTCTTGTAATAAATACGCTGAAGCACCTCCAGGAACATCCTCATCAACTACCAATAGCCTGTTTGTTTTAGCTACAGATTTTACAGTATCATGATGAATGTCAAAAGGTAATAAACTTTGAGCATCGATTACTTCAGCACTAATACCAACTTGTGCAAGATCTTTAACTGCTTCATCAACTATTCTTAATGTTGACCCATACGAAACTATTGTAATATCAGTACCTTCTTTAATGGTTTCAACTACTCCAATAGGAGTTGTAAAATCACCTAGGTTAGTCGGAAGGTTTTCTTTTAAACGATAACCATTTAAACATTCAATAACTAAAGCAGGGTCATCTCCTTTTAACAAGGTATTGTAAAATCCAGCAGCTTTTGTCATGTTACGAGGAACTAGTACATGTATTCCTCTGACGTTATTAATAATTCCTCCCATTGGCGAACCAGCATGCCAAATACCCTCAAGTCTATGTCCTCTGGTACGAACAATTAATGGAGCTTTTTGTTTTCCATAGGTTCTATAACGAAGTGTTGCTAAATCGTCACTCATTATTTGAAGAGCATATAATAAATAGTCTAAATATTGGATTTCAGCAATTGGTCGTAATCCACGCATTGCCATTCCAATTCCTTGACCTAAAATAGTTGCCTCTCTAATACCAGTATCAGAAACTCTAAGTTCTCCAAATTTTTCTTGAAGCCCTTCCAATCCTTGGTTAACGTCTCCGATATATCCAGCATCTTCTCCAAAGATTAATACCTCTGGATGCTTTTTTAAGATGGCATCAAAATTATCACGCATGATAATTCGAGCATCTACTAGTTTTTCTTCTCCAACATACTTTGGTTGTATTTGAGTAGCTTTTAATGGAGAATTGTCTGTTTCACTTAGAAGAGTCGACGAATATTTATCATAAGCGTTTTCTAGAGAAGCTTTAATAAAGTTTTGAAGCTCTAATTTTTCAGGTAAATTCTCATCTCTTAAGAACCTTAAAGCTTTACGTGCTGTACTTAAAATATCTTTTCGAATAGGCTCATTTATAGCAGCAAGATCGTTCGTTAACTTTGATATAAAAGTCCCATTACTACTTTTCTCTGCAAGTTTTTCTAAAATTGTGAGTGCAGCTCGAGCTTCATTTTTTATTTCTCCTGTAAAAGCTGCCCAAGCATCTCTTTTTGCTTTAGAAACATCTTTTTTTGCATTTTTATCAATATTAATCAATTCCTCTTCAGAATCAACTAATCTTAAAGTATCACCATTTTCATCTTGTAATTCAAATTCAAGAATCCATTTACGCATCTGAGCAATACAATCATGTTCTTGTTCCCATTGCAAACGTTCTTTAGATTTATATCTTTCATGAGACCCAGATGTAGAATGTCCTTGTGGCTGTGTTAATTCTTTTACATGAATTAAAACAGGAGAATGTTCTTCTCTAGCAATTTTTGCAGCTTTATTATAAGTGTCAATCAATTGGACATAATCCCAACCATTCACAACAAAAATTTCATATCCCTTTTGATTTTCATCGCGTTGGAACCCTTTCAAAATTTCAGAAATACTTTCTTTAGTTGTTTGATATTTTGCATGCACTGAAATTCCATATTCATCATCCCATACGCTCATAATCATAGGAACTTGCAATACACCTGCAGCATTTATGGTTTCGAAAAACAGACCTTCACTAGTACTCGCGTTACCGATAGTACCCCAAGCAACTTCATTTCCTTTTTCCGAAAAATTTGTATGGTTTTTTAACTCCTTAACATTTCTATAAATCTTAGAAGCTTGTGCTAATCCTAATAAACGAGGCATTTGACCTGCTGTTGGAGAAATATCAGCTGAAGAGTTTTTCTGTTGAGTTAAATTCTTCCAATTCCCGTTTTCATCTAACGAATGTGTTGCAAAGTGTCCACCCATTTGACGCCCTGCCGACATTGGGTCAGCTTCGATATCGGTATGTGCATATAATCCTGCAAAAAACTGTTGAGCAGTTAACTCGCCTATGGCCATCATAAACGTTTGGTCACGATAGTATCCCGAGCGAAAGTCACCATTTTTAAAAGCTTTCGCCATGGCTAGCTGAGGAACTTCTTTACCGTCACCAAAAATTCCGAACTTAGCTTTTCCAGTTAAAACTTCTCTCCGACCAAGTAAGCTACACTCTCTACTGATGCGAGCTATTCTATAATCGTTTAAAACCTCGTGTTTAAAATCTGCAAAAGAAAGTTTTTGGTTATTAACTACTTCAGTGTTTTCCATCATACTGTATCTAATTATAGGTGAGGTTACAAAGATAGTTTTTTTAATTGAATTTTAAAAATTGTTCTTTTTGTTAAGAATAATTCAAAAAAAAGTTAAAAAATAAGCTTTTATTGAGTATTTGTTAATTTTTATCAAAACTCAAGATGATATGATATTATGAAGGAATCTTATTGTTGAATTAATAAATTCTACGAGATTAAATAAGCACCAAAATTACATTTTTTAGAGAATACCTCTTCTTATAAAATTATATATTCTATCTAAATTCGTGGTAATTACAAATCGTATTTTTGTAGGATAAGCTGGCCTAGTTACTTCCCAGCCTTGGTTTGTATAAATAGGGAAGTAAAATTCGAATATGTTAGGTACAAAATTAAGTCGAATTCCATTTTCATAATAGAAATTAGGACTGCTAGATTTGTTTTTTAACATAGCAACATCATTGTAAATCTCAACCCATTTCCAAACGCTTACACTGGTATTACCAGCCAAGATAAATTGATTTGCGGTTTGAGGAGTATTATACTTTGATTTAAAACCAGCATCTGATATGATAAATTGTTGGCTAAAAAGCCCAGAGCTTTCTGAACGACCGAATAAATTTTGTTCAAATAAATAATCTGAACTTCTATTCAGTCCGAAACTAAAATAATCACCGACTGAATTATTGGTAACAAACATACCTCCAAAAAAACGTAGATTAAAGCTTCTATCATTATCAAAAAACTTCAAATAACGAATGTCGGTAGATAGTTTTGTAAAGTTATTTCCAAGCTCAAAATTAACGGCATATTGAAGTCGTTCAATTATATTTGGTTTGCTGTGTATGTATCTGAAATTTAAAACCTTGTATCGGTCTTGTTCGGTTACAGGACTTCCTTGAGGAACTTCTTTATTTATGTAAAAGAGTCGTGTAGTAAAAGTTTTCGAACCCACATCTCGCAATGTTTTTCTTCTAAATGCGATACTAACGTAAGGTACTAAGGTGTTATAACCTAATTCAGGAGCGTAGTGAAAATTACTTCCATTTAATCCATATTTGATTTTATAAATGGAAGATGTCTCGAAAAACTGATTGTATGCTACGGCAAAAGCTCCTGTAAAGTTTCTACTTTTTGTACTATAGTTAGGGGTTAATGTAAATTCTAAATTATGGGGAATAATGGGTTGATTTTTTAGTTTAACACCTAAAATGACTCCATCGTATAAGTTATATTTGATATCTGGGTAATAAAAGAGTTGATTATAATAAGGGTCTTCTGCATCTTGAAAAAATCGAAACTGAAGAGGTTTATTAATTAGTTTGTTGTTTGTTTTTCTAAAATTGTTAAGTGAATTATGTTCCGGATAGGTATTTTCGTAATTCAAAGCGAATTTTGTATAGTCTCCTTTTTTAACAGTTATTGTTTTCGTGGAGTCAATACCAGAAACCCATTTTTTAAACTTTATATCCTTTTTATTGATTCCGTATAATGCTACTGGAGCGGTAAAATTTCTTTTGTTTTTAATAGTGACCTTTAATGAGTCTTCTCCTTTCGTTTCTTTTACAGAAGTGATTTTATAATCAATTTTTTTAGCTGTTTTCAAATAATCATTAACAAACCAATTAATGTCTTTTGAAGTATTCTTTTGAAGAATGGATAGGAATTCAGAGGGGTTACTTAGTTTTAAATGATTTTTATACAAGAATTTTTTTATTGAGTTTTGAAGAATACTATCGTTCAAATAATCTTGCAAATAGCGAAAACCAAGTCCAGATTTATACTTACTTACTACTTTACGATTAAAATTAGAAAGAGAATCCGCGGCGGTTTTAAGTGGTTGATCATAAAACTTCCGTGCACTGAACTGGTAAATAAAAGGGAACTTATCTCTTTGTTTTAATTTACTTAAATTATATTTCTTAATGGGCCAGTAATTTGAATATTTACCAAGAATGGTTACTTCAGGGTAATATTCTTTTAAATACTCCATCATTAAAAATGTTTCCAATCCATCAATAAACCAGTAGTCTTTTCTTTTATTATGAACTAAAATATCATTTATGTACTTTGAACTCAAGGCGTAAAAGAAATTAACATCCCATCTGAAATTTTCGGGAAAAGGTTTTAGCCAACGTGGCAATCCATAAAGTTCGCGAAGTGTATTTTTATTTACAGAAATTCTATCCACAAATATTTCATTATGTGGGTGTTTCCCAATGTGGCTTTCAATAAAGTTAATTTGCTTGGTAATTATTTTTTCAGAATCTTCGATAGATATATTTTTATCGAAAGCATCCGTTTTAATTTCTTGAGTTTTCGTTTTAAATGATTTAAATCTTTTGTTTGAATCTATACTTAAGATGATATCCTTTTTTCGATTTCCAATTAATTGAAATGTGGTAAAATTACCTTCTGTTGTTTTATACTGGTATAAATTACTTTCAACTTTATATTTCTTAGGAACCTTTATTTTAATGTCATAATTGGCAACATCTTGGTATAAGTCGTCCATATTTAAATTACTCATTAAATTCCATTTTGAGTCGTAAATAGCAGGGATAATCTGCCAAAAACGTAAATGGTATCCCGTTTTTGTTTTACCATAGCCTGTAAACTTTGAATTCGGAGCTTTAAGTGAGTAAAGTAATGAAATTGTAATGCTATCTTTTGGGTTTAGAGCTTTGTTTAGAGTTAATTCAAGAATATCCTGTTGGTTTGGGAGTTCTTGAAAATTCACCGGTTGATAATTAACAGATAGGTTTTTTATTTTGGAAAAACCTCTTTCTTCTTCCTTTGAAAAGTAAAAATCCTTCCGGTAGTCTTCTATAAGCCTTTTACCTAAAGGAGTATCGTTTCCTGAGAAACTATTTCCCCAATTATGAAGATATATTTTACTGAGATTATGAGTAGATTTATTAACAAAAACAATCCTCTGTTGAATATCAAATGTTCTACTGCTGTCATTAAGAATAATATTTGAGGAAATGGTATTTATTTGAGTAAATACATTGTGTATTGAGACAAAAAGAATAAGGAAAAGGAAAAGAGGAAATCTATTTATCATATTACACAAAATAAAAACTCGTTACAAATAGCGATTCGTAACGAGTTTTAAATATAGAATAATTTTCTAGAAATTAGGCTTTAATTTGTATTTCGCATAGAATTTATTGAAATGTTCTACGGCTTCATCCGCTGTATCTACCACTCTAAATAAATTCATGTCTTCGGGGCTAATATTTCCTTCTTCTAAAAGAGTATTTTTAATCCAGTCGAGTAAACCGCCCCAGAATTTTTTACCTACCAATACAATTGGAAATCGCCCGATCTTTTTGGTTTGAATTAAGGTTATTGCTTCGAAAAGCTCATCTAAGGTTCCAAAACCACCAGGCATAACAACAAATCCTTGAGAATACTTTACAAACATCACTTTTCTTACAAAAAAGTAATCAAAGTCTAAGCTTTTTCCTGGATCAATCCAAGGGTTATCGTGTTGTTCAAAAGGAAGGTCAATATTTAACCCAACAGAAGTACCTTTTCCTCTATTAGCACCTTTATTTCCTGCTTCCATAATTCCAGGACCTCCTCCTGTGATTACACCGAAACCATTTTGGGTAAGTTTAAAAGCTACTTCTTCAGCTAATTTATAGTAAGGATGATCAGGTTTTGTTCTGGCTGATCCGAAAATAGAAACACACGGACCAATTTTACTTAATCTTTCATAGCCATCAACAAATTCCGCCATAATTTTAAAGATGGCCCATGAATCATTGGTTTTAATTTCATTCCAAGTTTTTTGCTGTAATTTTTCTCTTATTTTTCTGTCATCATTAGGAGTCATACTCAAATCTTTTTTAAGTTAATTCTCCCCAAAAAAGGGAAGCTTGCTAATTTAGTGGTTTTTCTTTTGTTAAGATTGAAAAAAACGATAAAAAAACGTTGTGAAGGTTAAAAAAATAAGTAGAGTTGAGAAACTCGATAAGCCAAAATTTGGCTAGCGATAAAGATAAATAGGGTGGGAATATTTCGAAAAAGGTCATTCTCTTCAGAAGTTCTATATAGAATCAAAATAATAAAAGAGAGAAAGGTATTATACCTTTCTCTCGACAAAGAACTTAGCAATTACAAGGGAACTCATAATACTTTCCAGCTGCAATTCCACCACCGAATGAATATGAATAGCATAGGCCTTCATGAACAACTCTATCACAATGAGGGTCAAGTTTTTTTATAGTTTCTCCTCCTCCTAAGATATTTTTCTGTTCCGTTTTGTTTAAGGCTTTACCCATGTTTAAAATTGATCTTTTCATTATAATTAAATTTAGTTTAATAAAGTCCTTGATCATTTTTAAGACGTTCAAGGTATACGTCTATTTTAATATATGTTTTAAAGTATTTATAATCTATATGATTGTTTTTAGATTTTTGACCTCTACAATAAGTGGACTAATACTTATCGTAGAGGTCTTTTTTCTTTTTCAATGTAACCTTTGTAATAGGCAATGTCTTCATTAGGTTTTTCTAGCAATTTTCCCCCGATTTTACGACGCGCATAAGACAGATTAAATCGAAAATAAAAATGAGAACAATGTTCGATTTGTCTATTTATGCTATCCGATATTTTCCATAAACATCAGAGCTCATGTTTCATATCAGATTATTTACTAGTATGTTCAAAGGGAGGAAAATTGTTACCCTCTTTTTTTGAAAAAAAATATAAGTAATATTACTACAGCGATAAGTAGTACTGACAAGTGAAGAGTTAGGTTACTTTCCTTTTGTTTTTTATTTAATTGGATAACTTCTTTATTGTTTTTGAATTGAGAATACCCATTATAATAATTTACAAGGAGATAAAAGAAAAAAAATAAAGATTGTAGTATTGTTATTTTTCTTCATGTTTTTTATGTTTCGTAGCTTTCTTTTTCAAAAAAAGAAATAGTAAAACAATAAAAATAAGGGCAGTGGAAATATATAAAACAACATTGCTTTCAAAAACAGGACTGGTATCACCAATCAATACGAAAGAAGCCCAATAATAAGGAGATTTTTCAGAAAGACTATGGTTTTTGAGGTAAGACCTTTTGGCATTATTAAGAGCCAAAGTTTTAGATTGATTATCTTTTAAATTTTTATAAAAATGGGTCATTATTTCTGAAGTACTAGCGTCATTAATTTTCCAAAGAGAAGAAACAACGGAGTTCGCTCCAGAATGAAAAAAGCCTCTTGCTAAGCTTAATACACCTTCACCTTTTTTTATTTCTCCCAGATTCGTTTCACAAGCACTTAAAACGACTAAATCTGCGTTGTTTTTGTAGGTGTATAATTCATGTAAAGGTAAAATTGAATCGTAAAATTGAACTTGAGGATTACCACTAGCATCTGCATGAGTTGCTAGATGAATAATTTTTGAATTAGCACTATTTTTTAAAAAGTTACTTTTATTGGCATTATCGAATTGATGGAAATTACCGCTAATTATACTTTCAATATCATTAGACTCCTTTTCCGTAAATGGAAGTGAAGAAATAGAGGTGTTATTAAACTTTATAGGAGAATATAGCGAAAGATCATTATTAGTCTTTCTGATAACGCCCTTATTTAATTCAGAAAAAGTCAAAGAATATGCATAACTGATATTACAATCTTCTACCAAATAGTGCAACGAATCTTCCCTAGAAATTAAAGCTTCTAAAGGAGTGTTCTCCATGGTAATGTCAGGGACAATAAGTGTGTTTTTGTTTTTTATAAGGGCTTTAATCTCTGAAGTAGGAAATAGTTGATTATATAGAAAATATGCAGTTGACTTAAATTGATTTAATTCTTCTTTTGTTTTTAATGGTGTTGTAAGCATTTTTCGGTAAATGCTTAGTTGTTCTATAGTTTTTTCGGCATTGGGAACTTTAAAGGAAATGGTTTTGTTATGAGTGATAACCAAACCAACTAAGCTAGATCGTTCATCTTTAAATTCAGTTGTACTTAACGAAAACCTAATGACAATATCATTTTCCTTCAAGTTTTCTTTGGTCTGTTCTAAGGTTATAGGTGTTATGTTTTGATCAAGAGAAAGGTATTCAGGGTAAATTTTTCGAATAGAATCTTTAAAGTTTTGATATTTCTCTTTTAAGTTAAAAAGGAAATTACGTTTAGCTGAAATCTTAAAAGAGGAAATACTATCTTGAAGTTTTAGTATTTTTCTTTTAAACCCTATATCTATATGACTTATTTCTTTTGGAACTTCTAATAATTGTTTTTTAGTGTTAATGTCCTGAGTAAGTATAAAAGCTCTGTTTGCTTCCATGAATTCAAACATTAATTCCGGATTTTGAAGCAAATGACAAGCGTATATACCTATTTTAAAATTCTCGGCCACATGTTCTCTCCAAAGGTATTTTGTATTGGTCTCAGAACTATAATTAACGATAACGGAAACTAGCTTATTGGTTAACCTAATATTGTCAATAATTTGCTTTAAATACTCTTGTTTTTTAGTAGAAAAAAATAAGTTTATTAATATTTGAGATTTTAATTTTAATGCTCTTATACTTGACGTTTTATATTGAATATTGAGTATCTTATTTTTGGATAGATCGCTAATTTTATTTCCTTTTTTTAACTGGAAATTATATTTTAATGATTTAGAAATATGATCAAGAGCAATTAAATAGTTTCGTTTATGAGTGTAAAAAAGTGCTGTATTCCTATATATTTCGTTAAGATTCTCTTTATTAATATCGAATTTTATACCTTTAATCAAAAGATAAATGGCACTGTCATTTTTTTTATCTAAATATAACTCACCTAAGTTTAGATATGTATTGGCAGTTGTTGTAGAGTCTCCTATAGATTTTGAATTGCTAATAATTTTTTGGTAATAAAATTTCGATTTTTCAAAATTGTAATTGTGAGCTAAAGAATAGGTAATAGCAAAACTATTATGCAAATGATTTAATAGGTGGTTTTTAATGTGGATATTTGGAGTGTTTTTTATTATACTATCAGCTTTTTTAAGATAGGATAACCCTTGTTCAGAAATTTCTTTTGAATTTATTTCAACACAGTTATATGCGAAATTAACATAATGAGCTATTACGCTAGTCTTCCTCCCGTATTTTTCAATTAGAGGGAATCCTTTAAGATAAAATTCAATAGATTTATAATAGTCACCTTTTCTAGATAAACATTCTCCTATTTGACAGTAAGATTGTGCCACCTTTTTAAGGTCTGCATTCGATTTTATTGCTCTCAGAAAGTAGCTTATCGCCTCATTGTATTTTTTTTCTATTCTATAAAACTTTCCGACATTATATAACGCATTAGTATAGTCTGGATGATTAAGTTTTAAGTTTTCGAAAGTTTGTATCTCAATTTCACCATATTTTATAGCAAGCTTAAAATTGTTTTTCTTTTTATAAAAGTAATAAGAAAAACCGTGAGCTAGATACGTGAATTTTAGGTCTTTTTTATCAATTGAGCCTAGCACGCTATCAGCAAAATGTTCTGTTATTTTTAGTTTTTTTTCGAGAGAAAGAAGTTCTTTATAGGTGTATTGAGCTATAGCCTTACTTTGAAGTAAGGCTATAGTAAAATAAAAAAATAGAAATCTTTTTTTCAAGTTAAAAGTTCGGTTGGAATGGACTAAATCCTTCACAATCTAAAGTCAAAGACAAACCAATAAGACCGCATCCTTCGGCTATTTGACTTGCTTCATTTTGTGTATAAACTGGCAAGTTTGGATCTCTGTCATCATCATCAGAAGCTGCATTATTGTTCTGGGTTCCAGGATTAATTATAACACTGTAAATAGTAACGAACTCAGCATTAGAGTTCATTGGACATTGCTCAATTGGACCAAGGGACCCTCCTAGGCTACTTATTAAACATTGTCTGCGAGCATTTCTTTCTGAGCTAGATAGGTTGAAAGGGTACACAAGTAATACGGTAGAAGAGTAAAAACTGTCTTCCGAAACATTTGTATAATTCGATTGATTTTTGGTATTAACCACATAACTAGATAAAATTAACATCAAAGTTACAATCCCCAAAACTCTAAACATTTTGATTGCTTTCATAAAATAAAAATTTTTGTTTTCTATAATTCATGTTCATTAACATGAAATTTGTTACCCCACAACAAATATAATTTTTTATTTTTGATTAATTTAAAACCTTCATCTTGATATGTTTCGTTTGGAAAAGAAAAACTACTTAAAATGCAAATTATACTTAGTTAACTATTACTAAAGAGGACTGATGTTTTTCTCAAATTAAACGAATCTAAGAAAACAAGAAATAGAAAAATAAATTATACAGTAAAGCTATTTCACTTAATATCATTACGTTTTATAATTCTTTTTTTCAAGAAAAGAAATAGTAAGACAACAAAAATAAGGATAATGGAAATGTATAAAATAACATTACTTTCAAAAACAGGATTGGTATCACCAATCAATACAAAAGAAGCCCAGTAATAACGAGGACGGAAAGATAATTTTCTTTTAATATTTTTATTTCTAATTATTGTTATTTGGGAAATAGTGAAGAGCAAAAAAAGAAGGTAAGACCTTCTTTTTTTGTTTTGTTAAGATTGTGTTTCTAATTAAGACCAGTAGGGATTAAGAGAGAGTCAAGATCGTCGCAATCTTTATCCTTAGCAGCTGACAACATACCGCTCTGCATTGCTTTTATTTGTAATTCCATATCACTGGGTAAATATGAACTATTTGGAGTTTGGTAATCTTCATCATCCTGCACATGAGCACCACCAGTAGGACCTATTATATAAATTCGTAAAATTTCGATATTCGCATTTTGCGGACATTTAGTGATTTCAAGAAGGTTCCAACCATGTATAAATTTATCTCTAGCATAATTTCGTTCTTTTTCGCTATATGAACTCGGATAAGCTACAAGGACATTTATTATGTTGGGATTTTCTGATGATTTTATAGTTTTAGGTTCGTTATAATTGTTATTTTTATAATTAAAACTATAAAATATTAAAGATAGCATTAATAACCCTAAAGTAATGAAGATAGATTTTGTTTTCATATTGCTTAATATTTTATTTATTTATTGATATGTTCTTGTTTTAAAAATTTGTTACCCATTTTTTATTGTAGAATTTAAAAACAACTAATAGAATTACTAAAATAGCCATTGAAAGTAAAAATAGTTCAAAATAATAATCTTCAAAAACAGGATTGGTATCACCAATTAATATAAAAGAAGCCCAATAATAAGGTGATTTTTCAGAAAGACTATGGTTTTTGAGGTAAGATCTTTTGGCATTATTTAGAGCCAATGTTTTGGGTTGATTGTCTTTTAGGTTTTTATAAAAATTAGTCATGATTTCTGACGTACTGGCGTCATTAATTTTCCAAAGAGAAGAAACTACGGAGTTTGCTCCAGAGTGGAAGAAACCTCTCGCTAAACTTAATACACCTTCACCTTTTTTAATTTCTCCTAGATTAGTTTCACAAGCGCTTAAAACAACCAAATCGGCATTGTTTTTATAGGTGTACAATTCATGTAAAGGTAAAATTGAATCGTAAAACTGAATTTGGGGATTGCCACTAGCATTAGCATGAGTCGCTAGGTGAATAATCTTTGAATTAGGGCTATAATTTATAAAGTTTCTTTTACTGGCATTATTGAATTCAAGGAAATCTCCGCTAATTATACCTTCAATATTATTAGATTCTTTTTCTGTAAACGGAAGTGAAGAAATAGTAGTATTACCAAATTTTATAGGAGAATAAAAAGAGATATCATTACTAGTCTTTCTAATCAAATCTTTATTTAATTCTGAAAAAGTTAACGAATAGGCGTAACTGATATTGCAATCTTGGATTAAATATCGAAACGAATCCTTTTCAGAAATTAAAGCTTCCAAAGGTGTATTCTCTAAAGTGACATCAGGGACAATAAGTACGTTCTTCTGTTGTATTAGGTTTTTGATTTCTGAAGTTGGAAATAGCTGATTATATAAAAAAGATGCGGTCAATTTAAATTCATTTAATTCTTCTTTAGTTTTTAAAGGAGTGGAAAGAAGTTTTCTATATGTGCTTAGACTCTCGATAGTTTTCTCACTATCTGGAGCTTTGAGTGGGATAGTTTTGTTTTTTGTAATTGCCAATCCGATTAAATTAGATTTGGTCTCACCAATTTCCATATTACTCATGGAGAAGCTGATAATAACATCATTTTTGTCTAAACTTTTCTTTAGGGTTTCTAAAGTTATAGGTTCAATTTTTTGATCAGGAGATGTGTATTCAGGGTAGATTTTTTGTATCGAATCTTTAAAGTTCTGATAAATTGTTTTTAAACTAAAAATAGAATCCCTAAGGTCAAAGTTCTCTGAGTTATCTAGTCTTTCTTCATAGGAGAGTATCGTTCTTCTTAAATCATTATCCCTTTTAGTTAATTGAAAAGGTAAGTTTAATAATTGTCTTTTTTTTGAAATTTCTTGTAATAATAAAAACGTTTTACTTACTTCCATAAATCTAAACATTAATTCCTTATCATTCAGTAGGTAAGCTGAGAGGGTAGATAAGTTAAAGCTATCATAAACTTCTTCTCTCCAAAGATACTTTGTGTCAATTTCTGTAGTGTTGTAGTTTATCAGAAGTGTAATGAAATCATTCAGTAGGGAGGTGTTTTTTATAAGCTTTTTAAGGAAAGATAAGTTATTTGTTTTTAAATACAATTTAAATAATATGGTTGATTTTAGAGCCAATGAAGAAACAGCCACTCTTTTGTCTTTTGTGTTTAATAACTCTCTAGAAGTTAATATTCGTATATCAGAATTGCGTTTAGTCAAAAAACATAAGTTTAATGATTTTTCAATATGATTCAAAGATTTTTCTAATACGTTTTTCTTTAAATAAAATAAAGAAATGTTTTTATGTGTTTCGTTAGCTATGGACTCTCCGTCTAAATTAAAAGACAGGCTTTTACTGAAATAATACAGAGAGCTATCGTTGTCCATTTTTAAATATAATTCACCTAGATTGGAATAGATAATTGATGTAAGGTAATGGTCATTCAGTTTTTTAGCTAAGTTCAAACCTTTATTATAATGGAAATTTGCTTTTTTCGAGTTCAAGAAATGATTCGAGGTGTAAAGATTTCCAAAACCGTTTTGAAGATTGTATAGATGAGATTTATTAAAGGAGGTATTTGAGTTTGTTTTAATAATACTATCTATGTTATTAAGATAGTATAAGCCCCGAGCAATGCTTTTTTTTGAGTTTAATTTATTACATACGAGTGCGAAATTAATGGAATGAGCCAAAAGACTTTTAATAGTCCCGTGCTTTTCAATCAAAGGCAGTCCCTTTAAATAATAGTTAAGTGATTTGTGATAGTCCCCTTGTAGAAAATAAATGTACCCAACTTGACAATAAGATTGAGCTGATTTAAATTTTGAAGCATCCGAATTTATTGACTTTTTATAAAAATCTAAAGCAATATTGTATTCTTTTTTTAAAAAATTATACTTGCCAATATTGTAAAGAATGTTGGAGTAATCGGAATTCTTAAGTCCTACATTTTCCAAAACAGATTTCTCAACGAGACCATATTTTATTCCTAAATCAAAATTTTGTCTTTCTCTATAAAAGAAATAAGAAAAACCATGAGCATTTTTTGCAAATAGAGCATCCTTTTTTTCAAAAGCAGATAGAATACTATCAGCGTAAGTTTCTGTTATACTGATTTTTTTATCAAGTTCTAAAAGTTCTTTATATGAGTATTGAGAGTATGTTTTAAGAGAACAAAGTGTTAAACTTAAAGAAAGGAATAAATGATAAATAAATTTATTGAAGAAACACATAACCAAAACCAATCTACAATTTAAGAGAAAATTCGCATGGGAGCAAATATAATTTTTTTATTTTTGATTGTTAAAATTTCAAAATGGACGGAAAAACTTTCTTAAAAGCTTTAGAAACCAACAATTCAAAAATTATCAATCAAATTTATCAAAAGAATTTTTTTAGTATCAAAAACTTTATTCTCCAGAATAAGGGGAGTATTGAAGATGCGGAAGATGTTTTTCAAAAAGCTCTATTGCAAATAGCTGTTCGTTTAAAAAGGGAAAATTTTGAAATAAATACGAGTTTTGATGGTTTTTTGTATACTGTTTGTAGAAATTTATGGAGAAGAGAGTTAAATAAAAATAAAAACAGGGTAACAAACAACGAAGTTGTGGAACGTGTAAGTGAAGAGCGAGAAAATGCCGAGGCCTATTTAGAAATAAAAAAGCAAGAGTTGTTTATTGAAAAGATGGGGAAACTATCAGAAAATTGTAAGCATATACTCAATTTGTTCTTCGCCAAACTATCTTATGCCGAAATTTTAACCAAAACAGAATATAGTTCAGAAACTGTAATACGACAACGAGTGTTTAAATGTAAAAAGAAGCTTACGGAGCTTATAAAATCGGATACTCGTTACTTAAAACTAGCTGCCATATGAGCTTAGAAGAAGACATACTAATTGAGCGTTATCTAAAAAACGAATTAGATAATAAGGAAAGAACTGTCTTTGAAGAACGTTTGAAAAAGGATAGCGAATTCAATGAAAAGGTAAGTTTTGAAAAAGAATTGTTTAGTTCTTTTAATGAGAATGAATGGAATTTTCATCATGATAATGAGGAAGATGTAAAAGATTTAGAAAGCTATTTTGAGAAGAAAGAAGTAAAGGAATTACAACAGAATATTAAAAGTAGTTTCGAATCTATTAAAAAAAAGAACTCACCGAAGATTAAAAGATTGTATTATGTTTTAGCTGTTGCTGCTAGTATAGCATTACTTTTAGGTGTTTTCCTAAACCCATTTAATCCTGCACCAAATTCAAACGAGCTTTTTGCTCATTATTCTTCTCAAGAATTACCGACTTTTGTAAATAGAGGAGATAATAGCTTGGATGAATTGGTAAAAGCTGAAAACTACTATAAAGAAAAAGACTATGCAAAAGCATCTGAGATTTTTAATAACGCACTTGAAAAAGGCAAAGCATCTGCGAATGTTTATATTTATTCAGGGCTATCCTATATTCAGCTAGGAGAACAAAAAAAGTCGGAAGAGATTTTCGATAGTTTAATCAATAGTGACTTAATAGATGCGGAAAAGGGGTATTGGTATAAAGCCTTATTATACCTTAAGTCAAACAATGCTCAAGAAGCAAAAAAAGAACTTAACTATATAGTAAAAAACACATTATATAATACCCAAAAAGCAAGAGAATTACTTGAGAAAATAGATTGATTCAGGTTTTAAAAAGCTGTTTTTTAAATAAATAGCGATTGTTTTTTTAAAAAAATATTTGATTCAGTTGAAAAAAACTGTATTTTAGCGCCCAGATTTTATAGAAGTCCCCCAGAGAAGGTTTTAGATAAACTAAAATCAAAACAGAGTAAAAAATTAATACTTATAAGTAGTAGAAAGGGGTTTACTGTGTTGCGTAGGGCTATATAAAATAAGAAGAGACTTCCTTATGTAATTTTTCAGTACTATTTACCGTCTAAACTGCTTAATAAGTGGAAACTAGAATTAAAATCATTAGGGGGTATGGTAAAAAGAATTACTTTTTTTGTTTTTGTAATTGCTTTTAATTTTCAAAACATTTATGGTCAATTTGTTGTTGGTGCATCGCAAATAGATAATGCAGCACAATTTGAAGTTGTTGCTGCAAATAAAGGGGTATTGCTACCAAGAGTTCAATTAACAGGAACAAATGATGTAACAACAGTTAGTAACGTGTCAATAGGTTCAAAAGAGAGCTTATTAGTGTATAATACTGCTACGATAAACGATGTTGTTCCAGGATATTACTATTGGGATAAAAATAGATGGGTTCCTTTGAGTGGAACGGATAATCAAAACCTAACTTTATCGGGAAGTAACTTAAGTATTGAAGGAGGAAATAGTGTTTCACTTTCTTCATTAGATACTGATGATCAAACATTATCTCTATCTGGAAACAACTTAAGTATTTCACAAGGTAACTCTGTGAGTTTATCGGGAATAAATACCGATGATCAGAATTTAACATTATCGGGAAGTAACTTAAGTATTGAAGGAGGAAATAGTGTTTCACTTTCTTCATTAGATACTGACGATCAAACATTATCTTTATCTGGAAACAACTTAAGTATTTCACAAGGTAATTCTGTAAGCTTATCAGGAATAAATACCGATGATCAGAATTTAACATTATCAGGGAGTAATTTGAGTATTGAAGGAGGAAATAGTGTTTCACTTTCTTCATTAGATACTGATAATCAAACTCTTTCTCTTTCAGGGACTAATCTTGCTATTCAGGATGGGAATACAGTTAGTTTGAGCGGTTTACTTGATGATTTGGGAAATCACACCGCTACAAAAACACTTGATATGAGTGGGCAAAGTATTTCGGACGGTAATGTTATCACTGCTGGAGGAACAAATGAAGGTAAATCTTCTATTCGACAAGGTGGAGCAAATAATACGGGATACTTAGAAGTAAGAAAAGCAGATAACACTAGATTAGGTTATATAGGATACAATAATACCAATTTACAGTACAATTCAGAAAATGGAGCAGATCACTATTTTAGTGGAGGAAATATCCAGATTAGAAACACTAAAGGATCTGATATTATAAATGTTCTATCAGGTGGAGATGGTATAGGTTGGGGAAACAGAGGTAACGATTATGGAATTAACTTCCAAACGGGTTCGTCGGTTCAATCAGGAAACCTTGCACGTATAAGTGCTGGTGATGTTTCTTCGGGTTCTAATTCTGGTAATAGGTATTTAGGGTTTCAAGTTGGAAGAAAAACTGAAAACTCTGATACAAAATTATTGTATTTACTAGGTCAAACTAATGGAACTCAAAGAGTGGGAATACTTAATGAAAGTCCTACTGCAACCTTAGATGTGAATGGAAACGCAAGAATAAGAACCGTTGCTACTGGAGCGGATAGTGATCAAGTATTAACGGTAGATGCTAATGGAAATATAAGAAAAGTAACAGCTGAAAAAATAGGTTCAAAAGGAGATACAGACGATCAAACTTTAAGTTTTGCTGGCACAACTTTAAGTATTTCTGAAGGAAATAATGTAAACTTATCAGGATTAAAAGATGATTTAGGAAACCATAATGCAACGACAAGATTATGGATGAATGGACAAGAAATTCAAGGTGCTGGAAGTAATACTTTAATTAATGGAGTAGAAGTAGGTCAAGTAGGTCATGGAGGATCATGGCTTGGTTTGGCAAACAAAAATCAAGCTACAACAACCGGATATGCTTTAATTCAAAATAATTCTGGTCAAACATTATTAAATACGCAATCAGGTGAAAAAATAGGTTTTAGAGTTGCAAACGCAGAGAAAATGACGATGACTTCTGCAGGTAATTTTGGTATCGGAGTAACTTCTCCTTCAGCCAAGTTAGATGTGAATGGAAATGCAAGAATAAGATCAATTGCTGGAGGAACAACGTCAGACCAAGTTTTAACGGTTGATGGAAATGGTAATGTAAGAAAGGTTGCCATGTCATCTGTTGGTGGACAAGGAAATACTGATGATCAGAATTTAACATTCTCTGGAAATAACTTAAGTATTGAGGGAGGAAACTCAGTTAATTTATCTTCATTAAAAGATAATTTAGGAAACCATACGGCAACAACGACATTAGAAATGTCTAAGAAAAAAATAGCCAATGTTGGTCATATTGAATTTGCTTCGGGATCTGGTGCTAGAGAAGGATATATAGGGAATGATAATAATAACATGCAATATGTTGCAGAACAAGGAGCTCACCTTTTTCAAGGAGGAAATGTTGGGGTTGGTGTTGCACCATCTTTTAAACTTCATGTAAATGGAAGAACGAAACTTGATGGTTCTGATGCAGGAACATGGATTGAAGCTGGAGCTACAGATTGGTTTTTAGGGCGAAGTGGTTCTGATTTGAGGTTTTATAATAATGGAGATAGACTAACAATGAAACCTAATGGAAATGTAGGTATTGGAGTGGCGTCTCCATCTTCTAAATTGGATGTTAATGGAAATGCCAGAATTAGATCAATTGCTGGTGGAGCAGCATCAGATCAAGTTTTAACAGTTGATGGTAGCGGAAATGTAAGAAAGGTTGCTATGTCTACAGTTGGTGGGCAAGGAAATACTGACGATCAAAATTTAACATTCTCTGGAAATAACTTAAGTATTGAAGGAGGGAATTCAGTTAATTTAGGCTCTTTAAAAGATAATTTAGGAAATCATAATGCTTCAACAAGACTTTGGATGAATGGAAACGAAATTCAAGGTGCTGGAAGTAACACTTTAATTAACGGTGTGGAAGTAGGTCAAGTAGGACATGGAGGAACATGGCTTGGTTTGGCAAACAAAAATCAAGCTACGACTACTGGTTATGCTTTAATTCATAGTAACTCTGGACAAACATTATTAAATACTCAGAATGGACAAAAAATAGGTTTTAGAGTTGCAAACGCAGAGAAAATGACGATGACTTCCGCAGGTAATTTCGGTATCGGAGTAACTTCACCTTCTGCAAAGTTAGATGTTAATGGAAATGCTAGAATTAGATCAATTTCGGGAGGAACAACTTCGGATCAGGTTTTGACTGTTGATGGAAGTGGAAATGTCAGAAAAATAGCAATGTCTACAGTGGGAGGACAAGGAGGAAGTGATAACCAAACGTTATCTTTTTCTGGAACTACTTTATCGATTAATCGTGGAAATTCTGTAAATCTTAATTCATTAAAAGATAATTTAGGAAACCATTCAGCAACAACAACTTTGAACATGAATAGAAATAAAGTAGCTAATGTTGATCATATCGAATTTAAAAAGTCTGGTGGTGATGGTAGTCGTGAAGGATATATTGGTTACAATAATACAAATATGCAGTATGTCTCAGAACAGGGGAACCACTTGTTTAAAGGAGGTCAAGTAAATATTGCTAATTTACCAAATGTTTCAGGTTCTACGTTTGCAACAGTTACAGAAAATGATGGAACCCTAAGAAAGCAATCTTGGGAAAGTATAAAGAATTGGATTGTAAGTCAAGTGCCAGGTGGTTCAGATGGTGATGCTTGGGGAGTTAACGGAGAAGATCGTACAAGTAATATTTCTAGGACAGGAAATGTAGGTATCGGCGGAGCTCCTTCATTTAAACTTCATGTAAGAGGAAGAGCAAAACTAGATGGATCGGATGCAGGTACTTGGATTGAAGGAGGAGCTAATGATTGGTTTTTAGGACGTAATAGTGCCGATTTAAGAATTTATAATAACGGAGATAAAGTTACCTTTAAACCTAATGGAGATGTTGGTATAGGTACTTCTAGTCCTGAATCAAAATTGACAGTTGTTGGTAATGGAAGAATAAAATCGGATCAACCTAATTTATTTTTAGATAGAGATGGTAAAGCCGTTTGGAGAATATATGTTAATAATGGAGCAGGAGGAATCGATGCAAATGATTTAATTATTAGAAAGCAAGGAGCTGGTACTCCGTTTATGGTTTTTAACGATGTTGCTGAAAATTTAGCAATTGGAGGAGCAAATGCGCAAGGCCATAAACTTAGAGTTTGGGGAAAGGTTAGAGCTACTTCTTTCCGTTCTGATTCAAAGAATTACCCAGATTATGTTTTCGACCATTATTATGATGGAAAATCATCATTAAATGATGCCTATAAATTTCCAAGTTTAGAGCAGGTAGAAAAGTTTGCTAAAGAAAATCATCACCTTCCTGGAGTTACGCCTTATAGTGGTGTAAAAGATGGAATTGACTTATCAGAACTTTCGGTTCAGAACTTAGAAAAAGTAGAAGAACTGTATCTTCATGTTATTGAGTTGAATAAGACAATCAAGTCATTAAAAGAGGAAAACAAGGAACTAAATAAGAAGTTAGATTCGGAAATGTCTCAGATGAATGAGCGCATAGAACAACTTTCTAAATTGATTAAAAAGTCTTCAAAGTAATAGTAATGTAATTTGATTAAAATTAGTTTCTATATGGAAGATCGATTAAGAATAAAATTAAAAACATTGAATATTAAAATAGAACATAGCATTTCTTTTTTATTGTTTATGATGTTCGTTTTTATAGGACATGAGACTTGTGCTCAAAAAAACATAGTGTCTAATGAAAACAGGAACGAAGGTATTTCAGCTACTTATGATGAACTCTTGGTGAGCTCAACGGGTAATTTGATTAACAATGGAGAACTATACGTTTATAATGATCTCAGCAATGAAGGAGAGATTTCATTTGAAACTCAGAGCTCCGTATTTAATTTTAAAGGACAAGAACCTCAAAAAGTGTCAGGTTCTGGGAGTTCGTTATTTAGCAATGTACTTTTAGATAACTCAAGTGAAAAAGCACCTTTTTCTATTGAAAAGAATATTACCATTCAGGGAAATGTAGATTTTAAGGATGGGGTTGTTGCTTACAATTCAAATGGGTTAATGATTTTCGATGAAACTGCGAATGTATTGAATGTTTCACAGGAAAGTTTTGTAGTTGATAGGGTTCGAAAAAAGGGAAATCAAGAATTCGTATTTCCTGTTGGAGATCATAGATCGACAAATTATGTTTATCGAAAACTTAAAATGGATGCAACTTCTAGTGCTTCTTCTATTATTGATGCCCAGTATTTTTGGGAAAACCCAGGAGGTTCTTACAATACGAATTTAAAAGAGGATAAAATTGAAATTGTTGACAATCAAGAATATTGGGTAGTTGATGATTTTAATGGGAGTTCTCTACCTGATTTGACCTTTTATTGGGATGCAGCAACAACACCATCGTCAATTTTGGTTTCCGATTTTATTGATAGAATTACAGTAGCACGATGGGATGGAGAGAAATGGATACAGGAAGAGATAGTGAGTGTAGATGCTGCAAGTTCTTCAATAAAAATTAAGCCTTCTGGTGATGGACCGTTTACTTTTGCATTATTGAAAACTGTGCTTCCTGATTACTTTCCAACACTGTTTACAAGTAAAACACAAGTAGTAGGAGCAAAGGGAAGAATAGATTTTGTTGTTTTTGTAGGTGAGGCAAATGGAGAGAATTCCAATGGTATTAATCCTATTGAACTTAGGATTTCGGATAGCGATCGTTTTCAGTTCAGTTTTGATGAAAACTTAACTACGTTAAATGGACAAACTTTGGATAACTCTGATTGGAACTACGTTTTAGAAAGAGGTCTGCACAAGTTTAGGTACATAGGTAATGGTGGGATTTTTCCAGGAAATAGTATTTCAAAAATTGGAATAAAAGCAGTTTTTGTTTCTCCGTCAAATTCTACAGGAGAAGTTCCTTTGAAAGTTACGATTAAGGCAGATTCAGGAGGACAGCAATTTACAGGTAATGATAATGATCAAGATATCATTCGATATACTTCTAATTCTGCTTCTGAGGGGGAAAAGGATTAAAAAAATATAAACTTAAAACTGATCATATATTTAATTTCCATGAATATATTGTTTTAACCAGTGGGTGTGATTTTTATCACACCCTTTTTAATTCCTTTTTTAAAAACTTAGCTGTATAACTCTTTTTATGTTTTACGATTTCTTCCGGAGTACCTGATACTAATATTTTTCCGCCGCCTTTTCCTCCTTCTAAACCAACATCAATAATGTGATCGGCTAATTTAATTACATCAAGATTGTGTTCAATAATAAGTACTGTATTTCCTTTATCAGTTAATTTATTCAATACTTCCATTAACACTCTAATATCCTCAAAATGTAACCCAGTTGTTGGTTCATCAAGTATGTAGAACGTATTTCCTGTGTCTTTTTTAGAAAGTTCGCTAGCTAATTTAATACGTTGCGCTTCTCCTCCTGATAGTGTTGTAGATTGTTGTCCAAGTGTAATATAGCCTAGTCCAACATCTTTAATCGTTTTTAACTTTCTGAATATTTTAGGAATATGCTCGAAGAAATCTACAGCATCATTAATAGTCATTTCTAACACATCAGAAATAGACTTTCCTTTATATCTAATTTCTAAAGTTTCACGATTAAAACGTTTTCCTTGACAAGTTTCACATTCAACATGTACATCAGGTAAAAAGTTCATTTCGATAACACGAACACCACCTCCTTGACAAGTTTCGCAACGACCTCCTTTTACATTAAAGCTAAATCTACCAGGTTTATAACCTCTTATAGATGCCTCAGGTGTTTTAGCAAATAAACTTCTAATTTCACTAAAAACTCCTGTGTAAGTTGCAGGATTCGATCTAGGGGTTCTACCAATTGGTGACTGATCAATGTCAATAACTTTATCAATATGCTCCAGTCCTTCTATACTTTTGTAAGGCATAGGCTTTTTTACACCTCTGTATATATGAGCATTTAATATAGGGTAGAGAGTTTCGTTAATTAAGGTAGATTTTCCACTACCAGAAACTCCAGTAACGCAAATCATTTTTCCAAGAGGAAATTCAACAGAAACATTTTTCAAATTATTTCCTGAGGCACCCTTTAATTTAATGAAATTACCGTTTCCTTCTCTTCTTTTTTTAGGTACTTCTATTTGCTTTCTTCTAGATAAATAGTCTGCGGTAAGGGTGTTATGAGATTTTAAATCATCAAAAGTACCTTCGCTCACTATTTCACCACCATGCCTTCCAGCACCAGGACCAATATCTAGGACAAAATCCGCATGTTTGATCATGTCTTCATCATGCTCAACTACTAAAACAGAATTTCCAACATCACGTAATTTTACCAAAGAATTAATTAGTTTTTCATTATCTCTTTGGTGTAAACCAATACTTGGTTCATCTAGAATATATAATACACCTACTAACTGAGAACCAATTTGAGTAGCCAATCTAATTCTTTGAGCTTCTCCTCCTGAAAGTGATTTAGAGGTTCTGTCAAGGGTTAAATAATCTAGTCCTACATCCAGTAAAAATTGAATTCTAGTTCGTATTTCTTTTAATATTTCAGTTGCAATTTTTAGCTGTTTTTCTGAAAGCTTAGACTCAATGTTTTCAAACCAATTAAATAGTTCTGTAACATCCATCTGAGCTAACTGACTTATATTCTTATCATTGATTTTAAAATGTAGCGCTTCCTTTTTTAAACGTTTACCGTTACAAACAGAACAAGAAACTTCATCCATAAATCCCTTAGCCCATCTTTTAATAGATGAACTATCTGAGTTTTTGTATTGATTTTGAATAAAGGAAATAATTCCCTCAAAATCTATTTCATATTTTCGCGTAACTCCGGCTGTCTTTGATTGAATTGAAAATGTTTCTTTTCCGCCATTTAAAATTACATTCAAAGCCTCCTCAGGAATGCTCGAAATTGGGTCAGACAATTTAAACTTATATCTTTCTGCAATGGTTTGCAGTTGTTTGAATATCCAACTGTTTTTTTGTTCTCCAAGAGGAATAATTCCGCCATTTTTAATAGAAATACTATCATCAGGAATAACCTTCTTAAGGTTTATTTCATTGGTGGTACCGAGTCCATTACAATGATCACAAGCACCTTTAGGAGAATTAAATGAAAATGTATTTGGTTCAGGGTTTGGATATGCAATGCCAGTAGTAGGACACATGAGTTCTCTACTAAAATATCTTGGTTTTACATCATCAACATCAATAACCATTAAAATATTGTCGCCCGTATACAAGGCAGTTTTAATAGTTTCTTCCAAGCGTTTTTCCGAATCTTTATTAACAACGAGTCGATCAATTACTACTTCAATATCATGAGTTTTATATCGATCAAGCTTCATCCCTTTTTCAATTTCTCTTATCTCACCATCAACACGAACTCTTACAAAACCTTGTTTGGCTATTTGTTCAAATAGCTCTCTATAATGACCTTTTCGAGATTTGATTAACGGGGCAAGAACAGCAATGCGTTTACCTTCAAAATCTTTGAGGATAAGCTCTTTGATTTGTTCGTCTGAATAGCTAACCATTTTTTCGCCTGTGTTATATGAATAAGCATCAGAAGCACGAGAAAAAAGTAAACGGAGAAAGTCATAAATCTCTGTAATTGTTCCTACAGTCGATCTAGGGCTCTTATTTGTGGTTTTTTGTTCTATGGAAATAACTGGAGATAAACCATCAATTTTATCTACATCAGGTCGTTCAAGCCCTCCTAAAAATTGACGAGCATATGCTGAAAATGTTTCTATATATCGACGTTGCCCTTCAGCATAAATAGTGTCAAAAGCTAAAGACGATTTACCACTTCCACTCAAACCAGTAATAACCACTAGTTTTTCACGAGGAATTTTTAAATCAATATTCTTTAAATTGTGGGCTCTCGCCCCATAAACCTCAATGTATTCTTGCTCTTTCAAATTCAGTTATTTATGGAAAAAAGCAAATTTACGGAATACTTATGTATTTTTAACTAGCTAGTTATACATAAAAATCAAGATTATTTTAGTTTTGAAATTAGTGGTTTAGCCAAATCAAATTCCGGGCTGTTTTTATCAATTTTTGATAAAATATTCTTACAAGATTGATAGTCCTTCTGTTTTAATTTACTCAAAGAAAGATACCAGATAGCGGTATTTTTATATGCTGAGTTTCTTTCGGAAATACTTGAAAGAATATTATCAGCTTTTTGAAACTCATTGAGCTCAATTAATGAGAATCCATAATAAAGCTTAAATTCAGTATTATTTTCATCAAGTTGAATCAATTCATAAAGATATTTCGATGCACTTTTAAAATCTTTATGGTTAAAACTATTTTCAGCTTTAGTTGCCAATTCATTTTCACTATTTCTAACTGTAATATCTATTGAGCGATAAGTAACAAAACTATCATAGCTTGGATCTTCCATAGATGTTTGGTACATATATATAGCAAAGATGATTGTGAAGAGAACGGCAGCATATTTCGCAAAAGTAAAAATGACTCCTTTTTTTGTGGAGTGTGGTTTACTGAAATAGCTATTGGATGCTTTATTGAGGTTCTTTTTAAAAGAAGCTAATTCATCTTCTTTTTCTATTGTGTTTTTTAAGAAATTATGAGTTTCTTTATATAGAAGAAATTCTTTCTCAAATTCAATATCTGAAGAGACTTTTTCGTTAAATGAAGTTAGTTCTTCTTCCGATAATTCATCATTTAAATATTTGTCGAAAAGTAAATATTGATCCTCCATTATAAATTATTCTTTATTTGATGATAAGAAGAAGACTCCTTGATTAATTTGGTTAATTTTCCGATGCATTGCGATTTCTTTTTTCTCGCATACGCATACGATATGTTTAAAGTAGAAGCAACTACTTCCATTGATTTTAGCTTAAAACTTGTATTTAGTAAATCTTTACAAGCTTTGCCAAGTTTATCGAACATAGCATTAAACAAAGTTTGCTTCTGTTCAAAAATGGAAGTTTCAAAAATTAAATCTTCAATCTCTTCACCTTTAAATAAATCTTCATTTTGAATTGTTACCCTTTTGTTCGATTTTTTTTTAAGCTCATTTAGCCATTTTCGCTTACATAACAGGAAAAAATAAGCATCGAAAGGACAGGTTAATCGAAGTTCGTTATGAGTAGCTTGTTTGTAAATGGTTATTAAAACTTCTTGGATAACATCCTCAGCATTTATTTGATTTCCATTATTTCTTATAATAAAATGAATTACTTTCGGAGCAAACTTCTCATAAATCATTTTAATAATAAACGAATTGTTTTGCGCCAAACCATCAATATATTTTTGGTCTTCGTGTATCTGATTTTTAGACATACAAGCTTCACATTTTTGCTAATTTAATAAAAAAGGGGTAACAAAATTTTACCTGAGGTTATATAGCAGTAAATAACATTAAAACATAAAAGTTATGGGAACTTTAAAAAAAATGACAAAATTATTTTTACTGTTAGTAATTACACTTGTTAGTTGTTCAGAAGACAATTTACAAGAAATCGAATCAGACAAGGTGTCGTATAACTCTATTGCAGAGTTTTTTATGGAGAATGGTGTTAAAACTCAAGAGTTTACTGTTCAAGCGGATTTAGGAGGAACTATTACAGGAGAGCAAGGAACTGAAATAACGTTTCCAGAGAATGCTTTTAAGAAAGATGATGGAACCATTGTTAGTGGACCTATTGATATAAAAGTAAAAGAAATATTTAAGGCGAGTGATATGATTTTATCAGACAAACCAACAAATGCTTTAGATATTTTTGGAGGAGAGACATTTCTATTATCTGAGGGAGAAACGGCTGTTTTAGCTGAACAAAACGGAGAAACTCTATCCTTGATTCCAGGGAAAAGTTATAGTGTTAAAGTACCTTCGGCAGGAGGAGCAGATCCAGAAATGAGACCATTTAATGGAACATTTGATAATGATGGTAATTTAGTTTGGAATATTGCTTCTGAAAGAGATCAGGCAGGTGGTTTTGGAATGAATTATGTAGCACCAGGCTCTTATATATATGATGTTTTTCAAATAGGTTGGACAAACTGTGATAAGTTCTATGCATATCCAGGTCAAAAAACAACAAACCATGTGAATCTTACCGATAGCCCGAATTTAGACGAAACGGTTGTTTATGCAGTTTTTAAAGAAAATAACCTACCGGCAGTTGTTAAACTCACAACTGAGTATGCTAGCGGGGTAGTTAGCTATACCAATTCATTGCCCGTTGGATTGGAAATAACTTTTATAGGAATCACTATAAAAGATAATCAACAATACCTAGCAAAAGAAGATAAAACAATTGCTGTTGATGAGGAGTTCGTTATGAATTTTAACCCAGTTTCTACAGATGAAATTATTAGTGTGTTGGAAGGATTGAATTAGAATGAAATACCCCTTAGGAATTATCTGAATAAAAAAATGAAATGATGAAATCGACATGTTTAAGATAATTATTAAACATATAGTTAAATGATTGTTTCAAACATCCAAGATTACATTTTACAGTTGAAAACAATTAAAAACAGACAAATGAAAGTTGTAAACTATAAATATATAAAACGTAAAGTTAAAATCGTACACAAAAACTTATTTAAAGCCATTGTACTTTTAATAGTATTTATCGGTCTAACATTAGTCGGTTGCGATTCAGAGGTCGATACTGATTTCGATGGAGATATCGATCCATGTGAAAACGAACATTTTTTTGGATTGAATACTTATGATCCTTGGGGAGGTCTTTCTCCATTAAACAAAAATGCAGATTTAGGAGTTTCAGAAGAAATTTTTCCTTCTGTTGAAAGTTCTATTATGTATTCAAATGCTTCAACATATAATTACGATCTAGAAAGCTATCATTTCTTTAATTCACCTAATTATGTTTTTGTGAATGTAACTAATGATTCTCCTGCGGAAATGGTCCCTTTACTAGGGTATGATTCAACTTCTAAATATAGTCATCTCGTATATGTGTCTGCTGCTATTTCCAATTATATTATTGAAATTGATGCAGATGGATTTGTGAAACTAGTTAAGGTGGATGTAGATTCAGGTAATATTGAAACCGAAATTTTAACAGGATTTAATATTGGGGCAACTGGAGCCCAATCAATTTCCATGACTACCAATAATGTTGATGAGGTTTATATAATGATAAATAGGACTCTTATAACAATAAATATTGTGACAGGAGTATCTGATTTCGTAGAAATTGAAGCGTTATTTAGTACTACAAATTTGTTTTATGGTTTGGAATATAATTCTTCAGGAGATCATCTTTTCGCAATTAGATTAGAGCAAACAGCAGACGTCATTAACTTGGTAAAAGTTAATCTAGATGGTAGTTTCTCAACCTCATTTAGCTTAACGGATGATGTTCATCATAAAGAATCAATTATGAGCCATTTTTATAGCACTACATTGAGTTGTGATGAGTCGCTATACAGGTTAACTTATATACAAGGAAATAATAATACAATTTATCAAGAAATAAATAGTATTACTGGTGAAATTTTAACTGACACGAAAGAGGCAGATTATTATTTCGGAATTGAAAGTAATGCTAATAACTAGTTTGGTTTTTATGTTTTAAATCTGGGGGGATTTAAAAGGTGCATTCTAACTGTTTTTCAATGGTTAGAATGCTTTGCCTATATTTATAGTAAGAATCTTGTAGATAATTAATTAATTGGGGAAGTTATGAAGAACTGTGTTTTATTTGCTTTTATAATTTTGTTTGGTAGTAGTCTTTTAGCTCAGGAGAATGTCATAAAAGATACGATACAGAGAAAGGCCGTAATAAAGTATGATATTTTGGGAAATGAACTAAGATTAAGTCCTGAAGTTCCTCCTTTAAATCAGATTGCTGGAGCACCCAAAGCATTTTATACATACTTCTGGGAGTTTGGAGATGGTAATTATAGTAAAGAAAAAGAGCCGAATCATATCTATAAAAAGAAAGGCGATTATGAAGTAAAACTTTGGGTAACTAATCATTATGACACAGGTAAAGCACCTGCCACTCGGCCTCAAAAGGTTTCAGTTAAAAAAGTACAAAACCCAGCTGTAGATGAGGCTTCTTTGGAGGGTGATTTTATATTACAAAAGAATAGAGATCCCATTCCAAATGAGGAAATGGTGATGGTTATGAGTTATAAGAATGATAAAAATTATGTTAGCGACGGACAATTGTTCTTGTTTTTCAATGAAAGGAAATATAATGCAGATAACTTTGAGTTAAAAGACGTTCGAGTACATTATGGTGAAGAGGTTGCTTCGGATATTGAAGCGATTTCGTTTTCTAAAGAACTTAAAAAAGAAGAAATTTTATATGCTTCCACTTCTAGTGATTTGATAGAATCTCCACAACTAGTTCAAGATTCAACTCTTGTGAATTTAGAGAAGACTATAAATGATTCTAAGAAATTGTATAAAAATTGGAATGTTTTTAAGTTCAATAATATGAATCCATCTGAGCAAAGAAATATCTTTTTTACTATGAAATCTACTCCAGAGATGTTAAAAGATACAAGCGCTATAATTTCAGTGAGAGGCGTATACGTACCTGATGGGAATTTTAAAAATCATAAAATTAAAGAGATGGAAATGGAGATTGTTACTTCTCATGATCCAAATAACATGTCTTCAAATGGAACATTCTTAAATTATAGGTTGGTTCGATATAAAAATCTTAAATACAAAATTCGCTTTCAAAATAATGGAGAAGGGCCAGCGAATACAATTCGCTTAGAGACTGATATTCCAGAAATGCTAGATAAAAAAACATTAAAGGTGCTAGATATGTACCCGAAATGTGATATTTGTCCAAAAGAAAAGGTTAGCTATAGTTGTTTGGATACAACATATACAAAAGAGAAGGCAATTTTTACTTTTAAAAATATTTATTTACCTGGGAGTAATCAAAAAGGTGTGAGAGAAAGAGATTCTACAAAAGGGTTTGTAAAGTATAGTATTCGATTTGGAAAAGACTTTCACAAGAAAAAAACAACAAGTAGAACGGCTATTTATTTTGATAAAAATGAGCCTATTCTAACAAATAGATCAACCACGAGGTTTCTGCCTGGTATTTCTATAGGAGTAAAGGTCGGATATAATCATTTTTCAAAACTTAACAACTCAAAGGATTATTTCTTCGGAATAACAGTGTCACCATATAAATCCTTTCGATGGTATTGGCAAGTAGAACTGCTTAATAGTTTTCATTCGTTTAAAGGAAATACTACCGTTACCGAAGATATTGTTACAATATCGCCAGATGTTGAAGATATAAAAAGAGTAACTACTTCATTTGATTATAGTAATATCGATTGGACGTTACCAATATTAGTAAGGTATAATGTTAATAATTATATCGGCTTGGGAGCAGGAATGCAAGGAACTATTAGTTTGAATGAAAAAGAGAATAGGACGGTACTAATTGAAGGCTTTCAAAGAACTCCGCAAGAAACAAGATTAATAAGTAGTTTTAGTGAAAATAATACTCTAGAGGGATCTTTTGTGAATTTTAGAAAAGCCGCATTGTTTGAAGTTACTGGCGGTTTTTCAAGAATTGGACCTAGCCTAGGAGCAAGATATGTAATGGATTTTAATTCAAGCTATAACCATTGGCAGTTTTATGCTATTTGGAAATTTTAAGGAATTAACTAGAACGAAAACAGAATCATTTGAAAACAAAATTGCTTTTTCTTTTTATATTTTCAACAGCAACATTAATAGGGCAAAACCTTGAAGAGCGTATTTATGATGCTATTGATGAATTTGTGGCTAGGAAAAATGTAAATGCACTGGAAACTCTATTAAGTCAAGAAGAAAAATTCAGTAAAGAAGTCAAAATCTCTTCTGAAAAATTGGCTTTAGTAATACTTCAATGCAATTTGGCTTTTTATTTAAAAGAATCTGATCAAATGAAGTTGGCTATTTCTGCGTATGAAAAAGCTTGGTTAGGTTTTTCTAAACATGGATTATCAGATTATGATATTATAGAGTATTGTTTAAAACCATTGGGAAACCTTTATATAAAACTTAATGATTATACAAATGCCGAAAATATAATAAAGCAATATGTTTTTCTGGCAAATTCATCAGGAAGGAAAAAACAAGAGGTTTCTGGAATTGTAAATTTGTGTAGACTTTACCAAAGCATCAAAAAGCACCAGAGTGTAATTTCTTTGGTAAATAAAACATTAACTACTCCGAATTTAACAAAAACTCAAATAGCAAAATTACAGTTTATTAAAGCTCAAAGCTTATTAAGTACACAGAAGTCGACGCCATCTGTTGAAAAGAGAAAAGAGGAAGAAGTAGTCTTGAGAAGTGTTGATAAAACATATTTAAATTATCAAATAGCACTTCAAGAAAAGAATTATAGTAAAGCAAAGGAATATTTTACCTTATTTAAAAGACATAAACTTAAAGAGGGGATTGGTAAAAGGACTAGGGCGAAGTTGTTTTTTGAAGAAGCTCAACTTAATTATTTGCTGGGAAAAATAGAAAAATCTAAGAGAAACCTCAATGATGCTTTACAAGGCTTACTGATTAAACCAAGAAATTATGAAGAAATAAAAGAGGAGGTTTTGTTTCCTGAGGCACTGTTTATTGATATTTTTGATTTATATGCTGTTCTTGAAGAAGACCCACAGCTTGTTTTGAGAAATTATAATTGCAGTTTTTATGTAGCTAAATTGCTTGAATCTAACATAACTTCAAATGAAAGTAAAATAATTCATCAATATGCAAAAAGAAATAGAGCTGAAAAGAGTATTGATGTCTTATTAAGACTCCATAAAGAAACTTCGAAAATCAGTTATTTAGAACAGGCTTTTTTTTATGCTGAAAAAGGGAAGTCAGAAATTTTAGAAACTCAAAAACTAAGAAATAAGCTTTTAAAAAAACATACTTCAGATAGTCTTTTGATAGAAGAACAACAATTACTTAAAAAACAAGAGTACCTTACCAACTTATACGCAAAGGAAGTTAATCAAATCAATGGTTTTGGAAATAGCACATTAATTAGAGATTTGCACCAGATTAGTGTTAGTTTAAAAAAGGTGAAAACTAAAATTAAAGAAAAGTATAAAAACCAAGACGAAGATGTTAATCTTGAAGTTTTACGCCAGAAATTATCGAAGAACGAAGCTTTAGTTGAGTATTTTGTTGGAAAAAGAAATATTTATCAATTTGTAATTACTAAAGAAGAGATTATAGTAAACACCATAGAAAATGCTAAAGAAAACATTCAAGAGATTGTTAAGTTTATCCAACTTTTCGATAACGCATTTGAGATTAACAATGATATTGAATCTTTTACTAATTTATCGCATAGTTTATATGAGGTATTGAAACTTGATGTAGTAGGTTCTTATAAAAAGTTGGTAATTATTCCTGATGGGTTATTATGTTTTCTTCCATTTGAAACTTTATTAGTTGAGAAAACAACAACCAACTACTATGAAAATATGCCGTTTCTATTTAAGGAACATATTATTACTTATAATTTGAAGACGTCTTTTGTTTTGGAAGGGAGAAAACAAACAAAAGGAAAAAAGATTATAGGTGTTTTTCCAGTATTTGAAGGAACGAATAAAGAATTGGAACATACATTAAAAGAAGCTGAGGCCATCAACGATAATTTTTCACCGATTATCTTGAAACATGAGAAAGCAACTCTTAAAGAAGTTCTAAAAAATATAAATCAGGCATCAATACTTCATTTATCGACTCACGCTCATGCAGGAAATTTTGTTAAAGAGGCTACTATCGAGTTTTATGATAGAAGTGTTCCAATAAGTCAATTGAATTTGTTAAATCTTAATTTAGATTTGGCGGTTTTAAGTGCTTGTGAAACTGGAGTAGGGAGAGTCGAAAGAGGTGAAGGAGCCTTTAGTATTGCCAGAGCATTTAATTATACTGGAGTAGATAATTTAATCTTTTCATTATGGAAAGTAAATGATAAATCTACTTCTGAATTAATGTCAAATTTTTATAAAGCTATAAAAAAAGGAAGGACAATTAGCCTAGCTAATAAAGAAGCTAAGTTGAGTTACTTGAATGATAAAAGCATAACTAATCATAAAAAATCACCATATTACTGGGGAGCATTTGTGTACTATGGGGCTATAGAGAATGTAACACAATCAGGGAATTTATTATTTAAAACATTACTAATTTCTGTAATTGTAATATCTTTATCGCTTATATTGTTTAAATTGAAAACAAAAAAATGACGTTTATTCATTCAGTAAGATATTTTTTCGAACGAAACGGCTTTTATGTATCCGCTCGATTGGCAGATAGGTTAGGTATGAGAGCTGTTAATGTAAGGTTGTTTTTTATTTACATATCATTTGTAACAGTAGGTCTTTCCTTTGGGCTATATTTAACCTTGGCTTTTCTCTTGCGTTTAAAAGATATGATCTACACAAAACGATCTTCAGTTTTTGATTTATGATAAATTCAATTTTCAAATCTCGTTTATATAAAGCAATCTTTTTTTCAGTTCTAATTTTTAGTATTGGAATAGGAGGATATGCGTTACTTTTTGACTATTCTTTCATAGATGCATTATATATGACGGTTATTACCGTTACGACAATCGGGTTTGGAGAAGTTCATCCCTTTGGGGCAGAAGAGAAAATCTTTACAGTTGGTCTAATACTATCGAGCTTATTTATATTTGGTTATGCGGTATCATCGTTTTCTGAGTATTTAATTAGTGGTCAATTTTTTCATCAATTAAAAGTAAAAAAAGTGCAAAAAAAAATAGAAGAACTTCAAGGGCATACAATTGTTTGTGGTTTTGGTAGAAACGGAAGACAAGCGGTATCTAAATTGAGAAGCTACAAAAAAGAGGTAGTAATGATTGAAAGAAGCAAAGATCTTATTGAAGAATTAGATGAGAAAGGGATTCTAAATGTAGAAGGAAATGCAACAACGGATGAAACCTTGATAAAGGCAGGAATAATGAGAGCCAGTAATTTGGTAACGGTATTGCCTTCTGATGCCGATAATTTATTTGTTGTATTATCTGCAAGGCAGTTAAATAAAAACTGTAAAATTATTAGTAGAGCTTCTAAAGAGAGTTCCTATAGTAAGCTAAAAATAGCTGGAGCCGATAATGTTATCATGCCTGATAAATTAGGTGGAGCTCATATGGCTTTGTTGGTTGTTACCCCGGATGTAATTGAGTTTGTAGATAGATTAACTATTGAAGGTGATACCACGGCAAACTTGGAAGAGGTTGATGTAAATGAATTGCCGACTGAATATCTAGGGAAAACAATTTTAGATTTAGATCTAAGAAAGAAAACAGGGTGCACTGTGATAGGGTATAGATCTCCTGAAAAAGAGTATACAATCAACCCTGATGTGTCCGTGAAATTAATTGCAGATTCAAACCTTATTGTTCTTGGGCGTCCAGAACAGATTAACAAATTAAGAGAATTATTTTAAGACGGAGAATTCAAATTTTATTATTGAATGAAGAAAATTATTGTTACAGGAAGTAACGGATTATTAGGTCAGAGTTTACTGGCTTTATTGCTAGAAGAAAAAGATAAGTACGAAGTTGTTGGTTTTTCTAGAGGAAAAAATAGAAGCGGAAGAGAAGATTTTAGATATGTTTCTATGGACCTTACTAATAAAAATGTTCTGCTAAGAGAGTTAAATAAAGAAAACCCTGATGTTATTATAAATACTGCGGCGATGACGCAGGTTGATCAGTGCGAAGACAAAAAAGAGGAGTGTGATACCTTAAATGTAGATCTTGTTAAAAATTTAATTAAATACTCTGAAGAGCACAAGGCTCATATCATTCATCTTTCTACAGATTTTATCTTTGATGGGAAAAAAGGATGTTATAAAGAAACAGATGAACCCAATCCAATTAGTTATTACGGATTGTCAAAACTAAAAGCAGAAAGAGAGCTAGTAAACTCCTCTATTGACTATACTATTTTACGTACCATATTAGTATTCGGGAAAGTTTATGATATGTCAAGAAGTAATATTGTGTTATGGGTAAAGGAATCGCTTGAAAAAGGGAAGTCCATTAATGTAGTTAATGATCAATACCGAATGCCTACCTATGTAACTACTTTAGCAGAAGCCTGCAAGGCAGCTATTGATAAAGGGAAATATGGAATTTATAATGTTTCTTCTACAGAACTTTTAACTGTATATGATATTGCTCTTCAAATAGCAGAAAAATTCAATTTAAATAAGGAGCTAATATCACCAATATCATCAAAAGAACTAAATCAAAAAGCGCAACGTCCTGAAAAAACGGGATTTGACTTGAGTAAAACAAAAAAAGACCTAGGAATTGAGCTTAGAAAATTTAAAGAAGATCTTCAAAATTTTAAACAAATTATAACTTAAAAAAACACTTTTAACTAAGAAAAGTTGGGGAAACTTCAATTTTTTAAGATATTGCGATCCACTAAATCTAAAAAACTAATCACATACATACATATTATGAGGAAAAAACTGATGTCTTTATTAATGTTAACAATTCCAATGTTAACATTCGCACAAGAAAAAGGACTAGCAGAAAAAATAAATGAAGGTTTTAAACCAGTTGCAGATGCTTGGGGAAGTATTGTTTTTTATCCAGTAAAACTTGGAGAAGGAGTAGAGATGCCATTGGTAATTATAATGTTACTTCTTGCAGGTTTAATATTTACGGTTATATTCAAATTTGTAAATATTAGATTGTTTCCAACATCAATTAATATCGTAAGAGGAAAGTATGATGATGTGGATCATGCCACATCAGGGGTGATAGCTGGAGATCCTACGCCAGGAGGAGATGCTATTGAAACTATTAGGGTAGAAGGTAATGAAGGAGAGGTGACCCACTTTCAAGCGTTAACAGCAGCATTATCTGGAACTGTTGGATTAGGTAATATTGCAGGGGTGGCGGTAGCCTTGTCTTTAGGTGGTCCCGGGGCTACGTTTTGGATGATTGTTGCCGGTTTATTAGGAATGTCTTCAAAATTCGTAGAGTGTACTTTGGGAGTTAAATACCGTGATGTTGGAGAAGATGGTACAATTTATGGAGGTCCAATGTACTATCTTAGAAAAGGATTAGCCGATGTTGGTAAAAGCGGATTGGGTAGAGTGTTAGCCGTAATATTTGCAGTCATGGTTGTAGGAGGATCTTTTGGAGGAGGAAATATGTTCCAAGCTAACCAAGCCGCTCAGCAGTTTGGAAGTATGATTGGATCAAATGATTTATCAACAGCATTGATATTTGGTATCGTAATGTCTGTTTTAGTTGCAATAGTTATTATTGGAGGTATTAAGAGAATCGGAAACATTACGGAAAAGATTGTACCTTTTATGGTGGGGATTTATTTCGTTGCTGCAATCATTATTTTAGTAGCTAATTTCTCACAGATAGGAAATGCTTTTGGTCAAATTATTGACGGAGCATTTAATGCTGAAGGGATATCTGGAGGTTTACTTGGAGTACTGATTGTTGGCTTTCAAAGAGCCGCATTTTCAAATGAAGCTGGAGTTGGTTCAGCAGCAATAGCACACTCAGCAGTGAAAACAAAATATGCAGCTTCTGAGGGCTTAGTGGCGTTATTAGAACCATTTATAGATACTGTTGTAGTTTGTACAATGACAGCCTTAGTAATTATTATTACAAATGGAGATGGAGGTATCATGACTTATGGTGTAAAATCTCCTGACGGAGTATTGGCAACCTCTAAAGCATTTGCGTCAGTATTACCTTGGTTTCCATATATTTTGACTATGGCAGTTGTTTTATTTGCATTTTCAACAATGTTGTCTTGGTCTTATTATGGTTTACAAGGTTGGATGTTTTTGTTTGGGCGTTCAAAAGTGTCAGATTATGTATATAAAGTTTTATTCTGTTTATTTGTAATTATTGGTTCTGCTGCAAGTTTAGGAGCTGTTACTGATTTTTCGGATGCTATGATTTTTGCTATGGCCGTTCCTAATGTAATCGGATTATGCTTCCTTTTCCCTAAGGTTCGTGAAGAATTGGCGAGGTACTTAAAAGCAATTGGCGTTATAAAGACTTAAAATAGACTGTAAAAATGAAAAATTTAAAGCCCCATTTCTTATTTGATAAGCAATTAAGAAATGGGGCTTTTCTTTTGGTGTTAATCATAGTTGTTCTTCAACTTGCATACGTTTATGTTGATTTTACAACTGTTGAGACTGAAAGTAATAAGGAAGCTGTGTTGAAACTAGAAATGAAACTAGATAGTTTAAAGCAGCAAAAGGAGTTGAAGCCCAACCTCAAAATATTTCCTTTTAATCCTAATTATATATCTGATCATAAAGGGTATCAACTTGGAATGTCAGTTATTGAAATTGATAAATTACATGAATTCAGAAAGAAAAATAAGTTTGTGAATTCAAAAGAAGAATTTCAAAAGGTTACGGGAGTTTCTGATAGCTTGCTGATGTTAATATCTCCACATTTCAAGTTTCCATCTTGGGTAAAGGAAAAGATAAATGATAATAAGAAAACTCGTCCAAAGTATTCCATTACTCAAGATAAAAACAAAAACTATGAGATAAGAGACATTAATTTGGTTTCTGAGCTTGAATTAATAGAAGTTCTAGATATAAATGAGAAACTGGCTCAAAGGGTTATTAAGTACCGTAAAAAGCTTAAAGGATTTACATATACTTCTCAACTTTCAGAAGTATGGGGAATCAACCAAAGCGATGTTAAAGAAATATTAAAGTTTTTTAAGGTGTTGAGTAAGCCAAAAATTGAGAAGTTAAATATTAATACTGCTAGTTTTAAAGAAGTTCTTCAACTACCGTATATTGATTACGATTTATGTAAGAAAATATTTGACTATAAAGAAGAGGTGGCAGAAATTCAGAATATTGAAGAATTGAAAAATATTACAAACTTTCCTTTAAAAAAATACGATAGAATAGTCTTATATTTGTTAGCAAAATAAACAACAACTAATTTAAGAATCAATGAATAGTATGTACTTTACCGAAGAGCATGAATCTTTTCGTCAAAGTTTTAAGGACTTTTTGCAAAAGGAAGTTGTTCCTCATATTGATAAATGGGAGAAAGAAGGTGCAGTTGAAAGATTTATCTGGAAAAAATTTGGAGAAATGGGGTATTTCGGGTTAAACCAACCTGAAGAATATGGAGGATTAGGATTAGATCTATTCTATACAGTTATATTTCTGGAAGAATTACAAAAAATAAACTCAGGAGGTTTCGCTGCAAATATGTGGGCTCATGCTTATTTGGCAATGACACATTTAAAGGAGGAAGGCGACGATAGAATTAAGACAGAATATTTAACTCCTAGTATTGATGGTGATAAAATTGGGTGTTTGTGTATTTCTGAACCATTTGGTGGAAGTGATGTTGCAGGAATGAGAACTACGGCAGTGAAAGATGGAGACAACTACGTTATTAATGGTTCAAAGACCTTTATTACTAATGGAGTGTATTCAGACTATTTAATCGTTGCTGCGAAAACAAATCCAGATGAAAAACATAAAGGAATAAGTATTTTCGTTATTGATAGAGAAGCGCAGGGAGTTTCTGCAACTAAGCTTGATAAATTGGGTTGGAGAGCATCTGATACTGGAGAAATAGCGTTTGATAATGTAGTAATACCTAAAGAGAACCTTATGGGAACTGAGGGAGCTGGATTTTCTTACATTATGCAGCATTTTGCTTTAGAGCGACTTATTATGGGAGTTAATGCTCACGCAAGAGCTGAATATGCAGTTGACTACGCAATACAATATATGAGCGAACGCCAAGCATTTGGGAAGCATTTAAACGAGTTTCAGGCATTACGTCATAAGATTGCTGAAATGGCAAGTAGAGTTGATATGTGTAGGGAATACAATTATTCAATAGCTAAAAGACTTAATGATGGTAATTATGTCGTAAAAGAAGCAAGTATGAGTAAATTGTTGTCAACAAAAATGGCAGATGAAGTTATTTATGATGCTTTACAGTTATTAGGAGGATATGGCTACATGGAAGATTATCCAATGGCGAGATTATTAAGAGATAGTCGATTAGGACCTATTGGAGGAGGAACTTCCGAGATTCTAAAAGAAATTATCGCAAAAATGGTTATAGATAAGAAAGAATATAAACCAGCAACATAATTTTAAGTAGCCACTCATTTAAGAGTGGCTTTTTGTTGTTATACATTTATCGTATAAAACTTTTCAACACGAAATCGTTTTCGTTTCTATATCGATTTCGTGAAATCGTTTTCAATGCATAATTTGAAAAAAATTAAAACAAATTATCATGAAAATCCTTCTGAAAAAATGTTGGTTTATTTTACCAATATTAATCTTTTTAGCTTGTTCAAGTGAACAAGAAATTCAACAATTACAAAATGTTAATTCAAAAACAGAACATGGTTCCAGAGCTTCATTGAAACCTATTGGAACAGGTGTAATGATGCAAGCTTTTTATTGGGATGTTCCAGCTGGCGGGAATTGGTGGAATACTGTTAAAGGGAAAGTGCAAGATTGGAGTAATGCTGGAATTGATGCTATTTGGTTACCTCCAGCTACAAAAGCCCAGAATGGATCTTTCTCTATGGGATATGATCCTTTCGATTATTTTGATTTCGGGAAGTATGACCAAATGGGAAGTATAGAAACGCGTTTTGGTTCTGAAAAAGAACTAAAATCTTTGATATCGGAAGCGCATAATTCAAATCTTAGCGTGATAGCTGATATTGTGTTAAATCATAATAGTGGTGGGCAAAGTGAGGTAAACCCAGTTAATGGACAAGCAAACTGGACTAAGTTTGAGCCGATGTCTGGAAGATTTACACGAGATTTTAATGATTTTCACCCAAATTATAACTATAATAATGATACTGGGGTTTTTGGTGGTTTTCCTGATTTGTCACATAGCCAAATTAGAGTTCAGAATGAGTTATGGAAAAACCCAGAATCTGTTGCAAAATACTATAAAAATGTCATGGGATTCGACGGCTGGAGGTTTGATTATGTTAAAGGCTTTGAACCTTGGGTGGTGAGAGAGTGGAAAAATGAGGTAGGTGGTTTTTCTGTAGGTGAGTATTGGGATGGTAATGCAGGTACCTTGGATTGGTGGTCGGGGCAGGCTGAAGTTAGTGCTTTCGATTTCGCTTGTTATTATCGCATGAGAGATGCTTTTCAAGGAAATAATTTAAATAGACTGAATGATGATATGCTTTGGAAAAGAAACCCAAATAAGGCTGTTACTTTTGTTGCCAATCATGATACAGATGAAATTTACAATGGGAAAATGCTAGCATATGCTTATATCTTAACGCATGAAGGATATCCAACTATTTTTTACAGTGATTATGAAGAATGGTTAAGTAAAGAACGATTGAATAATTTAATCTGGATTCACAATAATTTGGCGGGTGGTAATACATCGATTTTATATACAGATAATGATGAATACGTTGCAAGGAGAAATGGGCATAATAACGCAGGATTAGTTGTATACATAAATAACGCTAATCATTGGCAAGAACGTTGGATACAAACGAACTGGTCCAATACTAGGATTAAAGATTATACAGGTCATTCGAATTGGGAGCCAATAACTCAAGGAGGTAAATGGGTGAAAATACAAGTGCCTCCAAAGAGCTATTCTGTATGGGCTCCAAAATAAAATTAATAAAAAGTTGTTAATTTCAAAACTCTCCGTATCTTTGCAGTCCAAAAATTAAAAATAACAGGTAATTGACTTAACTATCAGTTACATAAAAATATAAAGAGACTACATGAAAGGAGGTGCCAACATATGCTAATCATTCCAGTAAAAGAAGGAGAGAATATCGATAGAGCGTTAAAGCGTTATAAGCGTAAATTCGATCGTACGAAAACAATGAGACAATTGCGTAGCAGAAAGCAGTTTACGAAGCCTTCAGTAGCGAAAAGAGCTCAGAAGATTAAAGCTTCTTACGTTCAAAGATTAAGAACAGCTGAAGAAGTTGGATAAAAAACACTTCTAATCAAAGATATAAACCCACATTTTTTAATGTGGGTTTTTTGTTGATTTATATTTAGTTAAATTTGAAATAAATGCTTTTATTATAGTATGAGTAGAAATCTAATCGATAAATTTTTAGAGTACCTTGAATATGAAAAGAAGTATTCCAAACATACAGTGGCAGCTTATCGTCGAGATTTAACAGATTTTATTGATTACTGTGAAGGTGAATTTGATCAGGACAATCTAAAGGAGATTCATTATAATCAAATAAGAAGTTGGATTGTGATGTTGGTTGATCAAGGTTTAGTAAACAGAAGTGTTAATAGAAAGATTAGTTCTTTAAAGACATTCTATAATTTCCTACAGAAAATAGGTGAAATAAATGTAAATCCCTTAGCAAAACATAAATCGTTAAAAGTACAGAAGAAAATAAGTGTCCCATTTACAGAAAAGGAAGTGAATGAGGTTATTGAGTTATTAAAGGTAAAGGATGATTTTGAAGGTGTCAGAAATAGATTGATTGTTGAGTTGCTGTATTCCACAGGAATTAGGCGAGCAGAGTTGATTAATATAAAGGAAAGTGATATAAACTTTGAAGAAAAATTGTTGAAGGTTTTAGGGAAAAGAAATAAAGAACGATTTGTGGTGCTGTTACCTTTTGTAATGGATACTATAAGAAGTTATATGAAGAAGAAAAATGAGCTAGAGAAGTTAGAAGATAATGACTATCTGTTACTTACTAAAAAGGGTGTTAAATTATACGAAACTCTTGTCTATCGAATAATAAATTCGTATTTTAGGGGTGTGTCCACTAAGGTTAAAAAAAGTCCACATATCCTTAGGCATGCATTCGCTACCCATCTACTAAATAAGGGAGCGTCTTTATATTCGGTTAAAGAATTGCTAGGGCATTCAAGTTTAGCCTCGACCCAAGTCTATACGCATAGTAGCTTGGAAGAATTAAAACAAGTGTATAATAAAACTCACCCTAGGGAGTTGAACTAAAAATTGGAAGATTATGAAGGTATTCACACAATCGGTTAACTTCGCAGCAGACAAAAAGTTGTTAGACTACATTGAGAAAAAAGTAGGAGGATTGGAAAAGTTCCATGATAAGATTGTTGATGTCGAAGTGTATTTGAAAGTTCAAAAGACAAGTGAAAAAGAAAATAAAATTACCGAGGTAAAAATAAATATACCAGGTAATGAATTAATGGTAAAAAAACAGTGTAAAACCTTTGAAGAAGGAGTGAGTATAAGTGTGGAATCGCTAAAAAGACAGCTCCAAAAGTCGAAAGATAAATCTAGAGCAACAATAGCTTTATAAAAAATAATTAAAAAAAGTTTTCAAAAATTAAAAAATACTTTTACATTTGCAGTCCGTTAGAAATAGCGGACTGTTTTTATACAGTAAAAGCCGATATAGCTCAGCTGGCTAGAGCAGCTGATTTGTAATCAGCAGGTCGTGGGTTCGAGTCCCTCTATCGGCTCAAAAAAGATCATTAAAATATTGTTGTATTATGGGGAGATTCCAGAGCGGCCAAATGGGACGGACTGTAACTCCGTTGTCTTTCGACTTCGCAGGTTCGAATCCTGCTCTCCCCACAATGATTTTTTTTAAGCGGGAGTAGCTCAGTTGGTAGAGCGTCAGCCTTCCAAGCTGAATGTCGCCGGTTCGAACCCGGTCTCCCGCTCAAAATTTTTTTAGGCCGGTGTAGCTCAGTTGGTAGAGCGCATCCTTGGTAGGGATGAGGTCACGGGTTCAAATCCCGTCATTGGCTCTTTTAGAGTTTATGAAACAATTAGGTTTTAAAGTAACACTAAATATATTTAACTAAGAATTAAAATTAATAATCATGGCAAAAGGAACTTATGATCGTTCGAAACCACACTTAAACGTTGGTACTATCGGTCACGTTGATCACGGTAAGACTACTTTAACTGCTGCAATTACTAAAGTATTAGCGGATGCAGGATATTCTGAAGCAAGTGCTTTTGATCAAATTGATAACGCTCCAGAAGAAAAAGAAAGAGGTATTACAATTAACTCTTCTCACGTAGAGTATGCTACAGCAAACCGTCACTACGCTCACGTTGACTGTCCAGGTCACGCGGATTACGTAAAGAACATGGTAACTGGTGCTGCTCAAATGGACGGTGCTATCTTAGTAGTTGCTGCTACTGATGGTCCTATGCCTCAAACTCGTGAGCATATCTTATTAGGTCGTCAGGTTGGTATTCCACGTATCGTTGTTTTCTTAAACAAAGTTGATATGGTTGACGATGAGGAATTATTAGAGTTAGTAGAAATGGAAGTAAGAGATTTATTATCTTTCTATGAGTATGATGGAGATAATGGTCCTGTTATTGCTGGTTCTGCTTTAGGTGCATTAAACGGAGAGCAAAAGTGGGTTGATACAGTATTAGAGCTTATGGCTGCTGTTGATACTTGGATTGAAGAGCCACCAAGAGATACTGAAAAAGATTTCTTAATGCCAATCGAGGATGTATTCTCTATTACTGGTCGTGGTACTGTTGCTACTGGTCGTATTGAAACTGGTATCATCAACTCTGGTGATCCTGTAGATATTATTGGTATGGGTGCTGAGAAGTTATCTTCTACAGTAACTGGTATCGAAATGTTCCGTCAAATCTTAGATAGAGGTGAGGCTGGAGATAACGCTGGTATCTTATTAAGAGGTATTGATAAGACTGATATCAAGAGAGGTATGGTAATCGTTAAGCCAGGTTCTGTAACTCCACACGCTAAGTTTAAAGCTGAGGTATATATCTTAAAGAAAGAAGAAGGTGGTCGTCACACTCCTTTCCACAATAACTACCGTCCACAGTTCTACGTACGTACAACTGACGTAACTGGAAACATTGGTCTTCCTGATGGTGTTGAAATGGTTATGCCTGGTGATAACTTAACAATCACTGTTGACTTAATCCAACCTATTGCATTAAGCGTTGGTTTACAGTTCGCTATCCGTGAAGGAGGTAGAACAGTAGGAGCTGGTCAGGTAACTGAAATTTTAGACTAATTAGATTAGCTATATAAAAAAAAGGAGTCTCTTTTAGAGAGACTCCTTTAAAATGAAATACGGGTTTAGCTCAGTTGGTAGAGCACTGGTCTCCAAAACCAGGTGTCGGGAGTTCGAGTCTCTCAACCCGTGCAACTCTCAAACGAGTTACAGTATTTTTCTGTAACTCGTTAAAAGGATAAAAAGATATGAGCAACTTTATACAATACATCAAGGATTCTTTCGAAGAATTAAATACAAACATGACATGGGTGTCTCGTGAAGAGGCTCAAAAGTCTACGGCTGTTGTGGCTGCTTTTACAATTATTTTTGCATTAGTAGTTGCAGGGATTGATAAAGTCTTTCAAACAGGATTAGATAACTTCTTTAAAATGTTTTAAGGATGGCAGAATCAGTGATGAAGTGGTATGTGGTGCGAGCTATAGGAGGTCAAGAAAATAAGGTAAAAACTTATATAGAAACCGAGATAGCTCGTCATGGGTTGTCTGATTTTGTAAATCAAGTTATAGTTCCTACTGAAAAAGTTATTCAGGTAAGAAACGGAAAAAAGATAAACAGAGAACGTGTTTATTTTCCAGGTTATGTAATGGTTGAAGCTAATCTAGCTGGTGAGGTTCCTCACGTAATTAAAGCTGTTACAGGAGTTATTGGTTTTCTTGGTGAAACTAAAGGAGGAGATCCTGTTCCAATGAGAAAATCAGAAGTAAACAGAATGTTAGGTAAGGTAGATGAATTATCTGTAAAAGATGAAAATGTTGCAATACCTTACAGTGTTGGAGAGACAGTAAAAGTAATCGATGGACCATTCAACGGATTTGATGGTACTGTTGAGAATGTAAATGAAGAGAAACGTAAGTTAGAGGTAATGGTTAAAATTTTCGGTAGAAAAACTCCATTAGAACTAAATTACATGCAAGTAGAGAAAATATAATTGTTACACCTATATATTTTGGTATGTTTTAGGCTTCCATTTAAAACATATCTTTAAATCTTAAACAATGGCAAAAGAAGTAAGTAAATTAGTAAAACTACAAGTTAGGGGAGGTGCTGCGAATCCATCGCCACCAGTTGGACCCGCTTTAGGTGCTGCCGGTGTTAACATCATGGAGTTCTGTAAGCAGTTTAATGCTCGTACACAGGACAAGCAAGGTAAAGTATTACCTGTTGTGATTACAGTTTATAAAGACAAATCTTTCGAGTTTGTTGTAAAAACACCACCAGCTGCGGTACAATTATTAGAAGCGGCCAAGATTAAGAAAGGTTCAGGAGAACCTAATAGAAAAAAGGTAGCAAGTGTTACTTGGGATCAAATCAAAACTATCGCAGAAGACAAAATGCCTGATTTAAATGCATTTGAAATTGAGTCTGCAATGAGAATGATCGCTGGTACAGCTCGCTCTATGGGATTAACAGTAACAGGTGATGCTCCGGCATAAACTAAAAGAGATTTAGAAAATGGCAAGATTGACTAAAAAACAAAAAGAAGCTCGTGCTAAAATCGATAGCTCTAAGGTTTATGATTTAAACGAAGCATCAGCTTTAATAAAAGATATTACAAAAGTAAAATTTGATGCATCTGTTGATTTAGCAGTTCGTTTAGGAGTAGATCCTCGTAAAGCTAATCAAATGGTACGTGGGGTTGTTACTTTACCACACGGAACAGGTAAGGATGTAAAAGTTTTAGCATTAGTTACTCCAGATAAAGAAGCAGAGGCTCAAGCAGCTGGAGCTGATTATGTAGGTTTAGATGAATACTTACAAAAAATCAAAGGAGGATGGACTGATGTTGATGTAATCATTACAATGCCAAGTGTAATGGGTAAATTAGGACCATTAGGACGTATTTTAGGACCTAGAGGTTTAATGCCAAACCCAAAGACTGGTACGGTAACTATGGATGTTGCAAAAGCTGTACAAGAAGTAAAAGCTGGTAAAATTGACTTTAAAGTTGATAAAACTGGAATCGTACATGCTGCAATCGGGAAGGCGTCTTTTGATGCTCAAAAGATTGCTGAAAATGCAAATGAATTAGTTCAAACACTTATTAAATTAAAGCCAACAGCAGCAAAAGGTACTTATATTAAGAGTATTTTTATGTCTTCAACTATGAGTCCTAGTGTTGCAGTAGATGTAAAATCTGTATCGTAAGGCAGTTAAAACCTTTTAATCATGACTAGAGAGGAAAAATCACAAGTTATTCAAGAATTAACAGCACAGTTAGCAGATACAAATACCATCTATTTAGCAGATATTTCTGGTTTAGATGCTACAACTACATCTAACTTACGTAGAGCTTGTTTCAAAGCTAACGTATCATTGGCTGTTGTGAAGAATACATTGTTAGCAAAAGCAATGGAAGCTTCAGACAAAGATTTTGGTGAATTACCAGAAACTTTAAAGGGTAATACCTCAATGTTAATAGCTGAAGCGTCTAATGCACCTGCTAAAGTTATTAAAGAGTTCAGAAAAAAATCAGACAAGCCTTTATTAAAAGGAGCTTATGTTGAAGAGGCAGTATATGTTGGAGATGACCAATTAGACGCTCTTGTTAACATCAAGTCTAGAGAAGAACTTATTGGAGATATTATCGGATTATTACAATCGCCTGCTAAGAACGTTGTTTCAGCACTTCAATCAGGTGGAGGTAAACTTACTGGTATCTTAAAGACGTTATCAGAAAAATAATTAAGCGCACTAATAAACTAAATAATAAAAATTTCAAAAAACAATTAAAATGGCAGATTTAAAAGATTTCGCAGAACAATTAGTTAACTTAACAGTAAAAGAGGTTAATGAATTAGCTGATATTTTAAAAGATGAGTATGGTATTGAGCCTGCAGCAGCGGCTGTAGCAGTAGCAGGACCAGCAGCTGGTGGAGGAGAAGCAGCTGAAGAAAAAACTGAGTTTGACGTAATCTTAAAAGCACCAGGAGGATCTAAATTAGCTGTTGTAAAGTTAGTTAAAGAATTAACTGGATTAGGATTAAAAGATGCTAAAGCTATCGTAGACGAGGCTCCTAAAGCTATTAAAGAAGGAGTATCTAAAGATGAGGCTGAAGGTCTTAAGAAGTCTTTAGAAGAGGCTGGAGCTGAAGTAGAGCTTAAGTAATTACTTACTCCCGTTTAAACGGGAAAAACAATAAAGGTTTAGGTACTAGGAATTTAGGTTTCTAGGCCTAAACCATTTTGTGTATATATTCGTTCTTTATTTCATCACATACATTTTTAAGATGTGATATGACATCTGTAAGCTTTTGCATTACAGTTGATTACAGCAATAAGATTGCTTATTGAAACGTAAAGTTTCAAAAAAAATATTTTTAATTAAAAAAATAGTATCTCTTTTGGCAACGATAAACACTACTGAAAGAATTAATTTCGCATCATCGCAGTTGGGAACTGATTATCCAGACTTCTTGGATATACAAGTAAAATCTTTCCAAGATTTTTTCCAACTTCAAACTAAAGCGGAAGAGCGTGGGAATGAAGGTTTGTACAAAACTTTCTTAGATAACTTCCCGATTACAGATACCCGTAATCAATTTGTTTTAGAATTTTTAGACTATTTTGTAGATCCACCAAGATATAGTATTGAAGAATGTATTGAAAGAGGATTGACTTATAGTGTACCTTTAAAAGCACGCTTAAAATTATATTGTACAGACCCTGAACACGAAGATTTTGAAACAATTGTTCAAGATGTTTATTTAGGGACTATTCCTTACATGACCAACTCTGGAACATTTATTATTAATGGAGCAGAGCGTGTAGTAGTATCTCAGCTGCACCGTTCTCCTGGAGTATTCTTTGGTCAATCTTTCCATGCCAATGGAACAAAGTTATATTCAGCAAGAGTTATTCCTTTTAAAGGATCTTGGATTGAATTTGCTACAGATATCAATCAGGTAATGTATGCCTATATTGATAGAAAGAAAAAATTACCAGTAACAACATTATTCAGAGCCATAGGTTTTGAAAGAGATAAAGATATTTTAGAAATCTTTGATTTAGCAGAAGAAGTCAAAGTAACAAAAGCTGGATTAAAGAAGGTATTGGGTAGAAAACTAGCTGCGAGAGTATTAAAAACTTGGCACGAAGATTTCGTAGACGAAGATACAGGAGAAGTTGTATCGATTGAGCGTAACGAGATTATTTTCGACCGTGATACTATTTTAGAAAAAGAACATATTGATGAGATCATAGAATCTGGTGCTAAGACTATCTTATTACACAAAGAAGATAATCAGCAAGCAGATTATGCTATTATCCATAACACATTACAAAAAGACCCTACAAACTCTGAAAAAGAGGCTGTAGAACATATATATAGACAATTACGTAATGCTGAACCGCCAGATGAGGAAACTGCAAGAGGAATTATTGAAAAATTATTCTTCTCTGAGCAACGTTATAGTTTAGGTGAGGTAGGACGTTTTAGAATGAATACTAAACTTAATCTAAATGAAGATTTAGATCAAAAGGTATTAACTAAGAACGATATCATAACTATCATTAAGTATTTAATTGAGTTAATCAATTCAAAGGCTGAAGTTGATGATATCGATCACTTATCTAACCGTCGTGTTAGAACTGTAGGTGAGCAATTAGCAGGTCAGTTTGGTGTAGGTTTAGCTCGTATGGCTCGTACTATTCGTGAGCGTATGAATGTTCGTGATAACGAGGTATTTACTCCTATTGATTTGATTAATGCAAAAACATTATCATCAGTAATTAACTCTTTCTTCGGAACGAACCAGTTATCTCAGTTTATGGATCAAACAAATCCATTAGCCGAGATTACACACAAAAGACGTTTATCGGCTTTAGGACCTGGAGGTTTATCACGTGAAAGAGCAGGATTCGAGGTTCGTGATGTTCACTATACTCACTATGGTCGTTTATGTCCGATTGAAACTCCTGAAGGACCAAACATTGGTCTTATTTCGTCGTTAGCAGTATTTGCTAAGGTGAATAACTTAGGTTTCATAGAGACTCCATATAAAAAGGTGGAGAACGGAGTTGTTTCTCCAGAAGAACCAAGATATCTCTCAGCTGAAGAGGAAGAAGGAATGAAGATTGCTCAATCGAACCTTCCGATTAATGAAGATGGTACATTTGGTACTGATAGGGTAATTGCTCGTGAGGAAGGTGACTTCCCAGTTGAAACTCCTGAGGCAATTAATTATATGGACGTTGCTCCTAACCAAATTGCTTCGATTTCAGCTTCGTTAATTCCTTTCTTAGAACATGATGATGCGAACCGTGCCTTAATGGGATCAAACATGATGCGTCAGGCAGTTCCATTATTACGTCCAGAGTCTCCAATTGTTGGTACAGGATTAGAAAGAAGAGTAGCGAAAGATTCTCGTATTTTAATTAATGCTGAAGGAGCAGGAGAGGTTGAATACGTTGATGCAAATAAGGTTATTATAAAGTATGATAGGACTGATGACGAGCGAATGGTGAGCTTTGATCCAGATGAAAAGTCATACGACCTTATTAAATTTAGAAAAACAAACCAAGGTACATGTATTAACTTAAAGCCAATTGTAAAACGTGGCGATAGAGTTGAAGAAGGACAAGTACTTTGTGAAGGATACGCAACACAACAAGGTGAATTAGCACTTGGAAGAAACATGAAGGTTGCCTTCATGCCTTGGAAAGGATATAATTTCGAGGATGCAATTGTGATTTCTGAAAGAGTTGTAAGAGAAGATATCTTTACTTCTATTCATATTGACGAGTATTCTTTAGATGTTCGTGATACGAAATTAGGAGCGGAGGAGTTAACAAATGATATACCAAACGTTTCTGAAGAGGCAACTAAAGACCTTGATGAAAACGGTATGATTAGAATTGGTGCTGAAGTTAACCCTGGTGATATCTTAATTGGTAAGATTACTCCAAAAGGAGAGTCTGACCCAACTCCAGAAGAGAAATTATTACGTGCTATCTTTGGTGATAAAGCTGGTGATGTAAAAGACGCTTCATTAAAAGCTTCTCCATCATTAAGAGGTGTTGTAATTGATAAAAAGTTATTCAAACGTGCCGTAAAGGATAAAAACAAGAGAGCTCGTGATAAAGAAGCAATTGCTACTTTAGAAGCATCTTTCGTGTCGAAGTTTGATGGCTTAAAAGAAAGATTAGTAAATAAGTTATTCGAGTTAATTAACGGAAAAACTTCTCAAGGAGTATTTAACGATTTAGGAGAGGAAGTATTACCAAAAGGTAAGAAGTTTACTCAAAAAATGTTAAACTCTGTTGAAGATTTTACACACTTAAGTGGAACTTGGACAACTGATAAAGAAATTAATAAATTAGTTATAGAATTAGTTCATAACTATAAAATTAAATTAAACGATTTACAAGGAGTTTTACGTCGTCAGAAGTTTACTATTTCTGTTGGAGATGAATTACCAGCTGGAATATTAAAGCTTGCTAAAATTTATGTTGCTAAGAAACGTAAATTAAAGGTAGGAGATAAGATGGCAGGACGTCACGGAAACAAAGGTATTGTTGCTCGTATTGTTAGACAAGAAGATATGCCTTTCTTAGAAGACGGAACACCAGTAGATATTGTACTTAACCCATTAGGGGTACCATCTCGTATGAACATCGGACAGATTTATGAAACTGTTCTTGGATGGGCAGGACTTAAGTTAAATCAAAAGTTCGCTACTCCAATTTTCGATGGAGCATCATTAGATGAAATTAACGGGTATACTGATGAGGCTAGTATCCCTCGTTTTGGACATACTTACTTATATGATGGAGGTACAGGAAAACGTTTTGATCAGCCAGCTACAGTTGGGGTAATTTATATGATTAAGTTAGGTCACATGATTGAAGATAAGATGCACGCACGTTCTATTGGACCTTACTCATTAATTACTCAGCAACCATTAGGAGGTAAAGCTCAGTTTGGAGGTCAGCGTTTTGGAGAGATGGAGGTATGGGCACTTGAGGCGTATGGAGCTTCGAGTATCCTACGAGAAATCTTAACGGTTAAATCGGATGATGTATTAGGAAGAGCAAAAACTTACGAAAGCATCGTGAAAGGTGAAGCAATGCCTGAACCAGGTTTACCAGAATCATTTAACGTATTGTTACATGAACTTAAAGGTTTAGGTTTAGACGTTAAGTTAGAAGAGTAATCACAGTGAAATGTCTCAGAGTTTTGCTCTGAGGCAAATCATTTTTTCAATATCAGTCTTGTAAAAGACACTTATTTTTAATTCGAATCCATTATTATGGCAAGAAAAAACGAAAAATACACTGTTAAGAAGTTTAACAAAATTTCAATTGGTTTAGCATCTCCAGAGTCTATTTTAGAGGCTTCAAAAGGAGAGGTGTTAAAGCCAGAAACTATTAATTACCGTACCCACAAACCTGAAAGAGATGGATTGTTTTGTGAGCGTATTTTTGGTCCTGTAAAGGATTATGAGTGTGCGTGTGGTAAATATAAAAGAATCCGATATAAAGGAATCGTTTGTGATCGTTGTGGAGTTGAAGTAACTGAGAAAAAGGTTAGAAGAGATAGAGTAGGTCACATTAACTTAGTTGTACCAGTAGCACATATTTGGTACTTCAGATCATTACCTAACAAAATGGGATACCTTTTAGGGTTACCATCTAAAAAGTTAGATATGATCATTTACTACGAGAGATACGTAGTAATTCAGCCAGGTATTGCTAAAAATGCCGAAGGAGAACCATTACAAAAAATGGATTTCTTAACTGAGGAAGAGTATTTAGATATTATTGATGAACTTCCACAAGATAATCAATATTTAGAAGATACAGACCCTAATAAGTTTATCGCTAAAATGGGGGCTGAGTGTTTAATTGATTTGTTAGAAAGAATCGATTTAGATGAGCTTTCTTTCCAATTACGTCACAAAGCTAATAACGAAACATCTAAACAACGTAAAAACGAAGCATTAAAGCGTTTAAATGTTGTTGAGGCATTCAGAGATTCTCAAAAGAATCGTGAAAATAAGCCAGAGTGGATGATTATGAAAGTGGTTCCAGTAATTCCACCAGAATTACGTCCATTAGTACCATTAGATGGTGGTCGTTTCGCTACTTCTGATTTAAATGATTTATACCGTCGAGTTATTATCCGTAACAACCGTTTAAAGCGTTTAATGGAGATTAAAGCTCCAGAAGTAATTTTACGTAACGAAAAGCGTATGTTACAAGAATCTGTAGATTCATTATTTGATAACACACGTAAAGCTTCAGCAGTAAAAACTGAATCTAACAGAGCATTAAAGTCATTATCTGATAGTTTAAAAGGTAAGCAAGGTCGTTTCCGTCAAAACTTATTAGGTAAGCGTGTTGATTACTCTGCTCGTTCGGTAATTGTTGTTGGACCTGAATTAAAATTATACGAATGTGGATTGCCAAAAGACATGGCAGCTGAATTATACAAGCCTTTCGTAATTCGTAAGTTAATCGAAAGAGGAATTGTTAAGACAGTAAAATCTGCAAAGAAAATTATAGATAGAAAAGATCCTGTTGTTTGGGATATCTTGGAAAATGTAATTAAAGGACATCCAGTTTTATTAAACCGTGCTCCTACGTTACACCGTTTAGGTATTCAAGCATTCCAGCCTAAGTTAATAGAAGGAAAAGCAATTCGCTTACATCCATTAGTATGTACGGCATTTAACGCCGATTTCGATGGGGATCAGATGGCGGTTCACTTACCATTAGGACCTGAGGCAATATTAGAAGCTCAATTATTAATGTTAGCTTCTCACAATATCTTAAACCCTGCAAATGGTGCACCAATTACGGTACCATCTCAGGATATGGTATTAGGTCTTTATTATATGACTAAAGAGCGTAAGTCAACTCCAGAAGTGCCAATAAAAGGAGAAGGATTAACTTTCTATTCTCCAGAAGAGGTAACTATCGCTTATAACGAAGAAAGAGTAGACTTAAATGCGGGTATTACTGTAAGAACTAAGGATTTAAATGAAAACAAAGAGTTAGTTACTAAGTTAATTAAAACTACAGTTGGTAGAGTATTATTTAACGAAGTTGTACCAGAGCAAGCAGGATATATTAACGCAGTACTTACTAAAAAATCATTACGTGATATTATCGGTGGAATCTTAAAGGTAACTGATATTCCAGCGGTTGGTAAGTTCTTAGATAATATCAAGAATATGGGGTATAAATTCGCTTTCCAAGGTGGATTATCATTCTCATTAGGTGATATTATTATTCCTGAAGAAAAATACAATATGATTGCAAAAGCCAATGAAGAGGTAGATGGAATCATAATGAACTATAACATGGGTATGTTAACCCAAAAAGAACGTTATAATCAGGTAATTGATATTTGGGGTAGAACCAATAACCAATTAACTGAGTTATCAATGAAGCGTTTACGTGAAGATCAGCAAGGATTTAACTCGGTATTCATGATGCTTGATTCTGGAGCTCGTGGATCGAAAGAGCAGATTCGTCAGTTAACTGGTATGCGTGGTCTGATGGCGAAACCGAAGAAATCTACAGCAGGTGGTGGAGAAATTATTGAAAACCCGATTTTATCGAACTTTAAGGAAGGTCTTTCAATTTTAGAATACTTTATCTCAACGCACGGTGCTCGTAAAGGTTTAGCGGATACGGCATTAAAAACAGCAGATGCTGGATACCTAACACGTCGTTTAGTTGATGTATCTCAGGATGTAATCGTAAATGAAGATGACTGTGGTACTTTAAGAGGATTAGAAATTACTCCACTTAAGAAAAATGACGAAATCGTTGAGTCGATTAGTGATAGAGTTTCTGGACGTACAGCATTACACGATGTTTACGTACCAAATTCTGATGAAATCATCATTTCTGCAGGAGAGTTAATTACAGGAAAGATTGCTGATACAATTGAGGCTGCTGGAATCGATAAGGTTGAAGTTCGTTCTCCATTAACATGTGAATCGCAAAGAGGTATATGTGCTAAATGTTACGGACAAAGTTTATCAACTGGTAAAAAAGTTCAAATTGGAGAGGCTGTTGGAGTTATCGCAGCACAGTCAATTGGAGAGCCAGGTACACAGTTAACACTTCGTACATTCCACGTTGGAGGGGTTGCAAGTAACACTTCTTCTGATAATAAGTTAATAGCAAATTTCGAAGGAAATGTAACTATTGATGATTTAAGAACTGTAACTGGTAAGGATAATGAAGGTAAAGCAATTGATATTGTAATATCTCGTACAACTGAAATCAAGATTACAGATAAGAAAACAGGTATTACTTTAAGTACTAATAATATACCTTATGGATCTATTATCTTTGATAAAGATCGTAAACAAATTAAGAAAGGTGATGAAATCTGTGAATGGGATCCATTTAACGGTGTTATCGTTTCTGAGTTTGGTGGAAAAGTTAAGTTTGACAATTTAGAGCAAGGTATTAACTACTCTGTTGAAATTGATGAACAAACTGGTAAGCAAGAAAAAGTAATTACTGATTCTAAGAATAAGAAAATTATTCCTTCTTTAATTATTGAAGATGCTGACGGTAATGCTTTACGTTCATACAGTTTACCTGTAGGGGCACACTTAATTGTAAATAACGGAGATAAGGTTGAAGAAGGTAGGACTTTAGTTAAGATTCCTCGTAAGGCTGGTAAGGCTGGGGATATTACAGGAGGTTTACCACGTGTAACAGAATTATTTGAAGCACGTAATCCTTCGAACCCTGCTGTTGTAGCACAAATTGATGGTGTTGTTTCGTTTGGTAAGATTAAGAGAGGTAACCGTGAGATTTCTATTGAGTCTAAGACTGGTGAAATTAAGAAGTACTTAATTAAATTGTCGAACCAAATATTAGTTCAAGAGAATGACTTTATCAAAGCGGGTATGCCATTATCTGATGGAGCTATTACTCCAATTGATATCTTAAATATTAAAGGACCTGCAGCTGTTCAAGAATACTTAGTAAATGAAATACAAGATGTATACCGTTTACAAGGGGTAAAAATTAACGATAAGCACTTTGAGGTAGTTGTTCGTCAAATGATGCGTAAAGTTAGAATTATTGATTCAGGAGATACTTTATTCTTAGAGAATCAATTAGTTCATAAGAATGACTTTATCCAGCAAAATGATGACATCTATGGTAAGAAAATCGTTGAGGACGCTGGTGATTCTCAAAAGCTAAGATCAGGACAAATGATTACTGCTCGTCAGTTAAGAGATGAGAACTCTCTTTTAAGAAGATCAGATAAGAATTTAGTAGTAGCACGTGATGCTGAACCAGCTACAGCTGAGCAAGTATTACAAGGTATTACAAGAGCATCGTTACAAACTAGATCATTTATCTCAGCAGCATCGTTCCAGGAAACTACGAAAGTATTGAACGAGGCAGCGGTAAGTGGTAAAGTTGATAGTTTAGAAGGATTAAAAGAGAACGTAATTGTTGGTAAGAGAATTCCTGCTGGTACAGGTATGAGAACTTACGATTCGTTAGTAGTTGGTCCTAAAGATGAAATAGAAAGAAGTTTATAATAACTTTTATAAAATAATGTAAAGACCTCTAATATTAGAGGTCTTTCTTTTTAAAAATTAAATGTATGGAAGACAACACTAAAGATCCGCAATTAAACATAGAATTAGATCAGGATGTTGCTGAGGGAACTTATAGCAACTTGGCAATTATCAACCATTCGACTGCTGAGTTTATTGTAGATTTTATTAATATCATGCCAGGAGTACCGAAGGCTAAGGTAAAATCAAGAATAATTTTAACTCCTCAACATGCTAAAAGATTAGCCAAAGCTTTAGCTGATAACGTTAGAAAGTTTGAACAAGCGCATGGAGAAATAAAAGATTACGAACAACCACCTATACCTATGAATTTCGGTGGAACTACCGGAGAAGCCTAGTTTCTGTAAGGTGTTTAAAATAAAATCAAAGGTCGGTGATAACCGACCTTTTTCTATTAAATTTTAAAAGTAATTACAGGTAAACTACTATGATTGGCAATATCCTCGGAAATACTTCCTTCAAAGAAATGTGCAACGCCTTTTCGTCCGTGTGTTGCTATCGCTATAATATCCGCTTCAGCTGTATTAGCATAGTAAAATACACCTTCTTCAACAGAATAATCAGCGATAATGGCTACATTATTTCGAGCTTGTGAATTCTCGTTAATGTTATCCATAAAGCTATTTATTCGTTCCTTAATTTCCTTAGTACTTTTGAATTTCGATGTTGGAGTAGTTACGTAAACCAGTTTTAAGTTACAGTTTAATGCGTTAAAGAGCCTTTTAGCTTCAAGATAAGGCTTTATATCATCGTTAGAAAAATCACATGCAAATAAGGCATTTTTAAAGTCTTCTTTAATAGCTTCTTCTTTTATAACAATTACTGGAACTTCAGAGTGTCTGATAACTTTCTCTGTATTCGATCCGATAAATATTTCTTTCATACCACTAGTTCCTTTAGACCCCATGATAATTAAATCAGCATTTTCTTCTCTTGCAAGCTCATCTAACTCGCTGAAAATTTTAAAATGTTTTATAATTGGAGTTACTTTAATATCTGATAGATAATCAGCATTTAAAAACTCTCCAAACTTCTTTTCTGTTAATTTATATAAGAATAAAGTTTGTTCTTGTAAATATGACTCAGATTGTGATGCAATTGCATTTGACAACTCCAACATATGGACAGCTACAATTTCAGCATTATTTTTTTTTGCTAAGTAGGCAGCAGATTTTAAAGCGTTTTCTGAATAGGTAGAAAAATCGACGGGTACAATTATTTTTCTCATGATTTATAGTTTTGTTTGATATATACTAAGGTACCTCAAACTATTGCTAAAAAATATGATTTTTGTCAGGTGGAAATGGAAGTTAGTGACAACCTTTTACAGGTTCATAGATGTTAGAAACGCTTCCAGAAGGTGATATATAAGGAATGTCTAAACCAAGTCCACGAAGAATAAAAAGAACACCAATAAACACGACTACATAAGGAATTGCTTTTTGGATTTTTTGTCGAATAGAAATGTTCGCAAAGTTTCCAATATAAACTACGGTTGTCATTAAAGGGATAGTGCCTAATCCAAACAATAACATATACAAGCCTCCTTCTATTGCATTTGATGTAGTTAAGGCTGCAAATACAGCCATATATACCAAACCACAAGGTAAGAAGCCGTTTAAAAAACCAATGGTAAAAAAGGTATCGTTCCCTTTTTTTCTCAATTCATTCCCTAAAGCTGATTTAACTTTCATAATTAGTTTGTTTAGGGGATTTGAAAAGCGATTTAGCTTATTAAAAACTTTAGGGAGAAATATTACTAAGATCATTAACGCACCAACAGCTATTGAAAGTTGCTGCTGGAAGCCAAAGAAATAAAATCCTCTTCCTAATAAACCAAATAGAAGTCCGATTAAACTATAGGTAAATAATCTTCCAAAATGATAACTAGTAATTTGAAAAAACTGTTTAACTGGATTTTTTCTATTTACAGGTAACATAAAGGCAATAGGGCCACACATTCCTATGCAGTGGAAACTTCCAAGTAAACCTAGTATAATTGCTGAGAGTAACATTAGTAGGTTAATTCTTCTTTGTATAAATAATCTTTACCTTCGTATGACCATTTTACGGTAATGTTCCATCGACCACCCAATAAACGTTTCTCAGGCACGAGCAAATATGTATTGGAAAGCGAAAGTGGCAATTCGAAATCCAGTTGTTTATTAGATGGTCTGTATAGGAACACTTTCCCTGTGATTTTATGATACTCGAAATCTTCAGGGAAATTAACAGTCAACCCTTCTTTTGATTGTGTTATTTTAATGTTATTTTCTAGAGATTTAGCATTTCTACTTGCTTCAATATTATCTTGATATTCCAATTCTTTCTGATAATATTTTTCAGTTACCAAATCGTGATTAAATTTTTTGTCTGTACTCATTGTAATAACGAAATACAATATAAAAGCAACAAATCCTATTATTGCTATTACGATACCCGTGCCCCAGTTTAGTTTCATAATTTTTGTTTTTTAAGTTTCTCAAATAATAAATTTTAACGATAACTTCTAGGTCCTAAGAAATTAGTACTAGCAGTTTCTATGAGTTTATTGCCACTATAAACTCCAATAGTTAATTTTTCTTTTTCTTTTTTCATTTGCGATTGATGTAACTCAATAAAAAGAGTTCCTTCAGCTAATCCTTGTTTAGGAACTACAAAGTTTTGATGTGTTACAGTTTCTATTTTTCCTTTATGAGAAATTAGTCTATAACTAACGTCATCAATCTCATGTGTTGTTTTATTAATTACTTTATAGGTATAGATATTACTAATAACCCCATTTTCTTTATGCTGATACAGCTGTCCTGGAAGCCTTAGTATTGTTGCTTCAACTTCATTTCTTAAGAAAAGCATTCCAACCAAAACACCAATTAATATCATAAGAACTGCAGAATAACCTTTCATTCTAGCCGTAAATTTGAATGGCGTTTTCTTATTAATGTTCTCCTCACTAGCATAACGAATTAGGCCCGTTGGTAAACCAACTTTTTCCATCATATGGTCGCATTCATCGATACATGCAGTACAGTTTACACACTCCAATTGTGTTCCATTTCTAATATCAATTCCTGTAGGACATACATGAACACATTGCATGCAATCAATACAGTCACCTTTTCCAGAAGTTTCTCTATTTTCGTTCTTTTTAAATTTAGCTCTTCCTTCGCTTTTTTCTCCTCGTACATAATCATAAGCTACATTAATGGTCTTATTATCTAGTAATACACCTTGTAGTCTACCATAAGGACAAGCTATGATACAAACTTGTTCTCTGAACCAAGCAAAAACGAAATAAAATATGCTTGTAAATATTAATAAAGAAATCAATGTACTTACATGATCTAGCGGATTGCCAGTAATGTAAGTTAGTAATTGATCACTTCCAATTAGGTAAGCGAGGAAAACGTTTGCAATAATAAAAGAGATGATGAAAAATATAATCCATTTTAATACTCTTTTCTTTATTTTTTCTGCGTTCCAAGGCTGTTTATCAAGCCTCATTTGTTTTCCCCTATTACCTTCGATCCAGTATTCGATTTTTCTGAATACCATTTCCATGAATATGGTTTGTGGACAAATCCATCCACAAAATATTCGACCAAACACTACGGTAAACAGAATTACAAATACAACACCGATAATCATTGAAATAACCAACAAGTGAAAATCTTGTGGCCAAAAAGGAAACCCAAAAATATTGAATCGCCTTTCTAAAACGTTAAAAAGTAAGAACTGATTCCCATCGATTTTTATGAACGGTGAAGCTAGTAGAATTGCTAATAAAATATAACTAACAACTGTTCTGTATTTGTAAAAACTACCACTTGGTTTTTTAGGAAAAACCCAAGAACGCTTACCTTCACTGTTTACAGTGCTGATGCTATCTCTGAAATGTTCGTTCTTGGGCGTCTCCATCCTTGAAAATATTAATCAATAATTTACTTTGTTTTAGTTGTAGAAGTTTCTTCAGTATTTGTGTTGTCACTATTTTCAATTACTTCTTCAGCCTTTTCTTCTTTATTCTCTGCCGCATCAGAAGATTCTTCTTCATATAAATCTCCTTGTGGTTCTTTTGCTTTAGCAGGGGTAGTACCTTGTAAAGACACAACATAGCTAGCCACTTTATGAACATCGGCTGGTTTTAGAGTTTTTTCCCAGGCAACCATTCCTTTTCCATCTCTACCACCTTTGGCAATAGTTTTGAAAATGTTTTTAATTCCTCCACCTAGTATCCAGTATTTATCCGTTAAGTTTGGACCAATACCTCCACCACCATCTTTCTGGTGACAAGCTGCACAGTTTAGGTTAAAAACTGCTTTTCCTCTGTTTAAAGAAGATTCGTCAGTTAAAGCAGTAATGGTTTCCATATCTATTACAGCATCTTTCGAAGTGGCTCTAAACGCTTCTAATTCTCTTTTTGCAATAGCAACTTCTTTTTGATACTCAACAGTTTGATTATCGCCGTTTAACATGTGATACTTTACTAAATAAACCACTCCGAAAACAATAGTTGCATAGAACATATACAACCACCATGGCGGTAATGAATTATCTAATTCTTGAATGCCATCATAATTATGGTCTAGAATAATTTCTTCCTCCTCCTCAACTGCTTTCGCTTGAGTCCATTTTTTTACTAAGCTTTTAACCCAAGCCCAGTGATCAATTTCTTCAGGATTTATTCCGTCCTTTTCCAATTGGAGGTTTTCTGCTTTTTTTAAGGCAATTATATTTACGAGCTCTTTTAAAAGAACAACAGTTATTAAAGCCGTAATTGCTATCCAAACCAATGGGTTTTCATACAAACTAAATGGGTTTTCGTATGCTGTTATAGCCTTTATGATAGCAAAAGAAGTGACTATAACAAAAGTGATATATGCTAATGATTGAAAATATTTTTTCATCAGAATGTTTTTTACTAGTTATCTAATGGTAAGTGGCTTACCTTACTTATATATTCTTTCTTGGCAGTAAAAACCCACCAAAACAACACTACAAAAAATGTAAAGAAAATAGCTAATGAGATAATTGGATAAATTTCGATACCCGTAATAGTCTCTAAATGATTTTTAACAAACTTCAACATAATTTCTAGTTTTTAGCACTTAATTGATTTTCAACATCTTTTATCTTAATATCCGTACCCAATCTTTGTAAGTAGGCAATCAAAGCAACGATTTCTCTATCTTTCATTTCAATGAATTCAAGTCCGTTGTCTTGCGCATACTTTTTATCAGATTGATACGTCTTAGCAAAGTCAGGATCTCCATGAAGATTCTCTTCTATTTGCTTTCCTTGCTTATCCATTGCTTCTTGCGCATTTGCTATATCTTCCTCGGTATATGGAACACCTAAAGAAACCATAGCTTTCATTTTACTTTCGGTACTAGATTTGTCTAGTTTATCTCTTAATAACCATTGGTATCTTGGCATAATAGAACCAGGAGAAGTACTTTGTGGATCGTACATGTGATTTAAATGCCAGCTATCTGAATACTTTCCACCAACTCTTAATAAATCCGGACCGGTACGCTTACTACCCCATAAGAAAGGATGATCATAAACATATTCACCAGCTTTTGAGTATTCACCATAACGTTCAACCTCACTTCTGAAAGGACGAATCATTTGAGAGTGACATCCAACACATCCTTCACGGATATAAATGTCTCTTCCTTCTAATTCCAATGCCGTATATGGTTTTACACTTGTTATTGTTGGAATGTTAGATTCAACTAATAATGTTGGTATAATTTGAACAACACCTCCAATTAAAATGGCAACAGTTGCATAGATGGTTAATTTAATAGGTCTTCTTTCCAACCAAGTATGCCATCCTTCGCTTGAAGTTCTGTGTTTTGAAACTTTTGTTAAAGGAGCCGCTTCAGCCAACTCATCAGTAACATCGCTTCCAGATCCTACAGTTTTTACTACGTTATACAACATAACAATAGCACCTAAGATGAATAAACTACCACCAATAGCACGCATCCAATACATTGGAATAATTTCATTAACAGTTTCTAAGAAGTTACCGTAAGTTAAAGTCCCATCTGGATTAAATTGTTTCCACATAGACGCTTGAACGAACCCAGCAACATACATTGGAAGTGCGTAAATAATAATACCTAAAGTACCAATCCAGAAGTGGAAATTAGCTAAAGCATTAGAGTATAATTTAGTTTTAAATAAACGTGGAATTAACCAGTATAACATACCAAATGTCATGAATCCGTTCCAAGCTAAGGCACCAACATGAACGTGTGCAATAACCCAATCACTAAAGTGTGCAATAGCGTTTACATTTTTCAAGGATAACATTGGTCCTTCGAAAGTTGCCATACCATAACCCGTAATTGCAACAACCATAAACTTTAATACAGGACTTGTTCTAACTTTATCCCAAGCACCACGAAGAGTTAACAAACCATTGATCATACCTCCCCAAGATGGAGCGATTAGCATTACAGAAAATGCAACTCCTAGGTTTTGAGCCCAATCTGGTAATGCAGAATATAATAAGTGGTGAGGTCCAGCCCATATGTATATGAAAATTAATGACCAGAAGTGTACAATAGATAAACGATATGAGTACACCGGTCTATTTGCAGCCTTAGGTACAAAGTAATACATTAACCCTAAAAATGGAGTCGTAAGGAAGAATGCTACAGCATTATGTCCATACCACCACTGAACTAAAGCGTCCTGAACACCTGCATATACAGAGTAGCTCTTCAGAAAACTAACAGGAAGTTCTAAACTATTAAATATATGGAGTACAGCTACAGTAACGAATGTTCCTAGATAGAACCAAACAGCTACATATAAGTGACGTTGCCTTCTTTTTAATATGGTCCATATCATATTTGCTCCGAAAGCAACCCATACTAAAGCAATGGCAATATCAATAGGCCATTCTAACTCCGCATATTCTTTCGAAGTTGTAAAACCTAAAGGAAGTGTAATTGCCGCTGCGACAATAATTATCTGCCAACCCCAAAAGTTAAAGTTACTTAAAAAATCACTGGCCATTCTAGCTTTTAAAAGCCTTTGTAATGAGTAATAAACTCCTGCAAAAATTGCATTACCGACAAAGGCAAATATCACTGCATTGGTATGTAGAGGACGAATACGCCCAAAACTTAACCAAGAAATTCCATCAGTAATATTTGGGAATAAAAACATAAAAGCCAACAGCAAACCTACTGAGAAACCTACTATCCCCCAGAGTAAGGTTGCGTAGATGAATTTTTTTACGATTTTATTATCGTAATAAAATTGTTGCATTTCCATAATCTATCTGAATTTAATATCTATTGTTAGTTGTTAATATTTGTGTCTTCTTTAACTAATTCATCATCAAATAAGATGCGTACTGAAGGAGTATACGAATCATCGTATTGTCCTTTTTTTACGGAAACAATAAATGCAATAAAAAAAATGATTGCCACTATAATGCTTAGTGAAAGTAATAGGTAAATAACGCTCATATCTTGCCTGATAATAATATGTCAAAAGTAGTTTTGAAAAGAAGTTTAAAACATGATTTTTGTCATGTTTGGAAAATTTCCTTTAATTTTTCTTTAAATAAATTCAAATCCATTTATCGAAACTTATCGATGTTTTACCATGTAAATAGAACTAGATAACTAAAAAGGAAATTAGGAGCAGAGATATACCTTAATTTAGTGGTAAGCTTAGAGATAGAGCGTGAAAAATATAAAGTGTTGTCCTCCCCATAAAAAAGAGTTCCAAATAGAGGAACTCTTTTTTGTTAATCGTTTAAGTATAATTTGTTGTTAGAAGAACTGAACAATAAAAGAGAAGAAATATCCTAGAATATTCCTTCTCTAAACTACCTATTAAAACGAACTTTTAAACTATAAAGTTTTAAAAGCACCTATAATTTACGAATAAAATGACTAAATAACGAAAATATTAGTTTATCGGTTTGATTGTATAGTTCAATGTGAATACGGGTAAATTTAGGAGGTTGTGCTGGTGGTTTTTTCAGGGGTTAACGTGTTGTTTATCCATTGTTTAAGTTTGAAGGTTATTTGTTAACTTGATAGCGTTAACAACGCTATTATATGACTAAAATCTATTTCACATTAAGTTTCATTTTCTCTTTACTTTTTTACATGTCTACTGAAAGTCAAGTTTTGACTAAAAAAAGTAATGGTAAATGGATGTTATCTGTTCATGGGAAAGAATATAAAGTAAAGGGAGTTACCTTCGGATATGACAAGAACGTAAAGAATTATGATGATCATTTTAAGGAATTAAAGTTTTTAGGTGTAAATACCATTAGAACTTGGGCTTCAGGAAAGAATACTAAGGAACTACTTGATGCTGCGCATAGAAATGGAGTCAAAGTTATGGTTGGTATTTGGATGAGACATGGACGACCAGGAATGGAAGATGATGATAGTTTTGATTACTTAAAAGATACTAAAGGAAAGGAGAGTATGTATAATAATGCAATCAAAGTTGTGGAGTCTTTCAAAGAACATCCAGCGGTATTAACTTGGGGAATAGGAAATGAGGTTTATTTAAATATGACAACAGATGAAGAAAAAATAGCCTATTCTAATTTGTTAGAGCGTATTTGTGGAGATATTAAAAAAATTGATAGGAATCACCCTATTACTTCAGTTGAAGCTTGGACTTTTGGTTTGGAATGGTGGCAAAAATATGTGCCTTCAATTGATATTTATGGTCTCAATTGTTACGGACAGGGAGCGGCTTTGTTATCAAGTGAATTAGGAAAAAGAAATATTGATAAACCATACGTTGTTACTGAATTTGGTGTTACAGGGGAGTGGGATATTAAAAATGAAACTAATGGAGTTAAAAATGAACCCTCAGATTCTGAAAAGTATACAGCAATTGTTAAGGGATATTCTAATTGGATAAAAAATAAACCGAATAACCTCGGGGTTTTCGTCTTTCATTATGCTTCAGGCAATGAGTTTATTGCTCCGTGGTTATTTACTCATTACAATAAATTAAAGAGACCTCAATATTGGGCTGTTCGGGAAGCATTCACAGGAAATTTACCCATAAACTATGTTCCCAAAATCAGAGACTTCAAAATAGAAGGCTCTTCATTTGATAGTGAATCTTGGATTCCTATTAATTTGGATGTGTCTGATTCTGAAAATGACAGCCTCACTGTTAGCTTTGGTTATAACCAAAGAACTGGAAGTCGTAAACGAAGAGATCAAATAAAAGCATTAAATCAAAGAGGAAGCTTTAAAGAAGGGTTTGAAATAAAATTGCCTAAAGAAAATGGGGCTGTAAAAGTCTATATAATGATTAAGGATAGCTATAATAACCTGGCAATTGCTTCCACGGGAATTAAGATAAGCGATAAAGAGGCTGCTAAAAGAAAGTTTCTAGTTCCTAAAGCTGAGCTTCCATTTTATGTTTATAAGAACGGTGTGATGAGCCCTTATTCTCCATCAGCTTATATGGGGAATCATAAAAAAATGAAGGTTGATATGGAATATACTGAGAAATTTGGTCCTAGACGGACCTGTTTAAAATTAAGCTATCATCAACCGTACGATTGGTTTGGTTTAGGATTAGTTGATCCAGCAAATGATTGGGGGGATATTCTTGGAGGGTATGATATTTCTGGAGCTAAAAAGTTTAGTTTTTGGGCAAGAGCTAATAAAAAAGATGTAAGAGCAACTATAGGGTTTGGACTGATAGGAAAAGATAAAAAGTATCCGGATACAGCTAAAAAATCCAAAGAGGTTAAACTAACAACAAAGTGGAAAAAATATTCATTTAGTATCAGAAAGCTCGATTTAAGTTGTATTAGATCTGGATTAACAGTTTTCTCAAGTGGTAGCGGAGATACGATTGAAATATTCTTGGATGATGTTGTTTTTGAGTAGGTCATACTTTTGTATGAATTAAAGCTTACTTAAAACTTTCCTACTCAAGTATGAAGGTTTTCTTGTAAATCGGCTAATATACTTGCACTTTCAAAAAAGTATATTAATTATGATTAAACATGGAATTATTTTGGTATCGTTTCTTTTAAGTGTAATGCTTTCAGCACAAGAAGACCAAACTAAAAAAGAGAAAAAAATTAAGAAGTTTGTAGCTTATGAATTAGGACAGGCTATTGTAAATGACTTTAAGTCTTATTCTGGAGAAATTGGAATTCGTTTTAGAAATGACCATATGATTAGGTTGGCTCATATGAACATTAAGCTGACAGAAGCACATTTATCTTCAGATTTTGCTTCGGCTGTTGATGGTGATCATCTAAAAGGGGAACAATTTGGTTTTGAAGCGTTTTACGATTTTCCAGTATTTTGGAAAGGACTTTATTTAAGTCCGTCTTTAGGATGGTATAGAAACTCATATGAACACATATTTCTAAAAGAAAGTTTAGAGAAGAGTTCTGCAACAATTGGAGCAGCCATTAGTTATAGGGAAACTGATGTTTTAGGAGTAAAGGGATTGTATTATACGGTTTCCCTTCCTTTGAGAACGCCTTTTGATCCAATAAAAGAAACAAAGCTTGGAGAAGCCATTGTAAAGAATAATACTTTTGATAGTAATATATTTCTTTTTATAGGGTTTGAATTTTAGTCAATCAAAAAAGTAAAAGAGCGCAAAGCTCTTTTTTGTTTCTATATTAATTTGAATTTTATTCGAAGGAAGTATTTATTTTTAAATAGAGAAAGGAATATTTCCAAACATACCCCTTTCTCTTTCTCCCCCTGAAGTGGAATCCCCCAAATCCACTATATTTTTATTAGTAAGACACGGAAAAAAGTGCAAGGTCACATGAAATCAGTATTTTAAATAAAAAAAGCTCCCGAAGGAGCCGATACAAAGGGGAACGATCATTGTAACGCTTGTAAAACAGCCATCAGTAGGGTTTCCCTACTGAATATGTTGAAAAATTAGAGAAAAGCGACCGTTAAAGGTCGCTTATAATTAATTAACTGTACCGTTCGTTACTTACCATTTGGCACAGATGGGATCTGATCCATCTGGGCATAATTCATCACAGTAAAATGTATAAGGAATACCATTAATTATGCAAACACCGCGGTGGTTACCTGCAGCTTTGATTGATAGTTTGTCTTCCTTGCAAAGGATTTGAATATCCTTTGAATCTAGAAGTGATTTGATCATAGTAGTAAAGTTTGGTTAACAATTAACCAAAATATAAAAAATGTAAAATGTATTCAATATTTTATTAATTAATTAACAGAATATTATAATTCCGGTCAAAATTTGATAAGTTCATGGAATTTTAAAGTTCAGTGTTTTCGTTTAATTTCAAGGCATAAAAAAAGCAGAAACTTTAGTTCCTGCTATTTCAAGGTAAAATCCCCCAATTTCCCTTATAAAAAATTCCCTTTGTATCAATAAAGTCGTTATGGAAGTGTAAAACTTTCAAAGTCAGTAAATAAATTTTGATGTGATGATTTGTTGATTGAATTGACGCGAAAAATAAGAGCAAAAAAAACTTACCTAGTTTTGAAACCAGGTAAGTCATAAGTGAAAACTAACCAAACTTTAATCATTTGCTTTAACCACTTCAAAGATAGAATAGAGAAGGATTTCCGATTTTATGATTTTCGCCTTTTCCTGTTGATATCTAGTTTCTATTGTCTTAAAAGCGACAAATTGTTTAGTTTTTGATTTTAACTTATTGTTTTTTAGGTTTTTATGGTTGTTTTTTATGCTTTTGATACTTTTTGTGCAACAACTTTTTTGAAAGAATTTTGAGAATAAAATGAATGAAAACTATTAATTTTTTATTGATGCGTAGTCATTTTTTAAAATGCTAGTTAGTAACTAAACTTATTTAAGATCTTGTAATAATCTATTACTTTATTATATGTAGGAAGGAAGAATTCTATTTATATAGAGATATTAATTTCAACCAAAGTTATATTTTGACGGTTGATTAGTTAATAATTAACTATGCTAATTTCTTGTAAATATTCATTTAAGAAAAATCAAATAGAACTTATTTAGTAAAATTGGAGTATTTCGAATTCTGTTCGTTTTTTGAAATCAATTTGAAAAATGCTTACTGGTTTTGGATTTATAGAATTAGTCCATGAAGTGATGAAAAAGATTGAATACCGATCTAGCTAATATAAGTGTAAAAAAAACTTACCTAGTTTTGAAACTAGGTAAGTTATAAGTGAAAACTAACCAAACTTTAATCATTTGCTTTAACCACTATCAAAGATAGAATAGAAAAGAATTTCCGATTTTATGATTTTCGTCTTTTCCTGTTGATATCTAGTTTCTATTGTCTTAAAAGCGACAAATTGTTTAGTTTTTGGTTTAGTTCCTTAAAAAGAGGCCTTTAATGGTGTTTTTTTGTAGTTTTTTATCTCTTTAAAACGTATGAAAAATTGGTGAATGATTCTCAAAAAAATGGTTTAAAACGGCTATATTATTTTGAAAGAGAATTAAGTAAAACTAAAATGGGGTAAGAAAAAAGCGAGTAGAGACTCGCTTATAGTTTATAGACAAACTGAATTTGAAGGAAGTTCACAAAAAGGAGCGAACCAATTTCCTCCACAAAGAACACAATCTTTTTGATTGGTAGGCCATCCACCTCCTTCAATTGTTTTTTGTTCAGTTTTACTTAAAGTTTTGCCTAAGTTTGAAATAGTCTTCAACATAATTATAAAATATTAGTAGTTAATAAATTTATGGTTAGACTCAAATATAATTATTTAATAATAGCAAAACTGTTAAATTAAATTTTGAAAGGATTAAATAGTCATAGAAAATAGTTTAGTTTCAGGTTGTTTCTGGTGCAGCTTTTTATCAAAGGCCATACAAATATTTCGAACAAACGGGCGAGCCATTTCAGGAACTTTTAGTTCTTTTTGGTTGATGGTTACTAATCCGTCAGTAATCATTTCTTCTAGTTTACTAATATGATTGTCAACCTCACTAATTTCTAATTCAGGCGATTTCCAAGAAGTTTCAAAATGACACATAATGTTTAAAATATGTTTTCTAATAGTTAGATCTTCTTCAGAAAGTATATGGCCTCTAAATACAGGGATTTTCCCACTATTAACAAGAGCTTCATATTCCTTTACGGTTTTTACATTTTGAGCAAAACCATACCAAGAATCGGAAATTGAAGACATACCCAAGCCGATCATTAGTTGAGTTTTATTGGCAGTGTACCCCATAAAGTTTCTATGTAGAGTTTTATTTTCAGTTGCTTTATATAGAGTGTCACTTCGAAGAGCAAAATGATCCATACCAATTTCAACATATCCCATTTCGGCAAACAATTGTTTTCCTATTTCATATAACTCACGCTTTTCTTCGTTTTTAGGTAAGTCTTTTTCGTTAAAACCTCGTTGACCAACACCCTTAACCCAAGGCACATGAGCATAACTGTAAAAGGAAATACGGTCAGGTTGAAGCTCCTTTGTTTTATTGATAGTGTGAATTACATTCTCTTTCGATTGAAAAGGTAACCCAAAAACCAAATCATGACTAATTGATGTGTAACCAATTTCACGAGCCCATTGAGTAACTTCGGCTACTTTTTCAAAAGGTTGAATACGATGTATTGCTTCTTGAACTTTAAGGTTGTAATCCTGAACACCATAGCTTACTCTGGTAAAACCTAAATCAAACAAGGTTTGTAGTTGTTCTTTGGTAGTGTTGTTTGGGTGTCCTTCGAAGCTAAATTCATGGTTTGGATGCTTTATAGCTTTTTTAAATAAGCCTTCTATTAACCTTTTTAATTCCTTTTCTGAAAAAAAAGTAGGTGTACCACCACCTAAATGAATCTCTTTTATTATAGGTGCTTCATCTACTAAGTTAACATATAATTGCCATTCTTTTAATACAGTATCAATATACGGTTCCTCTACCTCATGTCGTTTGGTTATATGTTTATGACAAGCACAAAAGGTGCATAAACTTTCACAATAAGGTAAATGAATATATAAACTAATGCCTTCTTTTTGGTTACTTTCCTTAAATGATTTTTTGAATGTTGAAAGCCATTTTTCTTCAGAAAAAGTTTCATTATCCCAGTAAGGTACAGTAGGGTAACTTGTATATCTAGGTCCAGGAATATTATATTTTTGAATAAGTGATGTCATTTTTAGTAGGTATAAATTAGGTAATGTTTAAAGCGATAGACACCATTTCTTTGAAGGTTTGTTCTCGCTCTTGGGCAGATGTTTTTTCATTTGTAACTAAGCTGTCAGAAATGGTTAGTATTGATAATGCATTTACATTATATTTCGCGGCTACGGTATATAGTCCTGCAGTTTCCATTTCAACACATAAAACTCCAAAGTCGGCCCATTTCTGATAACTGTTAAAGTCATCTGCATAAAATTCATCGGAACTTAAAACATTTCCCGCCTTTATTAATAAATTATTTTCTTGTGAGTAGTTCAAAGCTTTTTGAAATAACTTAAAGCTTGCAGTTGGAGCAAAGTCAGCTCCATTAAATCGAATTTTATTCAATCCAGAATTACTCGAAGCTGCCATCGCAATTACAATATCTCTGATTTTGATATCCTTTTGATAAGATCCTGCTGAGCCAACTCGAATCAAATTTTTAACTCCGAATTCTTTTATTAACTCAGTTGTATAAATTAAGCAAGAAGGAACTCCCATTCCCGTTCCTTGTACAGAAACTTTTTTTCCTTTAAAAGTACCAGTAAATCCAAGCATTCCGCGTACTTCATTATAACAAACTGGATTTTCTAAGAAATTCTCTGCAATCCATTTAGCTCTTAAAGGGTCTCCTGGAAGCAATACAGTTTCGGCTATGTCTCTTTGTTTTGCGTTAATATGTAAACTCATGCTTTTAGAATCTTAATTAATAGTCGTTTTTAGAAGAGGTTCCTTCAGTAACTAAAGTAACTCCTGAAGAAGTACCAAGACGTGTAGCTCCAAAATGAATAAATTTTTTAGCTGTTTTAATATCTTTAATTCCTCCTGCTGCTTTTATTTGAATTTGATCGTCAACAATTTCTTTCATCAGTAAAATATCTTCTGCTGTTGCTCCATCTGTTCCAAAACCTGTTGAGGTTTTTATAAAATCAGCTTTTGCGTTTATGGATAATTCACTTGCTTGTTTTATAAGACCTGGGGTCAGGTAACAATTTTCTAAAATTACTTTTAGTATTTTGTTTCCAATAGCCTTTTTGATTTGTGAAATTTCATTTTCAACATATTGATGGTCTCCTTCTAGCAATTTACCAATATGAATTACCATATCTATTTCATCAGCTCCATCGTCAATAGCCTGCTTTGCTTCGAATATTTTGGCTTCAGTACTCATTGCCCCTAATGGAAAACCAATAACTGCAGCTACTTTTACCTGATCTGTTCCCAGTGATTCTTTTGCCACTTTTACATAGCTCCCATTAACGCAAACCGCATAAAAGTTATGGTCTTTAGCTTCTTTACATAATTTAACAATATCGTTTTTTGTAGCAGTAGGTTTGAGGTTGGTGTGGTCGATGTATTGATTAATATTCATAAGGCATCTATTTAACTTTTTTTCCAAGTAAATTGGTTGCAATGGTAGTAAATACCACAATACTGATTGAACTTAAAGGCATTAATATAGCGGCAACAACTGGAGTTAATTGCCCTGTAACTGCAAAATATAACCCAACAACATTATAACATAACGAAAGGATAAAGCAGTATTTTATAATTTTAATAGCCACTTTTGAAATCTTTATGTAATTGGCTATTTCACTAAATTTTGAGGCATCCAAAATCGCATCGCATGCAGGTGAAAATACGTTAATATTTTCAGATATGGCAATACCAACATCACTTTGAGCCAAGGCTCCTGCATCATTTAAACCATCTCCAACCATCATAACGTGCTTATCATGTTGTTGTAAGTTTTCAACATAATGAAGTTTATCTTCAGGCTTTTGATTGAATAATAAAGCGGTAGATTGAGGTAATTCCTGTTCTAAGAATGATTTTTCACCTTGATTATCTCCAGATACTACAGCTAAATCATAATTTTCGTTTAAAGAGTTGAAGACTTTTTTAACTTCTTTTCTGTAGGCGTTTTTAAATATAAATTTTCCTTTGTACTTATCATTAATACTAATATGAACCGAAGTATCCAAGTTGTTTATTTCCGATTGCTTTTTGACAAAAGAAGAAGAGCCAATTTTAAAATTAGTTCCTTGATAGTTTGTTTCAATTCCTTTACCAATAAACTCATTATATGTTTCAACATGAATAGTCTTATCTTCTGGCATTGAATTATACAACATTCTACTTAATGGGTGATTTGATGAACGTAACGATCCTTTCAAAATTGATTTTTGATTTTCGTTTAAAGATTCGCCATCATATAAAATGGTATTTTCTTTATTGGTAGTTAGGGTACCTGTTTTATCAAAGATAATACTGTTAATAGTAGCTAATTGTTCAATAACCGTTGCATTTTTTAAGTAGAACTTTCGTTTTCCAAAAATTCGTAAAATATTACCCAACGTAAAAGGAGCGGCCAATGCAATAGCACATGGACAAGCTATGATCAACACTGCAGTAAATACATTCAGTGCTTTATTTGGTTGGTATAGAAACCAAAATAAGCCTGCACCAAAAGCAATAGTTAATACGGCAATTGTAAAATTTCGTCCTATTTTATCAGTTAAGGTTTTAAAAGCGGAGGTTTTATCTTTTTTGAAAACATCATTACTCCATAATTGTGTCAAGTAACTTTGAGAAACTGAGTTTAAAACTTCCATTTCAATACTGCTTGATAGTTGTTTTCCTCCTGCATATATTTTATCACCAGATTTTTTACTTACAGGATTAGCTTCTCCAGTAACAAAGCTGTAATCAATTTGAGCATTTCCTTTAATAAGAATACCGTCAACAGGAATCAATTCTTGATTTCTAATTAAAAGTCGATTTCCTTTTTCTACATCATAAATTTGAACGCTTTCTTCTTTATTCTCTTTTGATAACCTAGTAACAGCTATAGGAAAATACGATTTATAATCTCGTTCAAAAGATAAAAAGTTGTATGTTTTCTGTTGGAAAAACTTACCTAGTAATAAAAAGAAAACAAGTCCAGTTAAACTATCGAAAAAACCTGTACCTAAATCGAAAAATATTTCCGCTGAACTTCTAACAAATAAGACAAGTATTCCTAAAGCAATAGGAACATCAATATTTAATATTTTTGTTTTAAGTCCTTTATAGGCAGATATAAAATAATCAGTGCTTGCATAAAAAACAACTGGAAGAGAAAAAATGAACATTAGCCAGCGAAATATAAACTTATACTGTTCAAGCCAATATTCTGAAACCTCGAAATATTCAGGAAATGATAAAAACATAACATTTCCATAAGCAAATCCAGCAATTCCTAATTTATAGATTAAACTTCGGTTTACTTGCTTCTTACCAATCTCATAATCTTCCAAGCTAATGTATGGTTCATAACCAATAGAACTCAAAAGAAGAACAATTTCTTTTAAATCGGTAAGAGTTGAATTGTAGGTAACTCTTACCGATTTTTTAGGGAAATTTACTAGGGATGTTGAGATGTTTTGTTGTAGTTTATGTAGGTTTTCCAAAATCCAAATACATGAACTACAATGAATATGAGGAATGTATAAGTTAACTACTTGTACATTGCCATCGTTGAACTCAACTAATTTTTCAACGATTTGCTCATTGTCCAAGAAGTCATATTTTCCTTTAATTTCTTCCGGAACTGCTCCTGGACTATTTTCAAAGTCGTAATAACAAGTTAAATCGTTCTCAGAAAATATTTCATATACAGTTTTACAACCGTTACAACAAAATGACTTGTTATCGACTATTATGGTTTCTGTTTCACATTCATTGCCACAGTGAAAACAATTTGTACTTTCCATATTATTTACTCGATTGCCTGTAGCAAAATTATTAGTATATACCATTTTAAAATATGATATTTGTCAGCTTTTTAGTATATTTGATTAATCCCAAAATGGCACGATATGAGTGGTAAATGTGAGCAATGTCTTGTTCGTAAATTTAATTCCCTAAAAGCCCTTACAAGAGAAGAGTTGGTTAGAGTTTCTAACTGTAAAACAACTAAATATGTGAAGAAAGGGGAGATGCTATTCGATGAGGGAGAGCATATCAATGGAGTATATTGCATCAGAAGTGGAGTTTGTAAGGTTTCTAAAATGAGCGATAACGGGAGAGATCAAATTGTGAACCTAGTTAAGCATGGAGATCTTATTGGAGAGCGTAGTTTAGTGAATAATGAAGTCTCAAATTTAAAAGCAGTAGCGGTAAATGATATGGAAGTCTGCTTTATTCCTAAAGAAGAGGTATTAAGAGATTTGGAGAAGAACCCTAACTTTACTATGTCTGTATTGCAAAATATGGCAATATCTTTGAAAAATGCAGATAACGTGATTGTGGATATGGCGCAAAAAACCGTAAAACAAAGATTGGCGGCTACCTTACTTTTTTTAGAAGATCAATTTGCTAAAAATGAAGAAGGTGAAATGATGGAAACAAATTTCTCACGAGAAGATATCGCGAATATTATTGGTACTGCAACGGAATCTGCAATTCGCTTGTTGTCAGAATTCAAAAAGAAGAAATATATCGAATTAAAAGGTAAAAAAATTAATGTTTTAGATAGAAAAAGCCTTAAAGAGTTGTCGGAGGGCTTTTAAATAAAACTGAAAATAATTTATATACTTAGAAGGCTCAATTTTATTGAGCTTTTTTTATGAAATTGAAGTTTCAACTTCACTTAAACTTTAATTTTTGTACGTTAAAATTTCAAACTGCTTATTATTTTTTTTAACTTTATATTAACTTTTCTGAATATTTGTTTCTTTAAAGTTGGTGGAATGTTAACTAAATATAAGCTTCAATGGGGGATAATTTGCTTATAAATAGATTGAATACTGGTGATATTGAAGATTCAAAAACCATTTTCAATTTATATTACCCGAGACTTTTGTTTTTTGCCAAGAGTTATGTAAAGCATCATGAAGATGCTGAAGAACTTGTGCAAGATGTTTTTGTAAAATTATTTTCTAAAACGGAATCGGTTACGGTTAGGAAAAATCTTAACGGACTGTTATTTACAATGACAAGAAATTCTTGCTTAGACTTTTTAAGAAAAAAGAAACATACACTTTATATTGATGATAATATCCTTCAAAAGGAGTATGCTATTAACTATAAAGCGATGGGTGATGATGATAGTATGCGTATAATTGAAGAAGAGTTAGAGGAGCAAATTAGAATAGCTATTGAGCAACTTCCAGAAAAATGTAGAAATGTATTTGTAAAAAGTCGTTTTGAAGGCGCAAAAAACAGAGAAATATCGGAAGATTTAAACATTTCTATTAAGACAGTAGAAAATCATATAACCAGAGCTTTAAAACATATGAAAGAAAGGTTAGGAGATTATCTTTATTTCTTTTAAATAAAAAAATAAACTTTTTTTTAGGGGTAAATCAAAAAATTAACGTCACTATTATAAGTATGGAAATATTTGAATAGTAATGTTGACAGTTGATATCATTAAATATTTAGAAAATAAATGTTCAGAAGAAGAAAAAAGAGCAGTTATTAATTGGGTTGCATCATCTGATGCCAATCAAAAGACATTTAACAAAATTAAGGCTGAATATGTAGCTTCTAAGTTAAAGGGAGTTACAACTCATGAAAATAATTCAGTTTACAGCCAAACATTCAAAAAGAAGAAAAAGACACCTTATTATTTTGCGGCGGCCTCTATAGTCATGTTATTGGTTTCTATAGTTTACTTTGGTTTACAAAAACAGGATGTTCCAGAGAATATAGAATTCTCTAATCAAAATATAAACAAAATAGCTACCAATAGAGGAGATCAATATAGTTTGTTGTTGCCAGATGGAACTACTGTAATATTAAATTCAGATAGTAAAATTACTTATCCAAAACAATTTTCAGGAGCTACAAGAGAAGTTACTTTGCAAGGAGAAGCTTATTTTGATGTAATGCATAATCCAGAAAAACCTTTTATAGTTAAAACAAGCGATTTAGATATTCGAGTGTTAGGAACAACCTTTAATATAAAGTCTTATTCAGAAGATAAAACAATACAAGCAACGTTGGTTTCTGGAAAAGTAGAGGTATTTAAAAAGGAAAGTAGTTCAAAGTTGGTTTTAAAACCTTCGCAAAGAGCTACATTAAACAAAAAACAAAATAAAATTACGCTTGATAAAGTGGTTACTCAAGACATTATTTCTTGGAAGTCGGGCAGACTTGTGTTCAAGGAAGCTTCATTAGAAGATGTTCTAAAAGATATTGAACGTAAATATAATGTGTCTTTTGAGGTGAAATCGGATAAATTACTGAGGTATAAGTATACAGGAAGTTTTGATGATTTGAAGGTGGAAGAAATTATGGAAATTCTAGAGATTTCTTCACCAATATATTTCGAGAAAAATAATAATAATCCTAAAATCAGCATATTCATGAAAAGGTAACCTATAAAAAACAAAAGGAGAGTGCTGCAACACCCTCCTATGTTATAATCTTAATCAATTCAGTTTAAATAATTAAAATCACACAAAATTATGAAAAAAAACAATTCAACGTTTTTTTTAATAGGAAATTCATTTTTTAGAATAATGAAAATTTATACTTTACTTCTTAGTATAACCCTCATAAAGGTGATGGCATTGGATGGATATTCTCAGAAACTGAGTCTAAATCTAAAAGATGTTGAACTAAAAGAGGTTTTGAGTGCTATAGAAAATAAATCGGAGTATAAATTTTTCTATAATTCCTATTTAATTAATTCTTCAGAAAAAAGAGATATTAAAGTTGAAAATGCAGAGGTAAAAGAGGTTCTGGATGGACTTTTTAGAGGAACCGTAATAAATTACAAAGTTCTTGACAAACAAATAGTATTGTATTCTAAATCAAAGGGATATAAAAAGATATTGGATTCCTCCTTTTTCAAAGCACGAGATTCTATTTTTCGCAGCAATATTCTTAATAACACTGCTATTAATAATGTTGGTATTGACGATTTATTTGATCAAAGTGTTAAGGTAAGCGGTACAGTAAAAGATGAACAAGATAATCCATTTCCAGGAGTAACAGTGGTTGTAAAAGGAACCATTTTTGGAGTGGAAACGGATTATGATGGAAGATTTGAAATAAATGCACAAAAAGGAAATGTGTTGTTATTTTCATTTACTGGATACAAATCTCAGGAGGTAATATACAATGGACAAAAAGAGATAAATATTGTACTTAAAGAAGAAGCTAATTTACTGGAAGAGGTAATTGTAACGGGATATTCTAAACAACAAAAGGAGCGCGTTACTGGTTCAGTTGAAACAATAAAAGTAGAGAACCTAGTTAACAATCCAAGGGCTACCATTCAAGAAAGTATTCAAGGTAATATTTCAGGAGTTCAAGTTGTATCCAGCTCTGGACAACCAGGAAGTGTTCCAAATGTAAGAATTAGAGGTATAGGTTCATTTGAGGCAGCTTCTCCACTATACGTAATTGATGGATTGCAAACAAAAAGTGCTTCTGTAATGACTACATTAAATCCAAATGACATAGAAAACGTAACAGTTTTAAAGGATGCATCTGCAACATCAATTTATGGAACAAGTGGAGCAAATGGTGTTATTGTTATTACAACAAAATCTGGAAAAAAAGGAAGAACCAGAATTAATGTAAACTCTCAAACTGGATTCTCGTCTCCAACAATTGCTGAAAAATTCAAACCACTAAATACTATAGAATTCCAAGAGCTGTTCATAGAAGGGGTACGAAATGCGAACTTAGCTTCAACAGATGCTGAAGCATTAACATATTTAACAGATAGAGGTTTTAATCCAGAAGTGAATACCGATTGGTTGGATTTATTAACTCAAAATGCTACATTTCAACAGCACAATATATCTGTTAGTGGAGGAGGAGAAAAAACAAGCTATTACCTTTCAGGAGGCTTTTATAAGCAAGAAGGGGTAATCTTAAATTCTAATTTAGAAAGGTTTAATTTCTTATTGAAAGGATCACACGATATTAATGATAGAGCAAAAATATCTTCTTCAATAAGTTTTAGTAAAAATACTTCAAACGTAAGGCCAGATGGAGGAGCGTTTGCGAACCCCGTAAGAGCTATTTACAGGTTGAGACCAGATCTTTCTCCATACAATGAAGATGGAACTTATAATCTTAGTTTCAACGGAACACATAATCCAGTAGCTCAAGCAGAAAACGAAATTAGAAAGAATGTTAGAAATAGAGTAGCAGGGGTTTTAGATTTCTCTTACAGATTCAATGATTATTTAACTTATGAAGGTAAGTTAACAGCAGGTTTTAATTTTACTGATAATTTTGAAAGATTACCGAGCGGTTATGGAGATGGGAGACATGTAAATGGTAGAGGAGATCAAGAAGGGCAATATCTTACTCGTTATTTAATGAGGAATTTAATTCGTTTTGATTATAGTTTCGGAGGTAAACACGATATCACCACTTTCGCTGGATATGAGGTTCAAAAAATCAATAATAAGTCATATAGTTTAAGAGTTGAGAATATTCCTGATGAATTCGAAGATTTAGCAGCGGGAGCAACACCCTCACAAGCTTCAGAAAGTAGATCCATTGAAGGGAAAAACTCATTGTTTTTTAATGCCGAATATGCTTATGATAAAAAGTATTTATTAAGCGGATCAGTAAGACGAGATGGTTCTAGTAAATTCGGTCCCAATAATAAACATGGTGTCTTTTGGTCAATGGGATTAGGATGGAACATTTCCAAAGAGTCATTTATGAACTCAGTGAGTTTTGTTGACGATTTAAAATTAAGAGCTAGTTATGGAAAGATTGGAAATGACGGTATTGGAAATAACAGGTTTATTACAATATTATCTTCAAGCTCAGACTATAATAGCCAAGTGGCTTCAAGCTTATCAATTGGAAACCCTGATATTAAATGGGAAGATAGTTTTCCTTTAGATATTGGTTTAGATTTTTCATTATTTAATAGTAGAATTTCTGGTTCATTTGATTGGTATAAAAGAGTTGGTGAAGATTTATTAATGTCGGCTCCAATATCAGGTTTAAATGGAACTTATACCTTAACAAGCAATGTAGCTAGTACGGAAAATAAAGGATTTGAAATCACTTTAAATACTAGGAATATAGAGTCAAATACAAATGGTTTTTCGTGGGATACTAATTTTACCTTTAGTAAAAACACTAATAAAGTAACCAAACTAATTAATAATAATGCACCTCAAGAAGGAAGTACCAGTATTAGAAAGGTTGGTGAAGATTTTTATACTTTTTATTTACCAGTTTATGCTGGAGTAGATCCGTTAAATGGAGATGCTCTTTGGTATAAAGATGAAACAAGAAGTGAGGTTACCAATAATTATGGAGATGCTAAACAAGCAATTATAGGAAAAGCAACTCCAGATTTCTATGCTGGTTTAAGAAATACTTTTTCTTATAAAAATATATCTCTAAATCTTCAGTTTTATACAGCTTGGGGAGGAAAAATTTATGATACTTGGTCAAGGTTTACAAATTCTGATGGATCAAGATCATTATCTACCAGTGGAAATGTAAGTAGAGGTACTTATGAAAGACGTTGGCAACAACCTGGAGACATTACTGATGTGCCAAGGTTTGTTTATGGAAATTCACAATCTGGTCGTTCATCAATGTCTTCATCAAGGTTTGTGTACGATGGTAGCTATGTTCGATTAAGGGAAGCAGAATTAGCTTATACTTTTGGAGAGAACTTAAAATCACAATTAGGAATTCATTCGTTGAGGGTTTTCTTAAAAGGAAACAACCTATGGACTTATGTAAAGGATAAAAGATTAGAGAGAGATCCAGAGGCGGGAATTGATGGTCGATTGAACCAAGAAATACCAATTGGAAGAACGGTGTTTTTGGGAGTAAATGTTTCATTTTAATTAGAAGTAAACCATGAAAAAAATTATATCAATATTCATAATAATCATTACATTTTTTGGATGTAATGAATTAGATAGCAGGTTATCTACCTCAATTGATGCCGAAAAAGCCATTGTAGATATTCCGACATTGAAGGCTTCTGTTTTAGGAAGTTACAATTCATATCAAAGTTCAAATTTATATAACAGAGATTTATTGGTAATACCTGAGTTAATTTCTGAAAACTCTTTTATCGATGCTTTTGATAATACAGGAAGATTTCTTGACTTTGATAGTTTTGATGTTATTAATACCGATGGAAATATTTCTGGTATATGGATCGCATTGGGAAGAATTATTTCACAGACTTCATATACAATTAGAAAAGCAAGAGAGGTAAACGTAAAAGATGAAGAGGTTGCAGAGAAAAACCATTTAGTAGGAGAGGCTCACGCTTTAAGAGCTTTGGCTTATTATACAATGCAGCAATATTTTTGCCAACCTTATAATTTTAGCCCAGATGCGTCGCATTTAGGAGCTCCATTACCCGATTTTGATTCGTTAGGAGGTGTTGAAATAGTATTTCCGGCAAGAAATACAACCAAAGAAGTATATGATCAAATCGTTGCCGATTTAAACCAAGCTGCCAGTTTAATGACTGGATTCACAAATCCAAATGTATATCGATTAGGATTAAATGGTGTGAATGCACTTTTATCTAGAGTGTATTTGTCAATGGAAAATTGGGAAAAAGCAGATGAGTTTGCTGATAAAGTTATTGGAAATTACGCTTTAATGTCTAATAGTGAATATGTGAGTTCTTGGAATAACGATTTTTCTTCAGAATCTATCTTCTCTATTTACAATGATGATCTTGATAATAGTGGAACAAATACTATTTATCAATTATGTTTAATCTATTTAGATTTATTTGCAACGCCTGATTTTGTAAGTATATTTTCAAATACAGATGTAAGAAGGAATTTATATCCAATGAATACATCGCTAAATGTCAATACTGTAAACAAATTTACTTCACGTTTTAGTAATATTCCTGTGATTAGATTGTCCGAAATGTACTTAATAAAAGCAGAGGCAAATGCTAATATTACTGGTCAAGAAGCAAATGCTCAAAGTGCATTGTTTACCATTATGCAACGTGCTGATGTAAATGCGGTTATGCCAACAGAAACAGGACAAGCATTAAAGGATAAAGTACTATTAGAACGTAGAAAGGAGTTGGCTTTTGAAGGATTCCGTCTTTTTGACCTAACCAGAAACAAAAAGTCCTTTGTAAAGTATAGACACGATGCCGCTTCTATCAATATTACAGCGCCTAGCGAGAAAACTATCATGCCGATTCCGGTAAGAGAGGTAAATGCAAACCCAAATATGCAACAAAACCCAGGGTATTAATAAATTAAGAATCATGGTTGTTGGTAATAGATAAATGTGGAACGAATAACTACCATGATTGTTTTGTACTATTTAAACATAAAACAAGCACATGAAAATTTACAAATTATATATATGTGTATTCATGCTTTGGGGAATACTGGCGTGTAATACAGAAAATGATGTTATTCTACCTTCTTCATTTCACTATATCTCATTTGAAAAGTCTGAGGTAAGAGTGAAAGAAGGTGAAACAAATACAGTTCTAGTGAAATTTTTGAGATCATCTGAATTGCCAAATGAGGAACTTATTTTTAACTATGATATATCCTTTCCGGAGGGCAAAACCGCAGCTCAGGAGAACGTTGATTATAGTTTGCCAGACGGTTCTGGAACAATTAAACTTCCTGCTGGTAAAGGTGAAGTAGAGGTGGAGTTACTCACAGTGAATGATAATACAAACTCTGCAGGGGATCGATATATTCAATTCGACTTAAAGCCTACAGATAACATGACTTTAGGAAGCCCAGCTGATGCTGCGGCTAAAAGCGTAACTGTTATCATTGGGGAAGATGATTTGGCAACAATAGCTTATACTAGCTTTGAAGAAGTACCTGCTTTTGTGGGCGATATTTATTACAATAAGTCTGGAACAGAAGTTTTACAGAATACACAGGTAAGTAATCCTAGTTCTACTGATCCTTATGTTGATTTCACGGCTACAGGAGACGAATTAGGTTTTGATTCTTCCTTTTTATCAAGTGACGTAGGAGATTCTGGAATTGAGAGAATTGGTGTTTTTAAAAATGAGAATTTAGAAACAGCACCAGATGATTTTGAAGCTAGGTTTGTAAAAGGAACACAAGGTTTTGTTACTTCTGACTTGGATGGTACCATAGAAATAGTTTTCGATGAGGTTACAAGTTTAAACTCAAGCATGACTGGGGTTATTTTGGAAGCCAATATTTATATTGGAGATACTTCGTATGAAACTGGCGAAGGAATAGAGATATTTTATAAAACAGCCGATGGGTTAGGCGATCCAATAATTTCGTATGTGGAATCAACGATTGAAAAAGGTACATGGCTTAGTGCTTCTGGAAATATTCCTGCAGATAAGTTAGTGCCTGGAAACATTGTTGTTAGAATGAAAAATTCAAGTAATTCTGAAATGATATTTCTTGATTACATAGCAATTAAAGGAATTCCTTAATAAAAATTTTAATTAGTGATCTAGGCTGTTGAACAGGTAGAAATATTTAGACGTTAAAATTCCATCAATTATCATATGTTTTTATTCTCTTATTTAATTGTTTGCTTCTACTATTCAACAGCCTTTTAAAGTGTGTAAATATGGTGTATAAGTACTGTTTGGTTAATTTTTTTCTGCTAATGTTGTTTATTACAAATATTTGTAAGGCACAAAATTTAGCTGATAGAGATTATATTAAAAAACAAAGCAATCTTGAAGAGCTTAAAAAACTTGAAGCAAGATTTAATGAGAAGAATAATCGCTTACTAAAAAAAGCGAAAGCACTTGGATACGAAACTAGAGTATATCAGGATGGTACTATTAAAATGACATTAGAAGCTATTGTAAATGGTATTCCATTTTATAGTTCTGATGATAATTTAAAAGCTGCGGCATCAAGTAAAGTAGATAGGATTTGGAATGGCGGAACAAGTGGTTTGAATTTAACAGGAAAAGATGTAATAATTGGGCATTGGGAAAGTTCAGGCTTACCCCTGGCAAGTCATGTTGAGTTTGAAGGACGCGTAATTCATAAAGAATCTCTAGGGAGCTCTAGTCATGCCACGCATACCGCAGGAACTATGATAGCAAAAGGCCTAGATGCTGAGGCAAGAGGAATGGCTTCGGAGGCAAAAATACATGCTAGAAATACGCAAAATGATGAGGCAGAAATGGCTTCATTTGCAGGTAATGGTGGTATTTTGTCCAATCATTCTTATGGTCAAACAGCTTCAAGCAGCTTAAGTACAAAATATTATGGACATTATTCTGAAAGTGCTCAAGAATGGGATGAAATTGCTTACAATGCACCATATTATTTAATCTGCAAATCAGCGGGGAATAATAGAGATGATGGCTATAATGCAATAGATAATGGTTATGATATTCTATTAAAAAAGGCAACTGCTAAAAATATTTTGGTTGTTGGAGCTGTCAAAGATGTTGCGGAATACTCAGGACCTCAGTCGGTTCAACAAACTGATTTTAGTAGTTATGGTCCTACTGATGATTTTAGAATCAAACCAGATTTGATGGCAAACGGTCATCGGGTATATTCAACAAATAACGGAGGAAACAATTCGTATGATGATAAAAGTGGAACTTCAATGGCAACACCTGTAGTAGCAGGAACCGTAGCCTTATTGCAACAGTTGTATCATCAGAAGAAAAATAGTTATATGAAATCTGCTACAGTAAAAGCATTATTAATTAATAGTGCTAATGAGCTCGGAGAACACCCAGGGCCAGATTTTGCAAACGGATGGGGGCTCTTAAACGCAGAAGAAGCCGCAACTCAAATTAATGAAAACGAAAATACGTCGTTAATTCTAGAAGAAATGATAGAAGACGGTGCTAGTTTTACAAAAAATATTGAAGTTGATGGAGAATCTGCATTAACCATTACGTTGGCGTGGACAGATGTCCCTGGGACTCCTATCTCAACAGATATCTTAGAGGAAGATCAAAGTGATAGAATGTTGGTAAACGACCTAGACATTAGGGTAACAGGAAACGGAGAGGAATACAAACCTTGGACTTTCCAAAATATTTCTAGTTTTACAAATGCAGCAATTAAAGGAGACAACTTTAGAGATAATGTTGAAAAAATTGAAGTGTCCGATATTGAACCTGGAACTTATACGATTTCAGTGACTCATAAAAATAATCTGGAAGAAGACGAGCAAGATTTTTCTTTGATAATAAACGGTATTTCAGAAGGCTCTTTAAGTACAGAGAATGTGAATGCGTTTGATGGAAAAATAAAAATATATCCAAATCCTAGCAATGGATTGGTAACTATTAAAACTATGGATCCGAGTATCACAATAGAAAAGATTGAAACGTATGATGCAAAAGGGAGTATGGTTTTTAAAACTAAGGCTTATAGTAATAAAGAAGAGGTTTTAAGATTGCCAAATGCAGGCATCTACTTTGTAAAAATATTTACAGAAACTAAAATTTTTCATCAGAAAATAATTGTACAATGATAGCACTCGTATGAAGGGTTCAGGTGTTATTAAAAAGAAGGTCCAATATCATGGACCTTTTTTTATTGTTAATTATTGAGTGTTTTATTTTAAAATGTTACGGGTTCGGAGTCTTTACCTTCATAGATGGTCCAATAGGTATACTCGTTTTCACCTTTGTACCATCTATATCGTGATTGTTTGAACCTAAACATAGTTAAGATTTCATGCAACTGGTTTTGAAAATTCTATAGAGCTAAGTTTTGGGAATAACATTTTACTTCTTGAAATACTAACCATAAAAACTCAATAGCCAAAAAGAAAATCATTACCTAGTACATAATAATCTAATTTTTCATAATAAGCCAAGGTAAGGAAAAGTGTGTCTATGAGTCCATGAAGAATAATGGTAACCCAAAGATTATATTTGAACTTTACATAAACGGTAGCGAATAAGATTCCAAAGATAAACGTCATGATGAGTCCACTTAAACCCTGATACCAATGTGGAATACTAAAGAGTATAGCCGAAACAAAGACCATGGTTTGTGTTTTAAATTTAAACTCAGGGAGAATTATATTTAGTTGGCGAAAAAGGAAACCACGAAACAAAATTTCTTCTCCAAAAGCAGCGCTTATTAGCACGAATAAAGCGTATTTACTGTATAATTTAAAATTATGAGCAAGAGCCTGAAAAGCCGAAAAATCTACGGTATCGCCCGTTACTTTGTTCACCAATGGCTGAATAATAAAATCTAAAATAGGAGATGTAATTAAAAAGATAGTCAGGGCTATTCCTATTGTTTTTAAGATACTGTGGCTTAATATAAAACCAATCTTAGCAAAAGTTTTATCCGTCCAATAGACCAAAACTAAAATTGAAATGATAATAATAATAAAGGTATACGGAAACGAAGTCCAAGGGTTGAACACGAAACTATAGACAATAAGTGCCTGCAAAATACTAACAAGTTTAGCATTGCTCAGCGTGAGGTTATTTGGCATAAGTAGTAGGTTAGTTTAATATTGGTGATGGTTTGGAAAAGTCTTGCTAACTAGATCTTCTTATAAATTGAAATGTCGATCTCAAGAATGTAAAATAGATTTGTTTTCTAATTAGTCGAGGTGGGGGATGTAAGTTATTAATAATATTTTTCTAACTCCTGAATATATGGTGTTATATCAATATTTTGACTTTTTAACCAATTGTCATTATAGTAAGTATTGGTATAGCGATCACCACTATCACATATCATTGTAACGATACTACCAGGTCGATTATTCTCCATTAATTCTTTAGCCAAATTAAGAGTAGCATATACGTTAGTACCCGTTGAACCTCCACATTTACGCCCTAAAACAGATGATAACCACTTTACTGTTGCGATTGAAGCAGCATCTTTCACTTTGATCATTCTATCAATAACATCAGGTTGAAAAGAAGGTTCAACTCTGGGTCTACCTATTCCTTCAATCCTAGACCCTATGTTTGAGGTTAAATCTTTATTACGAGTTTGATAGTATTCATAAAAAACAGAATTTTCCGGATCAGTAACCCCTAATTGGGTAGCCATATTGTATTCTGGATTGTATTTTATGTAACGACCTATGGTTGCTGAGGTTCCTCCTGTACCTGCTCCTACTACAATCCATGAAGGAATTTTATGTCTTTCTTTACTCATTTGATTAAAAATACTTTCTGCAATGTTATTATTACCTCTCCAGTCAGTAGCTCTTTCCGCAAAAGTAAATTGATCCATATAATATCCATTCATTTCACGAGTCAAATACTCGGCTTTACTATAAATTTCGGCAGAAGGTACTTTCACACATTTTCCTCCGTTGAATTCTATTTGTTCTACTTTTTCTTGAGAAGTAGTTTCAGGAATTACAGCTATAAAAGGTAAGCCAAGTAATCTAGCGAAGTAAGCTTCGGATATTGCAGTACTTCCAGATGAAGCTTCAATAATTGTAGTTTTTGAGTCAATTTTTCCGTTACACAATCCGTACAAAAATAACGATCGTGCCAATCTGTGTTTTAAGCTACCGCTAGGATGTGTTGATTCATCTTTTAAGTAGATGTCAATATTTTTAAAATAAGGTAAATTTAACTTAATCAGATGTGTATCTGCCGATCTGTTAAAATCTGCTTTTATCTTATTTATTGCTTCTGATGTCCATTTACGATTCTTCATGTAATTAAATTTAATTTAACTGATGTTGTTCTATTTTTAATCTAAACAACAGCTTGCAGAAAATAATTGGTGCGGTTGTGATTATAAATGTAGTTAAAAAACTTTATTTAAATCAGTGCCTATTATTAATGAGAAGTGAGAATATAAGGTAGTTGATTTTGTCGAGGATTTTGTTCTGTATTTATAAGTAAAGTAGGGTGTAAGGTAAAAAAAAGACCATCTTTTCAGACAGTCTAAATATTTTGAAATAAGAGATAATGAAAGTGAATCTATTTTTCGTTATTCTTAATTTTATTTATAAAATTCTGTAATTTTTTTCCATAACCTGAAGACTTTACTCTATCAGATAAACTACTATTAATAGTGTCTAACAACTTGATATTAGCATCATAAAGTTCCGTTAAAGCAATATAAGGAGCAGCTTCACTATCAGCATTAGCAATGGCAAAATTAGTAGCAAATAAAAATCTTCTACGAATTATCTTAGCTCTTTCATCATTTACTTCGTTGATCGATAGCTCGTCGTTTTCTTTTTTCGCTTCAAATTCCTTTTTAATTAATTCAAGACGTTGATCATTGAATCTTTTATCAACTTCTCTAAATTTATCCATAACTATTTGATTTTGAGAGCCAATTATTTCTGGATTAAAACCAAACTCTTCTAATTTGTCTGTTATAGAAATCTCTCCTTTTTCTCCGAAAAATAAAAGGCGTTTATCGTTGGTATTTCCATTGAAGGTTAAATAATACATTTCTGGAGACTCAACATTGTCACTTAAAACAAAAGTATCATTACCTAAAAGAGCAACAGAGTCAACTGTAACAATTACAGTGTCTTTCATTTTTTGAAGGTAAAGAGTTCCTTTTTTCAAACCTTTAATTTGACCTTTAACAATCATGTTTCCTTCTTTTTTAGAAGAACAAGCTATTATTAATAAAGCTGTAATGAATGTTGCTAATACTTTTTTCATGTTTTTATATAGAGTTTGTTGCTATGATAAGCGAATATTACATAATTTAAGGAATGCAAATATGCAGAAATTTTATGGATAATTAACTACAGTAACAATTGCATATTGGTGTTCGGTTGGTTCATATTTTTAGTTTATGAAAAGAATACTAGACCTTTTATGAATTTTTTTATAAAAAAGTAAATTTAACTAACCCATTTCATCATAAGAGCGCAGGCAAAAGCACCATATGTTCCTAGAGCATATCCTAATACGGCTAAAAGAACACCTACAGGAGCTAACGAAGGATGAAAAGCTCCAGCCACTACAGGAGCCGAAGCAGCACCTCCAATATTAGCTTTAGAGCCTACGGCTAAGAAGAAATAGGGAGCTTTAATGATCTTAGCGACAACAAAAAGAAGAACGACATGAATAATCATCCAAACGAATCCTATAGCAAATAAACTGATGTTTTCAACGATAGCATTTAAATTCATTTTCATTCCAATTGAAGCCACTAATATGTATATAAAAATTGATCCAATTTTACTAGCACCTGCTCCTTCGTAATTTCTAGCTTTTGTAAAAGAAAGAAAAACACCTACAGTGGTTGCTGTTATAATAAGCCAGAAAAAAGAACTTCCCAATCCAAAATCAACTAAAGCTGGGATATTATCTTTAATCCATCCTCCAAGGTTGTCTCCAACTAAATGCCCAATTGATGTTACACCGAAGGCAATACCTAATAAGATCATTAAATCATTAAAGGTTGGAATTCTCGAGGTTTCAAGAGTAAACTTTTCCATTTTATTCTTAAGGTTGGTAATAGAAGAATTATCAGCTTTTAACCACCTGTCAACGGCATCAGAATTAGCAACACCAAGTAATAAGAAGGCCATCCAAACTTCTGCAACTAATACGTCTACAACAGCCATAATACTGAATAAACTATCACCTACTTCCCATTGCTCTTTCATGGCTAGTTGATTAGCACCTCCGCCAATCCAACTACCAGCAACAGTAGATAAACCTTTCCATAATTCAGTTCCTTCAACACTCGTTAAAATGTCAGGAGCAACAAAGTTAAAAAATAAAATAGCTAATGGTCCACCAATCATAACTCCGATGGTAGCCGTTAAAAACATAATCAACGCCTTTGGACCTAATTTAAAAACACCTTTTAAATCAATACTTAAAGTCAGCAATACTAAAGAGGCAGGTAGCAAAAACCTTGAAGAAATATAATAAATTTTGCTACTTCCTACGAAAGCTGAATATTCTTTATACGGAATGTTGTTTGAGAGTATATATTCTTTTAATCCTTTTAAATTAGTAACTCCTTCAATACTAGAATAAGTAGTTTTTAAATGAGCAATAGTGGCATCTACATCAATCCATTTATCAGCAATTATTCCAAGTGAACTAAAAACAGAAGGAATAAAATAACATAAAAGTAAGGCAGGAACTATTTTGTAAAATTTAGAAAAGCTGTCAACTTTTGAGGTATAAAAAATGGCTGCAAGAATTACACATAGCACACCAAATATAATGGTGTCATTTGCAAATAGAGGCAGGTCATTATTGATTTCGGCAATGCTCATATACTAAAAATTTTAGTTAATTTGAATATTTATTACTTATTAAGTTTTGTATTGAAAATTATTCCAAGTTGGATTCTATCTAAGCTTATATTCTTATCAGAAATATTCATGTAGCCTAATTTAAGTTTAATGCTATTTGAAGCTTTATAAGTAACACCTCCACCAATCCAGTTTTGAGCATAGGTTTCACCTTGGAAATTGAAAAAAACTTCATCAAAAGCAAAGGCTGATACTGTTTTTGTCAAAGGGTAACTTAACCCTAGTTGATAGCGAATCCAATGTTGAGTGTCGTGCTCAAAAAAACGATGCTCTAGTCTAAATCGATGATCGAACCCAAGTTTAGATACTTTGTGTTTTATATTAAAGTCTTCGTAAAGTCTATGTTCATCTGCATTGCCTCCATCAACATCAAAAGTAGCATCAGTATTTAAATAAGCATATCCACCCGTAACGCTCAAGGTTTTATTTATTTTGTAATTAGCTCCAACTCGATAAAGATACTGTTGCAAATCATTTGTAAGATCGAACATTCTGAAATGCGCTAGTGATTTTAATTTCCAGTTTTCAGAAAGTTGAAAGCTTCCTCCATACATGTACCATACACCCAAAGAATTTTCTGGATTTTTTTGACTAAAGGTGTTAAGTGATATAAAAGCAAAAATTAAAAGGGTTATTTTCTTCACTGGAATAGATTTAAATTAAAATTTTATTTACTGAACTCGTTTAGGGTTTTTAGATTGAAGAGTTAATTTTTTTTAGGATTAAACTCTTGACTTATAATGAAAAAATCCTCCAATATGTATTGGAGGATTTCAATATTACGATAAATTAATTTAACGAGAAAATTTCAGTTTTTTTGAATGGAGAAATTGTGATTTTTTCTAATTCTTCACGATATTTCTTCCAATCATCGGAGAAAAATTTATTAGTTCCCTCCAAGGCCTTTTTGAAAGATTCTTCAAACTGAACAATCAAACGTACTTCAGTGTTGGTTTGTTTTCCAAATCTACTTCCAACATACCAACGTGCAGTATTTAGTCGTTGATAAACGGTAACATCTGGGCTTCTTGTAATTCCTTGTCGTTTATCAACTTTTCCAAGATAAATAGAAGTTAGAGAATCTATTTTCTTAACAATGTTTTTCGACTTGCCAATAGCGTCCTTATACTTCTTTTTGTCTTCTTTTGTGAGTTTCCCCTTATAATCACTAGCAATTTTTTTACTTTCATTTAATTGCTTAACAATATCGGCAATAGTTTTCTGATATCCTTCAAGTTTTTTATAAGCATTGTACTTTTCATCAATAGCCTCTTTTGATAGCTTTAACCTTGGATCGTATTCGATAGTAATGTTTTGTTCTGAAGTTTTATCTCCAAAAGTTGCCTTTACTTTGTATGTTCCCGGCTTAACACTAACACCTGAAGGCTCTCTCTTTGATTTTCTTGTTCTTCTTGATGGACGTTCTACTCCTTTTTCATCCATATACCAAGTAAGTCTATGAATACCATTTTCTTTAGGAGTTTTTCTTTTTAAAGTTCTAATTAAGCGATCACCATCAAAGAATTCAAACTTAATCGAATCGAATTTAACCTCAGGTTTCTTTTCTTTAGCATCTTTTGTATCTTCCTTTTTAGTTTTCGACTTCTTTTTAGATTTCTTATTATCTTCTTTTACCTCTTTTTTAGGTTTGTTTAAGTAATAAGCGATACGTGCCCCGAAACCTCTATTTTCTCCATTGTACAAAGCATCACCTCCAAAACGACTTCCTGTAGGTTGTTGGTAAGAAGCTTGATATCCAGTAGGAGGTGCAAATAAAGTAATGTTGTTGGTTAAAACATTGTTACTTTGAGCTATTTTTCTCAAAGGTCTTATATCATCTAAAATCCATGCAGCTCTACCAAAAGTACCAATAACTAAATCATGCTCTCTAGGATGAATTACTAAATCTTTTACAGAAACAGTAGGGAATCCATTGGTCCATTTAGTCCATTTTTTTCCAGCATTAACAGAAACGTAAAGTCCGTCATCTGTTCCTAAGAATAACAGGTTAGGAGTTTCTAAGTCTTCAACAATACATAAAGTATAACTTTCAACATCACCTTCTTTAACAATTCGTTCCCATGTTTTACCATAATCTTTGGTTCTATAAGCATAAGGTGTGTAATTGAATCTTCTGTAGTCATTAGCTACTAATAGAGCTTCTCCCTTGTTTTTATTGGAAGCTTTAATTTGAGTTACCCAGCTATTGGCTGGTAAACCTTTAATGTTTGCAGAAACATTGGTCCAGTTTGTACCTCCATTTTGTGTAATATGAATTTGACCGTCATCAGTAGCTGCCCAAAGCATATCTTTTTCTAAAGGAGAAGGCTCAATAACTAAAACAGTACAGTGATTTTCAGCACCTGTTGCATCCATAGTTAAGCCTCCACTTTCCGATTGTTTTAACTTACTTTTATCATTAGTTGAAAGGTCTGGAGAAATAACTTCCCATGTTAACCCTTTATCTGTAGATTTATGAACGAATTGACTTCCGAAATAAATTGTTGAGTTATCAAAAGGATCAATATTAATAGCTGCATTCCAGTTAAAACGTAATTTTACTTCAGCATCAGGATGTGTTGGACGAACAGTATAATTGTTTCCTGTTTGGTAATCATATCTCGAAACAAATCCTTGTTGACTCATTGCCCAGCCATAACGAGAATCATCTTTGTCAGGAACAACATCAAAACCATCTCCAAAACCTATTTCTTGCCAATATGAATTTCTAATACCTTGTACTTTCCATACGTAAGCAGGGCCTCTCCAAGAACCATTATCTTGCATTCCTCCATAAACATTATATGGGTACTCATTATCAACATTAATATGATAAAACTGCGCTACGGGTAAATTTCCAATAAAACGCCAAGACTTCCCTTTGTCGTACGAAATGTTTAAACCACCGTCATTCCCATCAATCATAAACGAACCGTCCTCTGGGTGAATCCACCATGCGTGATGATCAGGATGCACTCCATTAGAAACACCATAGGCAGGCATTAATTGTTTGAAATTTTTTCCTCCATCTTCAGAAACATTTACATAAGTAAAAATAGTATATAACCTATTCTCATTTTGAGGATCTACATAAATTTCAGAGTAATAGAAAGGACGATTTCCAATACCGTTTTTATCGTTTATTTTTTTCCATTTGAATCCACCGTCCTCACTTTTGTATAAAGCATTTTTTTTAGATTCTACCAAAGCGTAAATTACGTTGGGATTTGATCGAGAAATGGCAACACCTATTCTTCCAAGGTCTCCTTTTGGAAAACCTTCTTTATCGGTAATTTTTTTCCAAGTATCTCCTCCATCATGTGTAATGAATAAGCCGCTTCCTTTTCCTCCAGATTTGAAGAACCATGGATCACGTTTGTGTTCCCACATAGCGGCAATCAATTTATTTGGATTTGATGGATCCATAATCAAATCGGCAGCCCCTGTTTTTATGTTGTTAAATAAAATTTGTTTCCAAGTTTTACCTCCATCAATTGTTTTGTAAATGCCCCTTTCTTTGTGTTCGCCCCAAGGAGAACCGATTGCTGCAACATAAACAACATTAGGATTTGTTGGGTCAATTACAATACGATGAATATGACGGGTTTTTTCGAGTCCCATAGATTTCCATGTTTTACCAGCATCTAGAGATTTAAAAATTCCATATCCCCCATTTAAACTATTCCTAGGGTTTCCTTCACCAGTACCTACCCAAATAACACTTGGATTAGATTGTTGAATGGCAAGTGCTCCGACAGAAGCTGTAACTTGTTTTTCGAAAATGGGTTCCCATTTTGTTCCTCCTGAAGTAGATTTCCATACTCCTCCGGAAGCAGTTCCAGCATAGATAATATCTGGATTTTTCAAAACAACATCTATGGCGGTAACTCTACCACTCATGCCTCCAGGACCGATGTTTCTTGGTTTCATGTTTTTTACTAAATCCATTGAAAACTCTTGGGCAAATGCAAAAGAGCCAATTAATAGAAATAGTATTGAAAAAAGTTTTTTCATGTGTTGATTTTTATTGGTTTTAATGGTCACATGTAACCTTTAATACTTAATACTCAGAAGTATGAAAACACGTAGGTTTCTTTAAAAGGTTTAATTAGTGTGAATAAGGGGTAAAAGTATTAATTAAACTTCTTAAAAAAATGTTAACAGATAGGTTTGTAGAGTGTTAAAAAAGCGAAGAAATCCTTTTTTTATGGTGAAGTTGATATTAAAAGAAGCTAAATTTTATTTAAAATAAAATTACTATTCTTCTTTTTTAGGAGCTCGCTTTGCTTCTTTAAGAGCTTGCATTAGCATCCATTCAATTTGCCCATTTGTAGAGCGAAATTCATCGGCAGCCCATTTTTCAATTGCTTTAAGCATATCTTCATTTAGTCGTAATGCAAATGCCTTTTTTTTTGCCATAATTATTCTTTTATAAAATCAACAACTGTTTTTATTAGTTCTGTTGAAATCGGAAAATCAGCTGAAAAATAAGAGGGGTAATTGTTTTGATCTTCTTTTATTTCCTTTAAAACATGATTCATATTTGGTATAAGAGTCAGCTTCGCTTTAGGTAAAGCTTGCTTGAGTTTTTGAGCTTCAGAAACACCAACTTGTAAATCTTTAGTACCGTTAATTATTAAGGTAGGTATTAAGAGCTTTTTTATTTCTTTCGAGGGATCATATTGCATCCAGAAAAGTAGAAATTGCTGATTTGGTTTGGCAAAAATAGTAACTAACTTCGGATCGATAGCTTCAATTTTACCAGTTTTTTTTAATTCATTTATATGATCTTTGGTAATGCCTGCTAAACTCGGATTACCTTTAGTAATTTGATCTAGAAGAATTTCATCAAAAGGTTTCGATGGACCTGCTATTGAAATAAATTTAGTTATGTTCTTTGATGCTAACATTGCTGTTAAACTTCCTTGACTATGACCGATTAAAACAATTTCCGGGAATTCATTTAGTTTTTTAAAATAATCGATCGTTACTAAAACATCTTTATATAAATCATTATATGTAATGTTTTTCAGGAACTTAAAATTGTTTTTATTCGCCGTTCTCTTGTCGTAGCTAAAAAAAGCAATACCGTGTTTGTTTATCTCATTGCGAAATTGTTGAATGTAGTTTGCTTTTATAATATTTCCCTGGTTTCCATTCCTGTCGATGTTTCCTGAGCCATGAACCCATATAATCAAGGGGGTATTTTTTTGGGGATAGCTTAGGGTTCCTGATAGAGTAATAGAATCGTTCATAATAGTGATTTCATCTTGCTGAATCTGAGCAAAAATGCTGTAAACCCCTGTAAGTACTATGAAAATAATATAAAGAATAAAACGAATCATGATGCGGTTAATTGATGTTTATAATTGTTAATAACAGATTCAGCTTGAGTCTTTTTTTGAGTTCCAAGTAATAACTTTTTTCCATTTTTTAACTCTAGCTGAATTCCTATATCTCCTTTAATATTTAAAGCATTTCCATTTTTTTTACTCCACAGAGCTCCCTGTTTAAAGCCCCATCCACCATATTCTGAAATAGCGTCATATTTTCGAATATGTATTTTTGATATTTCAATCCATTTTATGGTTTTCATTTTGAGATTAAATGGAAAGAACTGATAATGAATTCCTATTTCGTCTATTCGTGTTCTTAGTTTGAATATGAAAATTAAGCAAATCGAAAAAATGATTAATGCAACTATAGAGAGGTATTCGAGGGTAGTTATTTTCTTCTCGATTAGTTCTTTGGTAATAATTGTAATAGGAACTATTGCACTTATTACTAATAAAATTATTAGCCATGATTGCGTAAACCTTTGTTCTTCTTTGAATACTTTCATAATAAAACTATTTAACGGTTTTTATCCCTTTCGAAGACTATTCTGGTTGTGCTTTCTGCAATATTAATAACTCGCCACCCTTGTTTGGCATAAGTGTTTAAGGTATCCTCAAGTTTTTCATTATTTTTTGAAAACCCCATTTTCCAATCGACTACTTTATATTCTTTCATATGTTTGTTTTTTATTAATGATTTAAAGTTCCGGTGTTTACTACAGGTGAAGCTTCTTTATCTCCACACAACACAATCATTAAGTTACTTACCATTGCAGCTTTACGCTCTTCATCAAGTTCTACAATTTCTTTTTTGTTTAATTCTTCTAAAGCCATTTCCACCATACTAACGGCACCTTCAACTATTTTATGTCTTGCAGCTACTATTGCTGTTGCCTGCTGTCTTTTTAACATTGCGCTTGCAATCTCTTGTGCATAGGCCAAGTAACCAATTCGGGCTTCTAAAACTTCTATACCTGCAATAGACAAACGTTCTTCTAATTCTTTCTCCAAAGCATCGCTAACTTCATTTACACTTGATCTTAAAGTAATATCTTCTTCATGGTCTTCATCTGCAAAGTTGTCATAAGGGTACATGCTAGCCAATTTTCTAACTGCTGCATCGGTTTGAACTCGAACAAAATTTTCATAATTATCAACATCAAAAGCCGCTTTATATGTTTCAGTAACTCTCCAAACTAAAATCGTACTAATCATAATTGGGTTACCGAGTTTATCGTTAACTTTTAATCGCTCACTATCGAAATTACTCGCTCTCAAAGAGATTGTTTTCTTTTTATAAAGTGGGTTTGCCCAAAACAGACCGTTTTGTTTTACTGTACCTACATACTTACCGAAGAGAAGGATAACTTTTGATGAATTGGGATTTACTAGTATAAAACCAAAGAAAAGAATAAAACCAATTAGCGTGGCCAAAAGGTGTACGGGGTTTTCCTGTTTTATAGTCATTACGATTCCTCCAATAAATAAAATGAGAGCTATAAAGAATAACAAATAGCCATTTGCTGGTTTGATAATTTTTTCTGATTTCATATTCTGTTAATTTAAAGTGATATTATTTTGATATCATAAAGATATAAAAATATTTTTGAATTATGCAAATTTTTTCTAAACAGTATTTTATAACTTAGCCGAAAATCAATTTAGTATGGTGGGACGTTTCTTAATTGTTATTTTTAGTTTTATTTTATCTACAGAAAGTTTTTCAAATGATGTTTGGGGACCTACTGGACATAGAGCAACTGGAGAAATAGCAGAAAAATATTTAACAAGAAAAGCTAAGAAGAAAATTCAAAAATTGTTAAAAGGCGAAAGCTTAGCCTTTGTATCAACATTCGCTGATGAAATAAAATCAGATAGAAAGTATAGTAAGTTTTTTCCGTGGCATTATGTTAATATGTCATTAAATAAGACCTATGGTATAAGTGCAAAAAACAAGAGAGGAGATTTAGTAACTGGAATTGAGTATTGCATCGAAGTTTTAAAATCTAAAGAGAGTACATTAGAGGATAAGCAGTTTTATTTAAAAATGTTGGTCCATTTTATGGGAGATTTGCATCAGCCTTTGCATATAGGAAGGAAGGAAGACAAAGGGGCAAATACAATCCAGGTTCAGTGGCATGGTAAAGGAACAAACTTACATAGAGTTTGGGATGAGGATTTAATAAATCAATGGGGAATGAGTTATTTGGAGTTGGCAAAAAATGAGAAATGTTTATCAAAGGGTGAAATAAAAAAGATTAAACAAGGAACCGTTGTTGATTGGGTTCATGATACGCATAAATTAACTAAGAGAGTTTATGATTCTGCGGAACCTGGTGAGAACCTACGTTATCGTTATTCTTATGTATATATGCCAATTGTTCGAGAGCAGTTACAAAAAGGAGGTATTCGATTAGCCAAAATATTAAATGAAATTTTTGGATAATCAGCATATTTCTCAAAAACTTAATAGAAGGTAAAGCGTGAGCTTTACCTTTTTTTCTTTCAGTAATTTCTTGTCTTTTTCCTTGTTAATATTTTGTTAAGTAGCGTTGAATGGAATTTAATTGATTATTTTTAGAGATAACTAATATTTCGTTATGCTAAAAAAAATTATCTGCCTTTCTTTAGTGTTGTCAGCGTTAGTTTGTGCTGAGATAAAATCTCAAGAGAATAAGAAGTTGGAGGTTAATGTTTTGAAATACGAACAATTAAAACCTTTGTTGCATAAAAATGATGGGAAAACCTATATAATAAACTTTTGGGCGACTTGGTGTGTCCCATGTGTAAAAGAACTCCCAGCATTTGAAAAACTAAATAAAGAATATAAAAATAAAAATGTAGAGGTAATTTTAGTGAGTCTTGATTTGGCGAGTCAAAAGGAAAGAAGTGTAATTCCTTTCCTAAGAAAGAAAAATATCCAGTCATTAGTTTTAATATTTAACGATTCTAACGAACAGTTTTGGATAGAAGATATCGCAAAGGAATGGACAGGCTCGATACCTGCAACCATTATTTATAATAAAAAGAAAAGAAAATTCTATGAGCAATCCTTTGACTATGAAGAGTTGAAAAATGAGTTACAAACCTTTTTAAAACAATAAAATCATGAAACTTTTAAAAACTGTTTTTTTACTTACACTAGTAACGATATTATCGTCGTTTACAACACAACCTCCAAAAGGATATAAAGTAGGAGATATTGCTGCTGATTTTTCTTTGAAAAATGTTGATGGTAAAAAGGTCTCTTTGGCAGACTATAAAGAAGCAAGAGGATTTATCGTAATCTTTACGTGCAACATGTGCCCTTACTCTGTTGCGAATGAGGATAGAATCATTGAGCTTGATAAAAAATTCAAGAATAAAGGATACCCTGTTATTGCCATTAACCCTAATGATCCAGCTGTTACACCTGGAGATAGTTTTGAAGGAATGCAGAAAAGAGCCAAAGAAAAAGGGTTTACTTTTCCATATTTGTTTGATGAAAAACAAGAAGTATATCCGCAGTACGGAGCAACAAAAACTCCTCACGTTTATATTTTGAACAAGAGAAATGATAAATTGATTGTTGAGTATATTGGAGCTATTGATGATAGTTCTCTTAATGAAAAAAATGTAAAGGTCCCTTTTGTAGAAAATGCTATTTCTTCTATAATGAAAGGAGAAAAACCTTCACAAACATATACTAGAGCAATTGGATGTAGTATAAAGACTAAAAGAAAATATTAGAAAAAATCCCGAGAAAAGTTCTCGGGATTTTTTTATCTTATACTTTCTTCAATAATGTTTCTTAACCATTCATTTGGAATCATATCTATTGTAAGGTTAACCCTTTCTTCCTCTCCGTAATTAGTAATCATATGTGGATCATTTAGTTTTAAGTACCAGCATTCACCTGGAGCCATTTCCACAGGAGTGCTATTTAAATAAAACGTAACACGATCATTATTAATTATGGGTATGGTTAATCGAACCACAGACTTTTCAACTTCTAAAGCTAAGGTCGGATCCGTATGCTCTTTTACCACTTGACCTGGAGCAAGTCTGAGTAGTCTAACTAAAGTAACTTTGGTATTATCTCTAAAGAAATTAACAATATCAGTTAAGTATTGAGATGTTTTAAGTTTATCAGTATCAAGCCAAGCTGTCCAAGAACCATCCGCGTAATCGTCAGCTGGAGGGGGAAAAGGAATGCTTGGGTCCACTAAATGTGCAGGAGCTCTTAATGGTATTGCATCGTAATATTCATATTGAGACAGATGTTTTTCTTTGAGTATTTCAAACTCTTCTGTCATTTTTTTTACATCAAAATTAAAAGGTAGCTTAATTCTATCCTTACTTACATCTATAGATTGTGTTTCAGACATCGTTATGAAAGTTAGTAGTTGTTGGTTGAAAGCTAAGTTACAGTAAAATATTAAAAAAAATAAATGCGAACGTAAAATGTTTAAACGAGTTTGTATAGTATAGGTTGAGCTCCAACCTTGTTGGCGTAAAAATTATCTAAAACATAAGTTTTGAAAGTTTTTTTGAAGATTAAATGGGGAATGATATTCCAAAGACTATCCCAACGGCAATGGTTAATAATAGTATATTTTGAATTATCACCTGGTAATAACAGAGTAGAATTGTTCAGTTTGGTTTCTTTCTCAAACCAACCAGCAGTATACTCCCATACTAACAGATTTTGAGAAGTATTTTGAGCGTAAAAATAATTAAACAAGAAAATACCTTGCTTGGAATGGTTAACAGGCCCTATTTGTCGAACATTTGAGGCTTTTACAATATGTAGATAAGAAGATTTTGATTTTATTTTAGATATTAGCTCTTGGTACACTTTACTCTTGAGTAATTCTTCAACATGTTCTGTTGAGTCGATTTCAATCAAAATTACAACATCGAATTTAGCCAAATGTGTTTTACTAATGTTTTCTTGAACATATTTACCTCGTCCAGGGGGAATTATAATTGCACTAAAAATTGAACAGTTGATAACTCCCGCTTTCTTCTCAATATTTTCGGCTTGTTCTTTGCAAAATTTCAATACTGATTTCTTGCATGAAGATTTTCCTAAGAAAAAAGGAAAAGATGTCTTATCAATTTCCGCGGCAATATGAAGATATTGACTCGTTGTCGTTTCTACCAAAGTTACTTTGGGATAATTTAAATGTTTGTTAACAATGTTTAAAGATGACTGAGTGTTCATAGATTTGTATTTATTAAGAATGACTCAAATTTCTTTAATGAAAATGGTATTCTTTTTTACATATGATAAAAAAACAGAATCTCTTAAAAAATAGTTTTTGATGTTTGGTTGGAGGTACGGAAATGACTTTATAAAAAAAAAATGAGCTAAAAATTCACAGTAGGCATTTTTGATTGTCTAATAATGTATAGTCGAAATTCATCGATTATAAAAAAAGAAACAAATGTTTACAATTAGAAATTATTTTTTAACCGTATTGACTTTGGGATTCGTTTCTCTTAGTAGTGCTCAAACAAACAAAGAAATGGTAGCAAATTTTAATGAAGATCAAAAGAAAGTGTATAGTACAATTAGTAAAATGGTAAGCGCTTTTCAAAACAAAAATATTGATGGAATACTTTCGACATATGAAGAAAACGCTGTGGTTATGTTTGAACCTCAGAAACCTATTCAAGGAAAAGAAAATTTAAGAAAAGCCTTTAGTCAGTTTGTAATGTTTAATCCGACGTATAAATTCGGTGGACATGAAATTTATATTTCGGGGAATATAGCAAAACATATTTCGCCTTGGAGTATGGTTGGAAACCTTCCTGACGGGACAGAAATAAAAGAAAGTGGTTTGTCTATAGCTATTTTAAGAAAGCAAGCCGATGGGAATTGGTTAATGATTCAAGACAATCCGCATGGACAATATTTATTAGATAAGTTTAAAAAATAAAAATCAACTCGTACGGGTCTGTAAAAGGTTCGTACGAGTTAAAACCGAATATGAACGAACTACAATTAATAAAAGAAAGTTTAGAAGGGAATAGAAAAAGTTTGGCAACCTTAATTAACTCTATACAAGAATATGTTTTTAATATTTCCTTACGATTTTTATGGGATAGACTAGATGCTGAGGACGCTACTCAGGAAATTTTGGTGAAAGTGATAACCAATTTGGGTAAGTTTGAAAATAAGAGCAAGTTTAAAACTTGGGTATATCGAATTGCAACGAATTATTTAATCAATTTTAAGAAAACCGATATAGAAAAAGTATTGGTTTCTTTTGATATATATGCAGAGGATTTAAAAACCTTTAAAGGTCCTAAAGAATATAACTTACCAGATAGAGATTTGTTGGAGAAAGAGTTAAAAACAAGTTGTACTTTGGCAATGTTGCAATGTTTAAATAGAGAGCATAGAGTTGCCTTCATATTAGGGAGTATTTTAAAATTAAAAAGTACCATAGGGGCTGAAGTAACAAATACTTCTCCAGAAAACTTTCGAAAACGTTTAGAGAAATCAAGAAAGGTATTAGGTGGTTTTTTAAATACTAATTGTGGTGTTTATAATCCCAAAAATTCATGTAGATGTAATGCTCGGGTTAATAGTGCATTAAAATGTGGTAGAATCGTAAAAGGAAACTTGAATTTTGCAGATAAAGTAGAGTTTTATAATGAAGAAATGGAAGAATTAGGTTCCTTATCAGGGATTTATCAAAATCATGGTTCTTTTAAAAACAATATAGATTTTGTTGGGCAGTTAAACGAACTTATTCAAAGTAAGAAAATAATGCAGTAGTTAGTTTTAAAAGAGTAAAAGCTACTTTGCGCGTATTCTGCTTAATGAAACCTGGGTAATACCTAAGTAGTTCGATAAATCTCCTAAACTGACACGTTGCATAAGGAAAGGAAATTTTTTCGTAAAGTTTTCATACCTGTTTTTGGCTTCCTCTTCTAGCATTTCACTGATTCTTTCCATCATGTTTTTGTTAGCCATGGTCATGAATTTTCGGTAGAAGGTTTCAATAGAATGATGTTGTTTGCACAAAAGTTCAAATTCGGTAATACTAATTTGAATTAAAGATGTGTCCTCAATAGCAATAAATTTATATTTTGATTTTCTCCCAGAGGTGTAATTATCTAAGTTGGTAAAAAGTATGTTCTCAGGAAAAAAACGCATAATAAATTCCTTTTCTTCAGATGAAAAACAAAATTTCGTTAATCCTTTTGTAATAAAGTATAAATGATTGCAATAAGAGTTTTCTCTTAAAATAGGCTCGCCTTTTTTGAAAAATTTACTTTCAAAGTTAGCATTGTGTAAAGCTTTTTTGGCATTAATGTCAAGAGAAGATACGTGATGACAAAAATTAATAAGTGCATCCATAAGCTTTAATTAATAATAATGATTAAAGTTCTGTAACCTTTAAACGAGCTTTGGCAGTAACAGAAACATCTGAATATTCGTTTTTTAAGTATTTTAAATAACCGCTTATGGCAATCATAGCTGCGTTATCTGTAGTGTATTCAAATTTTGGAATATAGGTTGTCCATCCCCAATGTTTTTCTGCCATTTGAAGGCGTTTTCTGATTTCAGAATTAGCAGAAACCCCACCAGCAATAGCAATGTGTTTTATTTCTGTGTGCTTAACGGCATTCTTTATTTTATCCATCAATATTTCAATAATGGTATGTTGAATTGAAGCACAGATGTCGTAAAGATTTTCTTTAATGAAATTAGGATTTTCTTTTACATTTCTCTGGATGAAGTATAAAATTCCTGTTTTTAAGCCACTAAAACTGAACTCTAAATTGCCAACTTTTGGTTTGCTAAATTTGAAAGCTTTCGGGTTGCCTTGTTGAGCATATTTATCAATCAAAGGACCTCCAGGATATGGAAGACCAAGAATTTTAGCAGATTTATCAAAAGCTTCTCCAACAGCATCATCAATGGTCTCTCCAAGAACCTCCATGTCAAAATGATCGGTAATTTTTACAATTTGAGTATGCCCACCACTAATGGTTAAACATATAAATGGGAAGGGAGGAATTTTTCCATTTTCCTCTTTGATAAAATGAGCTAAAATATGAGCTTGCATATGATTTACATCAATCAAAGGAATATTTAAGCCTAGAGCTAAAGACTTCGCAAAGGAAGTTCCAACAAGTAACGAGCCCATTAGTCCTGGGCCTCTTGTAAAAGCAACAGCGCTTAAATCTTTTTTGGTAATACCAGCTTGTTCAATAGCTTGTTGCACCACAGGAACAATGTTTTGTTGGTGAGCTCTTGATGCCAGTTCAGGAACCACACCACCATATTTGGCATGAACTTCTTGATTGGCAACAATGTTACTCAACACTTTTCCGTCACATATAACTGAAGCACTTGTGTCATCACAAGAACTTTCAATACCTAAAATATATATTTTTTGTGTGCTCAAACTCTAAGAAATTTCTAGCAAAAATATTCATAATGTGTTAGAAATTCGTTAAAAACTAATTTTCTTTGTAATAAGGCAAGTTTTTTGGGGTTAGGTAGTTACTTTTGTTAATTGGTAGTGAGTAAAAAAAATAGTATTAAAAGACTTAAAAACATAACGTTAAAAACCCTCAAGTATGTAGCAATTTTTTTGCTACTGATAATACTTATATTGTCGTTACCAATAACACAAACCACCATTGGGAAGTATGCAACGGATTATGTAAATGAGAATTTTGGAACTAATATTGTTGTAAAAAAAATAGATTTATCTTGGCTGGGAAGTGTTAATCTAAAAGGAATTGAGATTCGAGATCATCATCAGGATACTTTGATCTTCGTTGATAACCTTAAGACTTCACTTATTAACGTAAAAAAAATTGTAGATAATAAAGTAAATCTGGGTGAAGCTTCGCTGTCAGGAGTTCAGTTTCATTTAAAAACTTACAAAGGAGAAAAAGATGATAACCTAGCGGTTTTTATTGAAAGTTTTGAAGATGGTAAGCCAAAAGATAGTTTATCAACTCCGTTTATTCTTAAAAGTGAGCTAATTCGTTTGGAACGATTGAATTTTAAATTACTAGACGAGAATAAAGACGAACTTTTACAATTTTCAGCAAGCAATACTTCAGCGGAACTTAATGACTTTTCAATTATAGGTCCCGATGTTTCTATGAAAATTAGAAATATGCAGTTTACTGAAAATAGAGGCGTAAATATTACCAGTCTGAATACAGATTTCATATATACAAAAACTCATATGCAGTTTGATAATACAATTCTTCAAACTGATAATGATTCTAGAATTGATGCCGATATAAAATTAACTTACAAGAGGGAGTATCTAGCAGACTTTAATGACAAAGTAAAAATTAAAGCCAAGTTTAAGAAAAGTGATTTAGCTGTTAAAGATTTGAATAAGTTGTACAATGAACTTAATGGTGATGATATGATTCACTTCACAGGGAAAGTAAATGGGGTTTTAAATAATTTCAGTGCTACTAATGTGAAAATGCATTCTAAAAAGGGAATGAGAATTATTGGTGATCTAGGTTTTGTAAATGCACTTAATACCGATAGAGGTTTTGTATTTGATGCAGATATAAAAAATGTTACGGCAAATTATTATCAGTTAAAAAGTGTACTTCCAAATTTATTAGGACGCACGTTGCCTTCCGAATTTCAAAGACTTGGAAATTTTACTATGATCGGTTTGGTTAAGGTAACCCCTGATCAAATGGAAGCAACGCTTACAGTCAATTCAGATATTGGAACTACTATTTCGGATTTACAGCTTACAAATATTGATAACATAGATTTTGCGAATTATGAAGGCGAGGTGGTTTTCGATAATTTTGATGTAGGAGTTTTTGCTAATGATCCTTTATTTGGTAAAATATCATTAAGTGCGGATGTAAGAGGAAGTGGTTTTAATGTAGACAATATTAATACTTCTATATTAGGAACAGTTAGCAATTTGGAGTTTAATGGATATGAATATAAAGACCTGATTGTTAATGGAGAGTTCGAGAAAAAGAAATTTAAAGGAGAACTAGAGTCTAGAGATGAGAACTTTATGATGCAGTTTCAAGGGTTGGCTGACTTTTCTTCTGAAATAAATAAGTTCGATTTTGAAGCGGATATGACCAAAGTTGACCTTAGAAAAACAAACCTGTTTACAAGAGACTCGATTTCTGAACTTAAAGGAAGGTTGGTTCTAGATATCTCTGGGAATACTTTTGATGATATTGTAGGAAATGCAACTTTTGAAAACTTTAAATATCAAAACCAGAAGGACCGGTATAACTTTAAAAGGTTTACGGTAAATTCAGCAATTAAAGACAGCATCAAAAGTATTGAAATTAATTCGGATGATATTGTCAAAGGAAAGTTAGAAGGAAAGTTTTTGTTCAATGAATTATGGCCAATTACCCAAAATGCTTTAGGAAGTGTTTATACCAATTATGAACCACTTGAAATTTCAGAAAATCAATTTTTAAAATTCGATTTCAAAATTCATAATAAAATTATAGATGTATTTTTTCCTCAGATTTCTATTGAAGGGAATACACGTTTAAAAGGTCGAGTTAATTCAAGTAATAACTCGATAAAGTTAGATTTTTCTACCCCAAAAATAAATGCTTACGGCAATATTGTCGAAAAACTAGCACTTAAACTCGATAATAAAAACCCTGTATTTAATACCCACTTAACAGCCAATAAGGTTAATACAAAATATTATAAAATTGAGAAGCTAAACCTTTTGAACAGAACGGAAAGAGATACCTTGTTTTTCAAGTCCGAGTTTAAGGCTGGAAAAGAAAGAAAGGAAAACCTAGAACTCAATTTGTATTATACGATTAATAGTGAAAAAAAGGGGGTTGTTGGATTTCAAAAGTCTGAATTAAGTTATAAAGGTTTTGATTGGATTGTAAACCCGAAAGAAGATAAAAACAATAAAGTAACTTTTAATATTCATGACAACGACTTTGCTATAAGCCCTTTTATATTGGTTTCCGATGAGCAAAAAATTGAGGTCGAAGGGAATATCAAAGGCTTGATTGATCGCGATTTTAAAGCGAATTTCGAAAATGTAAAATTAGAGAGCTTTTTACCTACTATAGATAGTTTAAAACTTAATGGAAAGGTAAATGGACAACTTACATTTAAACAAACAGAAGAGGAAGTAAGTCCAAAAGCGAATGTTCTTGTTAATAATTTCAAGATAAATAATTTTGAGCAAGGAGATCTTATATTACATGTTATTGGAGATAATTCTTATGACAAGTTTGATGTAAGTATGTCTTTAAACAACAGTAAAGCGAAGAGTGTTTTCGCTAATGGAAGTCTTGATTTTTCTGCTGAACGACCAGAAATGGATCTCGATGTTTCCTTACGAGATTATGAAATAGATGCGTTTAGTCCACTTGGACAAGAGGTCTTATCACGTTTAAGAGGTAAGGTTTCTGGCGATTTTGAAGCAAAAGGGTTTGTTAGAAATCCTGAGTTCAAAGGATTGCTTAAGGTCGAAGGAGCGGGATTAACATTTCCATATTTAAATGTAGATTTTGATTTAAAGGGAAATACGAATATTGAATTGGATGGTCAGCAGTTTAAACTTAATAACGTAATCTTAGAAGATACAAAGCATAAAACAAAAGGAAATCTTTCTGGATATATTGCACATCAAAACTTTGATATGTGGTTTCTTGATTTGGATATTACCACGGATAATTTATTAATTCTTGATACTGAGGAAGATGAGGAAGTGCCGTATTATGGTACTGGATTTTTGAATGGAAGAGCGGAGATTACTGGATTAACTAGTAATTTAGATATCGAAGTGAACGGACAAACTCAACCAGGTACTGTTTTTGTAATTCCGTTGAGCGATATTAAAACGGTTGAGAATTATAAATTGATTCACTTTGAAAAAAGAGTTGATGAGGTAGAAGAAAAAGAAAGACTTATCGAAGATATTAAAGGACTTGATTTGAGAATTAAACTTGATGTTACAAAAGACGCAGTGGCTCAAGTAGTAATTGATAAAGTTTCTGGAAGTGAATTAAAGGGAAGTGGACAAGGAAACCTATCAATTGATATTAACACCCGAGGAAAGTTCAATATGGTTGGTGACTTCAAAGTGGATAATGGACAGTATAACTTTAAATATGCTGGAATTACCAAACCGTTTATTGTTCAAAAAGGAGGAACCATTTCATGGAGTGGTAACCCTTATGAAGCAGAGCTTGATATAACAGCCGTGTATCGTACCAATGCAAATCCAGCTCAAATATTAGATAATGTTAGCTCCAGCAGAAAAATTCCTATAGATTTGTACACCAAAATTACAGGAGGTTTATTCAGTTCTAAACAAGAGTTTGATATTAAAATTCCAAATGCGGATTCTACAGTTAGTTCGGAGTTAGAATTTGTATTAAATGAAAACGATTTGAATACGAAAATGCAGCATTTTTCATTTTTGTTAGCTTTTGGAACGTTTTATAATGAAGAGGCTATTGGAACAAGTGCAACAACAGGTTTAACAGGAACAGCTTCTGAAATTGCCTCGAGTATATTATCGAGTATGTTAAATAGCGACGATAATAAGTTTCAAGTAGGAGTGGGATATGTTCAGGGTGATAGAGGAAATGTCGAGAATAGGAACAATATTGATGATCAGGTAGATGTTTCGGTAAGTACTCAGTTGAGTGATAAGGTTTTAGTGAATGGGAAAGTAGGTGTTCCAGTGGGTAACAATACCCAAACCAATGTTGTGGGTGAGGTAAAAGTGGAAGTGTTATTGAATGAAGAAGGAAATTTGAGAGGTACTGTTTTTAATAGACAGAATGATGTGCAATATTCAATAGATGATGAAGGGTATACGCAAGGTGTCGGTTTATCTTATCAGGTAAATTTCAATAACTTGAAAGAGCTTGGTCAAAAGATTGGGTTAAAAAGCAAAAAAGAAAAAAAGAAAGATACGATTGCTAAAAAAGAAAAGAAGTTAGTTCATTTTAAATCTAGAAAAAAAGAAAAACAATAACCAAACAACTTTATGAGTAGATCATTAAAAGATTATGTAGTAATTGGATTGAAAGGAGTGGCCATGGGAGCTGCGGATGTAGTACCAGGAGTATCAGGTGGAACAATTGCATTTATTTCAGGAATTTATGAAGAGTTACTTACTTCAATAAGCAATATAAACCTAGGGCTTTTACAAACTTTAAAAAAGGAAGGGTTTAAAAAGGCTTGGAATGAACTTAATGGAAATTTTTTATTAGCTCTTTTTATTGGAATATTGACAAGTGTTCTTTCATTGGCCAATGCGATAAAGTGGTTGTTAAAAAATGAACCTATCTTGCTATGGGCTTTCTTTTTTGGACTTGTTTTAGCAAGTATCCTATATATTGGAAAACAGGTTGAAAAATGGAGTAAATCGGGATTGATTTTGGGTATCTTGGGTGTTGCTCTAGGGTATATTATAACTGTTGTACCATCAATTGGAGGGCAAGAATCAGGTTATTTATTTCTTGTTTTTTCGGGAGCCTTGGCTTCTTGTGCCATGATTTTACCAGGTATTTCAGGTTCATATATATTGTTATTAATTGGTGTTTACCCTTTAGTTATGAAAGCACTATCTGAAAGGGATTTAGTCGTGATATCAATCATAGCAATTGGTGTTATCATAGGCTTAACAACTTTTTCAAAATTGTTGAAATGGTTGTTTTCTAAATATAAAAATGAAATGCTTATCTCTTTGACAGGTATTATGTTAGGGTCTTTGAACAAGGTTTGGCCTTGGAAAAAAGTACTTTCTACCTATACTGATCGTCATGGAGAGGTTAAACCTCTTTTGGAAAAAAGTATCTTACCAAGTAGTTATGAAGGAGACCCACAGTTACTTTATGCCGTTCTTTTAGCAATAATAGGATTCAACTTAATTATTTTATTAGAAAAAATAGCAACCAAAAAGCAATAGAAATATGTAACTTCGTGGTTCCAACTAAAACCAATGCATCAAGAGCGCACATTTATTGAGAAAGTCAATCTGTTTTTAAAAGGATTGACAATGGGAGGAGCAAACAAAGTTCCTGGAGTATCAGGAGGAATGGTAGCTTTTGTCATGGGGTTTTATGAAGAACTTATATTTACCTTTCAAAGAGTAAACGCAAAAGCGTTCAAACTTTTACTGAATGGTCGTTTTAAAAGCTTTTCTAGATATACCAATTTAGAGTTTTTAGTCTTGGTGATGGCTGGTAGTATGTTCAGCTATTTTAGTGTATCGCTAATATTAGATTACTTTTTAAAAAACTATGAAACCTATGTTTGGGCTTGGTTTTTTGGAATGATCATTGGTTCTATTTATTATATCTCAAAAGATTTTGGTGATTGGAGAACAAAGAATATTATAGCACTAATTATAGGGGCTTCCATTGGGTTAGCGATTAGTTTTATGACACCTGCTAAGGAAAATGATAATCTGTGGTTTGTTTTTCTCTGTGGAATAATAGGTGTTTCAGGAATGACTTTACCAGGGTTGTCAGGCTCTTTTATTCTTATCCTTTTAGGAAATTACGTATTACTTTTAGTTGATAGTGTAAATGTACTCGGAGGAGTTATATCAAATGTTTTTTCTGGTAATTTCGAATTTCTTAAAGATCCTGTAAAAATGAGATACTTAAAAATTATTAGTGTTTTTACAGCGGGTTCTGCATTTGGATTAGTGTCAATCTCTCACATATTGGGATATGTACTCAAAAGATGGCATCAAATTGTAACAGCCGTTATAATTGGTTTTATTACAGGGTCACTAGGTAATGTTTGGCCTTGGAAGGAAACCATTTATAAAAAGGAGGGAACACAATTTTTACTGGATAAGAAAGGAAATAAAATAGTTGAAAATTACGAACGATATATTCCAGAAATTCAAGAAACCGAAACATTAATTTCTATCGGTTTCATTGTATTTGGAATAGCACTAATTTTAATGATAGATTTTTATGGAAGGAAAAGAAAATAAAGAACTATTTGCACTCATAGGTAGAAACATTTCTTACTCCTTTTCAAGAGGGTATTTTGCAGACAAGTTTTCTGATTTAGGGCTCGATAATCATAGTTATGTGAATTTTGATTTAGAGTCTTTAAAAGAGCTTACCGTTAAAATTTCAGAGAATAAGGAGGTTTTAAAAGGAATGAATGTAACCATTCCTTACAAATTAGAAATTTTTGATTTTCTCGATGAAGTAGACAAAGAGGCTGAAAAAGTTGGTGCTGTAAATACAATTAAAATAGAGAAGGATGGCAAGCTTATAGGTTACAATACTGATGTATACGGGTTTCAAAAATCTCTTGAACCTTTGTTAAAACAACATCATAAACATGCTCTTATCCTAGGCACTGGAGGTGCCTCTAAAGCTGTGGCCCATGTATTGGAAACCCTAAATATAGAGTTTGCTTTTGTATCAAGAAACAAGAAAGATAATGAGAGTTATTTAACTTATAATGAGTTAAATTCTGAGTTAATGAATAAATATTTTTTAATAATTAACTGCACTCCGTTAGGAACCTATCCTGATATTGAGAAAGCCCCAAATATTCCATATTTATGTTTAAATGAGAAGCATTTATTATATGATTTAATTTATAATCCTTCCGAAACTACCTTTTTAAAAGAAGGAAAAGAGAGAGGAGCTACGATTAAAAATGGATTGGAAATGCTTGAGCAACAGGCTGAAAAAGCTTGGGAGATATGGAATAAATAATATATTGATAATTAAAAGAAGGTGCGCATTTGCCTAAGAATGCTTATCTTTAACCTCTAATTAAAAGGAACTTAAACATTGTAGATATGTTAGAAAACAAGGAAGAAAAGATCGAAGAATCAACAAAAATTGAACAAATAACTGACGCTGAAAAAGCTGTAAATGAAGTTGAAAATGAAGTAGCTCATGAATCCGAGAAATCTGCGGAGAAGCACGAAATTCCTATGTTGGATTACGGAGCAATGGAGTTGGATAAATTAGTAGATGAGCTTAAAAAGTTATTAAAAGCACATCCAATTCAGCAGCTTAAGAATAACGTAGATGCTATTAAAACATCCTTTAATTCTAAGTTTGGTAAGCTTTTAGCTGAGAAAAAAGAAGCATTTTTAGCTGAAGGGGGTAATTCGATCGATTTCCAATTTTCTAGTCCTGTAAAAACCGAATATAATAAGCTCTTAGCAGATTATAAGAAAAAAAGAGATGCTTATTATTCGCAATTAGAAAAGCAATTAAAAGAGAATCTTGAAAGAAGAAATGTTTTAATTGAGGGGCTTAAAAGACTTATAGAGGAAGGTGATGTGAAAACCATGTACAACGAGTTCCAAGAAATTCAAAAGAAATGGAAAGAAGTTGGGCCAGTGCCTAAAACACGCTATAATGATACATGGAGAACATATCATCATCATGTTGAACGTTTTTATGATTTATTGCATTTAAACAAGGATTTTAGAGAGCTTGATTTTAAACATAACCTTGAAGAAAAATTAAAGTTAATTGAAAGAGCAGAGGCTCTTGATAATGTGCAAGATGTTAATGTGGCTTTTAAAGAGTTACAAGAGTTACATCGCTTATGGAAAGAAGATATTGGACCTGTAGGAAAGGAGCATAGAGAGGATGTTTGGAACAAGTTTAGTGAAGCCACTAAGAAAGTACACGACAGACGTCATCTACATTTTAAAGAGCTGAAGTCGAAATATCAAGATATGATTGAGGCGAAGTTGCAGGTGGTTGAAGAAATTAATAACTATGATACCTCAGGAAACAAAACTCATAACGATTGGCAAAAGAGTATTGTTGATATAGAGGGACTGCGTAAGAAATACTTTGATATAGGTAAATTACCATACAGCAAAAGTGAAGCAGTATGGCAAAAATTTAAGGCGGCAACAAAGCGTTTTAATACCGAAAAGAATTCATTTTATAAATCAGAGAAAAGTGCTCAAAGTGATAACTTGAAGAAGAAAATGGAATTGGTTGAGTTAGCTGAGAGTTTAAAAGATAGCAACGATTGGGAGGCTACAACCAATACCATGAAGAGAATTCAGTCGGATTGGAAGAAAATTGGACATGTTCCAAGAAAATACTCTGATGAAATCTGGAAACGATTTAAAAATGCTTGTAACCACTATTTTGATAGATTACATGAGCGTAAAAATGAATTAAACAAAGAACAGCTTGTTGTTGTTGAAGCTAAGAAAGAATTTATTGAAGGAATAAAGTCGCAAGAAAATTTAACACTTGAAGATGTTGAAGGTGCTATTGCTAAGTGGAGAGAATTAGGTGCATTACCAAGGAATGCTCGTCATTTAAATGAGAAGTTCAATAAGGCAATTGATACACACTTAGGTAAATTGAACATGGGCAGATCGGATATTGAGTTAATGAAGTTCAAGAACATCGTTAATGGATATTTGGCTCAGGAAGATTATAGAAAACTAGATAGCGAGCAGCTATTCATACGTAGAAAAATTGACGAAAATGTTCGTGAAATGCAACAGCTAGAAAATAATTTGAGTTTTATTTCAAATGCTACTGAAGACAATCCTTTAGTGATAAGTGTTCGAAAAGGAATTCAAGAGTTTAAAGACGAACTCGATATCTGGCAATTGAAGTTAGATTATTTAAGAAAATTAGATTACTAATAAAAAAACCGGGAGTTAAATCCCGGTTTTTTATTTCATTTCTTTTTCTTCTTTTTACTAGCTTTTGCTTTCGGATTAAAATCTAAGGCAAGTTGAAGCCAATAGTGTAAATCGTCATCCAAATCAATAGCTTCATCTCTTAAAAACACATAGCCTTTCATCGGGCGTCCTGTGAAATTCATTTCATGACAACCGCTTTTTGTTAAGGCTTCTTCATATATTTCAGGATCAATTCTAGCCATTACTTCATTCTGTAAAACACCAACGCACATTTTTTCATCGACCATAAAACATAGTCCGCCAAACATTTTCTTTTCATTAAAAAGCGTATTCTTCGTATTGAAAAAGTGAGAGATACGTTCCGCTAAGAATTGATCATAAGCCATAACTATTATCTTTTTGGAGGGTAATTTTTAAATACTTTTTTAGTAATGTTAGCAAAATGTCTTTCTTTTTCGCTAGGAGAAAGATTGTCTCGAATTTGACTTTGGATAGCTCCTTGCCATATTAATTTATTTTTTTTAGCCTCTACAATATCTATGGTAATGGTTTGTTGTACATCGGTACTATTACCTAGTGATATGTTGCCAAGTCCAATTCCGAAGTTTTCATTACCTACACCAATATCCATAGAAGTGTTATTTCGAATTTCGTTTTGGTTAGAAATAAAGTTCACATATACATCTGGAGTGTCAGAATAGATCATTCCTTTTTTATTGAGCTGACGAGCAATTACATTTCTAATTCTTTTAACGTCAAAATCGTTAAGTCCGTCTCCGGCATCGTTAAAAAAATCATAGGTTTTGTACTGAGAATAATCAGTATACTTGTCGTAATCGTAATTTGTTCTGTTAACAGAGCAACTAATAAATGTTAGTAAAAATAATGATAGATAGATTAGTTTCTTCATGGTAGATAGTTTTGTCCTTATGTTCCAAAAATCATGCCGCAAAGTTTAAAGATAAATAAAAAAACCTCGTAAAAAACGAGGTTTTCTTTTTGTTCAATTTTGAAATTTTATTGTACTGCTTTCAAAGCGTTGATGTTACCATGTCCATACTCTGAATGTTTCGATGGATAATAATCTGAAGCTTGTTTCATTTTTTGTAATACTTGAGCTCTAGACCAATTTGGGTGCTTTGACCAAACTAAAGCCGCGATTCCAGCTGTCGTAGCCGTTGCAATTGACGAACCACCTTCATAATCAGATTTACCGTTGTAATAACTTAATACAGGTACTTTATTACTAGTTCCATTAGTACGCTGCATTTGAATTGTGAAGTCGATTTTAGATCCAGTATGACATGTATCACAATTGTCATAAATTCCTTCTTTTACACCAGTAACCGCAACAGTTTCATTCATAGAAGCTGGGAAAATTACTCCAAACCAAGTAGTGAAAGAGGTAGAAGTTCCTCCTGCTGCTATAATCATTTTTCCTCTGTTATAAGCATATTTTACAGCATCTTTTACTCGACTAATACTAAAAGGAGATCCTATTGACATAGAAATAACTTTTACATCGCTTCTTTTACCTAAGGCTGTTAAGGCTTCGGCAACACCTCTTTTTTCATGATAGTCATCAATTACTACGTTTTCAACTGATCGATACGAAACTAAATTGGCATTGTAGGCAACTCCGACTGGTAAATTATTGTTATTTCTAGGAGCTGTTGCAACAGAGGCCATACTTGTTCCATGTCCACATTTGTCGTTAACTCCATCATAATTGTTTGACCATGGCCACCAAGAATCTACAAAAGTACCATACTTTTGAACAGTTCTTCCGCTGGAATAACCGTCATTAAAATATTGGTTCATCCATTTTTGGTCAGGTGATAATCCTGTATCTATAACGGCAATTGTTACACCCGCCCCTGTACTATAATTCCATGCTTGAGGAATTTTATGCAAGTCAAAAGACCAAGGTACTCTAGCTCCAGGAGCAACCGTTCTGTAGTCGCTACTAGCTAATGTTTGTTGGTTATATCCACAACCTTTTGAAGAACGTACTTGATCTTCTTCGAAAAAAGTATAATCTGAAGGTTCAATATAACGAACTCTGCTATCGTTTAAAAGTGCGGTTAACGTTTCCTCATTACTGATTTTTACATCCAATACATTTATATTGTCATCAGCATAAATTTCATCTTTCGATTTAGAAAACGCTTTGTCTGTTGAACTAATTAATGATAAAATACCATGCTTAATTGTTTCAGAAGTAGCGCTTCTCTCGAAATTATCTTTTGTTGAACCATATCCAACAGTTAAAATGTCGTTACCATGTTTTAACGCACTGTAAATAGTATGTACGTCTTGATCTGACCAAAGGAAGTCACCTGAAGTTTCAATAGATTTCCTAATAATGTCATTGATTTCTTTTTTAGTAAGTAGTTCTCGTTGTTGAATGGTCGATTCTTCAATAGACTCGTTGTGTGTACATGAAAACATCGCAAGGATGATTCCAAGACTCAAAATGTGTTTTTTCATAATTGAGAAGAGTTATTTTGTTGATTTTCACGAATATATTAAAAAAACAATACAAAAAGCGTTTTAGGTGTAAAAAATATCTTAATAAAATGTAAATTTAATAAGCTAAAGCTTAAATTATTGCAAATAAAAAAGCAAAGACTCAGTCTTTGCTTTACATTTTGTTTATACTGTAATTTTGACTACTCGGTCAATTTTATTCTGGTTGGTGTATCTGTTCCCTTAATAATACTTTCGGTTCCTTTGGCTACCGCTTTCACAGTTTCAGTGAGTACTTTGATGCTCAGGGTTTCAGCTTCATCAGATACTTTATGGTAATGTTTATCGGTGTCGATAGAAGTTGTTGAGAAGGTATGAGATGGCACTCCTAACTTAGCAAGCGAGGCATTATCTGACCTAAAGAATAAATTAAACTTTGTATATGGATCTGGAAAGAGTTTATATCCTGTTCCTTTTAAGTTCTTTTGAATAATTTTTCCAAAGTCTGATCTGTCGAAACCTGTTAACCAAGCCGTTTTTGGTCCTGTTTTGGGCTCTTTACCTATAAGTTCAAGATTAATTCCAGCAACGAATTTTTCAGGATTAATGTCTTTACCAAAGTAATTAGATCCGACTAAACCAATCTCTTCTGCTGTGAAGCAAGCAAATACAATACTCCTTTCATTGTTCCCTTTTTTAGCATAATATTCGGCTAATGCCAATACTCCAACAACCCCAGAGGCATCGTCATTTGCACCGTTAAATATAAGATCACCTTCACCTTCTTTTTTCATACCTAAATGATCATGATGGGCTGATACAATAACAAACTCGTCTTTTTTTGATTTACCTTCGAGCACACCAATAATATTACTCATTTCAACCCCCTCATGAACAAAGTTTTGACGGTAATTGTTTAAATCTTTAAACGTTTTAAGACCAATTCTTTTGTATTCATTTTCAATGTATTGTGTGGCCTTTTCCATTCCTTCTGTACCAGGCTTTCTACCTTGCATTTCGTCAGAAGCTAAGGTGTACAAATGCTTCTTAACCGTCAAAGAGTCTATTTCGGTTTTTGGAGAGGTACTGGTGGCTACACCTGCTTGCTGAACGTTTGATTTACCTTGCGTTGTTTGCTTACAAGAAAGTAGTGTTATTAGTAGTGTTGAAAGAATTATTGTAGTTTTCTTCATGTTAATTTGATTTTGTTGACTAAATATAAGCTAATTTTATTTCTTATTTTTGCGACAAAATTAAATATCAAATATGCATTTATCGGAAATTCCTAACATAAAACATAGTAATTCTGACAACTTTTTTCTTTTGGCTGGACCTTGCGCAATTGAAGGAGAGGAAATGGCGCTTAGAATAGCAGAGCGAATAATTGAGGTAACAGATAAGTTAGAAATTCCTTATATATTTAAGGGTAGCTTTAAAAAGGCAAATAGAAGTAGAGTAGATAGTTTTACAGGAATTGGTGATGAAAAGGCATTGAAGATTTTAAGAAAAGTATCTGAAACATTTAATGTACCAACCATTACTGACATTCATGAAGTATCAGATGCAGCAAAGGCTGCTGAGTATGTTGATGTTTTGCAAATCCCTGCTTTTTTAGTAAGACAAACCGATCTTGTAGTTGCGGCGGCAAAAACAGGAAAAGTAGTAAATCTTAAAAAAGGTCAGTTTATGAGTCCAGAAGCCATGCAACACGCTGTTAAGAAAGTCCATGATTCTGGAAACAAGAAAGCATGGATTACCGATAGAGGTACTATGTTTGGATATCAGGATATGATTGTTGATTTCAGAGGAATTCCAACGATGAGACAATTTGCACCAACAGTTCTGGATGTAACGCATTCATTGCAACAACCAAATCAAACAAGTGGAGTAACTGGAGGAAGACCAGATATGATTGAAACTATTGCGAGAGCTGGAGTAGTAAATAACGTAGATGGATTGTTTATAGAAACACATTTTGATCCTGCAAATGCAAAAAGCGATGGAGCAAATATGTTAGACTTGAAACATCTTGAAAAATTATTAAGTAATTTAGTTGCAATAAGAAAAGTAATTAAATCATTATAGGCATAGTTTTTGTATTTGTCATTAAAAAGAGTAACCCCATCTGAAATGATAAAACAATTTTTAATTGGTATTTTACTAATATCTTTCGCTGTAAAAGGGCAAGAGAAAATGAACTGCGAGGCTGTTGTCGCAAAGTATCCGAGTAGCCTCTCAGCAAAACGTTTGGCAGCAAAAATTTTAAAGGATTTTTCTTCTGACGAAGCAAGGTCTAAGGCTGCTTTTTGTTGGATTGCAAATAATATTAAGTACAATTTATTTGCTTATCGAGATCCGAAAAGGAAAGTTATTGGTTTTAGATATAGAGATGAGGAAGATAAAATAAGAAAGCTTCTAGCAATTAAAGATAGTATTGTTGACCATACTTTAAAAACAAAAAAGGCGGTGTGCGAGGGGTATGCGCAAACTTTATCTAAGATTTATACACATTTAGGTTTAGAAAATTTGGTTATCAAAGGTTTTGTACGGAATTCAATTCATGATATTGGTAATGAACAACAAGTACCAAACCATGCATGGAACGTTGTAAAAGTTGATGATGAGTGGAGAGTAGTTGACGCTACATGGGCGGCAGGCTCGGTTATTAACGGAAGATGGCAACAAAGTTATGATGACTATTATTACGATGTTCCTAGAGAACATTATTTAAAAACACATTTTCCAGAAAATAGAAGATGGAAGTTTGGAAGTAGACTTTCGAAAGAAGAGTTTTATAGTCAACCTATTTATACTACAGAATTTTTAAGAACCAATCTAGAACTTATAGAGCCACTTCAAGGAATAATAGCAAAGAGAAAAAGCAAAGAACTTACACTTAAAATTAAAAACCTTGATTCTGTTCAAAGAGTGTTATATGGTATAAGCACTAATAGATATGCCCAAAAACCTGAGATAACATACAAGGATAGTGTTGGTTATGTGAAAATTAAATCTTTTAGAAAAAGTAATCGACTTTTCTTGGTAATTGATGGAAAAGTTCATGTAGAGTTTAAGTTAATATAATTTTGTTATTTTAGAGAAAACTTAATTCATGAAAGGGATTATTCTAGGAGTTTTCTTAATACTATCAATAGCGACATATTCTCAAAAAAACACTAAAGATTCTTCCCTCAGAAGAGTCGACAAAATAATACGTTCGTATAAAAATGTCTCTTCTATAAATGAGCTGTATCAAAGAATTGATTACGATTTTGATTCTGAGTTAGAAAAAACAAGAGCAATATTTACCTGGATAGCCATAAACTTAACTTATAATGATTCGAACGTGATTCCTTCTCCGGAATTTATGGCATACTATAATGATGATTCCCTAAAAAGACTACAGGGATATAAAAATGAACGTGTTCTTGAAAAAGCATTTGAGAATAGAAGGGCGGTGTGTGCAGGATACTCTTTGTTATTCAAAAAAATGTGTGATTTAATGAAAATAGAAAATGTACTAATTAAAGGGTATACGAAAACTTCAGCAAATAAAATCGGAATTATTCCTAGAAAAAAGAATCATGTTTGGAATGCTGTAAAAGTTAATAATAAATGGTTATTAATGGATGTTACCTTTGGTTCAGGTTATAATTACAGAGGTGTTTGGCAAAATGAATTGAATACAGAATACTTTGACTGTTCAAAGGAGAAAATGAAAGTTACTCATTTTCCTTCTGAAATTTTTTGGAGAGAGTATTTAGGACATAATAAATTAGAAGAGTTTTGTTACCAGCCTTTTTTTATGGATGCTTTTGTAAAATCTAATTTAACCATCATAAGCCCAAAAAATGGTGAAATCAAGCTTAAAAAAGAGGATGAAAGAATAAGCTTGAAGCTTCGAGGAATTAAGAAAGGAAGTACGGTGTTATGTATGTATTCAAATGATGGAATTGTTAGAAAACCGAGAATATCAAAAGAAGAGGAGGGGTTCAATTATTCATTTAAAAAACCTTTTCAAAGTACTTTTTTAAATATTTATATCGATAATACATTAGCGGTTCAATACAAGGTACTCGTAGAAAACGAATAAGGGATCTCATGTAATTTTTGAAAGACAATTGAAGAAAAAAAATCTTGCGGGATATAAATAAAATTACTTACTTTGTTTTTCAAAGTGCTTTACAATGAATAAGGAAAAATATTTACAAGACATTTCTGAGATTAAGGATTTAATGAATAAATCTTCAAGATTCATTTCCTTGAGTGGGATATCGGGGATTTTAGCGGGAATATATGCGCTACTCGGAGCTTGGTATGCTCATTGGATTGTGAATTTCGAAGGAAATGGATATTTAACATTACATGGAAATTTATTTAAAAAGTGTTTGTTGGTTCTGATTGCGGTAGGGGTATTAAGTATAGGAACTGCAATTTTATTAACAACTCAAAAGGCAAAAAAGAATAATGAGAAAATATGGGACCCTACAACAAGAAGGTTGTTATTTAGTTTCTTAGTTCCGTTAGTTGCTGGTGGAATTTATATTATAATCATGCTAAGCCAGGGACGTTATGGTCAATCAGGATCTTTGATGTTATTGTTTTATGGAATATCCTTATTTTCGGCGTCAAAATACACATTGGGCTATGTGAAATACCTTGGACTAACTGAGATTTTACTTGGATTAATAAGTGCTACAATGCCTGGGTATGGATTTTGGTTTTGGGTAATTGGTTTTGGAATAATGCATATTGTATACGGTGCCTTAATGTATATTAAATACGATAAAAAATAGCAGAACATTTCTTGAAAAATTTACTAGGAAATATAAACAAAGCATTTGATCACAGAATTAGATTAGGTATAATGTCAATTCTAATGGTGAACGAATTTGCCGACTTTAATACGTTGAAAGAACTTCTTGGAGCTACCGATGGTAACTTAGCAAGTCATGCAAAGGCACTAGAAAAGGTGGAGTTTATTCGTATTGAAAAACAATTTGTAGGCAGAAAACCAAATACAAGGTATTTCGCTACTGAAAAAGGAAAGTTAGAATTTCAAAAGCATATTGAGGCTTTAGAAAAACTAATCCATATTAAATAATTTTTTTTATAAATAAACTTTGAAATTCAAAGTACTTTTAATTATGAGAAATGATTTGATTTTGTGGTTGTTTGAAAAAACACAACACCACTATCTAAAATTTAAGAAAAAGAAAGCATGGAATACGACAAAGGGAGAATTGCTAAAGTTACCTGAAGAAACACTTGGGTACAAATTGGGTGAATTTTTAAGAGAAAACAATTTTAATCTTATTTCAAAATCTGAAATACATGATATATCACGTACTACTGGGCTATGGAACCAAAGTAGAAGATGAAATTGCTCTACAATTTGCCTGTTTAGGAAATGGGAAACGGAGTTTGTATTTAGCATTGAGTTTGATAGCAGGTATTTTTTTACTTCCAGAATATGCAAAATATTATAGAGCTTCATATTTAATGGGTAAGAGATGTGCTCGATTTCACAATCTTAGCTATGAAGACTTACTTCAAGTTCCCATTTCCGAAATAAAAGAAAAAATTTTAATAACCAATATAATAAATACATATCAATGGAAAAGTTGCAAGCACAAGGAGGAAAGTTTGGTAAGTGGATAAAAACATCCATTACCGCAAGAATGTTTATGATCGGAATTTTAATCATTATCTTACTAATTCCCTTATCATTTATTAAAAAGTTGATTTATGAGCGTAAGGGACGTCAGAAAGAAGTTGTTGAAGAAATAAGTAATAAATGGGGGAATGAAGTGTTGTTTTATGGTCCCATGTTAAAGGTTCCTTATAAAACATATCAAGTCAAAAAAATATTCAGTGATGCATCAAAACAATACCGTGAAGAAAGAACTGAAGAGATTAAATACGCTTATTTCTTCCCAGAAAAATTACAAGTAAAATCTACAATTAATCCAGAGGAAAAGAAAAGGGGAATTTACAAAACGGCTGTTTATAAAAGTGGAATTCATGTTTCAGGTAGTTTTGAACGCCCTGATTTTAGCGAAATAGAAGTAGATGAAGATGATGTTTTATGGGGAAAATCAAAATTAATTATAGAGGTTTCAAATTTAAAAGGAGTTAACAATTTGGTATCACTTCAGCTTCATAAAAACAATTACACGTTTAACGCGAAGCGCGATAGTCAAGAGAACTCTGGAAGTTATTATCAAGCTGTAAAATTGCATAAGCTAGAAAGTAAATTTCTTAAAAAAGAGGATTTACCTCTAAGTAACAATTCCGAGTTCAATTTAGATTTGCAAATTAATGGAAGCAAACAAATTCGATTTATTCCTGTAGGAAAAGAAACCAATGTTGAAATTTCATCCAATTGGAAAACGGCAAACTTTTTAGGGGAATATTTGCCATATAATTCAGATAAAATTACGGACAACGGTTTTCATGCAAAATGGAAAGTTCTGGCCATTAATCGACCTTTTTCTCAACAGTTTTTTTCAGGAATTCCCGATTTAAGAAACTATGCTTTTGGTGTTAATTTTATGATTCCTGTAGATGAGTATCAAAAAAGTGAACGATCGGCGAAGTATGGTTTTTTAGTAATAGGATTAACATTTTTGGTGTTTTTCCTAATACAGACAATGAGTAAGATACTAATCCACCCATTTCAGTATTTAATGATAGGTATTGCCTTAGTAATGTTTTATACACTACTTATTTCAATATCTGAACACAGTAGTTTCTTTTTAGCGTATATTGTGGCTTCCATAGCGGTTATACTTTTAATAACGCTTTATTCCAAATCGATTTTTGAAAATTATAAATTTCCAATACTCGTAGGAACATCTCTTACAGTACTTTATTTGTTTATTTATATTATTATTCAATTAGAAAGTTATGCTTTATTGGTAGGAAGTGTTGGATTGTTTATGATATTAGCTACGGTAATGTTCGCCTCAAGAAAAATAGATTGGGAGAACAATAATTAATGAAAGACTATGTTTACATTCAACAAATATTACTTTTTAAGTTTTATCATACTACTTTTAATTGAAATAGGAATTGCACAATTAAGTGGATTTATTAGACACACATTTGGCGATTTTCTAGTAGTGATTTTATTGTATTGCATGGTAAAGTCTTTTGTAAAAGCGTCATCAGTATCGATAGCCTTAGGTGTTTTAATTTTTGCTTTTACAGTAGAGTTTCTTCAATTGACTTCTATTTTAGAATGGGTAGGACTTGAAGATAACAGAATGGCAAAAATTATTTTTGGAGCTACCTTCAGTGTTTATGACCTGTTGGCGTACACTTTAGGTGTACTATTTATAGTTATGGTCGAAAAAAGAGCTTTTATTCATGAAAAAATAGCTGTTCGTTAATTTAATATTTTGATGTTGAGTGGTTTATGTTTTAGTCTGCAAAATGGAGATAGAATATCGACCAAGTTGTGGTTGGTGAGAATTACGAGAATCGTGTTTTACATAGGGTGAAATTTAGAATCTATTAAAAAGGGATCTGATTTTTAGTGTCGAATTATAATTATCTATTATTCAATAGGTTGTTTACGTTTTTTATTTTTTTTAATTTTGCAATACTTAAACTTAAAATAACTATTATGAAGAATTATATAGTATTAGGTCTTTTTATAATCTTGTTTTCAGGATTTGGATATGCCCAGAGCTCAGATACTTCAGTAAAAGTGGGAGATGTATTTCTTGTTGGTGAAGTAGCAAATGATAACTATAAGCATATTAAGTTTCCAAAAGACAATTTTATTGTAAAAAGAGGAGGAACTGTGAATTACAGCAATGTAAGAGGACAAAAAGTTGAAGTAACTTCAATTAAAGAAAATAGTAAAGGAGATTTAATCGCAACGATCAGTTTAAGTTCAAAAAAATACTTTTTCAGAAGTCATAAGTACGTTAAAGTAAACATAACTGACGCTCTTAATAATAAGGAGTTGTTAAAAATATAGATACAGTTTCTACAAAACTAAAGTTTTACTTAGTTATACGTAATAAAAAATCAGAGGCTTTTTAGCCTCTGATTTTTCTTAATATATCTTCAAGTCCATTTAATTTTAGCTCATAAACTAAGGTCATCATTTGTCCCAATTTGCCATTAGGGAATCCCTTGTTTTTGTACCAAACCAGATAGTACTCTGGAATTTCAATTAAGTAGGTGCCTTTATATTTTCCAAAAGGCATTTTCATATTTGCCGTGTCTATTAAAAACTGTTTGTTTGTATCCATGTACTATTAACGCGAAACATTATTATTCTTTACCGTCAACATAATCTTGAAGGTAAGCATAGCGCTCAGTAAGCTTTCCATTTGAGGTCATTTGAGCACGGGCTAAAATACCATCTTTATCGTTATTATAAAAAGCAGGAATTACATGTTCTAAAAACATATCACCGAAACCTTCACTGGCATCTTTCGGTAATTCACAAGGTAAATTGTCAACAGCCATTACAGTAATAGCTTTATCACTTTTATAATCAACTTCAGTTTCAGTGATAGGATCGTAGCCATAAATAGGATCAGCAATGGTTGATGGTCTGATCGTCGAAGCAACTGGACCATCAACATCACATGAAATATCTGCTACATATTTTATGTTGAACTCTTCTTTCTTGGCATCTTCACGTGTAAATAAATAAGGAGCACCATCACCATAAAAATGTCCAGCAATAAAGAAATCTGTTTCTTTTGCGTAGGGCATGAAATTACTTTCATAACCCGATGGATCTTTATAGAAAGCAAATTTGTTACCAACCTTTCCATCGATACGTCGGTTGTACTCCATTACATCAATTAGGCAATATACTGGCTCCGTAAATTTAGAAGTTAAATACAAAGCATCGCTCACTTGTTTAATGCCTAAATGATCTAAGATTTCTTTAGCCCCATAAGCTACTTTACCAGAACCAGAAAGTGCTATTTTTATATTTGGAAGAGTAATTTTATCGAGCTCTTTTTTCATGGCGTCTAAATCGGCCAAGCTTTCCGCTTTGGGCAGTTCAAATAAACCTTCTTTTAAACCAATCGCTCTAAATCCATTGTATGCGCCTACCAAACCGGCATAACGACCAAAACCTATAAGTCGTGCACCATTTTCTTTAATGATAGTTTCATGGTCAAGTAAATCAATGTTTTTTTCAAGAATAGCTTGTAACAATTTACGATTATAAGGTTGTTTTTTTATGGTATGTGAAAAGAAGAAATACTTTTTATTTGGAATCAAATGATCAACAGGAACTTCTTTCACTCCTAAAAGAACATCACAATCAGAAAGATCGTTCGTTACTTCCAATCCAGCATTGCTGTATTCCGTATCAGAAAACACACGAATATTTGAACTTTCTACCGCGATAGTAGCTTCAGGAAATTTTTGTTGAAATTCTTGCAATTTCTGAGGCGAAAAAACAACTCTTCTATCAGGTGGATTCTTACGTTCTCTTATAATTCCAAATTTCATATCTATTGTATTAAAATTAAACAAATAACGACTTAATGTTATGGTTTATAACAAATATGGCGAAAATACTTTTTTTTAAATGATTTTACAAGCTGCTTAGAATAGATTTTTAAGTTAACGATTATCGATAATTTACAAAAGATGGTATCGGTCAACCTTTACAGGAATGATGTAAATATTGTAACAATCACTTCAATAAAAGGAACTTTTAAAAAAGATCCCTCGAATTGTAGTATTTGTTTATATTTGCATCCGCTAGTTTTTGTACTTCTTAACAAAGAATTGCGAATTAAATTGCTCAGTATAATTAGTAATATCTGGTATATTTTTTGCGAGAATACAAATAGCATCTTTGACATATTGGGGACGACTGGTTTTGACAGCAAGGTCAGTGAAAATGTAAGCATGTCGAGGAGTGAAATGACAACTCGTAAAACTTATTTCAACTTTATAAACGGCGAAGATAACTACGCTTTAGCTGCTTAATCCGAATTATAGTAAGATGCAAGCCTCGGCGCACAAGGTGCGCAAGCTAAATGTCCACGAAAAGCCTTGGTTTACGGCGTTTCATTCATGGGCATCGTAAAAGTAAACATAGAAAGCTTAGCACTTCGATAAGTTTTTGAAATTTAAGAAGATAAGCCAATAGTAGGTTGTTTTGAATCAGCTTTTGGTCGACAATTAATTCAAAAATAAGCATGTAGAAAGCCTTTGAGCTGCTTGTTTGGACCCGAGTTCGATTCTCGGCGTCTCCACAATTAAAAACCTCAATCATTTATGTTTAAATGGTTGAGGTTTTTCGTTTTTAAGATCTCGATTGCTTAGGCTAGTCAGCGTTCTAATGTATAGAGCGCTGCCAAGAACAAACATTAGCAAAAGATTATTAGTAATTGTCAACCGGAACTTGTTTCAGGTTCTTATCAAGTAAATTCGTTTAATGTAATGATGGAATTCCGAATTAAACTCGGAATGACATGTATATTGTAATAAAGCATAAAAAAAGAGTTCATGTTGATGAACTCTTTTTTAGCACAATTTGGGTAAAAAGGGGAAATAAATATTTTTTTTGTTTGTTACTCAAATTTAAGCTATTACTACGGTTGTTTTTATTTTTTTAGATGTTGTAAAGAGGTTTTCTCTTTGAAGTTCATTTATCTATAGATAAGTGGAAATCTTTCAAAAATAGAAAGTTCAAAAAAGAACTAATATCCATATTAATAAGGAATAATGAGTAGGGTGTATGGTTTTTGTATAGGTTTTTATTCTTTTAAAAACCAACAAACCTCTCTAATTTTGTAATACCATTAAAAGTTTGTTTATAAAGCAAATGTCAATTCGAATGACAACTTAAAATCATTCGAATTGACATTTTGTTATTTCCGCAAGAAATTTCAAACACCGAGTGGTATAAGTTTAATAGTAAGTAAATACTAGAACGTAGAAGAAAAAAATATCATGAAAAGAAGTCTATTCTTTATACTATTTTCTCCCTTAATGCTTTTCGCTCAAATGAATGAAAGTGATTCGTTAAGGTTTAAAGGGAAGTTATCATTAACTGGATTCTGGCAAGATGGGAATGTAGAAACTCTTATTTTTCGAGCCAAATCCGATATTAGCGTAAAGCCTTGGAAAAAATGGGTTTTTAAATCGCAAAACTCTTTTGTTTACCAGGAGTTCGGAAAAGAAAAAGCCGATGAAGATTTTTTAAGTTTGAATTTTCTGTACTTGAATCCTGAAAAGAAGTTGTATCCCTTACTGTTAGGAATTGCAAGTACCAACTTTAGAAGAGAAATTGATGTTCGTTATTTAGTTGGAGCAGGAGTCACCTATCAAATTTTACAGGGTAAAGACAATTGGCTAAAGCTTTCTTTAACGAGCGAGTACGAACACACTAACTTTGCAAAAACAGGATTTAATTATGCTGAATACGACACAAACGAAAATATCAATACTATTCGAGGAACGGCATGGATAAACGGAAAGTATTCTGTATTCAAAAAAAGACTCATTCTTACACATGAGAGTTACTTTCAGCCTTCTTTAGAAAAGAGTAATAATTTCAGATGGCGTATGGATTTAGGTCTTGAACTTCCCGTATGGAAATTCTTAAACTTTAAAGTAAATTATTTGCATACCCATGAAAGCATAGTTATTAAAGATCAAAAGCAACAAGATCGTTTCTTAACTTTCGGGTTGACATTAAAAACGTATTGATGCGAAATTATTTTCTCGTAACTTAAAAAGGGAAAGAGCCCTGGAGTAGGGCTCTGCTAATATTAAGGGGAAAACAAATGTTTTAAGGGGAACAAATATTTTTTGATTTTTTCTTTTGATTACACTGTAAAACTACAACGAATTACTCCTGACTTTTTGTTTTTTAGTTGGGTTGTGTTCAATTTCTTGTGAACATCGTTCATCTATAGATTAGTGGTTTGACTGTCGGTTAATGGCTCTTTGTTTGTTGATGTTGAGTGTGCTGTCTATAATTGTAAAGATATTTTTATAACTTTAGCTAGAGGGAAATAATATGGGAGATATGAAAAATAAAGTAAACCAATTATTAGGGCTATTGTTGATTTGTTTTCTGTTTGTCAATTGCTCAGGAAGCGAAAATGAAGATTGTACTAAGACAATTACGATTCCTCAGTTTTATATCGTAAACGGACAAACCTATAGCTATGATACCACGCAAGAAGTTCCTTGTGATTTACCAGATATAGAAGAACCACAGCAAATAGATTCTCCACCAGAATTAGAAAATTTCATGTATGAAATAATTCAATTTGAATTTATACCAGATACAGGAAATAATACTTCGAGATTACAGTTTGAAATAAAACTCATTAATAACAATAATGTAAGTGCTAATGGTTTTCCTTATTTGACCATTAAATCTGATGGTCTTGAGTTTAGTACTAGTTATTCTTCAGAAGCTACAGAACCCTGTTTAAGATTACCGGCAAATTCTTTTTGCATTATGACTTTCGATAAAGAATATCCAATAGATCCGAACTTGGGCACTCCAAGTTCAATGGAACTTTTAGAGGTTGTATATTATTTAACGAACTAAAAAAAGCTAATCATATTTAACATTTAGTTTGGAATGAAATTTTGAGGAATTTCTAATTTCATGTCATCTAAAACTATAAATACTTATGATTGTTAAAAGTAATCACATAAAAGACTTTGAAACTATTTTTGAGATTATCAACGACGCTTCTGTAGCCTATAAAGGAATTATACCCGAAGATCGATGGAAAGAGCCTTATATGTCTAAAGAAGAACTGAATATTCAAATAGAAGAAGGTGTCGAGTTCTGGAGCTATATTGAAAATAATGAGATTCTTGGAGTTATGGGAATTCAATTTAAAGGAGATGTTACTTTAATAAGGCATGCTTATGTACGTACTTCTGCTCGGAAAAAAGGTATTGGAGGAAAATTATTGAACTATTTAATTGAAATGACGGATTTACCCGTATTAATTGGTACTTGGGCAGATGCTTCATGGGCGATTTCTTTTTATAAGAAGCATAGTTTTAGAATGGTTTCTGAAAAAGAAAAAAATGTTTTACTAAAAAAGTATTGGTCTGTTCCAGATCGACAAATTGAAACATCAGTAGTTTTGGTGAGTAGTGGTTGGGTGTAATTCTTTGTTTGTCAAGGGTTAGGTTGTGTTTTGTGTTCTCTGTCTGTCTGTCAATAATAGTGAAAATCCTACATAACTTCGGGATATTGGGTAGTAGACAACTAGGGGTGTTGTCTATTTTGTAAACCAAAAAAACAAATTACTATTGTATCAAATTATTGCAGCTGGAAATAGTGAGTCTATTAATACTTTGAATAGTAAAAGTAATTGTTAAATAATTAATTTTCAGTCTGTTGATAAAGTTGTTATATTTGTGCATATTGTTACCTTAAAGAACCCTATGCTTGTAGGGTTCTTTAGTGGTAATACCTTTTTAACACTCGAATACACCTAAGCTTTTTAGCAGTTTGTAATCTATCATAAAAAAACCAGTTGAACCAAGTTTAACTGGTTTTTAAATTCCGATAGTATTGCCAATTCAGTTTCTTTATGTTTGTTAAGAAAAGTTAAAATAGTTAATACTGTTTTAATGATTTTTTCTTATCGCTACATTTATTCATAACAAAACTAAATTCATTAAATACTTATTTCAGAATGTCAAAAATTAAACTACTACTTTTCTTATGTTTTTTTACTCAACCCCTTATGTATAGTCAGAGTAGAAGTGTAAAGAATCAAGATGTAGAAAACATTATTAGTAATTATAAAGATACCTTGTTCTCAGGATCAATTTTCTTAAAGAAAAAGAATGAAGTTGTTCATTTTTCTAGTTATGGATATGCCAAAAGAGAGGAGAAAATTACATTTACCAATAGAACGTTGTTTTCTATCGGTTCCATAGGAAAAATGATTACTTCAGTAGTCATGATGAAGTTATATGAAGAAGGGAAAATTGCGTTAGATGCTCCAATTTCAACGTATTTAGAAGATCTTCCAAAGGACAAACAAGAAATAACCATTCATCAGTTGTTAACCCATACTTCTGGTCTTCCTAATTTCTTTACAGATGGAGATGATTTTAAAAGAATGAGTAAAGAAAATGCTTACAAAAAAATAAAGAGTTTAAAATTAGAATCTGTTCCTGGAACAAAGTATTCATATTCGAATACAGGTTATAATGTATTGGCCATGATTGTTGAAAGTGTTGAGAATACTGATTATTTGACGTATACAACAAGCTTATTTAAAAGTCTAGGGATGTATCAATCGGGGTTTTCGGGTGTAAAGTCTTGGAAGGAAAATGAAGTAGCCAGAGGTTATGGTTTCGATAAAAAAGGAGATAATACACCGAATAGTTGGCCAATTCCTTCATGGGTAGTTATAGGAACTGGAGAAGTAATTACAAGTACAGCTGATATGAGCGTATGGATAGATAATCTTCTAAACTATAAAATTGTAAGTAAGGAATCACTGGACAAAATTTTTCATCCTCATGTTGAAATTAAAAAGTCTAAGAAAATTTCTTATGGATATGGATGGAAAGTGAGAGAAAAAGAAGGAAATAAGGCTATTTATCATAACGGAGGTGGCGATTTTGGGCAACTAGCCACGGTACGATATTATCCAGAAGAGGAAACTGTTTTGGTTATGATTAGTAATAACTTTAATTCTATGCCACCTCAAGCATTACTATTGGTAAGAGACATAGAGCAAAACTTCATTTACAAAAAATAAAGAACCTAAAATCTAAGTTAATTCAAAGTCATTTCTAAGGAGTAATAATGACTGAAAAATCTTAAGTATAGTCTGAATCAACAAGAGATTTCTTCCCTTAGTTAAAATGACTGTGTTAACTTGAAAAACTTTGTTTTTATTAAAGTATACAAATAAAAAAACCAGTTAAACTCAATTTAACTGGTTTTTAACTATGACATCCAATCAAGGGGAAACAGTTTTAACTGTCCTTCAAAGTCCGGGGAACTTTTATTCATCAAGTAAGTCGATGGCTTTTTTAATAGCTTCTACAATAGCATCTGCTAATTGGTTGTTTCCATCTGCATCAGAAGGACTAATTTCAATAGTTCCATCATTGTTTCCATCAGTAGCAGTAGTTAAGTCAACTCCAGTAGTAAGGTTAAATACTTGATTTAAATCAAAATCGATTACAATGTTTTCTTCAACTTGAGAAACTTGAATATCTAATTCAGGGTTTTCAAAGTCAATTTCAACTTCTTCTTCAAAGTTATGCCAGAAGATAAAAGGAGTTCCTTGAATATTTCCTTTAATTAAAATTGATTTCTCAAATAACAAACTGTTCTCATTTGTACTTGGAGCAAATTTGAACTCTAACTCTTCAAATTGACCAGTAGGTAATTGAACATCTAAGAAAGTAACTTGGTTTTCTAATAAGTTAATTTCAAAAGGACCATTTAATTCAACTTCATCATCAAATCCTAATACTCCATCGTCATCCCACTGATCATCGTTAGTAGCTGAATCTTCATTATCTTCAACATCTAACTCTAATTCAAACTCTTTTACGTTCAATAAGAATTTAGTAATTTCAAAATCAGTTTGATCAGTAGCAGCAGTTCTTCCTGCAGTTTGATTAAACGTACTTTTTGCGCTTACACTTAAATTTCCTTTATCAGTAGGAACATCCTCATTTTTGGAGCAGCTGATTCCAACAAAAGCCATTGCAGTTAATAAACAAGCTGTTTTTAAGTTTTGGTAAGACATTGTAATTTTCATGTTTTAAAAATTTTAAATATTCGTATTAATTATTTTGGGGTTATATATTCTTGGCAAAAATTAATTGATCATCGCCATTTCTTAAGTCTATCTCATATTCATCCGACTCACGTGTTATTTCATGAAGTTTCCAATTTTCATTGAAGTCGGGTAGGTCGTTTATTGTTATATTAAGCGTAATATCGTTTCCAGTTCCCGATAGTTCCCAAGTTCCATATAAATGATCGTTGTTTAAGAACACCTTTATGGTACCATCTTCCTTGAACCAGAATATGTAGTTTTGATATTGCTCGTGTAAATCATCTCCGTTTCTCTCAAACTTATAAACCTTTAACTCTTGGAAATCTCTAAAGAACTTTTTTACATCCTCTTGAGTACATTCGTCGCAATCGTCGTCGTTATAATCATTATCGTCATCCTCATCACAATCGTACGTAGCAGCTTCAATTAACTCTTCTAAGTCATCTATATTATTAGCATAAACATACTCACCATTAGCTTTTTTCAGTTTTACAGGAAAATCAAGAGTCACAACAATATTCTCATCAATATCCTTGATAAACTTGTGTAGCATTTCATCATTGGTAATAGACGTCGTTCCAATTTGTTCATTGGATGTATTGAACAATGAAGCTTCAATAGGATACACAAAATCAATACACTCAATATCTGAATCTACCTCATTCTCTCCGCTACAATCCTGTTTGAAATTTTCAAGTTCTTCGGTATTATTTACTTCAATAACAGTATAATCACTCAGAATAATTTTAATTGGAAAAGCTATGGTTATTGTATCATTATCATCAGTAAACTCGTCAAAAATATCTTCTATATCTTGGTAGTCAGTGTCATCTGATATTACGAGTTCAGTTCCATTGGCAACTACTGTAATAGGTAGTTTAATGGTAATACAATTAGCTTGATCGATGATATTATCTTTAGATCCATCTTTCAAGGTTGTTCTCTCCATTAGAACTGCTGCTTTAGAAAAAGGAGTAATAGCATTCGCAATTGGTGGATCAATAATAATAGTTTCTTCGCTTCTGCAAGAAGAGAACAAAATAATTCCTGCAAATAGAATAGTGATGGTATTTTTTAATAATCTCATGATCTTAACGTTTTAGTTTTACTTTATGTTTAACAAGCTATAAATGTTATGTACTTGTCATCCGACTTCATAATAGAAACAACTTACTTCAAAAATGTCCCGAACTTTTTTTTAATTTTTTTTATTTCCTAACTTTGTTAACTGATTAAGCCCCCTAAAGCCCTAGAAAAATTGGCGAAAAGTTTATATAAAGATATTTGCGATACCTTAAGGTTTTCTAAGTTTTATGAAAGCTATGCGCAAAGTTTAAGTGATATTTTATCGTATAAATATGGATCACTATTGAATCCTACAGATAAAGTTCAAGATGCATTTATCAAATTATGGGAAAACTGTGCTAAGGTAACTCCCGATTCTGCTAAATCATATGTATATACCATTGCGAATAATTTAATGTTAAATGAGGTAAAGCATCAGAAGGTGACTCTGAATTATACCAAAATCGGACAGAAGGACTACACAAATGAATCACCCGAGTTCTTAATGCGGAAAGAGCAATTTTTACAACAGTATAAAAATGTGTTGGAAGGATTAAAGCCAGAGCAAAGAGAGGCCTTTTTGTTAAGCAAAGTTGAAGGAAAAACACATAAAGAAATAGCAGAACTTTTAGGGGTAACAAAAAAGGTTGTTGAACATCGTATCTACGGTGCTTTTAACGTCTTAAAAGATAAACTTGAAGATTTTAAATTAAAATAATCATAAAATTTACGGGATTTTAAGTTCCTTAGTTGTTTTATAAGTAGAACGTCAAACAATGGAAAAAGAGTATTTAATAAAAAAGTGGTTGAATAACGACCTTAACCCGCAGGAGCAGAAAGCTTTTGATGAGCTTGAAGAGAGTGCTTTTTACAAAGAAATATTAGCAGAGGGGAAAAGATTTAAAAATCAGAACTCAACTAACGTTATTCCATTTGAGGAGCTAAATAAACAACTTAAACCGAAATCAACTCAAAAGAAAAATTGGGTATACACATTATCCAAAGTAGCTGCTGTGGTGGCTATTTGTTTTGGAGTATATTTTTTCATGTTCCAAAATAATAAGGTTGAATACAATACTGAGTTAGCTCAGCATCAAGATATAGTTTTACCTGATGACTCCGAGGTAGTACTTAATGAAAAATCTACCCTTATTTTTAATAAGAAATCATGGAAAAATGAAAAGAAGTTACATTTAAAGGGAGAGGCATTTTTTAAGGTAACGAAAGGGCAACGTTTTGATGTTATAACAGACCAGGGAATAGTAACAGTATTAGGAACCGAGTTTGACGTGGTTTCACGTAATAATATTTTTAATGTTATTTGTTATGAAGGTTTAGTAAGTGTTACATATCAAAACAAAGAGGTAAAACTACCTCCTGGACATGCTTTCAAGGTAATTGATGGCAAAACAGATGAGTATTCTATAGCATTATCTGAACCTCAATGGTTGCATGATATGAGTGTATTTAAGGATGCTCCATTATCGGAAGTTTTAAAAACTTTAGAGAAAGAATATGATATAAAAATTAAGGCAGTTGGTGTAAATACTAATATATTATTTACTGGAGCTTTTGAGCATGGAAATATAGAAAACTCGTTGAAAGCAATTACGGAAACACTCCATTTGACTTATGAAATTGAAGCGAAGGGATTGGTAGTTATTAAAAATGCTAAAGATTAGTCAAATTAACTTAAAATATACTTTAAAAGAAACACCAAAGTCTAGCACAAAGCTTACTTACAATCGGCTAGAAGTTTTAGAACCCGAAATTTCGGAAGCTCTAAAACTTCTTTTTGCATTGCTATTAATACTTATTTCTTTTGGAACAAGTAGCGCTCAACAAAATAAAGCTACTTTACCTTTAGTTGAAGTAATGGAAAAGATAAAGAAAGTACATGGTGTTCAGTTCAATTATGGGAGTAATTCTTTGAAAGAGGTGAAGGTATATCCACCAAGAGAGGGAAGCTCGTTGTTAGAAAAGCTACAAAGTTTACAGAACCAAACTTCTTTCAGGTTTTCAAGTATAGGAACAAAGATTATTTCTGTAATAAAAACAGTTAAAATTTGCGGATTTGTATGGGATAAATATATGGATGCTCCACTTGAAGGAGCAACTATTCAAGCTGAATATGGATATACGGTGAGTAATGAAAAAGGATACTTTGAATTGAACAATGTTGCTTTTAATGAAGAGGTTGAGGTGAGATTTTTTGGGTTTAAGCCAAGTAAGGTTAAAGGAAATTTTTTCGCAACAAAACGTTGTAAACCTCTTTATTTAGAAGAGGAAGTAGAAGTAGTTACACCTGTTGTTATTAAAGGTTATTTGGTTAATGGAATTGATAAAAGTAGTGATGGGAGTTTGGTTATAGATTTTTCTCGATTTGCTGCACTTCCTGGACTAATTGAAACGGATGTGTTGCAAACCATTCAAGCATTGCCTGGAATTCAAAGTACAGACGAAACAGTTTCAAATATTAATATTAGAGGAGGATCACATGACCAAAATTTGATTCTTTGGGATGGAATTAAAATGTATCAATCGGGGCATTTTTTTGGGTTAATATCTGGTTTTAATCCACAGATTACGAAAAAAGTTTCTGTAATGACAAATGGAACGGACGCATCCTTTACTGATGGGGTGTCGGGTACTATTCAAATGATGACCGACAGAAAAATTCAAAGAGAATTTAAAGGTAATATTGGAATTAACTTCATTAGTGCAGATGCTTTTCTAGATGTACCTCTTGGAGAGAAATCGTCAATTCAGTTGGCAGGAAGAAAGTCGATTAACGATTGGTTGAGAACACCTACCTATGATCGTTATTTTGAAAGAGTAACACAACTAACAGAAATTGCAAGAAACGAAGAGAATGTAATTAATTCAAATCAGGATTTCGATTTTTATGATGCCTCAGCTAGATGGCTTTATAATATATCAGATAAGGATAAATTAAGGGTAAACTTTCTTTTGATTCATAATGATTTATCTTTTAACGAAACTGCGGATGTTTCTGGGACTCTGGCTACAAAAGAAAGCGTTCTTAATCAGAATAGCTTGGCAGCAGGAATTAGTTATTCTAGACAGTGGAATGATGACCTTTTAACGGAGTTGAGTATTTATGAAACTGATTATAAGTTAAAAGCGATAAATGCGAATGTAAGAAACCAACAGCGATTTCTGCAGGAAAATATAGTTTCTGAAACAGGTACTAAACTGAATAATTACTATCGTTTAAATGACTGGAATTTGAATACGGGATATCAATTTATAGAAACTAAAATCACAAATTTAAATGATATTGATGACCCTAGATTTGTTCGATTGAAATCTTTAGTTGTTCGAGAACATGCGTTGTTTTTTCAAGGTGATTATCGAAACGAAACAACAGGTTTTTCTATAAAACCAGGGGTGCGTTTAAACTATATAGAAAAGTTTAAGAAAACTTTGATAGAGCCTAGATTGAGTATTAGGCAACGGTTTAATGAGCATTTTCAAGTGGAGTTACTCGGAGAATTTAAACATCAAAATACCACCAAAATCGTAAACTTTCAAAACGATTTTTTAGGTGTTGAAAAGAGAAGATGGCAACTTGCAGATGATGATGTCGTTCCTATTATAAAAAGCAAACAAATTTCATTAGGAGGAGCATACAATAATAGAGGTTGGTTAGTAGATTTGGAAGGGTATTATAAAGATGTTCAGGGGATCACTACGCAAAGTCAGGATTTTACCACCAAATATGAGTTTGAAAAAGCGACAGGAAGCTATCATATCGTAGGATTCGACTTTCTGGTACGTAAGCATTTTAAAAATCTGGATACCTGGTTGAGTTATTCATTTATGAAAAATAATTATCAATTCGGTTCATTACCTGAATTTGAGTTTGCCAGTAATTTTGATAGCACTCATGCTTTGACTTTTGGTACAGCATATACGAAGAATGATTTAAAACTTTCATTTGGTTTTAATTATAGAACAGGAAAACCAACCTCAGAACCACTTGAAGGGAATGACGTGGTAAATAATGTTGTTAATTATGATGATGCCAATACTATTAGGGTGTCCGATTATATGAGAGCTGATGCCTCCGCTACGTATAATGTGAGAATATCGAGTAATTTTAGAACAGAAATTGGAGCTTCTGTTTGGAATTTGTTAGATAGGAAGAACAAAATTTCCAATTACTACCAAATAGATTCTCAAGGAATTCCTAATAAGTTTTCGAAGTTTTCATTAGGTACTACACTCAATCTAATGGTTAGAATGCACTTTTAACTTACTTTATATCCCTTTTTTGCTCAAATAGATGTTAGCCTAGTTTTTTAAAAAAAAACAGGTTTAAAGTACTTGTATTTAGGAGGTTATTTTAAAATAAATAGCATTTTGTTTGGGATTAAGTTCAATTATTCAATATATTTGTTGAATAATTGAATTTGTATGGAGTCAAAAGATTTTAAAAACACAGTTTATCAAGAACTGGCAAATGTGGCAAAAGCACTTGCAAATCCTTTTAGGTTAAGGGTTCTTAATTTGCTAGCTCAAGATGATTATTCGGTAGAACAAATAGCGAATAATATTCATATTTCTATAGCTAATGCTTCACAACACCTACAAGTATTAAAAAAGGTGAAGCTTGTTAAGACAAAAAAGAATGGACATTTCATTATTTACTCGTTGGCAAACAATGATGTGTTTACTTTATGGAATACACTTCAAAAATTCGGTTTGGAAAATAGCTTAGAAATACAATCTACTTTAAAAATGTTTCAGCAAGAAAATTTTGAAAGTGTTGAGTTTATTACAGCAGATGAAATTACAAGGAATAATAGCTTTTCTGATTTATGTTTTTTAGATGTACGTCCTGAAAAAGAGTTTAAAAAAGAGGCTATAGCAAATGCCATATGTATACCGATTGATGATTTAGAAGATAAGTTGTCTAGATTACCAAAAGACAAACAAATTGTAGTCTATTGTAGAGGTCCTTTTTGTGTGTTTGCAGATAAAGCTGTTCAACACCTTCAAGCAAAAGGATATGATGCAATTCGCTTAAAAGAGGAGGTTTTAAGTTGGAAAGAAAAAGGGCTTCCCGTATCAAAATTTCAAGAGAATTAAGAATCCAAAATACTTTTAAACATTACAAACTTAACCTACAAATGATATAACTACTGGCTATTACACTTTAGAACTTTAAAATATTAATAAATGAAATTCAAAAGTAAAAACACAATAACTGTACAAGAGCTAAGAACATTACTTGAAAGCAAAAGTCCGGTTAAAATTTTAGACGTTAGACCAGAGGAGGAAAGAAGTGAATGGAAGATTATAGAAAGTACTTTTGTAAATGTTTATGAAGCGCTTAAAAAAGGTAAAAGAGAGCTTTTTAAAAATATTGAGTTTTCTGAAAATGTACCAGTCGTTACTTTATGCTCTGCGGGAAAAACAAGTATGATTGCTATGGAACAACTTCGTGAAGAAGGTATAGAAGCTTATTCATTGGAAGGAGGGATGCAGGCTTGGACTACTGCCTATAATATGGCTCAAACGACAGACAAAGAAGGGACAACTATTTTGCAAATTCGAAGAACCGGAAAAGGTTGCTTGTCTTATATCGTTGAAAACAATGGAGAAGCCATAGTTATTGACCCTTCATTAAGTATTGATGTATACCAGTCCATAGCTGATAAAAAAAAATGGAAAATAAAATATGTTTTAGATACGCATATTCATGCTGATCATTTTTCAAGAGCCATGGAATTGTCAGTTAAAACCAAAGCAAAACTACTTTTACCTGAACAGAAATTGGTAAAGTATACCTACAATGCCATTACGGATGGAATGGTTGTAAACTTCGGAAAAGCAGCGTTGAAAGCAATTCATTGTCCAGGACATACGCAAGAAAGCTTTTGCTATTTAATTGGAAACGAATCACTATTAACTGGAGATACGTTGTTTACGAAAGGGGTTGGAAGACCAGACCTAAAAGCATCAAAAGAAAAAGCGAAAATTAAGGCAAGTCTATTGTTTGAGTCGATTCAAAAAATTCTTCAGCTAAGCGCCGATACGATGATTTATCCAGGTCATGTTAGTGAACCCATTGCATTTGATGAAGTATTAATAGGCGATACTTTGAAAAACATTAAAGAGTCGGTTGACTTGTTGAACTATTCAAAAGAAGGCTTTATAACAAGCTTACTCCGAAATATACCTGAAACACCGCCAAATTATGAATCTATAGTTGAGTTGAATAAAGAGGGAAGAGCCAAAGAAGATGAATTGATTGAGTTGGAAGCCGGGGCGAATCGATGTGCCGTTTCTTAATATAAATTATATAGAAGATATGAGAGAAAAAACGGTTGTTTTAGGGTTAAAAGAAAACTGGAAGCAGTTTTTATTATTACTTATAGTAAATGCCTTTGTGGGAGGTATGGTAGGATTGGAAAGAACAATTTTACCAGAATTAGCAGAAAAACACTTCTTAATTACAGCTACTTCCGTTGTACTATCCTTTATTATCGTTTTTGGTATTGTAAAAGCAATTACCAATTACTTTACAGGAGTTTTAGCTAATAGAATAGGAAGGAAGAAGTTGCTAGTTATTGGTTGGTTAGTGGCGGTGCCAATTCCATTTATCCTTATGTATGCAGAGAATTGGAATTGGATTATTTTCGCTAATGTTTTACTTGGGATTAATCAAGGATTAGCATGGTCGAGTACCGTAGTGATGAAAATAGATTTAGTTGGAGAGAAAAATCGAGGTTTAGCAATGGGGCTTAATGAGTCTTTTGGATACCTCTCAATAGCAATAGTAGCTTATACAACTGGATGGATTGCCGCAAACTATGGGTTAAGACCTTATCCGTTTTATCAAGGAGTTGGTTTTGTAGTTTTAGGAATATTAATAAGTGTATTTTTTATAAAAGACACTGCAAAATATGTTGCTGTTGAAACAAAAACAACCAAGGTTAAAGAACATCAAAATGTTTTTTGGAATGCTACTTGGAAGGATAGAAACTTAGGATCTATTTCTCAAGCGGGATTCGTCAATAATTTAAATGACGGAATGATCTGGGGAATTTTACCCGTGATTTTGTCCAATAGAGGTTTTAACTTGAAGGATATCGCTTTAATTGTGGCTATTTACCCAGCCATTTGGGGAGTGGGGCAATTGATAACAGGGAAGTTATCTGATCATTATAACAAAAAAAATATGCTGTTTGTAGGAATGGCACTTCAAGGAATATCCTTAATTGCTATGTTTTGGGCGGTTCATAAGCTTTCGTTTATTGTATTATCTTCAATACTAGGGGGTGGAACTGCCATTGTGTATCCAACATTTCTTTCGGCAATTGCAGATCACACCAATCCGAATCAACGGGCAGAAAGTATCGGTGTTTTTAGGTTGTGGAGAGATTTAGGGTATTCGTTTGGAGCTATAATAACGATAGCAATTGCCCAATTTTTAGAGGTAGACTTTACCATTTTGTGTATTGGAGCTTTAACAATGTTTTCTGCTCTTATTATTAAGTTAAGAATGACGTAAATTATGAAAACACCATTTATCTATTTAGATTATAACGCATCTACTCCAATTGACCCTAGAGTTACGGACGAGATGCTACCTTATTTAACTCGTATCTATGGAAATCCATCAAGTATACATAATCAGGGGTTAAAAGCAAAAGAGGCTGTTCAAAAGGCACGTCAACAAGTAGCGAATTTGATAGGAGCCAATCCTGATGAAATAATATTTACCAGTGGAGGTACAGAAGCCAATAATCATGCGATTATTGGAACCGCAATGGCCAATAAAGTAAAAGGAAATCATATCATAACTTCGGCAATAGAACACCCAGCGGTTACAGAAGTTTGTAAATATTTAGAAAGCCAAGGTTTTTCAATTTCTTATGTTGATGTTGATCATGAAGGGATTATTAAGGTAGAAGAGTTAAAAAAGACCATTACCAATGAAACCATTTTAATATCGATTATGCATGCCAATAATGAAATAGGAAGTATTCAACCTATTGAAGAAATAGGAAAGTTGGCAAGAGAAAAAGGTATTGTTTTTCATACAGACGCATCCCAATCGGTAGGGAAAATCGAAACAAAAGTAGATCAGTTACAAGTTGATTTGCTAACAATTGCGGGGCATAAAATCTATGCTCCAAAAGGAGTGGGAGCACTTTATATAAGAAGAGGAACGAAGTTAAACAACCTGATGTTTGGAGCTGGCCATGAAAGAGGAGTACGTCCAGGTACTGAAAATGTAGCCCAAGTTGTAGCTTTAGGTAAAGCAACTGAAATTTCCGAGGAAGAATTTGTTAAGAACACCGAGCACATGAAAGACATACGAGACTACTTACTGAAAAAGTTACAAAGTTTAAAGGTCGATCTAGTCGTTAATGGGAATCTTTTCAAATGTTTACCAAACACCTTAAACGCTAGTTTTAAGAATGTAGATGCAAACAATTTAATTTATGAATTAAGAAATAATGTGGCGCTATCAGCTGGATCTGCATGTCATTCAGGTGAGGTTAAACTATCAAATGTGGTAAAGGCAGTATTAACTAATTTTGAACATGCAAAAGGTACTATAAGGTTTTCTGTGGGAAAAAGTACCTCAAAGAAAGAAATAGATGAGGCTGCGCTGCTTATTGCAAATATTCTTGAGGATTAAACTAGGTGCACTTCGTAATAGAGTTCTTGAAAAGCACTCAATTTGATGTTGAACTAATATGTTTTAAAGGAATATTTAAAATAATAGAGGTTCCTTTTCCATGTTCGGTGTTTATGGAAATTGTACCTTTTACTTTCTTTATTCTGGAGTGAATATTTTTTAAGCCAATACCAGACTTTTGTTTGGTTTTGGAAAAGCCTATTCCATTGTCATGTATTTCAACTGAAATTACATTTTGTATATTTTTCAGATTGATTATAACCTCGGTTGCTTTAGCATGTTTGAGAATGTTTTGAATGGATTCTTGAATAACCCGATAAAGATTTAATTTAATAACATCATTGACCGTCCTCCAATCCATGTTTTCAAAGTTCAACTTATAATCAAACTTTCCAATTTGGCTTTTTTCTTCCATTAAGTCTCTAACTAAAGATTCAAAGTTAATGTCAGCACCGGTGAGATTAGCGCTTAATTTATGAGAAACATTACGTATCTCTTTTTCTATTTCTTGAAGTTCGAATAAGAATTTTTCATACTTCTCTTTTTCTGTAGTTGATATATCTAGGAAACCTAGCCCCATTCTTGTACCAAATAATTTTCCTAAAACTCCATCATGTAATTCTTCAGAAATACGTTGTCTTTCCTTAGCTCTTTCTTGTTCCTGTTTTAATAATAAACTTTCTTCTAAATGGTTAATGGTTTGTTCGGCTTTTAATAAATCCTTTTTGGTATATGTTTTCTTCCTAAGGGTATATTTTATTAAATAAAAAATGAAAGCGGTAGAAATTAATGAACAGAGAATTAAAAGTCCAACATAGTTTTGTTTAGAAAAATCTTTTTGAGTTAGAAAGGTGTGATGAATCAACCAAAAAATGCAGACAATAACACCTGTAAAAGATAAAAATTGTTGTTTAAAGGGATTTTTTCTTTTTACATCATCGATTAATGATTTTACACTAAAAAACAAACCTAAAGTTACAATTCCAGTAACATAAAGCCAGAAATGAAAGCTATTTCGCCCTCGAAATGTATGTTCCTTGGTCAATTGTTTTTTTTTATCGATTATCTTAATTAATTCTTCTTTGTAATGAAGAAATCCTTTTTTCGTTTCGTCTATATATTTCGCTTTGGATAAGTTTCCTTTATCGAACTCATCTAACATATCAACTTGGAATTTATCCCTTTCTTTAACTTTATTTTTGTATTTTAAAACTATTCTTCTTTGTTCTTTAGATGTGTTTTCAAAAAAAATATGAAACAATGAAAGTGTAATCATTAAAAAGGCAAAAATACCATAGCTGATGCTCTTTACCATTTTCCAAGCAGTAGCTTTATTTCCCATACTAATTAGTTTTCCAATTCTAAAAGTAGAGGTTTGAGAATCAATCAAAGAATGGTTTGTAAAAAGTGCAAAAAAAAACCTTCAAGTAGCACTTGAAGGTTTTTTTAATATGTTTTCTATAATTCTTAGAACTGGTAACGGAAAGCCAATCCAAAATCGGCTTCGAAACCATCATAGGTATCGCTAAATCCGAACTCAGGTCTAAAATCTAACGAAATTAATAATGGGATATCGAAATTGTATTCAATTCCGATAACACCAGCACCAAAAATAAATGTGTCAGAATTATTAGTGGCTTTCGTTTTCCAATTTCCTAATCCACCACCAGCACCAACGTACCAATTAAAACGATCTTCAAGTTGCCAAACCCATTGGTATAAACCAGCAACTTTAAAAGCGCTATATGAACTGTTTCCTCTAATACCAAGATTAGCTTCTAAACGATTGTTGTCGCTTAATCTTCTCTGATAAGATAATTCTCCTCCAAATCCGTTGTTCTCTCCAAAACGAACACCAATAGCATTTTTAGAGATGTCTTGAGCGTTTGCAGCGAATACCGATAACGTTACAAAACCGATGAACAATAACAGTTTTTTCATATTCAAAAATATTTAATAGTTTAAGTGAAAATATGTTTCAAAATTGATGTCAAAAATACATGAATTTTTCTCATTTGGAATTAAACGAAAGCGAAATAAATAAATTGTTTTAGGTTGTGAAATATTTATTGAAAGTCAAAAGACTAGCTTGGATTTATTCGAAAAAACAGAGGGAGAAGTGTTCAATACTTCTCCCTCTGTTTTTATTTTCATATTGTTCGGTCATAAACACCATAAAAATGAATGCAGCTGAACGTTTTGAGTGCCTTCTTACTTCTCTATTGTAATACGAATACCATTTGAATGACTAGTAAATTCTGGTGCGTACATGCTCTGAATACTTGTAATTCCATTGCTGAAATCACCTGCATTATTGGCTCTTACATCATATTCGAAAACATACACTCCTTTAGGTAAGCGGCTAAAAAAGAAATTTGTTGCGGCATCTTTAGTACTTTGGTAATAACCTAAACCGTCTTGCCATTTATATTCTGAAAGTACATTAATAGGTTCAACACCACTTGCTCTCATATCTTTCATATGAACAAAATCCATATCTCTATCTGAACGTAGTTCAATTCTTATCGTTAATAAATCACCTACTTTCAAAGTTGATTGATCATCGATTTCTATCAGTTTTTTACCAGTATCCGAATTAACCTTTTTGAAGACTCTTTTCTTCAGTTGTAAAGGTGTTTTTGCCGAAGTAATTTTATCCAAATCCTCGAAGTATTGCCAGTACAATCCACCCCAAGCAACAGTTTCACCTTTCGATTTCATGGTAACAGTTCCCATGTCTTTTTGAATGGATTCTCCGTTCCAAGAAGTTTTATAATAGCCTGTTCCTGCTTCTAATTTAATTTCAGGATTTTGTTCTGAATTTATTAATTGTTTTCCAACAGTTACGTCTACCAATTCTGTAGAAGACAGCCAATCACTTCCTTGTAATAATAATGCGTACACAGCTTCTGTGGTTGCTTTTGTAGTTTTCCATTGACTTACTTGCTTGTTTTTAAGTAACCAAATTTTTAGATTATCAATTGTTTTTGTGTCATTTTCTATTTCGGAAAAAGCTTCAATTAGCAATGCTTGAGTTTCAATTGGTGCTTGATACCAATACCAACCTGCTTGATTCGCTTTCCAATACATACCCATTTCCTCAGAAGTAATACTATTTTCTCTTAGAGATTTCAAAATATTAGTTGCTGTTTCTTTCTGATTATCTCGATGATTAATAAGCGCCATTAATCCTTGGCTATACAAATCAGCATCTTTCCAAAATCTAGAAGTTTGTTCCGTGTAAAATGTAATGGCTTTTTTAGTTTCCGAATTAATAGTAATGTCATCATAAAAACTACGCATATATACATACTGAACAATAAAATTATTCAGGTGATTTTTCTTTAAATATTCGTTGTATTTCTTTTCACCATCTCTTTCTTTGATTTTGTTCGCCTCTTTCAAAACATCTTTGTAGATGTCTACAATTTCTTTATCAAGGAATCGAATCGATTTATTGATAAGATTATTCGCAACATTATCGAAATTCGAAACTCCAAGCTTTTTCAAATGTCCAAACCCACTAGCTATATGAAGTGTAATGTAGTTATTAGGATAATATCCTCCTTTGAACCATGGAAATCCTCCATTATTCAGTTGCATGCTTTGAAGCTTACGAATGGCAGATTGCTGTTCATTACTCAATTTGTTTAAATCGAACAACAAAGCAATTCGTTTCTTCTGCTCTGTTTCCGACTGTGCATCTCGCAACCAAGGTGTTTCCTGAATAATCAGAGATTTTAATTCTTGGTTCTTTTCTAGGTTGCTTAACAAAGCATCAGACGATTTCCACTGATTAAATACTTCTTGAATTCTTGGATTTGAATTCGCAATATGACTTGCTAAAGTATTGGCATAAAACCTTGCGAATATTTGCTCGCTACACTCGTGTGGATATTCCATTAAATAAGGAAGTGATTGCACTGCATACCATGCTGGATTTGAGGTAACTTCCAATGTTAATTGATGATTCTTTAAGCTTGTTGAAGTATTGTTTTTTAGTTTATCCAGTTGAAAGGTCTTACTTTCATTAGAACGAACCCACATAGGTAAGGTTTCAGTAACTAAAATCCTATTAGATAATACAGGTAATGCATTTTGTTCACCATCGCTAAAACCACCTGCTTTAGCTAATATTTTATACTGAACAGCATCAATGGTTTCAGGAATAAATAGACTCCAAGAAACTTCTGTGTTTCCTTTTTTATCTACTGAAAAAGATTGTTCTGGTGTTGAGTTTTGTAAAAGATTTATCTCTTTTCCGGAAATAGGATTCGTCAATACAAGTTTAGCGGTTCCTGTAAGATTTTTATCAGATAAATTTGAAACTTTAGCACTGATGGTAATTTTATCTCCATGACGCAAAAATCTTGGTGCATTAGGGGTTACCATTAGCTCCTTTTGTGTAACCGTTTCTAAAGTTTTAGTTGTAGAATATAGTTCTTTACTGTGAGCTAATAATTGTAATTTCCATTTCGTTAAAGCTTCAGGAACAGTAAAATTAAACGATACGTTTCCTTCAGCATCGGTTGTTAACTGTGGATAAAAGAAAGCAGTTTCTTGTAGGTTTTTACGTATTTGAACACTACTGAAATCAGTTTTTTTCGGTACTCCACTGTCATTGTTTGAAGGAGCGGGAACATTTCCTGGATCGTCAAACTCTTCTTGCACATCTTCAGTTTCAGCTAACATCATAGTACTTTCAGCCATGCGGGCCATTTTTCTTCTTGGCGCATTTACTCCTGTTGCATAACCCGCAATAACAACTTCGTCCAAGGCGTTATCATTACTTTCCATTAATACAGCAATGTAACCTGAATCACCCATTTTCTTTTCAACGGTTTTCATTCCAATAAAACTAAAGACCAAAATATCGCCATTGTTGACGTTCAGAGTGAATTTTCCGTCGAAATTTGTTGTAGTTCCATAAGATGTCCCTTTTATTTGAACATTCACACCTGGTAATGGTCCAGATTCGTCTTCTACAACACCAGATATCTTATTGTCAAATTTGGTCTTTTGAAATCTTAAGTTTCTTACATATTCTCTTTGAGACCATTGTTGGTTGTTTAGGTTTAATCCGAACCAGTTATACTTTGTATAATTTGGGGCATAGTTTAATGGACGAGCTCTATCTAAGTTTTTAACATTGAAATTAGTGTTTCCAAAACTTACACCAGCATTGGCATTATTGTACGAACGATACTCAGGTTTTTGTATTGGAGAAAAATTCCATTTATGAGGTTTAAAAGCATCCAAAGAAGCATCATACATACCCGCTAACAATTCCGCAGCTACTTTTTCTTTTTTAGGGCCTTTTACCGTAAAACTCCAAGTTTGCTTTTCTCCAGGTTGTAATTTATCCCTAAAGGTATTCGTAGTAATTTCTAGATCGGTTTTTGGGTAAGGAACATTAATCTCTAACTGTCCTTTTTGAAAACTGTTATATTGCACGAAGTACCATTCAATTCCAAATCCACCTAAATCCTCTTCAGTCACAGAGACCGAGAATTTCTTCTGACTCTTATCCAGGTGAACATAGTGTTTGGCATAAACAGTATGATCTTTCTCAATCAATAAAACCAAGCTAATATTTTCAGAATTACTACTTACTGTAATGGTAGCCGTATCACCGATGTTATATTTCTTCTTATCCGTAGATACTGAGATTAATTGTTGGTCAAATGGTAATTGATCTTTTATAGATGATAGTGTAAAGAATTGTTTTGCTTCAACAGTTTGACCAAATTTATCTTTAGTTTTTAAAATGGCAACATATTTTCCAGAATCCCATTTTCTTAATCCTTTAATTGTCTGTTCATTTTTATTAGCCGTATTAAACTCCGAAGAGAAAACTTTCCTGCCTTTTTTCCAGTATAAATAATTGTCTTCATTGGTGTAAGCATCATGAGGATACTTAGTTCTAAATTCTTTTTCCGAAATAGTTTGATAATCTGGAGCATTCCAAGGACGGCTTCTCAATACATGTTCCGGAGCTTTTAACTTAAATATTTCGATAGAACCAGCGCTTTCGATGTTTTCGCCATTTAAGTTTTTAGTCGAAAAAGTAACGTTGGTTTCATTACTAAGCTTATCAATATTATTTGGTATTTCAATATCCGCAAGCAAGGCATGGTAACCAACTTTAACTTCGGTTGTAGCGCTTCTTGTTTCACCATTAATATCAGTAACATCAGCGGTAACTTCATATGTAAAAACAGGTAGTGTTTTTTTATCAGCACTATCATCTGGAATAGCATTAAAGGTAATTGAAAAGTTTCCAGATTCATCTGTAGTGGTTTCTCCTTGAACAATTTCTTTCGGGTGAGAGGTAAAATAAGGTTTGTACCAATACCACCATCTAGGATAAACAACTTTTCGATGTACGCGATATACCACCTTGGCATCGGTAATGGAAGTGCCTGCGAAAGCCTTTGCGAACCCAATTACTTTTACTTGGTCGTTCACTTTTATGGTTTCCGTAATAGGTTTGAACTGCGTTTCAAACTTTGGACGTTTGTATTCTTCTACCAAAATGTAAGTATTATTTCTTTGGTCTTCTATAGAAGCTTCAATTACAAATTGTCCCGTTAGTCCTTGGCTTGGTAAAATAAAACTAGAAGAGAAGGAACCGAATTCGTTGGTTTTTAATTCAATTTCTTTAACGGTTTGATAGTTTACATCCTTTAAAGAAATTGTAACCATTTTTTCAGTCTTAACTGTTGATTTATTTTCTCCATTAGTTTCTATAGATATTCCTTTGAAATAAACCGTTTGACCTGGTCTGTAAATACTTCTATCCGTAAATAAAAAGGTTTGAGTATATGAACGATTTGAGTTATTAGCATTTCTATGCTTTGGATTGATGTAAAATCCTGTAAAAACCGCTTTGTCATCTTTATACTCGATTGTTGCAGTAACATTTGCGTAGTATTGTCTATTTGGAGTAAAAGTGAATTCTCCGTTTTTATCTGTTACAAAATTTCTGTTAATAGGTCTGTTATGACGACTTCTTGTATCGTTTGAAAGGTTTACCTTGACATTAACCAATGGAGCACCTGTATTTCTATCGACAACTTGATAATTATTTTCTTGTTGGTGATTTAAAACAAAAGCAATATTCGTAACCTGAATGTTGGTAAATGCAAAGGTTGAATTTTCTTTAAACTCTCTTTTTGGAGAAGCCAAAACTACATAGTTACCTCCACTTAGCTTTGGTAGTCCAATTTCGGTAGTATGTTTTTGATAGTCGCCAACTGATTTAAGGTTTGAATTCCATCCTTCAATCTTCGGAAGTTTTTTAAGGAAGTCATATTGTTTTTCAGTATTGTAAATTTGATGAAGTTGCTCAATTTGATCAAGACTAATCCTGTGTATAGAAAAATATAGTTCAGAAATATTTTTATAGCTAACAAGAACACGAGAATATTTAGAAATAGGAACATGCTTTTCTGCAATAATGTTAAGCTCAGGCTTAGTAATGTTATTCTTTAGTGCCTCACATTTCTTAGCTCCTAAACTTTCTGGAAACTTCTTTATAATCTCATTACAAATGGTTAGAGCCTCTTTATTTTTAAATTGATGAGTTTCATTTTTTTCAGGCTGATATGCGCTAGCTAATTCACTATAAATTTTAGCAATTTCATAAGCATACAGACCAGAAGCTTCGTTATCATTATATCGTTTTTTTGAAGCTTCGAGAACTTCTAAAAGTAATTTTTGTTTATCGCTATATGTTCCGTGTTTATTTACAAAAACCAATCGTTCTATGTCATAGTGTACTAAAGCTGTTACATTATTTTTAGAGCTATGAAATTGAAGTAATTTTTGATAGGTTTTTAATGCATTGAACTGAAGCGATAGCTTATCTTCTGTGGAAAGGTTAAGCTTTGAGAAATCTTTACTATTTGTTAAATAACTTTTATCATCAATCTTAAATTCATAAGTCGGTTTGGTAATAGCCGTTTCTGAAGTTTTATAAAACTCTAAAGAATTGTAAGCAAGAAAATCGAACAAGGTGGGTTGTAACGATTTTGTGTCTTTGGTCATCTGTAAGATGTCTGAGAATTCAGAAATCTTTATTTTTTGAAGATCAGAAGAACGTTCTAATGAAGCTTCGAATTTATTATGAATTTCATGAAACAGGGTGGTTAAATCCCAAGTTCTAAAATCGTTGGTGTCAACTTTTACATTGGTTTGGGTTCTATTATAAAACTTCCATCTATTTTGATTGAAGTATTGCCAATATAAATTGGCTAATACGTTTTCAAGCACATTCTTAGTTGGGAATTTACTTGAAGCAATATGTTCTTTAAACTGATTAATGATTTTGAGTTGCGCATCCTCTTCAAGAGTTAAAGAGAACTTACTTTTATAAAACAATGCTTTAATCAATTGCGGAGTATTGTTCTGTTTTTTTGCCTTCGAATATATTTCATCAACTATTTTTAATGCTGATTTAGGAAGGTTGTCAACTTCAAATTTATAAACTTGATCCCATGAGTTTTTGTAACCATCTTGAGCATTAATGGTGGTTGAGAATAAACAAATCATTATTAAAATGGGTGTTAGTCTTTTCATCTGTTTCATTTCTTTACATTTTTTCTATGCTTACCAGGTTTGCTGGCTGTCCATACATAACAAAGTAAACGAATATTTCTCATAGTCATTATCTAAATGAGTAAAATTAGCACTTTGTTTAGTGAGTGTCTTTGTTTGTTTAGTTTGTATAAACAATAAGCGAGCCAAAAGGCTCGCTTATTGTGGATTAGTATATTTTTTTGACAACAAATTCACATCGTCTATTTATTTCATGTTGTTCTTCGGAACAAGCACTTTCAGTTTTACATTTAATCAAAGGTTTATCTTCTCCATATCCCATTGCTTTAATTCTATCTGGTTCAATCCCTTCATCAATTAAGTAATAACGAACCGAGTTGGCTCTTTTTTGCGAGAGTTCTTTATTGTATCTACTATTACCGCGCATATCGGAATGTGTACCAATTTCCACAATCATGTCAGGGTATTTCTTCATTAAGTCAATAACTACTTTAGAAGCCTTTTTAGCATCACGTCGCATATACCATAGTTTATAATCAAAATTGATTTCTTCAGTTTTAATTACCAATTCGCCATTTTCTTTGACAATATCTTTCTCTTTAGCAATGGCTTGTTTTATTTTCTTTTTACGATCAACCTCAAGTTGTTCTGCCTTTTTAACTCTTAGTTCATGCTCCTTTTGTTGTTGTAAGACTAGGGCTGCTTTTCTTTCTTCTTCGAGTTTAATTAACGATTTTAAAGCTAAGGAAGCATCATTTACTTTTTTTCGTTCATCTCCTAAAGTAAGAATTGCCTTTTCTTCTGAATAACCTTCTTTTGTGGCTATAACAACATAGTTTGAATTACAATCAGCATCAAATTTGAAATATCCATCATTGTCTGTGGTTTCTTTTGCAATAATATTTCCATCTTTTTTCAAAGTAATTGATGCATTTGAAATAGTCAGTTGCGTATCGGCATCTGTAATTGTTCCAGTTATGAACTGAGCACAATTTTCAATAACTAATGGTTTTTGCTCAACTATTTTATAGATATCATCATTTCCTTTTCCTGTTGGACGGTTTGATGAAAAGTAGCCTTCTTTTGTTGTGGTATTAATATTGAAAGAAAAATCGTCATAACCAGAATTAACAGGTAGTCCAATGTTATCGGCTTTAGATACTGAATCGCCATTAATTTGAGCAATGAAAACATCCAACCCTCCAAAACCATTACGACCATTTGATGAAAAGTAAAGGTTGTTGTTAGCGTCTATAAATGGGAATTGTTCTTTTTTATCAGTATTAATTTCTGGACCTAAATTTTCTGGTAACCCTAAAGTTCCATCAGGTAATATGGCTACAGAATAAATATCAAAAGATCCAAATCCCTTTGGCATATCGGATGCAAAATATAAGGTTTTTTCATCAGGACTTAACGCTGGGTGTTCAGTTGAGTAGTTATCGTTATTAATAGAGAGGGAAGTAATGTTTTTCCATTTTCCATTAATCAATTCTGCCTTGAAAATTTGAACATGTGTTACTTTATTTTTATCCTTTTTTCTTTTTCCGTTGGAATAATTATTTCTGGTGAAATAAGCTGTTTTACCATCACGAGTAAAAATGATGTTTGATTCGTGTACTTTGGTATTTATTTCCGAAGAAAAAGGGCTTAAGTCGGATAAATTTTTAACAGAGGCTTTGTATAAATCTAAATATTGATCACCCGTCCATCCATACGTTTTATGAACTCCATCTTCTGGTTTCTTTGGAGCCGCAAAAATGATTGTATCACCTTTTCGAATTGCTCCAAATTCTGATTCTTCAGTATTAATGGATAAATTTTCAATGGTAAATCGATCACCAATAGCTTTTACATTTTCAAGATATTTGATGGATTTTTCAAGTGCTGCTAACTTAGTAGAATCATGTTTTTTATAATAAGAGCTTAATACCTTATTTGCTCTTTCATGATCATTTTTTGCCTTTAACGTTTCAGCGTACCTAAAGTATGTTGTTCCATCGATTAATCGTTTGTAATTTTTTACTAGGTACTTATAGTAAACCGAAGCCTTGCTATACTTAGCAATATAAAAATAGGAATCGGCAATATTTTTTAACGCTTCAAAAGAATATCCGTTATCTAAAGACTTTTTATAAAAAGGAATGGCTTCGCTATAATAGGCTCTTTCAAAATATTTGTTGGCTCTTACAAGGTTTCTATCAACTTGGGCATTTAAACAAGTAAAGTAGAAAAATGTTAGTATAAATATAATTTTGTTCTTCATAATACATTCTTTTTTAGAAAAATCTTGGTGATTTGTCAAATCCTTTCTTCAATCCAAAAGTGTCAAAGTCAAACAGTATAAATACCTCATGACTTCCAGAATTGAAGTTGCTTAAATTTGAAGTAGTAAAGTCAAAAGCATAACCAACCGATAGGCTAGAAGTAGCACGGAAATTTAGCATGGCACTGTAAGAATCATTAATTCTGTATGAAACACCACCTTCGAACCTGTTGTTAAATAACACATTTAAAGAAGTGTCTAAAACCATAGGAGAACCTTTGACAGCTTTTAGTAAAAATGAAGGTTTTAATTTTACAACATCACTTAATTTATAAACATAACCTGCATTTACAAATAAGTGAATTTCTTCACCACCAATGTTGCGTAGTCCATTTCTCTCTTCAATATGTTTCGCATTGATTAAATTCGGAGCAGCAATACCTACATAATAATCATCGGTAAAATAAAAAGCACCAATACCAAAGCTAGGAAGGGTAGAGTTTTGATTTACAAACGCAATATCATTAGATAAAAATCCAGTTGTAATATCATCATCAGGAAACCTGAAATTATCAAAATTTGTGGCTAAACTGGTAAAACCAGCTTTTAAACCGAGAGATAACTTATGGTAATCGTCTAGCTGTAATATATAAGCGAAATCTGCATAAAAATTGGTTTCTTTTAAAGTACCATCACCTATGTTGTCGCTTATTAATGAAAAACCAACTTCAAACTTTTCAGATAATGGAGTATGCGCAAAAAGTGTATATGTTTTTGGAGCTCCTACAGCGTTTGTCCACTGTGTTCTATGCATAAAACCAAGATTTATAACTCCTAAGTCGTTAGTAGCATAAGCTGGGTTAAAAACACTTTGGTTTATGGTGTATTGGGTATATTGTGGGTCTTGTTGGGCTACCAAAACACAAATCGAGTTTATGAATATGGTAGCTAAGAGTAATAACTTCTTCATATTATTTACTTAAATAAATTCTTCCTTGTTTTGCTGGCTTATCATCTTTATTGTACTGAAGTATGTAGAAATACACACCACTGGTAACTTCATTTCCTGAAGAGGAATTTTTACCATCCCAATTTGGAGAATTTTGATTTCCTTGGAATAATACTTGTCCATATCTATTGTAAATTTCTAACGTATAGTCTGGATAGAAATAATCGATATGAGGAATAAAGAAGTTATCGTTTACACCATCACCATTGGGCGAAAAACCATCAGGTACAAAGAAATCATAATCTTCTGGTGAACAATTATTGAGTGAAAAGGTTAGTGGAAGTCTTTCACTTTCGCATCCTGAAGTTTCGTCGAAACTAGCGACATAATAAGTGATGTTTTCTTCAATAACTGCTGAATTGTCTATTTCGTTTCCTCCTTGTTGCGCGTCGTACCACATCAGTTCAAAGGTTCCTGTGTCTGAAAGTGATTCTTCAAACATAAATAAAGTAGTATTGTCTAGAGCACATAAAAGAGTAGATCCGTTTAACTGTGGAATAGGAGGAGCAATAATTGTTGGAATAAATTCCAGTCGATTTAATCCTTCACATCCATTAATACTTTCAACGGCGAAATAAGAAGTACCGCTAACTAATTGGGTAGAATCATTTAACTGATTTCCTCCCGTTGCGCTATCGTACCAAATTACAGTTCCCGAATTAGCAGTTGCGTCGAAATCAGTAAGAGTTGGAGTGTCAATAGAACAAAAGGTTGGTGTTGTATTATTGCTAGTAATATCTTGCGGATTAACAAATGCTACGGTAACCTCTGAACGCTCAGAGCTCTCACAGTTATTATTTGGGTTTGTAGAGCTTACATAATATGTGGTTCCATCCGCCAAAACAGTATCATTATTTAACGGCGTATCTGAAGTCTCTGTTTGATACCATGTTAAGTTAGTTCCCTGAGTAACTTGAATATCATTTAGAGTTGGTAAATCAGGATTGAAATCTGGTAAGCAGAAAGATTGATTAGGATCTAAAACTGGTTTCTCTGGAATTCCTCCAATAGAGAAAGTTTCTCTTACCTCAAATTCAGTTTCTTCTCGACATGGTGTGGTATCATTTTGAGTACTCTGAAGAACCACTTCGTAAATATCATCTTCTAGGTTTTCTAAATTTAAGTTGAAACTTGAATTACCTCCTGTAAAGTTGATTGTATTTCCTATTAAAACCTGATTGGTTGTTAAGTTTGTAACACTGTAAGTAATTGTATATTCTCCATTGGCTAAAACAGGAGCATTAATAGTTACTTCAATATCCGAAGCATCACAGGAATTATCAATAGCAAGTCCTAAAACAATATCATCGGGTTTTCTTCTAACAACAAAATCTTGATTAATACATCCTGTGCCATCTTCAGGAGTGGCCGTAAAGGCTATATTATAGTTATTGTTATTTACAGAGAAGCTAGACATGTCGAGAGTTAATATAGCCTCTCCATTTGTAAAGCTAACACTTTGATCGTTTACTGTTGATACCTGATTTGTGGTTAAATCCGTTATGGTATAATTAAGTAAATAAGTATCGTTTGAAAGCGCTCCAGTAGTATCAATTAAGCCAGATATTGTTGCATCAACGGAGTCGTTTTCGTAACAAATATCAGGGATATTGATCTCAGTATTGAAAATAACAAAGCTATCCTCGGCAACAGTAAAATCATTACACTCAATAATCGTCATATTGGTTATTTCCTTTGTTCGAATTCGATAAACACCACTTGGTAAGCTTGTAGTTGAAAGGGAAAATTGATGATTTTGAATAGTATTGGAGTTGTCTGAGATGCTAATGTTGGTTTCTGTTTGTGTAATAACAGGGGTGTCAGAAGAATCCAGAATTTCGTATTCAATATCGTAAGTCATCTGTAGAGGATGAACTCGTTGATGTTCGATATTAATGACTAAGGAATTTTCTGCACATTGGTTTTCAACTATGAAAGTACCTGTAATTTGTGGATTTCTTCTAATGGTAAAGTTTTCATTGATACAGCCTAAGCTATTATCTGTAGCATCGTTAAAAACTATTGAATATTGGGTGTTTCCGATATGGAAATTCGTGAAATCAAGACTTAAAGTTCCCTCTCCATTTGTAAAACTTACATTTTGATTCGTAATAACAGATTCTTCACTAGTAGCTATGTCAGTGATGGTATAATTTACCAGTTGATCACCATTTACTAAATTTCCATTAGTATCAACCATATTTGTGATGGTTGCATCAATTATGTTGCTTTCATAACAGATATCAGGAATATTTATTTGCGCATCAAAGATGACAAAAGTGTTTTCTGAAATGGTAAAAGAGCCACAAGTAGCACCAAGGATATTGGTGATTTCTTTGGTTCTTATAGTATAGGTGCCAGAGGTTAGTGTAGTATTAGGAAGTGTTACTTCATGAGGAATGGTTGTGTCGGTAAAATCTGCAATTTGAATACCAACTATAGTATCTGAAAATGCAACTTGGTTATTTGAGTCTAAAATCTCGTATTCCAGATCATAACTCATAAAAACTCCATTGGGACGTTGATGTTGAATTTCAAAAACAAGCGAGTCTTCAAGACATTGGTTTGCTACGGAGAATGCTGCGGTTATTTCTGGTATTTGAACCAGAACAGAGGTTGTTTCTTCCGAGCAAATACCATGAGTTGGAAAAACGGTGTACTCAAAACGATATTCTCCCGGGCCAAAGGTTGTAAAAATCTCTTCAATGTTTATTTCTGAATCATCAACAGTAGTGATTTGTCCTGTTTGATTAATATCTGTCCAAATTCCATTAGAATCTCCACCAGCAAGATGATCAAATAAATTTACATTGTTAAAGGACGATAAGTCCTCAGATGAGCAAATGGTAATGTTTTGTCCAAATCCAGGTTCTGGGGTTCTATGAACTTCTAGTGTAACCCTCGCCGATCTTGCAGGGCATGTATCAACGGCATCAACCGTATAAATAAACGTGTACGTTCCAGGGCCCGCGGCGGTTGCGTTAAAAGTGCTTTCATTAAGAAAAGCCGAAGGAGTTCCAACGTCCGCACTCCAAGTACCGTTAAAATCCGCAGTTAAACTGGTTAGATTATTGTCAAGAAAATTAAATAGGTCAACCGTTGAGTTGCTACTACAAGCATTTGCTCCACCTCCGATATTGTCTTCACCAGGATACCCTCCTAATGATACAGTAACATTTGCCGTTTCGGGGCAATTTGGATGTGAATAAGTAAAAACATAAACACCAAATTGATTAATAGCCCAAAGGTTAAGAATACCTGTATCGCTGGAAAGTGCGTTTTTGACAACTGGATTTTGAGCTGTCCAGGTACCTCCCGTTTGAGGTGAACCATTTAAATGATTAAAAAGATTGAAATTCTGGTTGTTAGGGTCGGTTTCTTTATCACACACAGTGATTGAACCATCCGTACCGGTACATTGCGCTTGAACAATGGTTGGGGAAAAACCCAAAATTAATAAAATGAATAATACAAGAGTATTATTCTTAATTGAGTATACCATAGTTTTTGAATAACTTAAAAAATGAGTAATCCTAAATTAATAATCCCGCAAAGAACTTAAAAATTAAGATAGAATTAATAACGAATATACAATTTTTTAACATTTGTAAAAATCTGGTTATGAGATGTGTATATTCATGAAGTAGCAGTCGCGCATAAAAATACTAATAAAATCGAGAACTCAAAAGTCATTTTCTTCAGTATCTTTACCAAAAATTAGGCGAAATGAATGTACATTTTATAGCTATTGGAGGAAGTGCTATGCACAATTTGGCAATAGCTTTACATAAAAAAGGATATAAAGTAACTGGGAGTGATGATACCATTCATGACCCTTCAAAATCGCGATTAGAAAAGTACAACCTCTTGCCTGAGGAGTTTGGGTGGTTTGAAGAAAAAATTACATCAGATTTAGATGTTGTAATTTTAGGAATGCATGCGAAAGAAGATAATCCAGAACTTTTAAAAGCAAAAGATTTAGGACTAAAAATTTATTCTTATCCAGAGTTTTTGTATGAACAGTCTAAACTAAAAACTAGAGTTGTTATTGGTGGATCTCATGGAAAAACTACAATTACTTCAATGATTTTACATGTATTGAATTATCATGATATAGAGGTAGATTATATGGTTGGGGCGCAATTAGAAGGCTTTGAAACCATGGTACATTTAACTGAACATAACGATTTTATTGTTTTGGAGGGAGATGAATATTTGAGTTCACCTATTGACAGAAGACCAAAATTTCATTTGTATAAGCCAAATATAGCACTGATTAGTGGTATTGCTTGGGATCATATTAATGTATTTCCAACATATGAGAATTATGTAGAGCAATTTTCAATTTTTACAGACTCCCTTATTAATGGAGGTATGATGGTTTATAATGAAGAAGATGAAGAGGTTAAAAAAGTAGTAGAGACTTCAGAAAATTCAATTAAAAAATACCCGTACCAAACACCAGAATATTCCATAGAAGATGGGGTAACTTATATTGATACCTCCGATGGACCATTGCCTTTAGAGATATTTGGTAAACATAATTTACAAAATTTGGCTGGGGCTAAATGGATTTGTCAGCATATGGGAGTTGATGAAGATGATTTTTACGAAGCAATTGAAAGCTTTAAAGGTGCAAACAAGAGATTAGAGAAGATAGCTGAAAGTAGCAAAACTGTTATTTTTAAAGATTTTGCACATAGCCCAAGTAAAGTAGAAGCGACTACTGCCGCTGTTAAAAACCAATATAAGAACAGATCTTTATTGGCTTGTCTTGAACTGCATACATATAGTAGTTTAAATGCTGAATTTTTAAAAGAATATGAAGGAACTTTGGATAAAGCAGATGAAGCTGTTGTTTTTTACTCGCCAAAAGCGGTGAAAATAAAAAGACTAGAAGAAGTGACAAAAGAGCAAATAGCGAACGCCTTTAACAGAGAAAATTTAACTGTTTTTACAGAGCCAGAAGAGTTTAAAGAATTTTTATTTAAACAATCATTAGATAGTAGAGCACTTTTATTGATGAGTTCTGGAAATTATGGCGGTTTAAACTTTGATGAACTTAAGGCTTTAGTTTAGATTCTTTTATTTGTCTCCTAAACTCTCTGTCAGTAAGTCTTTTAATTAACCAAAATCGATAATCTTTATTTAAAATCGATTTAATGATTATATTTAATCTTGATTTAAAATAAATGCTTTTAGAGATTCTTGATCTATATCTATCCCTGAATTTCCTGTCAAGAACAAGTTTGTTGAATTTTTTTAAGTCTTTGGCAGTTTGTTTGTTATTCTGGTAGGTAATTGAAGAAACATTACCTAAACAAGTATGGCTAATAGCTAGAAATGTATTTAACGGTTGCTTTAATTTATTAAAATTTTTAATACTTTCTCTTGAGCAGACCTTTTGTGATAATAGAAATACATCATAAGCGTTTCTAAAGGATATATCTTTGTATTGATAGCCATTGTCATTAATTTGTTTTGCAATTATTGAAAGGCATAATTGATCATTATATCCAAGAACTTTTACGTCGTTTATAAGTTGTGAGTTCCTAGAAACGTTGTTAAAATTGAATTCTTTAGCATACTTCTCAATAGTAATTTCTTTATGAATTTCAACTGCGGCAATTTTCTCATTATGATGAATTCTAGGATAATGTTTAAAAGATGCAAATTGATATTTTAAGTCTTGAACAAATTTATAATTTTTCTCTTCAAACAACTTAACAACATTTTCATAGTCATTTGGGTTAATTATAAAATCAATATCCCCGACCATTCTTTCAGCTATGTCTTCGTAAAGTCCTTCTAGTAAGTTTCCTGTTCCTTTTAAAAATATAGGAGTAATATTATTTGATAAAAGAAGTTTATTAATTTCTTTAGCCTGCGCTATTATTTGTTTATTTCTCTCTCTGTTGAGGTCTGTGATGTGTTTCATGTAAGAAACTAAATCCTCTGGTAAAAAAATTAAGAAACCACATCTCTTAAGATTGCAATATAAGGCAGGAAAAACATAATGGGCGGTACTTAGTTTTACAACATTGTCCCAATCTACATTTCCAGAGGTTAGTTCCTTTTTAATTAACGCCTTGTTTCTTTCATTATGACTAATGGTAAGGCATTTACCAACAAGAAACAGAGTCTCTTTATAATTCATCAGTGAATAATTTTTTAGAGGTCTCAATCATTTTTTCATTATTCGAATAAGTTAAGCTATAACAATTTAATTTTTTGAACCAATCAAGGAAATTTTTGGCGTTTTCTGGAAGTGGCGAAAGCCAAGAGTCAGGAACTAATTGTTCAAAAGCTTCCAATTTAGATATTTTGTCAAGTTTAAGATCGCTTTCTGGTTCGTATTTAATGAAAACCAATTTTTTACATTTAGCTCTTCCGTTGAAGTTGTCATTTTTTGGAGGCAAATAACGAACAACTTTGTTTAGTCTTTTAAAATGATATTCGGCTTGGTGTTCTAATTCAGGATAAATAGGAAGAAGAATTGGTAAACTATTTTTCTTTATTGATATTGCAGAAGAGAAACTATGTACTTCTTTGGTTTCGGATAGTATTGGAACGAAATCATCGGCCAAGCAAGAAAAACCATTAGCTTGGAGTAAAGCAAGAGAGGTACTTTTACCGTTTCCAGAATCTCCTAAAAATAAGATGCATGAATTTTCATTTGCAACTGCAGAAGCATGAAAAATCCCCATCCATTCGCTTTCATCATGATTGTGCGTATGTTCTATAATTTTCATTGAGAATTTTCCCTGAAAATAATGACTTTCTTTAGTTACCCATGAACCGATATGTTCGTTATTAATTAGGAAATTAATGATATTCTCATGAGAAAAGACCGTGTATTTATAATCGATTGATTTTACTGAAGTAACTTCTAAATGAGCAAACTTGGGATGGATTAATGACAGTTCATATTCTGATAAAAATTCAACAAAAAAAATCAGATCATTAATTTTATAATATTTTTCGAAGCTGAATTTATTAGGCGTCTGCTGAAGTTCTTTTTCAGAAAAAAGCTTTTCTTCTTTTTTTAATAATTGACTGACATCCTTTATAAACATTGAAGCTTCATTGCGAGGAATGTCAATGTTCTTCTGTATCAATTGGATAATAGAATCTATATCAGTTTGTTTTTCTAATTCTATCAAAACTTTAGAAACAATATTTTCAACGATTATATATTGGTTCTGCTCTCCTAACCATACAACGGTTTTGTCTTCAATTTGTGTCGTTAAAATCATAGTGAACAAAAGTAATGAAACGTTTAAAAAGAATTTCTTACTAGTAAAAATATAATCGATAACTTAATATTTTAATTATATTGATAGTATTTTTGTTGCATGTATAATAAACGGATAGAGTTAGAAGAAGGTGATTATTATTTAAATGAACAAGGTTATAAGGTTTTTACTGAGAAGTTTCATTTAAGAAGAGGGTATTGTTGTAAGAGCGGATGTAAGCATTGCCCATATGGCTATGATAGAAGAACAGATAGTTTTAAATAAAAGTGACCATATGGAAAAAATGTTTCTAACTTTAATAAATAATATAATAAAGAATAATATGAAAAAAATTATAGTTCTGTTGGTAGCGATTCAATTTCTGGGATGTAGTGAGTTACAGAAAGTAGTGAATCAAATACCTACTCAAGGGTCTTTAACACAAGAGCAAATAGGTCAAGGTTTACGCCAGGCTCTTGATAATGGAATACAACATCAAGTAAGTAAATTAACCGCTGTTGATGGTTTTTACGGGAATGAGCTGGTTAAAATTCTATTACCTGAAGAACTAAGAGTTGTAGATAAAGGCTTAAGGAAAATTGGCCTTGGAAAACTTGCCGATGAAGGATTAAAAGCGATTAACAGAACAGCTGAAGATGCGGTAAAAACAGCAACACCTATTTTTGTAAGCGCTGTTAAGGATATATCTTTTGCGGATGCGAAAAATATTCTTTTAGGAGAGCAAAATGCTGCCACAGTTTATTTAGAAGGAAAAACAAATCAAAAACTTTATGGAGAGTTTCAACCTGTAATAAAAAGATCTTTTTCAAAAGTTGGAGCTGATAAGATTTGGAGCGATTTGATCTCGAAGTATAATAGTATTCCGTTTGTAAAGAAGGTTAATCCTGATTTAACCGATTATGTAACAAAACAGGCCCTAGATGGGGTATATACAATGATTGCCGTAGAAGAAAAAGGGATACGTGAAAAAGTAGGGTTAAGAAATACAACACTTTTGAAAAGAGTATTTGCTTTGCAAGATAAAATTTAATAGAAATACCACTTAAAGTTAAAACCTCATGAAAAAATGAGGTTTTTTTGTGATTTTTGAAAAAAAAACAAGAGTTTCTAATTGCTTGTAAAACAAAATATTGCGTATCTTTATAAGGTCGTTTAAATCAAAATTAATGTTACGAGTAGATCAAATACACAGATATAGAAAGCATCTTGAGGAAAGATATGGTAAACTGGTTGAAAGAGCGAATGATTACAAATATATTGATGAATGCAAAAGTGATAGATCGGCATTCAAAGCAATGAAGATATTGGAAAAGTTAAATAGAATTAAGTATCTAGATAAGGAACTTTCAAATCCTTTGATGTAATTGTTTAAAATAATCAAAAGCTTTTAGAAGTCTACTACCATACCAAGAAAACATTTCACCGTCAACAAAAACTGTTTTTGCATGATGAGTGAATCTTCCTATCTCGAAGGCATGTTCTTCCTTAAAAGGATATGGCTCGGAAGATAATAGCACAAGTTCAGGGTCACCTTCAAGTCGAATTTTTTTCAATTCGATTTCTGGGTATCGAGGCTTGTTGCCATAAATGTTTTTAAAGTTGTTGAGCTCTAAAATGTGATTTATAAAGTTATTGTTACCAGCCACCATCCATGGGTTGCGCCATATAAAGTAAGCAACTTTTTTTTGGGGTTGATTGGATATGAATTCTTTGAAACTGTTTGTTTTAAACTGTAGTTTTTCAATAATTCTTTTACTTTCTGTTCTACACGAGAATAATTCGCCGTATTGAATTATCAAATCTTTTACATCTTTCAGAGTATATATATCTGAAACATGTGTTGGGGCTATACGTTCACAGGCTTCAACAATTTCCTTTGTGTTTTCTTCTTTATTACAAAGAATAATGTCAGGTTTTAACTCCTTGATTTTTTCTATCTTGATGTTTTTTGTACCACCAACAGTTTCTTTAACACTTTTAATATGAACTGGATGTACGCAAAATTTAGTTACCCCTACTATATAGTTTTCTAAACCGAGATCAACTAGCAATTCAGTTTGGCTCGGAACCAATGAAACTATTCTTTTTAATGGTTTTAAGATTGAAACTTCCCGACCAATTTGATCTGTAATTGTTTTCAACGTAACTTAAATTAAATGTTGAGTAAAATTACAAAATATGTTTGTTGTTTATCTAACGCCCATCAATTCTTGAAATTCTTTTTTATAACCTTTACTTACTCTGAATATTTTATTGTCGTTTGTTTTAACGTCAGTTTCGCCGTAATTAGATGTAATAACTTCATCAACATAGTTCGAGTTAATTATTGTAGACCTATGAATTCGTATAAAGTTTGAAGAGTTAAGTCTATTTATAATGCTAGAAAGAGATTCCCTTAGCAAATACTTTTTATTATCAATGGTGAATATTTCTAAATAGTATCCAGAAGCAGAAATATACTTAATTGAGTTGGTGTCAAGAAATATAACCTTATTACCTGTTTTTATATTTATACGTCTGTTATTTGATGAATGAGAAACAACATTCTTTTCTTTAACAAGGTCAAGGATGTTTTCTAAATTATCCTGAAAATTTGCCAGTTCTTCTTTTCTTTTAAATTCAATAATTTTGTTTAAGGAATTAAAGAAACGGTCTTTTTTGTAAGGCTTTAGTATGTAATCGAAAGCAAAATAATCAAAAGCTTTAATAGCATATTCATGGTGCTTGGTCACAAAAACAAACATTGGCTTTTTTAAAAGAGAAATGTTTTCAATGATTTCAAAACCTGAAACCTTGTTAATTTCCACATCTAAAAAAACAACGTCTGGATTAAGTAAATTTATTTTTTCAATAGCATCTTCCGCATTAGACGAATCGTCTAATACTTCGATTACACTGTGTTGATGTATTAATTCTTTTACTTTTGCTTTAGCAACTTCATCACTATCTATTATGAAAGCGGAAATATTCATTTTTTTCATTTCATTTTCTTCTAAATAAGAGAAAATAGAAAATCCATAAGTTGGATTGTTCAACAACTCTTAAAATCTCTGTAAACGTATAATTTTCAATTTGTGGTTATAGCAATTGAGAAGTTAATTTACATGGGGGTTATACAAATCATTTTATCCGGGGAAAATCTTCTAAAATTCAATATTTAAAGCAAAATTAAGGAAGAAAACTCAGTAAAAGGAAGGAAATGCGATATATTAAAAAAAAATTAACATCTCTTTAATAAGTTATAAATTCTTGCGGTCATTTTTTTATATCCTAATTCCGTTTTTTCACATCAAAATTAAAGTTATTTACATCAAATGAATGTTAACAGAAGGTTACTACCCATAGTTTTATAGCTGTTAATAATAATTCAATAATTTACAATGAAAACAAAGTTTAATGGAATTTTAACGCTTTTCTTGGCGTTGATTGTGCAGATAACTTTTGCGCAAGACAAGACAGTTTCAGGAAACGTTTCTGACGAATCAGGACCATTACCTGGAGCAACCGTTTTGAAAAAAGGTACTACTTTCGGTACTGAAACTGACTTTGATGGGAATTATTCTTTAAAAGCTAAAACAGGAGATATCCTAGTGTTTAGTTTTGTAGGGATGAAAACTGTTGAAAGGGTAGTAGGATCTTCAAATCAGATAAATGTTCTTTTACAAAGTGATAGTAGTTTATTAGAAGAAGTAGTTGTTGTAGCATATGGAACTCAAAAGAAAGAAGCAGTAGTAGGATCTGTTTCGGTACTTTCTGATGAAGTATTAGAAAATCAACAAGTTGTTTCTGTAACAAATGCACTTCAAGGAAGTGTTGCTGGTGTAAACATAGTTGCCGCAGGAGGACAACCAGGAGATAATCCGACAATTAGAGTAAGAGGGGTTGGGTCAATAAACGCAGATGCTTCTCCGTTAATTGTTTTAGATGGAACTCCTTTTAATGGAAACCTTAACTCGATTAGTGCCGATCAAATAGAATCTATGACTGTTCTAAAAGATGCTTCTTCGACGGCTTTATATGGATCAAGAGGTGCAAATGGAGTTATTTTAATTACAACAAAGAAGGGTAGATTGAATGCTCCTACTTCAATTGCTTTAAGATCTACTTTCGGTGTAGCCAATTTAGCGGTAAACCCTCATGATTTAATTAGTACTGACGATCAATTCAGGTATACATGGGAGGCCATGAAAAACACTGGGGTTTATGTTAATGGAAACACTGAAGCAGTAGCTGCTCAAAATGCAACTAATAATTTAGTTACAGGGTTTGGATACAACCCTTATGGACCTTCTGTTAATAATCCAGTTGATGTAAATGGTAACTTAGTTACCTCTAATAAATTATGGAATACAGATTGGAGAAAATTAATGTTCAACAATGCAGCATTAAGACAGGAGCATGGTTTAACTGCGTCTGGTGGTGGAGAAAATTCAACATACTTTTTCTCGGTAAATTACCTTAATCAAGAGGGTTCAATTGCAACATCGAAATTTGAGCGTATCACTACAAGGTTAAACTATAATACAAAAGTAAAAGATTGGTTAGAATTAGGATTTAACACTTCTTATTCGACTTCTTTCCAAAATGCACCAACTCAAGAAGGAGGGGCATATAACTCGGCAACTCAATGGACAACAGGTGTTTCTTCAGTGTATCCTCTATATAGAAGAGATGAAAATGGAGAGTTTATTTTAGATAATTCTGGGAATAGAATATATGATTATGGTAATGCTGTAGGTCAAGTTTTGAATGCAACTAGACCTCAATTTGGTGGAGAGAATGCCTATGGAAGTTTATTTAACTACAAAAGGATCAGAAGAAGAGATAACATTCAGGCTAATGGGTATGTTAAATTTAAAATAACACCTGAATTATCATTCAGATCGACTTTAGGATATGAAAAAGCAACGTTCGATTCTTTTGGATACAATCATAATGAATTTGGAGTTGCTGCGAACATTGGAGGAAGAGTTACACAAAACAGAGATCTTAGAACTACTTTAAATATAACTAACGCTCTAAACTTTAATAAGTCTTTTGGAGACCACACAATTGATGCTACTTTAATTCAAGAAGGGTATAAATTTAAATTAGACGCTTTAGGTGCTCAAGGAATTGGATTTTTACCAAATGTTGAAGTATTAAATGGTAGTACTACCCCAGAAAGTGTTAGAGGTTTTGTGAATGAAGAGCGTATAGAAAGTTATTTAGGTCGAGCTTCATACAGTTATTTGAATCGTTATTTTATTGAAGGGGCATACAGACGTGATGGTTCTACTAGATTCCATGAAGATCAAAGATTTGGTGATTTCTATGCAATTGGTGGTTCTTGGGTTATTTCAAAAGAGTCTTTTTTACAAGGAAATTCTGTTCTTAACTTTTTGAAATTGAAAGGATCTTATGGAGAGTTAGGTAATAATAAAGTTCAGGCTGCTAATGGAGCTGATTTATATTTCCCTTATTTATCGTTATTCAATACAGGAAATAATGAGTTAGATAATCCTGGTGTTGTATTAGGAAATGTTGCTGATCCATCATTGTCTTGGGAAAAAACTTCTACTCTTAACGTAGGGTTAGACTTCGGGTTGTTTAACAATAGATTAAGCGGTAGTGTTGAATATTATAATAGAGAATCTATTGATCTTATTTATGGTAAACCACTTCCTGGATCTACAGGAAATACTGAAATTAGAACAAATGTAGGAGCTATATCAAATTCAGGTGTTGAGGTTAACTTAAACTCTACCAATATTTCGAACGAAAACTTTGAATGGACTACTAACTTGAATTTATCTTTTGCAAAAAACCAAATTTCAGAACTTACGCAAGATTCATTTATTAGAGGAACAAAAAGATGGGAAGTAGGAACTTCTTTGTTTGAATTCTTCTTACAGGAATATGCAGGAGTTAATCCAGATAACGGAGAGGCATTATGGTATAAGGATGAAGTTGATACTAATGGAGAACTTACAGGAAAAAGAGTAACTACTAATAATTACACTGAAGCTACTAGATATAGAACAGGTAAAGAGTCATTACCAGATGTAACTGGAGGTTTAACAAACACATTTAGGTACAAGAATTTTGACTTAAATATTTTAACAAACTTTAGTTTCGGAGCTTACGTATATGATTGGACATATTCTGGTTTAATGGATGGTTTCTCTCGTTTTGGAACTGCTGCTTCAGTTGATATTGCTAGACGTTGGCAAAAACCTGGGGATATCACGGATGTACCTAGATTATTAAACAGTAATAATGATTATAATGGAATGTCTGACCGTTTCTTATTTAAGAATGATTTCGTAAGATTAAAAGCATTAACATTTGGTTATACGTTACCATCTGATGTTGTTGAGAAAGCTGGTTTAGGTAGATTAAGATTCTATTTTCAAGGAGATAACTTGTTTACTTACCAAACTCACAAAGGTATTGATCCAGAACAGAATATTGATGGAACAACAAATAACAGATCTTTTAATCAAAGAATTTATTCTTTCGGAATTAACTTAGAATTATAAAATTATGAAAATATTAAAATATAATATAAATCGTCTTGTAGCATTGCTTCTGGTTGTTTCAACAGTAGTTAGTTGTAGCGAAGACTTTTTAAATGAACCAGTACCTACAGATCAGGTAAGCCCTGATGTGATATTCGGGTCTAGAGCAGGTGCAGATGCCTTCATTTCTGGAATTATGAGGAATTTTAGAGGGCAATTTTTAAGAGATGATTCAGCTGGTGTAAACTCTATTTATTATGCACGTACGGTTAAAGGTAATGATATAATCCAGGGACAAACGTGGTTTTTATTTGATTATGCAAATGAGAATAGAGAACCTACGTACAGAAGAACTAGATTTACTTGGAATTATTGTTATTATATGATTAATCAAGCAAATAACTTGATTAACGGTGCATTGGCCTCTCAAGATTTATCGGATATTGATAAAAAAGAAGTTGTAGGTCAAGGTAGAGCAATTAGAGCATTTTTCTACTTCCAATTAGCAATGGAATTTCAGCATACTTATACCTATGATAGTACATTGCCAGCTCCTCCAATTTATTTAGAGTTATCATTAGAGGGGAAACCAATGTCTACGATTGATGAAATGTATCAATTAATTATAGAAGATTTAACCTACGCTACTGAAAACTTAGGAGAAGATAGATTGGCAAAATCTTATATTAATCGTAATGCAGCTTATGGAATATTAACAAGAGTATACCAAACAACTCATAACTGGGCTGGAGTTGAAGAATCTGCAAGACGTGCTTACGGAGGAGGAAGTCCTGAGAGTGTTTTAAGTACTGATTACGATAATGGATTTAATGATATTTCAAATATAGAATGGATTTGGGGTAGCGCACAAAGCCTAGACCAATCTAATTATTATTGGGGGGCTCCTTATTCACATGCTGATCATACTGTATTATCATATGCGGGGACTTATTTTAACAATGATTTTGTTAATTTGTTCAGTGTAAGTGATATTAGAAACTTATTCTCTAATCATTATGGAGTACCTGCTGATGATTTTAGACATAATGTAACTTCGAAATTTACGTTTAATTTTGATTCTGATCACCCAATTATTAGAACTGCGGAAATGCTTTTGGCGGAAGCTGAAGGAAAATATCACAATGGTGATCAGGCTGGTGCTCATGATATACTTTTTGCTTTACAGTCAAACAGAGATCCTTTAGCTGTTAAATCGACTAACACAGGTGAGGCTTTATTAGCAGAAATTTTAGTAGAGAGAAGAAAAGAGCTTTACGCAGAAATTGGAGTAGAGTGGTTCGATGCTAAAAGATATAGAAAAGGTATCACTAGAACAGGAAACCATAGAGTATTAACACCTGCAAGTTTGACACCAGATGATAAAAGATTTATCTTAAAAGTACCACAATCGGAACTAGATGCAAATCCAAATATCGATGAGAGTGTAAATCAAGGTAGATAAGGAAATATTACTAATAGTTTTATAGTAATTAAAAAGCTGAAATCGTTAGATTTCAGCTTTTTTTATGGTTACTGATAAAATTGTTTGTTTTAAATCAAAACATCGGTTATTCAAATCAAATTTCAAAGTGACAAGCACTAAAGAAAGTACCTTTGCTCAATATACCATTACTTTGTTCTCATTGGTATATTGTTTGAATTAATTAGATAAGTCAAGGAGTCATTAACCTTGACTTTTTTTATTGTAGTATGATTTCCATTTGCTTTTGAAGAGATTCAGCTTGTGTAGCTGCTTTTTCAGCAAAATCTTCATGATTGCTTGCGTAAATAATTCCTCTTGAAGAATTAATTAATAAACCAATTTGATCATTCATTCCATATTTACAAACATCTTGTAAATTTCCTCCTTGTGCACCAACGCCTGGAACTAACAAAAAGCTATCCGGAATTATGGCTCTGATATCTGCTAAATATTCTGCTTTTGTTGCACCTACAACATACATTAGGTTTTCTGAATTTTGCCAACCTTTTGATGTTTCTAATACATGTTTATATAATTCTTGGTTTCCAACTTCTTTAGTTTGGAAATCAAAGGCTCCCGTATTTGAAGTTAGCGCTAACATTATGGTATGTTTGTCCTTAAAGGCAAGAAAAGGTTCTACTGAATCTTTTCCCATGTAAGGAGCAACTGTAACACTATCAAATGCTAAATCTTCAAAAAATGCTTTTGCATACATCGTAGAAGTATTGCCAATATCACCTCGTTTTGCATCGGCGATTGTAAAGATGTTAGGGTGGTTTTTATTAAGATACTCAATAGTCTTTTCAAGAGCTTTCCATCCTTTTATACCGTAAGCTTCGTAAAAAGCGGTATTAGGTTTGTATGCTACACATAGGTGGTGAGTGGCATCAATAATGGCTTTATTAAAGGCAAAAATAGGATCTTCTTCCTTTAAAAGATGTTTTGGGATTTTATTTAGATCGACATCTAGACCAATACATAAAAAAGACTTTTTCTTCTTAATTTCAGATACAAGTTGTTGTGTTGTCATGAGTTCTTATAAAAGTTAGGCAAAAGTAAGCAAATTTAGGAGTTTCTGTTATCTTTGTTTTCAATGTTTCAATATATTATAAACAAGATTTTTTATGGATTCTTGACTTTATTAGGAGTAATAACAGTCATTTTTTTTCTGTTTAATGTACTACCAGGAGATCCGGCAAGAATGATGCTTGATCAGAGAGAAGATACACAACAATTAGAAGCTATTCGAAAAAAATACGGCTTCGATAAACCAGTTTTTGTTCAATACCTTTATTATTTAAATGATGTTTCACCAATTTCTTTTCATAGCTCTTCTGAAGAAAACTATACGTACTTAGATAAGAAGAAATATAATATTATAGCTGTTGGAACTATAGGGGGTGCTAGTATAGCTTTGAAAACTCCGTATTTAAGGCAATCATTTCAAAAAAATGGGAAGAACGTTTCAGAGGTAATAAATGAAACGATGCCCAATACGTTTGTGTTGGCTATTTCCGCGATTAGCATAGCCATATTATTGGGGCTGTTTTTAGGAGTCATGTCTGCAATATTTAAGGATACTTTGTTTGATAGGGTAATAGCTCTTATAAGCACTTTAGGAATGAGTGTTCCGTCATTTTTCTCGGCAATTTTATTCGCTTGGTTATTTGGTTTTGTTTTGCACGATATAACCGGATTAGAAATGACTGGAAGCCTTTATGAAGTTGATAATTTTGGTGAAGGCATGCATATTAAATGGAGTAATTTAATTTTACCTGCATTGGTTTTGGGAATACGTCCACTAGCTGTTGTTATTCAATTAATGAGAAATTCTTTACTTGAAGTTTTGAGTCAAGATTATATTAGAACGGCAAAAGCTAAGGGCTTGAATACTTTTCAGATAATTAAGAATCATGCATTCAAAAATTCGTTGAACCCTGTGATAACAGCAATTTCAGGATGGTTTGCGTCGATGTTAGCTGGAGCTGTTTTTGTCGAGTATATATTTAATTGGAATGGCTTAGGAAAAGAAATTGTAAATTCATTAAATACGTTGGATCTCCCTGTTATTATGGGAAGTGTGCTTATGATAGCGACCATCTTTATTTTTATAAATGTTTTAGTCGACATAATTTACACATGGCTTGATCCAAGAGTAAAGCTTGAATAATATTTAAAAGTTCTGTCGTTTAATAAGTATAATAAATACTTTGAGTTAGAATGAAAAAATTAATACTACTATCATTAATTCTTACTAGTTGTGGAATGTTTCACCCAACCAATTTTGATAAACCTTCTTTAAACGAAAAAGTTCTTTCAGTAAAGAGAGATTCTATTAGGTTTTCTGAGATATTAAAAAATAATAGCTCTGAGAAAACCTTAATTCATATTTACGCTAGCTATTGTCCATTTAGCCAAAACAGTTTAAAGGAAATAGCACATTTTCAAAAAGAAAATAAAGAAATAAATTATGTTTTTTTGTCAGTTGACCATTCCTATTTCGACTGGAAGAGAGGATTAGAAAATTTACCGGTTAAAGGGAATCACTACTACCTACCAACAAAAGGGAAGGGAGTATTAGGACGTTTTCTAAAACTTAAAGAAATTCCGAGATTTTTGGTTTTAAACAAAGAAAAAGAGATCAAAATATTTAAATCTTCTAAAGTGTCAAAAATAAAAGAATCGTTACAATAGAATGATAGTTAAAAGCAAAGAAAAGTTTCACCTTGTAACAGAGAGGTTAGTTATTTATATTGTTGTGTTGTGCTTTTTTTGGGTTGGATGCTCAAAGAAAAATGAAACACATTTTTCAAAAAAGGCACTTCATGATATTCTAATGACTAAGAAAGGTGATTCAATAGAAGTGAACGAAATTTTTCAGCTTCACAATACAAAAAAGGTAGTTATTAATATTTGGGCATCTTGGTGTAAGGATTGCCTGAATAGTATTCCAAAGAATAATGTTCTTAAAGAAAAGTATTCTGGTTTTCGCTATGTAAATATATCAATTGATAAAAATTATGAGGAATGGGGTAAAGCTTTGAAAAAATATGATGTTTTGGGAGAACATTATTATTTACCTTCGGGTTGGGATGGTGATTTTGGTGAGTTTTTACAATTGGATTGGATTCCTAGGTATTTAGTTGTAAATGAGGATAAAACAATTGATGTTTTTGATTGTACCCAATTGAAAGAAAACGTTTTAGATAATACCTTAAAAAAATGATGTACTTTTGTTAACAACAAACTTCAGTAATTATAATAAAACTTTATACAGTGAGAAAAAATATCGTTGCAGGTAACTGGAAAATGAACAAAAACCTTAAAGAAGCAAAAGATCTTATTAAGGGAATTAAAAAAGGAGTATCATCTAAAAAATCTAAAGGAAAAAGAGTAATTGTAGCTCCAAGTTTTGTAAACTTAAACTCTGCTGTAAAGAGAACCGAAAAATCAATTATTGAAGTTGCAGCTCAAAACATGCATGAAGCTAAGAGCGGTGCTTTTACAGGGGAGGTTTCTGCAGATATGTTATCTGAAATTGGAATTGAAATTGTGATATTGGGTCATTCGGAAAGAAGAAGTATCTTTGCAGAGTCAAACGAATTATTAGCTAAAAAGGTTGACACGGCACTTGCAAACAATTTAGAAGTAATTTTTTGCTTTGGTGAGTCGTTGGAAGATAGAAAATCTGAGAAACATTTTGAGGTTGTTGAAACTCAATTAAGAGAAAGCCTTTTCCATTTATTAAAAGAAAACTTCTCTAATATTATTTTAGCATACGAACCAGTATGGGCAATTGGGACAGGAGAAACTGCTTCACCAGAACAGGCTCAGGAAATGCATGCTTTCATTAGACAAGTTTTAGAAAAGGAGTACAACAAAGAATTAGCAGATTCTGTTTCTATTTTATATGGAGGAAGTGTTAAGCCGGCAAATGCTGAAGAAATTTTCTCTAAACCTGACGTCGATGGAGGATTAATAGGAGGTGCTTCATTAAAGCCAAAAGACTTTTTAGCAATAGTTGAAGCTATTTAATCTAAATGGATAACATATATACTGAATATAATTTTACAATATCGCCAAAAGAGCCTGGTACTGAAATATTAATTGCCGAGCTTGGATTGGTAGGTTTTGAAAGTTTTGTTGAAAATGAGAACGGAGTAGTAGCTTATATTCAGAACAATGATTGGAATGAGAATATATTAGAAGACGTTTTCGTGTTGAAATCGAGCGAATTTACTATTGAATATTCTCATAAGGAAATTGAGCAAACCAATTGGAATGCCGAATGGGAGAAAAATTTTAATCCTATTCAGGTTGATGATAAAGTAAGTGTTAGAGCTCCATTTCATGAAAACCCAAATTTAGAGTTTGATATTGTTATTGAACCTAAAATGAGTTTTGGAACTGGTCACCACGAAACCACCTATATGATGCTGCAACATCTACTAGATTTGGATGTTACGAATAAAAAAGTACTAGATATGGGTTGTGGTACAGGAATTTTAGCGATATTTGCTGAAATGAAGGGTGCTAAACCAGTCGATGCCATAGATATAGATTCTTGGTGCTACACAAATTCTTTGGAGAATGTTGAAAGAAATAATTGTAAAAATATTTCTGTTTTTGAAGGGGACTCTGTGTTATTAAAGGATAAAAAATACGACTTAATAATAGCGAACATTAATAGAAATATCTTATTGAAAGATATGGAGGTTTATACAAATTGTTTAAATGATAATGGGACATTGTTATTGAGCGGATTTTATCAAGAAGATATTCCGATCATAGATAAAGAGGTGAAAAAGTATAAATTATTGTTAATTAAGACTATAGAAAGAAATAATTGGGTAGCTTTGCGCTATCAAAAATAAGGCAGAATGAGTACAATTGAAAAAATTCAAGAAGAGCTAGATGTTTTAACACTGGAAACTAGACAACATGAAATTATCTTGTACAATGATGATGTAAATACGTTCGATTTTGTAATAGATAGTTTAATAAGTGTATGCGAACATACACCAGAACAAGCAGAACAATGTACAATATTAGTACATTACAAGGGTAAGTGTTCAGTTAAAACAGGAGGTTTTAAAGAATTGAAACCAAAATGTTCTAAATTATTAGATTTAGGCCTTTCGGCTGAAATAGTATAGAATGGAAAACGTTTTTAGGTATTATGAGTTTTCTGATTTTTTTGAAGATAAATCTGAAACTTTTTTAGGAGATTCAATATGCTATTCAGAATTAAATGAAGAACATTTTTTAATTTTTGAAAAAAAATATTTAGAAGGATCAGATACATATAATTTATATGTGTCAAAATATAGCTCAAAAAGAGATATAGGGGGTAAGAAGCCAGAAATACTGGAGCTTTTAGTGGAAAATTACGATAAATCTATACCAGAACACAGGGTTGTTTTAAGGAAATATTTATACTAGAAAATAGTAATTTTAAAAAAGTTTAATTTTTTTTAAATTTTTTGTGACCTTTAAAATAATAGTGTGTCAAATAAGTGTAACCAACAAACAAAAACACGGTTTAAGAGTTACAAAAGTTCATTAAATATAGAAATTATTAGTAATAGTTTGTTTTCCCTAAAGTAGAATTCATATTTTTGCGTTATGAATTCATTATCAAAGGCTTCTCTGAGTAAGATTTCCCTATGTTAACATTCCCTGAAAGGAGAGCTTTTTTTGAAATAAGAAACAAAGTATACATTTATATAAAAATATTTACAATAGTAGTAGTTAGTTTTTATACTAAGTTTGGTTAGACGAAAAGGCCTTGGACAGTTGTTCAAGGTCTTTTTAATTTATATAGCATGTTGATTCAATACTTGTAATAACTCAGACTTAGATACGAAATACTTGTATTGAGTATTAATATACTTTAGTTGATTTTCAATAAGCTTTACTTCTCGGTAGTTTACTAAAAATAAAGAGCCTTCACCCAAACTGAATTTGCGCTCTTCACTTTGCACTAAGTTCTTATAGTCTACTACAAGCTCATTCAAAATATTGTATTGCTCTTTGTATGAGTTTATTTGTTGAACAGTACCGTCTATTTTGTTTCTAAGATTAACTCTGGTAGAGGCAATGTCAAAATCAATCTCTTTGATTTTGATTTTAGCAAGTTTTAAATCTCCTCGCTCTTTTCTTAAGAATAAAGGGATGCTTACATTAAGGCCACCTTTATAATTAGAAGTATTGAAAGAATTGATGCTTCTGTAGTCAGATGATAAGAAATTATATTGAAGATCTACTTTCGGAAGCAGATTATTTAATTTTAATCTTTTATCAATGATTAAACTTTGTTTCTTTAATTGTAGTTTAACCAGCTTAGGATGGTCTTCAATATTGAAATCTACTGCATCTGTTATGGAAGACGTCAAAACCGCATCAATAACGTTAACTGTTTCGTTGTCTGGTATTACCATTTCGGTTAATTCTAGGGGAACATCATTGTCTAACCATAGGAAATTTGAAGCTTCTAGTTTTGATTTGATGTACCCAATTTTTGCCTTTTCAAGATCTAGTAATCTATTTTTATAATTAATACTAGCTTCCAAGGTGTCAACTGCAGGTTTGTCTCCTGATTCAAAGCTTCTCTTAACACTTTTTAATCGTATTTCAGCATTCGTTAAATAGTCAATATATACGTTCTTTATTTGATGATTTTTTAACCACTTAAAATAAGTCTTTGTGGCGTCAAAGAGAATTTTGTTAACAAGTATTTTTTGTTTCTGTACTGATTGCTGATTGTATAATTTCGCTTGCCTCAAAGAAGCCATTCTTTTATTGGTTAAGAGTCCTTTTGCAAGCGAAACGGATACACCTGCGCTGTATAAGCCTTCTTTAGGTGTTTTAAGCTCTGGATTAAGATATACGCCGTCATTACTTTCATAGTTGGCCTTGAACTCAACTCCGTACCAAGTTGGTATTTTAAACGTACTATTGAGTTTGTCATAATATTCAGTTCCCTTGAAGTTTTTTCTATTGTAATCAACTTCAATTTTTGGATCGAAAGCACCTCGGGCTTTAAGCAATTTGGCTTCTCCTTTTGAAGAGACTAACTGGGCCTGTTTTAAAATGGGATGAAACTTTTTTACATAGCCTAAATACTCTTCAAAAGAAAGGATGTTTGAATTTTCCTGAGAAAAAACAATAGAACTGATGAAACAAAAAGCGAGTAATAACTTTTTCATTGATGTTTATGAATTTAAAGCTAAGTAATTGACTTAAATTATTTTTTCTTTTTTTTCTTGGTGTCTGATTTCTTTTCAGGCTGATAAAAGTTTGGTGGGAAACTATTAATTTGTCGCCACAACTCATACCAAATAGGAACGTTTTCAAGTAAAGCAATAGTTCGTGCTCCTGAACCAACTCTAATAGCTGTAGGCCATGGTTCTGTTTTTTGATCTGGAGTTAATAAAACTCTAAACATTCCATTACTACTAATAAAGTTTTCAATAGCGATAACTTCTGCACCGTAAGTTCCATAAGAAATATTTGGCCAACCACTAAAAACTATCGCTGGCCATCCGTCAAACTGTACTCTTACTTTTTCGCCTATATGAATCAAAGGAAGGTCAATTGGACGAACAAACATTTCAACAGCTAAATCGTAGTTAGCGGGCATAATACTTACAAGTTGCTCACCTTCTTTGAATGTTTCACCCAAACCGGATTTAATAGCTTTATTGATAAAGCCGTCTTGTGGAGCGGTAACATATAATAAACTACCTCTCTTTTTATAATTGGCTAAATTAGTTTCTAGTTTTGAAACTTGAGCCTCTCCGTCAAAAGCACTCGATTGGGCAGTAAATAAACTACTTTGAGCTTTTGAAAGCTTGTCTGCATAGGTAGCTTTTAATGTTGATATTGCTAAATCGGCATTAATAACTTTATTCTTAGATGTTAAAAGCTTATTCTGTTGTGAAATTAATTTAGCGTTTGCCTCTTGAAGCTTAGCTCTTTTTTCTTCCACATCTTTAACAGCTTTTAATCCTTCTTTTTGAAGTGTAACCGCACGATCAAATTGAATTTTGGCGATTTCATTCTTAGTTTTTACAGCTTCTAAATCAATACTATCACTCTTAACTTTTAAATGAGCTTGAGTAAGTTTGTTTTTAGCTTGATTTAATTTTAGCCCTCTCTCTTGTTGTAGCGCACTTATTTGATTTTGAAGTGCTAAAACCTTATTCTTATAAGCGACAACGGATGATGATTTGGCATCTAACTGAACTCCTGTTCTTTCTGCAAGCCTCTCATCAAAATAATCACTTTTAATTTCTGAAATTCTTAAGATGGTATCTCCTTTCTTTACAAAATCACCTTCTTGAACAAACCATTGTTCTATTCGTCCAGGAATTTGTGATTGTAACGTTTGCGGTCTTTGACTAGGTTTTAAAGTTGTTACATTTCCTTTACTGGTAATATTTTGCGTCCAAGGGAGGAACATAATGATAAAAAGAATAACTATAAAAACGAGTAAGAATTTTTTAAACCTTTTATGGTATTCTTTAGTGAAAATTTCCTTTCCTGATTTTAAAGAGGTAAGGTCGATGTATTTTGAAATTTTATTTTGAGATATGTTTAACATGAGCGCTTACTTTATTTTTTTAAACTTCCATTTTCTAAAACAATATGCTTGTTGCATTTGTCTCTCCAACTTGGGTTACTACTTACAACAACCAAACTCCATGGCTGTTTTGGACTAGCTAAAAACTCAATTATTTTTTTCGTTTCATCTCCCTTAAATTGATCTAAAGGGTCTTCTAGTATTAACACTTTAGGCTTTTTGGCAATTGCTCTTGCTAAAACAATTTTCTTCGAAATGGTATAAGCTACTTGTTTTCCCTCTGGTTTTAATATGGTGTTTAATCCTTTTGGTTGCAATTTTATATAATTGGTTAGCCCTACATTGTTAAGTATTTCAAAAATTTGATCATCGGTAATGTCGGGGTTCCCAAAAGATATATTTTCTCTTATTGTTCCTTCAAAAGGTGTTTCTTCGGACAATGAAAGTCCTAATTTTCCTCTATACTTTTTTATGAAAAGACATTCAATCGAAAGATTATTGACAAAAATGTTTCCTGAAGTAGGAAGATTCACACCAGATATTAACTGCAATAGGCTTGATTTACCGCTACCACTTTCACCCTCAACAAGTATTCTGTCTTGAGGATTGATAGTTAATGAAATTTTATTAAGGATTGGTCTGTTTAAATCTTTTACTTCATAACTGACGTCATTTAACTCTATTGTTAAGTTGTCTTCATTTTCAATAACTTCTCCTTCTTGAGCTTCTAATGGTTTATCATTTACTTGCCCCAATTTTTCAATAGAGGTTAGTACGTCGTAATACGATTCTAACCCAAGGATTAATTTCTCAACAGAAGTAATAATTAATAAAATGATAATTTCGGCAGCAACAAATTGACCTATGTTCATTTTTTGATTAAGTACTAGAAAACCTCCCATGAACAGTAATCCGAAGGTTACAAGTACTTTAAAACCAATCATTTTTTTATACTGAAGCACTAGTATTTTAAAGTGATCTTCACGTGCATCAAGATAATCAGCAACAAAATTGTCACACTTTTGAAGAGCTAAGTTTGTCTTTCCTGAAACTTTAAAACTTACTACAGCTCTGGCTACTTCCTGAAGCCAGTGAGCAACTTTATATTTATGCTTTGACTCTTTTAAACTTGTATCTAATCCTTTTTGAGCGGTGTACTTAAAAACAGCATAAATTAAAAGTACAAGTAACAAACCAAAGAAAATAAAAAACGGATGGTAAAATGATAAAAGTACAAGAGCAAATATGATCTGTAAAAATGCAGATGGGACATCAATTAATAATTTTGAAAGTCCTTTTTGTATGGTAAGTGTATCGAAAAAACGATTGGCCAACTCAGGGAGATAGTAATTGCGTAGCTCGCTCATTTTAATTTTTGGAAAACGATAGCTTAATTCAATTGATGCTCTAGTAAAAATACGTTGTTGAATTGTTTCAATAATTCTCATTTGCATGAGTTTTAAAACACCAGAAAAGGCAACTCCACAGGTAACAAGAATAATTAAAATAACCCAGGAAGCAGAAACTTGTGCTCCTTGAATTAAGTTTATAATCGCTTGAATACCAAGGGGTAGTGATAATGCTACAACTCCCTCGAAAATAGCAAAATAAGCAATTTGTAAAATGTCTTTTCTCTCCAGTTTAACTAATCCAAGAAAACGTTTCCAAGGAGTAAGTGTGTTATTTGTCATTTACTAAAGTGTTAAGGGTTAAGTTGGTTAAAAAATCAGTAGGGGTTATGGTTTCACTGCAACTGGTTATTGATGGAAAGTGTAATTTCATATAATGTTGGTGTAGGGCGCTTTCGGTTATAGTTCCTGCTAAGCTTAAAGCATATTGGTAGGTATCGTTGTATGAAAATATAATTTCGGCCAATCTCTTTACTACCCTTTTATAAGCCATAAAATACCCTACTTTATTTTCGGTATCAACGTCTTTGGTGAGATAAGATTTTGAGTTCTCATTGATAACAATTTTATTCAATAAAACCTCATTGATATGCCCGTAATTATTATCTTGTTTAGTGGTTCTGGTAACAACTTCGATTGCTTTAATAAGTTTTTCTTTAGAATCGTTAATGCTATATGTTTCCATTACCAATTGATACTCAATCCAGCCCCAATACCAAGAGGTTAGGTATATTAAAAGTTTATGCTTGCTTTCAAAATATCTATATATAGAACTTTCATTTGAACCTATTTTTTGCCCTAATTTCTTAAAATTAAAGTTTTCAAAACCTATCTCTTCAATTAAAATAATACTATTCTCTATAATTCTCTTACCTAAGTTAGATGACTCGGGGTCTTTAATATAGGTGCCTTCAGGGGTGAAAATTTTAATGTTAGAAAGTAAATTCTTCATACTTAAAATAAATTTGCGCAAAAATAATAGTATTACTTTTAATTTTGTGAAGATGAGTGTTAAAATAAAGTCAAAGTTTTATTAATTAACATTTATTGTTGAGAATTGAAGTTTACATAAAACAAAAAAGACTTAAGTGCATTACTTAAGTCTTTCAAATATAAAATCTAATTCGATATCTTCATTTGATACTTTGGCATAGAGCTTTTCCTTGTGCTTCCAGTATTTTATTTTTTTAGGAAATTCATTTCGTTCATTTATACAGGTGAAAGATGAGTCAGTTTGGTTTGTAAAAACAAAATAAGTAGGAGAATCGTTAACTCCTGTAACCTTTAAATTCAAGGTGTCCTTTACTTTTTCTATAGTTAATATTTCTTTAAACGTTGTGTCTTTTTCTTTAATTGTATAGCCAAAACCATTCAAATTGTTATCCCAATTTTCAAAAGTAGTCGTATTTGGACTGTTGTTTATTCTAACCCAATTACCAATTAAAAAACTAGGGCGGTTAGATTTGACTTTAGAATTACATGAAATGAACATGAATATGAGTGAAAGAATAGCAAGAGTTCTCATAAACCTTTTGGTTTTAGTTGTTTGTAGATTATTCAAATTTAAAGAAAAATTGTAAATTCGCAATCCAAGATTTGATGCGATGCTAGATAAATTACAGATTGTTAAACAACGTTATGATGAAGTTTCTGATTTGATTATTCAACCAGATATTATTTCTGATCAAAAACGTTATGTTCAATTAAATAAAGAATATAAAGACCTAGGTAAGGTTGTCAAGAAAGCTAATGAGTATGAAGGTTTATTGGCAAATATAGATGAGGCTAAGGAAATCATAGCAGATGGAAGTGATGCTGAGATGGTTGAAATGGCAAAAATGGAAATGGATGAGGCTAAAGATCGTATTCCGGTATTGGAAGAAGAGATTAAGTTTTTATTGATTCCTAAAGACCCTGAGGATGGAAAAAATGCCGTTGTTGAATTGAGAGCAGGAACGGGTGGTGATGAAGCTAGTATTTTTGCAGGAGATTTATACAGAATGTATTCAAAGTATTGTGAAGGCAAAGGTTGGAATGTTTCAATAGTAGACTATAGTGAAGGTACTAATGGCGGTTTTAAAGAAATACAGTTTGAAGTTTCAGGAGAAGATGTTTATGGAACCTTGAAATTTGAAGCAGGAGTTCATCGTGTACAAAGAGTTCCTCAAACAGAAACTCAGGGACGAGTGCATACTTCAGCAGCTACTTGTATGGTTTTCCCAGAAGCAGAAGAGTTTGATGTAGAAATTAACCCTAAGGATGTTAGAATAGATTATTTCTGTTCTTCTGGACCTGGAGGGCAATCAGTAAATACTACTTACTCTGCGGTGCGTTTAACGCATATACCTACAGGTTTGGTGGCGCAATGTCAGGATCAAAAATCACAGCATAAAAACAAAGAAAAGGCATTTAAAGTATTGCGTTCGCGTTTATATGATTTGGAGTTGGCAAAAAAGCAGGCTGAAGATGCGGCAAAAAGAGGTTCGATGGTAACATCTGGAGATCGTTCAGCGAAGATTAGAACTTATAATTATCCGCAAGGTAGGGTCACTGATCATAGAATAGGTTTGACATTGTATGATTTACAAAATATTGTAAATGGAGACATACAAAAAATCATTGATGAGTTAATGTTGGCTGAAAATACTTCTAAGTTAAAAGAATTAGGAGAAACAATATAAAAAGAAGAGCTCGATATTCGAGCTCTTTTTATTTATGGTATATAAGTTTGTATTGCCATTAAATATTCATAACTTGCGATAATATTTGTGTTCTATCTCAAAATAAGGAAATATCTAAGATTTTATTCTCTTCCGGGGCAAACAAAATTTTCGAAATACATTTTTAAGTTTTCTTTTTTTATAGAATTAAAACCTTTTCTATTATCGTATATGAATAAGGTTGTAACTTTTTGGCTATATAAGTTTTATTATACTGTTGAATGGTTGTGAGAGCCCAAATGAAATAATTGTATAATTAAAATTTTAAAGTATGTTAAAAATAATAGTAAAAGAAGGTGAGAATATTGATAGAGCTCTAAAGCGTTATAAGCGTAAGTATAGAGATGTTAAGGTTCTTCAACAATTAAGAGAAAGAAAGCAATATGTAAAGCCTTCTGTTCTAAGAAGAGCAGAGATTCAAAAAGCTGCATATAAAGAACAACTTTTTAAAGAAGATTAAAAAGATAAAAAAAGCTCAATCATTTCCGATTGAGCTTTTTTTAGATGTATTGCGTGGATAATCTATGAGAATAAATTATCAATTTTTTCGCGTTCTTCAGCCGCAAGAGCTGCATCAACTAAAATTCTACCACTGTGCTCATCAATTGTAATCTTCTTACGATTTGCAATTTCCAATTGAACTTGTGGTGGAATTGTAAAGAATGATCCTCCAGCAGCACCTCTTTCTATAGAAACAACAGCTAAACCATTTTTAACCTTGTTTCTAATTCTTGTGTAAGCCTTTAATAAGTGATCATCAATTGAGTCAGAAAACTCTTGAGACTTTTGCTTTAATAACTCTTCTTCTTTTTCAGTCTCTTTTAAAATAGCATCTAATTCACCTTTTTTGTGAGTTAAATGAGTTTCTTGTTGAGTTAACTTAGCTTTTGTGTTGCTAATAACTTCGTTCTTTTGAGTTATTTTAACCTTGTATTCTTTAATTCTTTTTTCAGATAATTGAATTTCTAATTCTTGATATTCAACTTCTTTCGTTAAAGAATCAAATTCGCGGTTATTTCGAACGTTTTTTTGTTGTTCCTCATATTTAGCAATTAAACCTTTTGCTTCGGTAATCGCTTGTTTTTTACTCGTAATATCACTTTCTAAGTTAGCTACATCGCTAGCAAGGTTAGAAAGTCTTGTGTTTAATCCGGCAACTTCATCTTCTAAATCTTCAACTTCTAAAGGTAATTCTCCTCGAACGTTTCTAATTTCATCTATTCTTGAATCAATTAGCTGTAAATCATATAACGCTCTTAATTTCTCTTCTACCGTTACTTCTTTTTTTGCCATCTTTTATATATAGTATATTGGATTTGTACTTTCTTCACTTAAAATAATTGCAAAAGTACTAAATTTTTTGTTAAGATAATCAACCAAAAGATTTTTTGTAAACTGTTCGCTTTCATAATGTCCAACATCTAACAGTAATATTTTCTTTTCAGCTTTGAAAAACTCATGATACTTAAAATCAGCACTTATATAAGCATCTGCTTTGGCTTTAATAGCAGGACTAATAGCAAAGCTTCCTGAGCCTCCTAAAACAGCCACTTTTTTAATTGGTTTTTGTAATAATTCTGAATGCCTCACGCAATCAGTTTTAAACGTAGTTTTTACAAAACTCAAAAACTCTTTTTCGTCTAGTTCTTTAGGAAGTTCTCCAATCATTCCCATACCAATATTTTGATTTTTATTGTTAAGGGTTATGGTTTCATAAGCCACCTCTTCATATGGATGATTATTGAATAGTGCTTTTAAAATAGCACCTTCTCTAAAACTGTCGTAAGTTACAGTTATGCATGTTTCTTCTGCAAATGTTAACTCTCCTTTTTCTCCTAAGGTTGGATTGGAATTTTCCATTCCTTTAAAGCTGCCAATTCCGTTGGTATTAAAGGAACAATTATTATAGTTGCCAATGTTGCCTGCGCCAGCCTCAAATAACTTGGATCTTAATTCATCAGCATTTTCATTAGGAACGTACGTTGTTAATTTCTTTATTGTTCCTTTCTTTGGAATTAAGGTTTTGATATTTTGAAGACCTAAAACTTCACACATTTTACCAGAAACTCCTTGCTGAACATTATCTAATGCTGTATGAATTGCATATATGGCTATATTGTGCTGAATTGCTTTTAAGACAACTCTCTCTACATAGTTGTTTCCATTAAAACGCTTGAGTCCTGAAAAGATAATGGGATGGAAACTAACAACTAAATTGCAGTTTTTTTCAATGGCTTCATCTATAGTTTTTTCTAGAGTGTCTAGAGTAACAAGAACTCCTGTTACTTCCGTATTATAATTACCGACTAGAAGTCCAACATTATCAAAATCCTCCGCATAAGAAAGAGGAGCAAGTTCCTCTATATAATTGGTGATGTCTTTTATTTGCATAATGACTTTTTCATGATTTACTAATCATCAAAGTTAAGATTTTTAATTACTTTCGTTGTGATGAAAATACTACGATTTTTACTTTTTCCTGTTGCTATTGTTTATGATCTTGTTACATCGGTTAGAAACTTGTTTTTTGATACAGGGGTTTTTAAGCAAACAGAATTTCAGTTACCAGTTATTGCGGTTGGAAATTTAAGTGTTGGAGGAACGGGTAAATCTCCTCAAATTGAATATTTAATTCGGTTATTAAAAGAAAAGTATCAAGTAGCTACTCTCAGTAGAGGGTACAAAAGAAAAACGAAAGGTTTTCAGTTAGTTAATGAAAATCATAGTGTAGAAGATGTAGGGGATGAACCCATGCAATTTTATAAAAAGTTTGATGGTATTACAGTTGCTGTTGACGCAGATAGAGTGAATGGGATTACTCAAATAATAGAAAATCGTAAGCCGGATGTTGTTTTACTTGATGATGCGTTTCAACATAGGAAAGTAAAAGCAAGCTTTTACATTTTATTGACTAAGTATAATGATTTGTATTCTAATGATTTTATTTTACCGACAGGGAATCTAAGAGAGAGTAGAAGAGGAGCTAAAAGAGCCAATGCGATTGTAGTTACGAAATGTCCGGTAGACCTATCTGAAGAAAAACAAAATACTATTAGAAAAAAGTTAACTATTGATGAAAATCAACAAGTGTTTTTTTCAAAAATAAGATATGAAGAAACCATATATTCTAATAAAGGAAATATGAATTTGAATGATTTAGAGAATTCTGAAATTGTGCTTGTTACAGGGATTGCTTCTCCAGACTCTCTACTGCAATTTTTAGGTAAGAGAATGATAAAAATCAAACACATTAACTTTCCTGATCACCATAATTTCACAGAGAAAGATCTTAATAAAATTAGAATGACTTCAAGAAGTTTAAGTGGCGAAAGAAAAGTTATTTTAACAACTGAAAAGGACTATGTGAGGTTAGGAGAGTCTATTAATAATTTGTATTATTTACCTATAGAAAGCAGCTTTTTAGGTGAAGAGAAAGAATTTAATTCTATGGTTTTAAATCATGTTGACTCTAGAATGAGTTAATTCTGGTATCGTTTTTGCTATCTTTAAACTTTAATTGGAATATTATGAAATTTAATTGGTTTATTCTGTTTTGCTTGACTTCTATAATGATGTTTTCTCAAAAGAATATTGTAGAAGGAACAAGAGTAGTTCCTAAATGGGAATTAAGCTTTGAGTTAGCAAAAAAAAGAGCTAAACAAGAAAAGAAACCAATTCTTATTTATTTTTCAGGATCAGATTGGTGTGGACCTTGCATTAAATTAGATAATGAGTTATTTCATACTGAGAAATTTGTGTCTTTTTATGAGGATAAATTTGTTTTATATCTAGCAGACTTCCCAAGAAATAAAGATTTAGTTTCGGATGAAGCAAGAAAAATAAATAAGAAACTATCTAAAAAATACAACAACTCTTTTCCAATGGTTCTAATTATCAATAGAAAAGGAAAGGTGCTCGGAGAAAGAAGAGGTAGTTATTTACCAGACTCTTATTATTCCTTTTTTGAATCGGTATTGAATTAAAATTGTTATTTAAATATCGAATTTTTCCTTTGTTTCAGCTGCTATCTGCTTAATATCTTGTTCGTTTTCCTTCGGGCAGATAAGTAATACATCGTCTTTTTCAACAACAATAAAATTATCTAATCCTTGAATTATAACTTTTTTATTGTTTTCTGTTCTTACCATGTTTCCATTTGAATCCTTAAATATTGTTTGGGCTCCAACGATGGCGTTTTCATTTTTGTCTTTATTCAATTTGTTATAAAGAGATCCCCAAGTTCCAAGGTCGTTCCATCCAAAGTTTACAGGGAGTACAAAAACATTTTTAGCATGCTCCATAATACCAAAGTCAATAGAAATATTTTCGCATTTAGCATAGTTTTCTTCGATAAAAGCTTTTTCCGAATCAGTATTGTAAATATTATCTACATTTAAAGTTTTTATCATTTCAGGAAGAAACTCGCTAAAAGCCTTGATAATGCTTTTGGCAGACCAAACAAAAATACCTGCATTCCAAAGAAAATCACCACTTTCTAAAAATTGCTTTGCCTTTTCTAGATTGGGTTTTTCAGTAAAATTTTTGACAGCTTTTATTTCGGAAGAATTATTCTCAAATTGAATGTATCCATAACCAGTATTTGGTGAGTCTGGTTGAATCCCTAGGGTCATCAAAATTTCTTCTTTTTCACAAGCATCAAAAGAAGTTTTGATATTATTTATAAACTCCGATTCGTTTTCGATCCAGTGATCAGATGGTGCGACAAGAATTACAGCATCAGGATTTTCGTTGTATATTTTTAAAGCAGCGTATAAAATACATGGAGCAGTATTTCTCATGGCTGGTTCCAAAAGAACTTGATTTTTATTTACTTTCGGAAGTTGATTTAATACTAATTCTTCATAATCCTTATTGGTAGCAATTAATATGTTTGATGAAGGAATAAGACCGTTAATTCTGCTAAAAGTTTTTTGAATTAAAGAGGCTCCAGTACCCAACATATCATGAAATTGTTTCGGATATTGTTTGGTGCTAACTGGCCAAAATCTTGAACCAATTCCTCCAGCCATAATAACTGCATAATAATTACTTTCCATACTATTGTATTAATTTCTTTTGACTACTCTACGAGTATAACTTCGGCGTTTTGATTAAAAAGGTAAGTTCGTTTGTTACTTAAATTTAAGCATTCATAACGAGTTCTTCTTTTATTTCCTCTTTTGTATAAAATATTTTTAAATTTAAATACACGCCCATTAGGAACTTCAAAGATAAAACTCTTTCCTTCTTCCGCCATACCGTAGCGCAAAGCTAACGATAAATTTACATCTGTATCTGTACTTGCCTTAGGATTTTTTAAATAATTAGCAAGATGTGGCAATATTGATAACGGATATATTTCTGGTTGTAAAAATGGAAGCATTAGATGTTGAAAAACTGTTTTCCACTCTTTTCCATGTGGTTGAACTCTTCCAAATTTTTTGTGTGTAACATGATGAGCGATTTCGTGAACTAGTGTTAACAAGAATTGATGTGGATTCAGATTATTATTCACCGTAATTTGCATTTTCCCATTAGGAAGATGCCTAAAATCACCATGTTTTGTTTGACGTTGTCCAACAATTTTTAGAGTAACTTTGTGTTCCTCAATTAAATACTCTATTAAAGGTAAAGCTTTTTCTGGGATATATTTACTTAAAGCCAAAAAAATGTGTTTAAGGAGTTGAACTAGAAACCTGTAGAGTTTTACCGTTATAGTATTTGTTTCCATTAAGCGAAAAATCAAATATATAATCGGCCATTTCACTTGCTGATAATGGTGCTTGGTATCCCGGAAAAGCTTCTTCCAACATTTCAGTTTGAACTGCTCCCAAAGCAAGTACATTAAAAGCTATTTGTTGCTCTTTGTATTCTTCGGCAAGAAGTTCGGATAGTGTTATCACGGCTCCTTTCGCAGAACTGTAAGCAGCTAATCCTGGAAATTTCATGCTGCCTTGAATTCCTCCCATACTACTAATAGTTACCACATGGCTTTTTTCAGGCATAAAAGGAAGAACCTTTTTTGTTAATTCAGCAACAGCGAATACATTCACTTTGTAAACTTCTTCAAAGTCGATAGATGTAAGCTCCGAAAAAGGTTTGTTAATTAATTTACCAGCGTTGTTTATCAGAATATCTACTTTTTTCCAACTGTTTTCGATAAAGTCAACTACCTTATCAAGATTATTCATGTCTGATAAATCAGTTGAAATAGAAGTAATATTAGCTAGGTTAAGCTCTTCGGTTGGCTTTGTGTTTCTTGAAAGAGCTAGAATTTCATGACCTGCTTCGGCGAGTTTTTTTACAAGTTCAAAACCAACACCTCTACTAGTACCAGTAATAACAATATTTTTTTTCATTAGTAGTATCCTTTTTTTAAATAGATATGATAATTGATACAGCTTTATTCAATTATGGAGTTAAATAATTATGTTGGTTAAACCTCATTTTGAATACAATGTTTACACCAGTTTAAAATCCAAGAAACCTTCTTCGTGCTCTGTTTTATAATTCGTTTGCTGAATCTCACTTATTTTTAATTGATCATCAATTTCTATAAATGAGGCTAAAGCTGTATACGTTCTAATAATTACCCAAGGTGTAGCTATACCAAGAGAGAAAATTATTAAAGCAAAATTAACAATATATAAACTAAAAATATCGCCAACTTTGACATTTAGTTTTAAGTGTGTTTTTATTTCGTTTTGATTCACTTCAATATTATCTATGTAAAATTCGAATAACTCTTTAATATACCAAAAGGTATAGATGCCAAGGGTTAAAGGGTATAATAGGATAAACTTAAACTGTATCCAAAATAATTTGGCACCATCACCTTGGAATTCAAAGGAGAGATTACCAAATCTTAAATGCCCTATCACATATCTTCTTAGTTCAGTTACAAACCAAGGGGTATATATTCCCAAAGTAAGAATGGTAATTAGCACCCCAGAAATAAACTTCCAAAATAACTCCGATTTGGAACCTAGATAATTGAATTGAACACCTTTCCAAGATGTTTTCTGGCATCGATACTTTATAGTCCCATGAGTAATTAAGGGAATAAGTATTATAAATATGAAGTATGAGGCTATCAAGAGTAAGGCTTGAGTAGTGTTATTAGTGTTAGTAATAGAGATAAGAAGTAAACTATAACCAATAGCAATACACAAAAAGACAGTTAAGAAGCTTCGCAAAACATCTTTAGCATTACCATGGAAATTGAAGTTGTCGTCTTTTAAAATAGTTGAGTTACTATGGAATTTCAATAATTCAACTTTGGCCCATGGGTAATAGATCCCAAGGGTAACTATAGTTAATAATACGTTCTTAAAAAAAATTACAGCAAATTGTGAGCTATTTCCTTGATACCTTAATTGATTATCGGTTGATTTATTTTGAGTTAACTGTTGCATTAATAGTCCATTTTTATCAATCAAAAATCTAAATTTATTTCAAGTTTTGCAAATAGATGAAAATACTCTTTAAGATTTATAAAAAAAAGCTACCTGAAAATATTTTCAGGTAGCTTTTTTAATATAATTTCTAGTAGAATAATTAATTCTTATCCCACCATACTTTAGTTGTTAAATCCGCTGGGTTAGAAGTAACCTGAGACAATTGTTCTGAGTTGTTTTGAGTTTCAGATAATGGATATGTTAACCTAACAGGAATAGTGTTAATAACTCCATTAGGAGTGGCGGTTAATGAAGGTTGATCTAACCTTCTCCATTCATTCCATGCTTCAAATCCGTTCATATAAAGTGCAATCCATTTTTGAGTACCTATTGATACTTTCCAATTAGCAGAATCATATGCGTTGTTAGAAATGTAAGTAGAGATCGCTGTTCCATCAGTTATACCCCATTGGTTCATAGAAGCAGTAACTCCATTGTCATATGCCGTTTGAGCGTTTCCTGAAGCTAAACCTCTTTCGTATGCCTCAGCAAGTAAAAATTCAACTTCTGAATATGTAATTACATGAAAAGGAGTGGTTGCTTCCCTCACTGCGTCATTAGGTCTTGATGTGGTCGGCTTTAGAGCCGTTGCATCGTTATCATTAAGTCCATAAGGCATACCAACAATTGTTCCTCCTGAAGCTGGTTTTGCAAACTTATCTAACCTTGGATCATTCATCCCGTTAAGCGTAGTAACTAATAATTCCGAAACACAGTAGTCATCTCTATTACTTACTTGAGGGCTAAAATTTCTGTATAAAGGATTGGCTCTGGCGTCTACGTCAGGATAATTAAAGTTAGCGTTATCTGCATTACTTGTAAACACACCTCCGTTGATTGCTTTAGTTACATAAGTTTGAGCCATAGTTGCATCAGCATCTACGATTCTTAACGCATATCTGAGCATAAGAGAATTTGCAAATTTTTTCCATTTTGAAACATCTCCACTAAAAAGGGCATCTCCAGAAGGGAAAGAGGCTGAACTTTCGTTTAAACCACTTGCAGCTGCATCAAGAGTGCTTAAGATTCCAGTATAAATTTCAGATTGAGCATCGTACTTAGGAAATGAAACATCTCCTAAAGCTTCACTGTAAGGAACATCACCGAAACCATCAGTTAATACTGCAAAAACTTGAGCAGTCATAATATCAATGATATACTTTTGATTTGATTTAAGAGCAGCATCTATATCTTGAGCTTCAACTAAAGCTTTTGCTGATTGAAGTTCTTTAGCGATATCTGTGTACAATGAACCAAAGGTACCATTGAAAGAGTTAATGTCAAAATTGTATCTCGAATCTTCGGTATATTCATTTTGAGCCCATTGTTGAACCATTAATAAACCGAAATCTGCATTTAAACCAACTCCGTTAAGCATGTTGTAAAGCCTATATTGGGCGGTTGTTAATAACGTACTAGCAGGAACTGACACTGCTGCGTTTGGATCTACATTTGTATCTTCAAAATCACTACAGCTCATTATGGTTAATAGTGAGAATGCACTGATTGCAAATAATTTTATTTTTTTCATTTTACTAAGTTTAGAATTTAACAGAAACATTAAAACCAAATGATCTGGTAGATGGTACCTGAGCATTTTCTAATCCTTGACGGTTACCCGATCCTGTCACGATTTGAGGATCTAAATGTGGTAAGTCAGCTGATAAAATCGCTAAATTTCTTCCAAAAACACTTAAATCAATAGATGAAATAGGAGTATTTGCAATAAATTTATTAGGTAGGCTATAGTTTAATCTAAGCTCTCTAAACTTCAGGAAACTAGCATCAAATACGTTTGGAGCAGCTTTTCTCCAGTGAGTTTGATAGTATGTTTGTGGGTCAACTCTTAAATCGTTTTGTGAACCATCTTCTCTAACACCTGGTAAAACCATACCATTAGCACGTGTATCAGACTCTCCGTTGAAAGCAACGGTTTCTGGGTGCATTCCTGAGTACTTTGACCATTGTAAAGAAGTAGAGTGTATGATACCTCCTACTTGGAAATCAAATAATGCAGATAAAGTTAAGTTTTTGTAGTTGAAAGAAGTGTTAAAACCTCCAGTCCAGTCAGCAATAGCAGACCCTAGGAAAACTCTATCATCTGTAAACTTATACATCCCATCATCACCAACAACTTTATTTCCGTTGTCATCGTATATGAAATCTTGTCCATAAAGAGCCATGTAAGGCTTACCTTCTTGAATTCTTAAGTCAGCGGCCCATGTACCTCCTTGAGCAAGACTTTCAACTAATGGGTTTCCGTTTTCATCCTTTAATAACTCAACAACCTCATTTTGTTGTTTAGTTAAATTAACACCTATATTCCATCTGAAATTTTCAGAAGCTATTGGTGTACCATTAAGTTGTAATTCAAAACCTGAATTTCTCATCGATCCAGCATTCAAGATTCTAGAAGTGTATCCAGTAGTTGTAGAAACACTTACTGGGAAGATTTGATCTTCCGTTAATCTATTATAATAAGCAGCATCAACAGATAATCTATTTCCAAACATTTTAGCAAAGATTCCTACCTCGTACTCCGTGGTTAACTCGTTTGTTAAATTTGGATTTTGTCTTGCGTTAGGTACTTCATAGATAGGGTTACCATTAAAATTAGGGTTTAACGGGTTGTAAACATCGTATAATTGATATGGGTCTCCATCATTACCAGATTGCGCAACACTTGCTCTAATTTTAGCAAAGTTAAGAACTCCGTTTCCTTTTAGTCCTTCAAGTTCAGTAACTGCAAAACTTAAAGATGCAGCAGGATAAAAATAACTATTGTTGTCTTCAGGTAAGATAGAAGACCAGTCATTTCTAGCAGATAAGTCTAGGAAAAGCATATCTTTAAAACCTAAAGTAGCTGTGGCAAAAATACTGTTAATTCCTTTGTTGAACTCAGCGGTGTCTGTGGTTGGGTCTTGTGCAGAATTTGCAATATTGAAAAATTTATCAATTACCAAACCTCCATTTGCTGAGGTTCTTATTCTCTTTCTACTATTTGTCATTCTGTTCGCACCTAAGATAGCAGTAAGAGTAAGATCATCGTTAAGAACAGTATCGTAGTTTAATCTAACTTCCATATTAGTCTCTTGGAACCTTCTCTCTGTTTCAGTGTAATCAGAACCTGCAACAGATCCTAAAGGTATTCCTTCTCTTATACTTATTTGGTACCAATCTGTACCGAATTGAGTTGAAATAGATAGCTCATCTGTAATTTGGTATGATAATGCAGCATTACCATATAATCTATTTTTAAAATCTTCTTGTAGATAATTATTTCTTACCCAAAATGGATTGTCAAAATAATTTGGAGTAAAGTTTACATTCGTAAGATTGTCTGACGCATCTTTCGTTATACCCTTGATATTCCATGTGTATTGGTTACCACTACTTAACGTTTGCTGATCTCTTAATCTTTCAACATCTAATTGTGTTTGCCACCATTGAGTAAAAGCTTGCATTGGGTTTGTGTTATCGTACCCTGTTGCATTTCTGTTTTCGGCATCGGTTCTTACATAGTTAGCAACAAAACTAGCTTTTAACTTATCAGTTAAGTTGTAAGAGCTATTAAAGTTAACAGAGTTTCTTTCAAGAGAGGCAAGAGGAGTCGTACCAGTTTGATTTAGGTTAGTGTAACCAACTCTAAAACTACCTTTTTCACTACCACTTGAAAATGAAATACTGTTAGTTAACGTTACCCCAGTGTCAAAGAAATTTTCATAAGAGTTCTCTGGAGCTACCCATGGTCTAACTTCTTTGTAGTTTGGAGAGTTAGGATCCCAAGAATCCCAGTGTCTTACTAATATGTTTCGGTCATATTTCGGCCCCCATGAACCATCTTTTGCATAGTTCGGAGCAAGATACTCAACCCCATCTTGAAAAAACCTATTAAATCCATCTCTAGTTCCGGCACCAGTATATATTGATCCACCACCGTACATTTGTTGCATAGGAATAAGATTAGCTACATTGTCAAAAGTAACAGCTGTTTCGAAAGTAACTCCAATACCTTTTTTACCTTTACCACTTTTGGTAGTGATTAAGATTACACCGTTCGCACCTCTTGATCCGTATAAAGCAGAAGCTGCTGCTCCTTTTAGTACCGACATGCTGGCAATATTTGATGGATCGATATCAGCTGCACCATTACCGTAGTCATAGGCACCGTCACCAAAACCACGTTGCTGCCCGCTAGAAGCATAATTGGCGTTATCAAGAGGAACTCCATCAACTACGAATAGAGGTTGGTTATTTCCTAAAAATGAGTTTGACCCCCTAATAGTGATTCTAGATGACCCTCCAAGAGCAGAAGGAGAACCTTGGATTTGAACCCCTGCAACAGCTCCTTGTAAGGCATTTACAATGTTAACCTCTTTAGCTTTGTTAATTCTGTCTCCATCAACTTGCTGAACGGCATATCCAATAGCTTTTTCCTTTTTAGATATTCCTAAGGCTGTAACTACAACTTCATCAAGAACATTGTCACTTGACATTGTAACATTGATTGTGTTAGACGCTCCAACAGTTCTTTCAGTAGTTTCCATTCCAACGAAACTGAAGACTAAAATATCACCTGATTTAGCTCGTATAGAGAATTTACCGTCGAAATCTGTTTCAGTTCCTTGAGTAGTCCCCTTTTTTAAAACGGTTACTCCAGGAAGGGGGCCAGAATCATCTGAGACAGTTCCCGAAATCGTTTTTTCTTGTGCAAACGAGAGTTGCACTACTAACGCCAGAAGCAGCGTTAGCATTCCATTAAACTTTGTTTTCATTGCGTAATTGTTTGAATTAATTGCCTCAAAAGTCTTAAATTAAACTTTAAAAAACAAAGAAAATGTTAACTAATTAATTATTTTATCGGCTATACGTTGTGTTTATTGATGTTGTTTTTGTTTTTGCCTTGTGTTTTTGAGGATATGATAAAATGTTAACTTTTTTAAATAATTTGTAAAGGTATAAACATATAGTATTTTGTTTAATATTTTTTGTGTGTTTTATTAGTTGTCGGACTGTATTAGTTTTAGGTCTAAAATGAAGTTGGTTTTAGGGAATTATGAATAAAATTTTATCAAAATACATATATAACTGATGTTTGAGGTGATTGCCTTAAAAGAATGAATTAATGTCTTTTGCGGTTCATTATGTAGCTGGATTTGTCAAATTGATATTATAATCAACCTTGTTTGTTTTTATTGCTATTGAGATGTTTAGAGAGAGGTTCATACTGTTAATCACTTTTGAGTATTAATATTTTTCAATTGGAAACCAGTTATTGGGAATATAGCCAATATTAAGTTACATTACGAATTTTGCTATTGGTTTAAAGTTAGGTGTTTAGTTCTATAACCGATTTGGTTTTTCATTGTGTTGTAATAGAGCTTTGGTCTTTACTATATCAGTTGATTATGAATCGATTATTGATAATGCTTTTTCGACATAAGATACCGTTAGCGGAGGTGTTGATAACAATAAAAAAGACTGCTTTTTAAGCAGTCTTTTTTTGATTTATAACAAGTTGCTTTTTTAATACAAAGCAAGCTGTTTTGAATTTCTAGTTATCCCATCCAACTCTCTGGAATAACAAGTCGTCATCCCTGTCAGGAGCATTGTCATTAAATAAATATTCGTTTTCTGGATAATACCACCTTCTTGGTATAGAAGTGCCCGTTACAGGTGTTAAAGCTGGAATTCCAGTTCTTCTCCAATCACTGAATGCCTCTGGCTGAACAAACATTCCTATGTATTTTTGAGTCATTATTTGATCCATGGTAAGGCTTCTGGCCCCTGGATCAACAGAAGTTTGAGCAACATAGGTGTTATATTCTGTAGTAGATAAGCCTATCTCTTCGAACGAGGCTCTAATTCCATTCAAATAAGCTGTATGTTTTTCGGCTGGATCAGTAGAGGTTTCTGCGATTATAAATTGCATTTCTCTGTATGAAATCAAATCTTCTCTCTGATTATTGGTGAAGTATGGATGACTAGCATTGAAAGTAACATCTAAAACTCCTAATCTATCGGTGTCATTTAGTCCTTGCATGATACCTCTTAATGTAGGGTGGAATTCAAGGTCTCCCTCTCTTTCCGTATTAAAACCATACCATGGAGCGTCATTACCACTACCAGGATAAGTGAATCCCATATTGTCGCCTCTACTAGCAAGCCCCATTTTAGCTTCTGCAAGAGCATTAGCATTATCACCTAAATGTAAGTAGTATCTGGCTAAGATACTGTGGGCAGCTAATTTCCATTTAGCAATATTTCCACCGTAGATTACATCATCAGATCCAGGAGTTAAAGCTCCCGCTGAACTATCAAAAAGTACAAGAGCATCTGTTAATAATGTTCTGATAGCAGGATACAAAACAGTATTTTGACTATCGTAAATAGGACTAGGGGTTTCCTGTCCTAGACCAGCTTGTGTGTATGGAACATCTCCAAAAACATCAGTAACCATCATCAAAGCGTATGCTTCCAGAGTTTTTGCGATTCCTAAATAATGGTTTAGACCATCATCGGTTGCCTCTTTGTTTACAACTCTAAGTTCTGTAAAAACTTTTTCATACATCTGTGTCCAAGGTTGGTTAAATCTAACAGGTTGGATATCGTATTTATTAAAAGATTCCCATTGTCTTTCAACTCCTTCTACATGTTGAATAAACATTGTATTGAAATTAGAATACAATCCACCTTTAGAGTCAACAATAGCTAATTCAATCGCTGGTAAGGCAACATCAATAGGAACACTGATGGGTGCATTAGGATCTGCATTATCAGTATCTTCAAAATAACTTTCGCAAGAAACTATGATGAAAGCAGATGCAAAAAGAACGAATATATTTTTTAAGTTAATATCTTTAAGTTTCATTTTCTTACTTTTTTAAAAGGTTAAACCTACTTTAAACATATATGATCTAGTTCCAGGGTTGTTAAAGTAATCAAATCCCTGTCCATTACCGTTACCAGTTAAACTAGTTTCAGGATCCACACCATTGTAATCAGTATCTATCCATAAGTTTCTCCCCGTAAAAGTAAAGTATGCACTTTCGATTAATATATTTTTAAATAATTTTTTTGGTAATCTGTAAGAAAAAGAAAGTTCCCTTAATCTAATCCAACCACCATCATCAACAAATTGTTCTCCTACTGATCCAAACCCTCCAACATTAGAAGTCCAATAGCTACGATCTCTTACAATTGCTATGTTGTTCGGTGAACCATTAGGTAATACTCCATCTAAAACTATTGGAGTTTCTTCTCTGGTGTCGGCTGTCAATTGAGATCTTCCGAAGAAAGATAAGGCCCATGCAGTACCATTCCAAACATCACCTCCTTCTTTCCAGTCTAATAAGAAGCTAAGAGAGAAGTTTTTATAATTAAAGGTGTTGTTCCATCCCATTATAAAATCAGGAGTAGGGTCACCTATAACACGCTGGGTGTTGTCTACGGCTTGATATCCAGTAGCTGGGTCTATAACAATAGCACCACCAGGAATAGCTAGGCTTGTGTCTGAAGCTGTACCAGCCTCTTCTCTAAGGTAAGCACCTCCAACAATTGCACCATATGGTAATCCTTCAACCAAATAACTACCCGCTGTAGCAAAACCGGCTAAAAATAACCTTTCAATTCCAGGAGCAAGTGATTCTACAATAGTTTCATTTTTACTCCAGTTAACGGTAGTATCCCAGCTAAAATTTTCTGTTGAAATAGGTTTTGCACCTAAAGTAACTTCCCATCCATCACCTGTCATTGTACCTGCATTAACCCAAACGTTGGTAGCTCCTGAAGAAGGGGCGATAGAGGCATTTAGGATTGCATCTTTCGTTTCATTCTGAAAATATGCAACATCTAAGGTAAGTTTGTTTCCAAAAAATCTTAAATCGATACCATATTCCTTAGTTGTTGTTAACTCTGACTTTAACTCGCCATTACCAAGGGTGTTGTTCAATTCAAATGAAGTAAGTCCGTTAATAGGGAAATTCAATCCATTACCCCATCCTCCTGAAAGACTACTTTGTTCGTAAGTTGTTGATGTAAGATATTCGAAAGGAGGTGGCGATCCAACCTGTGCCCAAGATGCTCTAATTTTACCAAATGTTAAGACATCATTTTTAGGTAATACTTCCGTAAAAATGAAAGATCCTGAAACAGATGGGTAGAAGAAGCTAATGTCCGAAGGGTTATAGTCTTTTACAGGAACGCGTAATCTAGAATCGTAATCTTGCCTCGCCGAAAAGTTTAGGTAAGCCATTTTTTTCCAGCCAATCTGAGAATTTATGAAAACACCTGCGGTTTTGTATTTTACTAAGTCTTCAGATGCTAAAATAGTTGAAGCATTACTTATGTCTAAGAACCCAGGGAAAGCTAAATTATTTCCATCGATACTGTTTGTCTCTCGGGTATAACTGAAGAAATTAGTTCCTATCATGTAGTTAAATGAGAAATCATCAGAAAAATCAATGTCACCATTAATAAAGGCATTCACATCAAATTGTCTTGTGAAATAATCATCTAATAAAATTCTACCATTACGATTTGTATTAGAACCGATTTCAAATGATTGTTTTCTTTTGTCACTTGTAACATCGACTCCAGCATTAAATCCGAAATTTAACCACTTACTATAGTTATAAGTTGCTTTGAAATTACCAAAAAACCTGCTTACACCTTCGGTACCAGGAATGTTATTAACTACCCAGTAAGGGTTGTCGTAACCTCCACCACCACGGTAACTTCTTTGAGATCTATTTGCAAATTCATAAGCGGCAGCATTGTTTACTGCATCAGTAGTCCCTAGACCATTTGTATTATCAAAAGAAGCTGGAGTTCTATAAAGACCTAGTAATAGACCAGAAGTATTTGAACCTTGTTGTATTCTGTTGAAGTTTGATCTAGTGTAGTTCATGGCAGATTCAAAAGATAATTTATCATTAGCTTTTAAAGTACCTCCAAGACTAAATGTTTGTCTTTTGTATACCTCATTTGGAACAACTCCTTTTTGCTCCAAATCAGAAGCAGAAAATCTATAGGTAAGGTTTTGATTGCTACCAGATATTCCCAAGTTGTTTGTGATTGAAACACCTGTGGTGAAGAAGTCTTCACTATTGAGTTTGTTGTAATTTTTTGCTGGTATTCCATTTCCAGTCCCTTTTGGAACTAGGAATCCATTTCTATCCCATCTATATACACCACTTGCATCAAAAGCATTTCCGACATTACCATTAGCAGAATCATATGAGCCTATGTTTGTGCTGTATTCAAGATCTGATAATCTAGGTCCCCAAGAACCAGATTCACCGGTTTCTGGACCTCTCCAAGTAGGTACACCTCCAATTACACGTCCCTGTGCATAAGTATCCTGCAATTGAGTTAATCGAGAAACTCTATCGAAAGCTACCTGTGTGCTAACGTTTAATTTAAAGTTTTGACCTTTAGCACCTTTTTTAGTGGTAATAAGAACAACCCCTGCAGAACCAGCAGTACCATAAACGGCTGTTGCTGCTGCTCCTTTTAGTACACTGACATTTTCAATATCTTCTGAATTTAAATCCATAAGTCTATTCGAAGTTGCCGTACCAGCTGTGTTTGCTTGAGCATTTAATGTTTCGTTATTTACTCTTACTCCGTCAATAACAATAAGTGCTTGGTTGTTACCAACCATCGAAGTTGCACCCCTAATTACAATTCTTGATCCACCTCCTGCTGAACCTGAAGCTCTCGTAATTTGCACCCCAGATGATTTACCAGATAATGCATCTAAAACGTTTGAAGCTCCAGACCTAGTAATGGTTTCGGCTTTAACCTCTTGGGTTGCATATCCTACAGAACGCTTTTCTTTCTTTATACCAAAAGCTGTAACAACTACTTCATCAAGAACGTTGTCTCCTTGCATGCTTACATTAATAGTGTTTGCGGCTCCAACAGTTTTTTCTACTGTGGTCATTCCAACAAAACTGAAAACTAAAACATCTCCTGATTTTGCTTTTATAGAAAACTTTCCATCAAAGTCTGTCTCAGTACCTTGTGTAGTTCCTTTTTTTAATACTGTAACTCCAGGAAGTGGCCCGCTTTCATCGGAAACAGTACCTGAAATTGTTTTTTCTTGTGCGAAAGAGATTTGCACAACCAACGCAAAGAAGAGCGTTAAAATTCCATTAAACTTTGTTTTCATTGCTTAATTGTTTAAATTAAAAGTACTAAAAGTCTTAAATAAAACTTAAAAAAACAAAAAAAACCTTAATTAAGTGTTAATGTTATTTTGTTATGCTCGATTTTATCTAGGGTTTGTAAGAATTTAAAAATAAGTAAGAACTTTTATAGATAAAAATGAATTATTAAAGTTAAAGTTGTCTTGATTGTTTTTACCGATAGCGTACTCAATGTTAAACAGGGTGTTATTTCTTAGTTGAGAATATCCTATACCTGTTGAAAGAAGATTGGTCCATTTTATATAATGGAATCGGGTAATATCTATAAGAGGATAGATTTTAGTTTTTGAATTAATAAGATAATTGTATTGCGATTTTAGGATAGCATACTTTGAAGCGGGAATACTATTAGGTAAAAAACCTCTTATAGATTGTGGACCGCCAAGTCTGAATAATTCGTTTTCAAGATATGAGTCTGACTTTAGATAGCCAATTTGAGATTGAAAGAATAAAGAACTTCTGTTTGATAGCTTTTGAGTATGCTGAGAAAGAATTAAAAACTTTATTTGATTAGTGCTTGTGTTGTCTGAGTCTCTTGTACCATAAAGAAAAGATGTTTCAAGATATGAGTTTTCTGAAAAATCAGATTGTGGCTCCTTTAGTGTTGTTTTAAAAGAGATTCCATAGAAAGTATTATTAAATGAACTGACATCTGATCTTATATTGTTCAAAAGATTGGAGGAGGTGTTTGCCTCATAGTTTGTTGATAAAATAGATTTAGCTGATAGTTGATAAGAGAGCTTTGCTTTGAGTTCTGAGTTTAAAAATGTAGAGTCTTGTTTGAAAATATTGAATGAAAGCTCTGGTGTAATCGGGCTATTGAATAGATAAGGTATTTGAATGGTTGCGTTGAATGAGGTGTTCTCCGGAGTAGAGTTCCAATTTATATTGAAGTTTTCTCCTCCATTAAAAATATTAGATAGACCAAGTGATAGTTGTCCGTTAATTTTTACGGTGTTGTCTTTTGGTGATGCGTTAATGAATCCATCAAAATAATTTTTATACTTCTTTTTTAAATACAAAAACAAAAAAGTAGAATCTTTACTGAATAGCAGTTGAGGTGAATTTGTTTCTTCAGCAAAATCTAAAGTGTTTATTTTTTTCGATATTGATCTTAGCTTTTTTTTACTTACATAGGTTTTGGTTTTAATATTGAGAAAGTGTTCTAAATATGACTTAGGAAAATTTTCGTATCCTTTAATAATGACTTTATCGATTAAACGTGTTTTTCTTTGGTTGTAATCTAACTCTGCGAAAAGAGTGTCGTTCTTTATCTTGATGCTTGAAAGTTTTACTTCTGTAAAAGATTTTCCTTCTGAGTCTAATTCGTTTTTTTTGTTGACTAAGTAAGTTTCCAATTCTTCAAATTTCATAATTAATTGAATACTGTCTTTTTTTATAGAAGCTAAGTTGATCCTGTTTCCAAGGTGAAAGAAATAAGTATATATAGAATCTTGTTTTTTAAATGTTTGCTGGATTTTTAAGTAGCCTTTTGAGTTTAGTTTCTTTTTAACTCGTGAAACTTCCGAATTCATACTTTTTTCAGAAGAGTGTAGTCTTATGTAATTAACTTTCTCAATTTCTTTTAGTTCATTTTTGTTTGAACTGGTAATTAATAATGAATATTCTTGTGAGTAAGTACAATACTGAACCAATAGTAAAAGTAAAGTTAACTTGTTTACTGAGTGATGTTTTAAAAGAAATGACAAAGTAGAAGTAATAAAGTTCAATTTAAATGAATTGCTATGAAATTGTTATGATGTTTAAAAATAACTTGTTGATATTTGAATAATTAGAAAATTATCGTACATTTGCGCACTCTTAAAAATAAGAGAATTTATTTAAGTACAAACGAAAAATAGTAATTAATTAGTATGCCAACTATTCAACAATTAGTTCGTAAAGGAAGAGCCAAAATAACTAAGAAGAGTAAATCGGCTGCTTTGATGTCATGTCCTCAGAGACGTGGAGTTTGTACGCGTGTTTACACTACCACACCAAAAAAACCTAACTCAGCAATGCGTAAAGTAGCGCGTGTTAGATTGACAAATGGTAATGAAATTAACGCGTATATTCCAGGTGAGGGACATAACCTTCAGGAGCACTCGATAGTATTAGTTAGAGGTGGAAGGGTAAAAGATTTACCAGGTGTAAAATATCATATTGTACGTGGAGCATTAGATACTGCAGGAGTTGACGGAAGAACTCAACGTAGATCTAAGTACGGTGCAAAACGCCCAAAAGACAAAAAGTAAAATATAATTAGTAACTTTTTTAATGTAAAGACATGAGGAAAAGAAGAGCTAAAAAAAGAGTTTTGTTACCGGATCCAAGATTTAACGATCAGTTAGTAACACGTTTTGTGAATAACTTAATGTGGGACGGTAAAAAATCTGTAGCATTCAAAGTTTTTTACGATGCAATTGATATCGTAAACGAAAAGAAAACTGACGAAGAAAAGTCGGCTTTAGAAATATGGAAAGATGGTTTGTCAAATGTAATGCCACACGTTGAGGTTCGTTCTCGTCGTGTTGGAGGAGCTACATTCCAGATTCCAATGCAAATTCGTCCAGACCGTAAAGTATCTATGGCTATTAAATGGATGATCTCTTATGCTCGTAAGCGTAATGAGAAAACTATGGCACAGCGTTTAGCATCTGAGATTTTAGCTGCGGCTAAAGAAGAAGGTGCAGCGGTTAAGAAGAGAGTTGATACTCACAAGATGGCTGAAGCAAACAAGGCATTCTCACACTTTAGATTTTAATAACCATGAGTAGAGATTTAAAATACACAAGAAATATTGGTATTGCTGCACATATTGATGCAGGGAAAACTACAACTACTGAGCGTATCCTTTTCTACACAGGGGTGTCTCACAAAATTGGAGAAGTACATGATGGTGCTTCTACAATGGACTGGATGGAGCAGGAAGCTGAAAGAGGTATTACAATTACTTCTGCAGCTACTACTTGTACATGGCAGTTCCCAACAGAAAATGGAAAGCCAACTGCTGATGCTAAAGGGTATCACTTTAATATTATTGATACTCCAGGTCACGTTGATTTTACAGTTGAGGTGAACCGTTCTTTACGTGTATTAGACGGTTTAGTATTCTTGTTCTCTGCAGTTGATGGTGTAGAGCCTCAGTCAGAAACTAACTGGCGTTTAGCTGATAACTATAAAGTTCCTCGTATTGGTTTTGTTAACAAAATGGACCGTCAAGGAGCTAACTTTTTAGCTGTTTGCCAACAAGTAAAAGATATGTTAAAGTCAAACGCAGTGCCAATCGTATTAAACATTGGTGATGAGGCTGACTTTAAAGGGATTGTTGATTTAGTAAAGAACCGTGCTATTGTATGGCACGATGATAACTATGGGTCAACTTTCGATATCGTTGATATTCCAGAGGAGTTAAAAGATGAAGCAAGAGAGTTACGTGGTAAGTTAATCGAAGAGGTTGCTGCTTATGACGAAAACTTATTAGAAAAATATATGGAAGATGAAGACTCTATTACTGAAGAAGAAGTGCACGCTGCACTTAGAGCTGCGGTAATGGATATGTCTATCATTCCTATGGTTTGTGGATCTTCATTCAAAAATAAAGGAGTTCAGTTCTTATTAGATGCTGTATGTCGTTATTTACCTTCACCAGTAGATAGAGATAACATTATCGGAACGAACCCTAATACAGGTGATGAGGAAGCTCGTAAGCCAGATGCAAAGGCGCCTTTCTCAGCGTTAGCATTTAAGATCGCTACAGATCCTTTCGTTGGTCGTTTAGCATTCTTCCGTGCATATTCAGGACGTTTAGATGCAGGTTCATATGTATTAAACAATCGTTCAGGTAAAAAAGAGCGTATTTCTCGTATTTACCAAATGCACTCGAATAAGCAAAACGCTATCGATTTTATCGAAGCAGGAGATATTGGAGCAGGTGTAGGATTTAAAGATATTAAAACGGGAGATACTTTATCTGACGAGAAGAATCCAATCGTTTTAGAATCTATGGATTTCCCAGATCCAGTAATCGGTATCGCAGTTGAGCCTAAAACCAAGGCAGATGTAGATAAGTTAGGTATGTCATTAGCTAAGTTAGCTGAAGAGGATCCTACATTTACAGTGAAAACTGACGAGGCTTCTGGTCAAACGGTAATTTCGGGAATGGGTGAGTTACACTTAGATATCATTGTTGATCGTTTAAAGCGTGAGTTTAAAGTAGAGGTTAACCAAGGTCAGCCACAGGTTGAGTACAAAGAGGCAATTACAGCTACTGCGGAGCACAGAGAGGTTTATAAAAAGCAATCTGGTGGACGTGGTAAGTTTGCTGATATCGTATTCAAAATGGAGCCTGCTGAAGAAGGTAAAACAGGATTAGAGTTTGAATCTATCATTAAAGGAGGTAACGTACCTAAAGAATTTGTTCCTTCAGTAGAGAAAGGATTCAAAGAAGCAATGAAGAATGGTCCTTTAGCTGGATATGAAATGGATGCTATGAAGGTAACTTTAATAGACGGTTCATTCCACCCAGTTGATTCTGATCAATTATCATTCGAATTGGCTGCTAAAATGGGTTACAAGGCTGCTGCAAAAGCTGCAAGAGCTGTAATCATGGAACCAATGATGAAGTTAGAGGTGTTAACTCCTGAAGAAAACATGGGAGACATCGTAGGAGATTTAAACAGAAGAAGAGGTCAAGTTAATGATATGAGTGATCGTGCTGGATCTAAAGTTGTAAAAGCTATTGTTCCATTATCTGAAATGTTCGGATATGTAACTTCGTTACGTACATTATCTTCTGGTAGAGCAACTTCTACAATGGAGTTCTCTCACTATGCTGAAACACCATCTAATATCGCAGAGGAAGTAATCGCTAATGCTAAAGGTTAATCAAAATGAGTCAAAAAATTAGAATAAAATTAAAATCTTACGATTATAATTTAGTAGATAAATCTGCGGAGAAGATCGTAAAGACTGTAAAGAGTACTGGTGCAGTAGTTAACGGGCCAATACCTTTACCAACACATAAAAAGATTTTTACTGTATTACGTTCACCGCACGTAAACAAAAAATCTAGAGAACAATTTCAATTATCTGCTTACAAGCGTTTATTAGATATCTATAGTTCTTCTTCAAAAACTATTGATGCTTTAATGAAACTTGAGTTACCGAGTGGGGTTGAAGTTGAAATAAAAGTATAAGTATCTCAGAACTTTCGGTTTAATTTTGTTAAACCGAAAGTTTTTTTTACTTTTGCACACCGAATTTCGGTTCAGTGTGTTGATATTAAACATTGAATCGATGATTCAAGTAACATGTCCTGAGGGTTTCGCGAGGGAAAAACGGTAAAACACTTAAGAGAGCTAAGAGTGTTTATGCTCTTTTTTTTTGAGTGATACTTAAAAGGATAAAAAATGAAACTTTGTTTCAAATAATTAATTATTAATTGACGCGCTGGATAAATAAAAATCTAATCGTCAGAAAACAAACAAATATGTCTGGGTTAATTGGAAGAAAAATTGGAATGACCAGCTTATTCGACGAAAACGGGAAGAATATTCCTTGTACAGTAATCGAAGCGGGTCCTTGCGTTGTTACCCAAGTCAGAACCGAAGAAGTTGATGGATATAATGCTATTCAATTAGGTTTCGATGACAAAAAAGAAAAAAGCTCGAATAAGGCTTTAGATGGTCACTTTAAAAAAGCTGGTACATCGGCTAAGAGAAAAGTTGTTGAATTTCAAGGTTTTGATGGGGATCACAAGTTAGGTGATTCACTTACTGTTGAATTATTTGCTGAAGGAGAGTTCGTAGATGTTTCTGGAACTTCTAAAGGTAAAGGGTTTCAAGGGGTTGTTAAACGTCACGGATTTGGTGGGGTTGGACAAGCCACTCACGGTCAACATAACCGTTTAAGAGCGCCTGGTTCGATCGGTGCAGCTTCATATCCTGCAAGAGTATTCAAAGGAATGCGTATGGCGGGTCGTATGGGGACTGATAAAGTTAAAGTTCAAAATTTAAGAGTATTGAAAGTAGTTCCTGAAAAGAATCTTTTAGTTGTAAAAGGTGCTATTCCAGGTCATAAGAACTCTTATGTAACTATCGAGAAATAATGAAAGTAGCAGTATTAGATATTACAGGAAAAGATACTGGTAGAAAAGTTGAACTTTCTAGCGAAGTATTCGGAATAGAGCCAAACGATCACGCTATCTATTTAGATGTAAAGCAATATTTGGCAAATCAAAGACAAGGTACTCACAAGGCGAAGGAAAGAGGAGAGATTGCTGGTAGTACAAGAAAGATTAAAAAACAAAAAGGAACTGGTACTGCTCGTGCGGGAAGTATTAAGTCTCCTGTATTTAGAGGTGGAGGACGTATCTTCGGTCCAAGACCAAGAAACTATTCTTTCAAATTAAATAAAAACTTAAAGCGTTTAGCTCGTAAATCAGCTTTAAGTATTCAAGCAAACGATAATAATTTGGTTGTTGTTGAAGATTTCAATTTTGAAGCTCCAAAAACAAAGGAATTTATTAATGTGTTAAAAGCTTTAGAGTTAGATGCTAAGAAATCTTTATTTGTTTTAGGAAACGAGAACAAAAATGTTTACTTATCATCTCGTAACTTGAAAAACTCTAAAGTTGTTGATGCTACAGGAATTAATACTTACAGTGTGTTAAACGCTAACAAAGTAGTAATTGCTGAGAGCTCATTAGAAGGAATTGAATCTAATTTAAGTAAATAGGGAACGAAATGAGTATTTTAATAAAACCTATTATTACGGAAAAAGCTACAAAAGATAGCGAAATATTTAATCGTTATGCTTTTGTTGTAAATAAGCAAGCTAACAAGTTAGAAATCAAAGGTGCAGTTGAATCAACTTATGGTGTTGCAGTTAAATCTGTAAGAACCTTAATCCAGCCAGCGGAAAGAAAAACTAAATACACTAAAAAAGGTTTAGTTTCTGGGTTAACAAGTGGATACAAGAAAGCTATTGTTCAGTTAGCAGAAGGTGAAGTAATTGATTTTTATAACAATCTTTAAGACAATTTAGAATGTCAGTTAGAAAATTAAAACCAATAACACCAGGTCAGCGTTTTAGAGTTGTAAATGGGTTCGACACCATTACTACTGATAAGCCGGAGAAATCTTTATTAGCTTCGAAAAAAAGATCTGGAGGTCGAAACAATCAGGGTAGAATGACTACACGTAACATCGGTGGAGGTCATAAAAAGAAATATCGTGTTATCGATTTTAAAAGAGATAAGGATGGTATCCCTGCAACAGTAAAAACTATCGAGTACGATCCAAACCGTACTGCATTTATTGCATTAGTAGTTTATGCTGATGGAGAAAAACGTTATGTAATTGCACAAAACGGATTAAAAGTAGGTCAAACAATAGTTTCTGGTAGAGAAGCTACTCCTGACTTAGGAAACTCAATGTACTTAAGTGATATTCCATTAGGAACAACTATTTCTTGTATTGAGTTACGTCCAGGTCAAGGTGCTGTTATGGCTCGTTCTGCAGGTTCTTTTGCTCAGTTAATGGCAAGAGACGGAAAATATGCTACAGTTAAGTTACCTTCAGGTGAAACAAGATTAATCTTATTAACATGTAAGGCTACTATCGGGGTTGTGTCTAACTCAGATCATCAGTTAATCGTATCAGGTAAGGCTGGTAGAAGCAGATGGTTAGGAAGAAGACCAAGAACTAATGCAGTAAGAATGAACCCAGTTGATCACCCAATGGGAGGTGGTGAAGGACGTTCTTCTGGAGGTCACCCAAGATCTAGAAACGGTATTCCAGCTAAAGGATTTAAGACTAGATCTAAAACTAAAGCTAGTAACAAGTATATCATAGAACGTAGAAAGAAATAATAAGTCATGGCAAGATCATTAAAAAAAGGACCTTACGTTCACTATAAATTAGAGAAAAAAGTTTTAGCTAACGTTGAAGCTGGAAGTAAATCAGTTATTAAAACTTGGTCTAGAGCAAGTATGATTACTCCTGATTTCGTTGGACAAACTATTGCTGTTCATAACGGACGTCAATTTGTTCCAGTATACGTAACTGAAAACATGGTAGGTCATAAATTAGGAGAATTTTCACCAACACGTTCATTTAGAGGACACGCTGGTGCAAAAAATAAAGGTAAAAAATAAGTAGGAAATTATGGGAAGTCGTAAAAAAAACATGGCAACGCAGTTAAAAGAAGCTAAAAAGCAAAGAGCTTTTGCTAAGCTTACTAACTGTCCTACATCACCAAGAAAAATGCGTTTAGTAGCAGACTTAGTAAGAGGAGTTGAAGTTGAAAGAGCTTTACAAATCTTAAAGTTTAGTCCAAAAGAAGCATCTCGTAACTTAGAAAAGTTATTGTTATCTGCGATTGCTAACTGGCAAGCAAAGAACGAGGATGCTAGTATCGAAGATGCTGGATTATTCGTGAAGTCTATTTACGTTGATAGCGCTGGAATGTTAAAAAGATTAAGACCAGCTCCACAAGGGCGTGCTCATAGAATTAGAAAACGTTCTAATCACGTTACTTTAGAGTTAGGAAGTAAAAATAAAAGTAATTAATCAAAGTAGAAATGGGACAAAAAACAAATCCAATAGGGAATCGTTTAGGAATCATCAGAGGATGGGAGTCTAACTGGTATGGAGGAAATGACTACGGAGATAAGATTGCTGAAGACAACAAGATAAGAAAGTACATCGCTGCTAGATTATCTAAAGCAAGTGTTTCACGTGTTATTATCGAGCGTACTTTAAAACTTGTAACCGTTACTATCACTACTGCACGTCCTGGTATCATTATTGGTAAAGGAGGTCAAGAGGTAGACAAGTTAAAAGAAGAGCTTAAGAAAATTACAGGAAAAGAGGTTCAAATTAACATTTTTGAAATCAAACGTCCTGAATTAGATGCTAATCTTGTAGCTGCTAGTGTAGCACGTCAAATCGAAAACAGAATCTCTTACAAAAGAGCAATTAAAATGGCTATTGCCGCTGCAATGAGAATGAATGCAGAGGGAATCAAGATTCAAATCTCTGGTCGTTTAAATGGTGCTGAAATGGCACGTTCTGAGCACTATAAAGAAGGAAGAATTCCTCTTTCTACTTTTAGAGCAGATATCGATTATGCACTTAATGAAGCTCATACTACATACGGAAGAATCGGTGTGAAAGTATGGATTATGAAAGGTGAGGTTTATGGAAAGCGTGAGTTATCTCCGTTAGTTGGATTATCTAAGCAAAAAGGTAATAACTCTAACAAAGGTGGAGGAAAACGTCAACCTCGCAGAAGAAAATAATTTTTAAAAGAAATTAGACATGTTACAGCCAAAAAGAGTAAAATTCCGTAGAGTTCAGAAGGGCAAGGGTAATATGAGTGGGAACTCTGGTAGAGGAACTCAACTTTCAAATGGAATGTTTGGGATCAAATCATTAGACCAGAACTTACTTACATCTCGTCAGATTGAAGCAGCTCGTATCGCGGCAACTCGTTATATGAAAAGGGAAGGACAACTTTGGATTAAAATTTTCCCAGACAAGCCAATTACTAAGAAACCATTAGAGGTACGTATGGGTAAAGGTAAAGGTGCTCCTGATCATTTCGTAGCAGTAGTAAAACCAGGAAGAATCTTGTTTGAAGTTGGTGGTGTGCCAATGGAGGTTGCAAAAGAAGCATTACGCTTAGCAGCTCAAAAACTTCCTGTGAAAACGAAGTTTATCATCGCAAGAGATTTTGATTATAACGCTTAATTCTAGAAACAATGAAACAATCTGAAATTAAAGAATTATCAACAGCTGACTTACAAGAGAAGCTTGGAGCGTTGAAGAAAAACTATACTGATCTTAAGATGGCTCACGCTATAACTCCATTGGAGAACCCATTAGAGTTACGTACCTTAAGAAAAACTGTGGCAAGAATTGCGACAGAGTTAACTAAAAGAGAATTACAATAAATTCTAGTCAGTTTTAAAGATGGAAAAAAGAAATCTTAGAAAAGAGAGAATAGGTGTTGTATCTAGCAATAAGATGGAGAAATCTATCGTGGTAAGCGAGGTAAAAAGAGTAAAGCACCCAATGTACGGAAAGTTCGTATTAAAAACGAAAAAGTACGTTGCACATGACGAGAATAACGATTGCAACGAAGGTGATACTGTAAAAATAATGGAAACTCGTCCATTAAGTAAATCTAAGCGTTGGAGATTAGTAGAAATCCTAGAAAGAGCTAAATAATATGTTACAAACAGAATCAAGATTAAAAGTAGCAGACAATACTGGAGCTAAAGAAGTTTTAGTAATTAGAGTTTTAGGAGGAACAAAAAAGCGTTACGCTAGCGTTGGAGATAAAATCGTTGTTACGGTAAAGTCTGCAACTCCAAACGGAACTGTTAAGAAAGGTCAAGTATCTCGTGCAGTTGTTGTTCGTACTAAGAAAGAAGTTAGACGTAAAGACGGATCATATATCAGATTTGATGATAACGCTTGTGTGTTATTAAATCCTGCTGAGGAAATGAGAGGTACTCGTGTTTTCGGACCTGTGGCTCGTGAATTACGTGAGAAACAATTTATGAAGATAGTATCATTAGCACCTGAAGTGCTTTAAAATCGAAGATAAGATGAAGAAGTTTAAAATCAAATCAGGAGATACTGTTAAAGTTATCGCTGGAGACCACAAAGGGTCTGAAGGTAAAGTGTTACGCATACTTAAAGATGTTGATAGAGTAGTAGTAGAAGGTGTTAATATGGTGTCTAAGCACACTAAGCCTAGTGCTACGAATCCACAAGGAGGTATCGTAAAAAAGGAAGCTCCATTACACATTTCTAATGTTTCTTTAGTTGAAAACGGAGAAGCAGTTAGAGTTGGTTACAAAGTTGATGGAGATAAGAAGGTAAGATTTTCAAAGAAATCAGATAAAGCAATATAACCATGAGTTACGTACCAAGATTAAGAGAAGAGTACAAGAGCAAAGTTATTAAGGCTCTTACTGAAGAATTCGGTTATAAGAATGTAATGCAAGTACCTAAATTACAAAAAATCGTTGTAAGTAAAGGGGTAGGAGCAGCTATAGCTGATAAGAAATTAATTGAATATGCTGTTGAGGAATTAACTACAATTACTGGACAGAAAGCAGTTTCAACTACTTCTAAGAAGGATGTTGCAAACTTCAAATTACGTAAAGGAATGCCAATTGGTGCAAAAGTTACGTTAAGAGGTGATGTGATGTATGAATTTTTAGATCGTTTAGTTACTGCTTCTTTACCACGTGTAAGAGATTTCGACGGTATAGCAAATGGTTTTGATGGTAGAGGTAACTACAACTTAGGAGTTACGGAACAAATCATTTTCCCAGAAATTAATATTGATCAAGTGAAGAAAATTAGTGGAATGGATATTACATTTGTAACATCTGCTGAAACTGATAAGGAAGCTAAGTCATTATTAGCAGAGTTAGGATTACCATTTAAAAAGAATTAATAAGATGGCTAAAGAATCAATGAAAGCGCGTGAGCGCAAAAGAGCTAAAACGGTAGCAAAGTACGCTGAGAAGAGAAAAGCTTTAAAAGAAGCTGGAGACTACGAAGGGTTGCAAAAGTTACCTAAAAATGCCTCTCCGGTTAGAATGCATAACCGTTGTAAATTAACTGGGCGTCCTAAAGGATATATGCGTCAGTTTGGTATTTCTCGTGTTACTTTCCGTGAAATGGCAAACCAAGGGTTAATTCCAGGTGTAAAGAAAGCTAGCTGGTAGTATTTAAACCAGTATTATAATATAAAGGCAAATAGTATTAACTATTTGCCTTTTTTTGTTTAAATGGGCTTATAATATTGTTTTAGATAGTATTGGTTGAGTTAAATGATAAAAAATTAGTTTCTTGATAATAAAAAATAAAAATAGGAGTGTGTTTTGGGGGTAAAAATGGGATGTGGGTTTTTAACATTTTTCCCTAAAATAAAGGGTAAAATAATGTCATCAAAATTGCAAGAATTTAAGACTCAAAACGATAATGATAAAAAAGGTTTTTTTTCCGAAAACTTTGTGTATATTTGCACTCTGTTTTTTATGGGGTAATTATGCCTTGTAATGAAATCCTGTGTAAAAAGGTTTCATGTTGTGGTATTATGAAATTTATAAAAAACAAAAAATAAATATTAACTGGTTTCAGGTTTAGTAATTACGATATGTCGTAGGTACTATAGAAATTACTAAAAACCAAAACCGCAAATTAATTAATTATGTACACAGATCCAATCGCGGATTTTCTAACTCGAGTGAGAAATGCAATCGGTGCAGGTCACAGAGTGGTTGAGGTTCCAGCTTCAAAATTGAAGAAGGAGATGACCAAAATTTTGTTCGATCAAGGGTACATTTTAAGTTATCAATTCAATGATGAGTCTGTACAAGGTTCAATCAAGATAGCTTTAAAGTACGACAGAGAAACAAGAGAGTCAGTTATCAGAAAGATTCAAAGAGTTTCAACACCAGGTTTACGTAAGTATGTAGGAGCAAAAGAAATGCCTAGAGTTTTAAACGGTTTAGGTATTGCTATCGTGTCAACATCGAAAGGTGTAATGACTAATAAGAAAGCTCGTCAAGAAAACGTAGGTGGAGAAGTATTATGTTACGTTTACTAAAAACACGTTTGTAAAATGAGTAGAATAGGAAAAAATCCAATCGCATTACCACAAGGTGTTGAAGTTAAAGTAAACGATAACGTGGTAACAGTAAAAGGTAAATTAGGTGAGTTATCTCAAGAGTTAACTTCTGATATTACTGTAAAAATTGAAGATGGGACTCTTACAGTAGAAAGACCATCAGATAGTAAGGAACACAAAGCTAAACATGGTTTGTACCGTGCTTTAATCAATAATATGATTGAAGGTGTTGGTAAAGGTTATACTAAAGAATTAGAGTTAGTGGGAGTTGGTTATAGAGCTTCAAATCAAGGTCAAAAATTAGATTTAGCTTTAGGTTTTTCTCATAACATTGTTTTAGAATTAGCTCCAGAAGTTAAAGTAGAAACGATTTCGGAAAAAGGTAAAAATCCAATCGTAAAATTAACTTCATATGACAAGCAATTAGTAGGTCAAGTTGCTGCTAAAATTCGTTCATTCCGTAAGCCAGAGCCTTACAAAGGAAAAGGAATTAAGTTTGTAGGAGAAGTATTAAGAAGAAAAGCAGGTAAATCTGCATAATAAATAAGAGAAATATTATTATGGCATTATCAAAGCTTGAAAGAAGACAACGTATTAAGCATAGAATTAGAAAAATAATAACTGGAACTGCTCAAAAGCCAAGGTTATCTGTTTTTAGAAGTAATAAAGAGATCTATGCTCAATTAATTGACGATGTAGCTGGAGTTACTTTAGTATCAGCTTCATCAAGAGATAAAGAGGTTTCATCTAGCTCTAAAGCGGAAGCAGCTACAGCAGTTGGAAAAGCTATTGCTGAAAAGGCTGTAAAAGCTGGAGTGGAGACTGTTGCTTTCGATCGTAACGGTTATTTATACCACGGAAGAGTAAAAGTATTAGCTGACGCGGCAAGAGAAGCTGGTTTAAAATTTTAAGAAATTATATTATGTTAGGATATAAAAACGTAGAAAGAGTAAAACCAAGCGGATTAGAGCTTGTAGATAAATTAGTAGGCGTACAACGTGTTACTAAGGTAACTAAAGGTGGTAGAGCATTTGGTTTTTCTGCAATTGTTGTAGTTGGTGATGGAAATGGAGTTGTAGGACACGGATTAGGAAAGTCTAAAGACGTTTCTTCTGCAATTGCAAAAGCAGTTGAAGAAGCTAAAAAGAATTTAGTTCGCATTCCTATTTTAGATGGTACTTTACCTCACGAGCAAAAAGGTAAATTCGGTGGAGCAAGAGTTTTCATTAAACCGGCATCACACGGTACCGGAGTTATTGCAGGTGGAGCTGTTCGTTCAGTTTTAGAATCTGTAGGAGTAAAAGACGTATTATCAAAATCTCAAGGTTCTTCTAACCCTCATAATGTGGTAAAAGCTACTTTCGATGCATTATTACAATTACGTAGTGCTGAGACTATCGCTAAGCAAAGAGGAATTTCTTTAGAGAAAGTTTTTAACGGATAAAATTTAAGACGATGAGTAAAATTAGAGTTACACAAGTAAAAAGTCAAATCGGTCGCCTTAAAAATCAAAAAAGAACTTTAGAGGCATTAGGTTTACGTAAAATGAACCAAACTGTAGAGCATGAAGCATCAGCTACAATTTTGGGGATGGTAAATAAAGTTAAACACTTAGTTTCTGTAGAAGAAATTAAATAAGATATTATAAAATGAGTTTACATAACTTAAAACCAGCATCAGGATCTACTAAAAGCGGTAAAAGAATCGCTCGTGGAGAAGGTTCTGGTCACGGAGGTACTTCTACAAGAGGTCACAAAGGAGCTAAATCTCGTTCAGGATATTCTCGTAAAGTAGGTTTTGAAGGTGGACAAATGCCTCTTCAAAGACGTGTACCAAAATTTGGATTCACTAACAGAAATCGTGTAGAATACGTTGGTGTTAATTTAGATAAATTACAAAATTTAGTAGATAAAGGTAGAATAACTGATACTGTTACTTTAGACGTATTAGTTGAAAACCGTTTGGCTCGTAAAAATGACCTAGTTAAAATATTAGGAAATGGTGAGTTAAAAGCTAAATTGAATATTACTGTGCATAAATTTACTGCATCGGCTAAAGCTGCAATCGAGGCAGCTGGTGGTGAGGCGGTTACCTTATAAGAAAAACTGTAAATGATGAATTTTATAAATACTTTAAGAGACATTTTCAAAATAGAAGAGTTAAAAGAAAAAATACTTTTAACCATTGGTTTAATTGCTGTATATAGATTTATGGCGGCTGTTCCACTACCTGGAATAGATCCAACTCAATTAACAGCATTAAAGGACCAAACAGGAGGTGGTCTTTTAGGTTTATTAAACGCATTTACAGGTGGGGCATTTGCTAGGGCGTCAGTAATGGCTCTTGGTATCATGCCATATATTTCTGCATCAATTGTAGTACAGTTAATGGGTATTGCGGTACCTTATTTACAAAAGCTTCAAAAAGATGGAGAGAGTGGTAGAAAAAAGATTACTCAAATTACTAGATGGCTAACCATTTTAATCACTATGGTTCAAGGACCAACTTATATTACAGCTATCAAAACACAATTTGGTTTACCAGATGCAGCTTTCCTAGTTTCAGGTGCTACTTTCTGGGTGTCATCAATGATCTTACTTACAGCAGGTACAATTTTCGCTATGTGGTTAGGTGAGCGTATTACTGACAAAGGTGTTGGTAACGGTATTTCGTTATTAATTACTGTTGGTATTATTGCAAATTTCCCAGTAGCATTTTTACAAGAAGTTGTATCAAAAACTGAAAACGCTGGCGGTGGTGGTATCATGATGATCTTAATTGAACTAATTGTTTGGTTTGTGGTAATTTTATTAACCGTGTTATTAGTAACAGCCGTGCGTAAAGTTGCTGTTCAGTATGCTCGTCGTACTGCGGTAACTAATATTAAGGATGTAGATGGCGCTAGACAATATATTCCTTTAAAATTAAATGCGGCTGGTGTAATGCCAATCATATTTGCTCAAGCTATTATGTTTTTACCGGTAGCTTTAGGTCAAAAATACCCAGCATTAAATAGTTTAGCTGATAATTTCGGTTTATGGTATAACGTTATATTTGCTATCTTAATTATTGTCTTCAGTTACTTTTATACAGCGATTACGATTCCTACGAATAAAATGGCAGAAGATTTAAAGAGAAGTAATGGTTTTGTTCCTGGATACAAACCAGGAGAAGAAACTGCTAATTATTTAGATTCGGTGTTATCAAAAATAACATTCCCAGGATCTCTATTCTTAGCGGCTTTGTCTATTTTACCAGCAATCATTGTAAAGTTTGGGGTTACTCAAAACTGGGCAATGTTTTATGGTGGAACATCTTTAATCATTATGGTAGGGGTTGCAATTGATACAATCCAACAAATTAACTCGTACTTATTAAACAGTCGTTACGACGGTTTAATGAAGTCAGGAAATAGTAACAACAGAAAATCATTAAAATAATATGGCTAAACAAGCAGCAATTCAACAGGATGGAACTATAACCGAAGCATTATCAAATGCTATGTTTCGTGTAGAATTAGAGAATGGGCATATTGTTACGGCTCACATTTCAGGAAAAATGAGAATGCATTATATTAAGTTATTACCTGGTGATAAGGTAAAACTTGAGATGAGTCCGTATGATTTATCTAAGGCAAGAATTACTTACAGATATTAAAAAACAAAACTGATGAAAGTAAGAGCATCATTAAAGAAAAGAAGTGCCGACTGCAAAATTGTTCGCAGAAAAGGCCGTTTATACGTAATTAATAAAAAGAATCCTAGGTTTAAACAAAGACAAGGATAATTATAGAATTGAGTCATTAGTAATTAGCGGTTAGATGAATCTGTTTGAAATAGAAATGTTTAGGATTCTAACAACTAAAAACTAACAACTAAAAACTAAAAGAATATATGGCAAGAATCGCAGGTATAGATATTCCAAAGAACAAAAGAGGTGTTATATCTTTAACGTACATCTTTGGTATAGGAAGAAGCAGAGCTAAAGAAGTTTTAGCGAATGCTAAAGTAGATGAGAGCATCAAAGTTCAAGATTGGACTGATGATCAAATTGCAGCAATTCGTGAGCAAGTTGGAACTTACACGATTGAAGGTGAGTTACGTTCTGAAGTTCAATTAAGCATCAAACGTTTAATGGACATTGGATGTCAAAGAGGTATTCGTCACAGACTTGGATTACCTTTAAGAGGTCAGAGAACTAAGAATAACTCTCGTACGAGAAAAGGTAAGAGAAAAACTGTAGCTAACAAGAAAAAATAATCGTTAGGTTATTTTTACTAATAGTAAAGAATTATGGCAAAGTCTAAAGTAACAAAGAAACGTAAAGTTGTAATTGAGTCAGTTGGTGAAGCTCACGTAACTGCATCTTTTAACAACATCATTATATCGTTAACAAATAAAAAAGGAGATGTAATTTCTTGGTCTTCTGCTGGAAAAATGGGTTTCCGTGGATCTAAGAAAAATACTCCTTACGCAGCACAATTAGCAGCAGAAGATTGTTCTTCAGTAGCAAAAGAAGCTGGATTACGTAAAGTTAAGGTATATGTAAAAGGACCAGGTAACGGTAGAGAGTCTGCAATCAGAGCTATTCACAATTCAGGAATAGAAGTAACTGAAATTATTGACGTGACTCCAATTCCACACAATGGATGTCGTCCACCTAAAAGAAGAAGAGTATAAGCTGAATTAATTTTCAGTTTATACTTTGTTTAATAACAAGTATAAATTTTAACCTAGCAGGAAAACGATTATCGAAGGAGTAAGCCTTAATTCATAATCCCTGCTTAATTTTTAAGAAATGGCAAGATATACAGGACCAAAAACTAAGATTGCTCGTAAATTTGGTGAAGCAATTTTCGGAGAGGACAAGAGCTTTGAAAAAAGAAACTATCCTCCAGGACAGCACGGAGCTGGAAAGAGAAGAGGTAAGAAATCTGAATATGCAATTCAGTTAAGTGAAAAGCAAAAAGCTAAGTATACTTACGGAATTTTAGAGCGTCAGTTCAGTAACTTATTCAAAAAAGCATCTGCATCTAAAGGAATTACTGGTGAGGTATTACTTCAATTATGTGAGTCTCGTTTAGATAACGTTGTTTACCGTTTAGGTATTTCTAACTCTAGAAGAGGAGCACGTCAGTTAGTTTCTCACCGTCACATTACAGTTAACGGAAACATCGTTAACATTCCATCATACAGATTAAGAGCTGGAGATGTTGTAGCGGTAAGAGAAAAGTCTAAGTCTTTAGAGGCTATCGAAAATGCATTGGCTTCTAACAGCAATGTTTACGAATGGTTATCTTGGAATGCTGATCAAAAAGCTGGTACTTTTGTAAAAGTTCCAGAAAGACTTCAAATTCCAGAGAACATTAAAGAGCAATTAATCGTAGAATTATACTCTAAGTAATAAATTAATCATATTGGTATTTGGCCAAAGGGTTTATTCGAACCTCTTCAATCTTATAAACCGCGCAACCGAATAACAATTAAAACGAAGAAAAACACATGGCAATTTTAAACTTTCAAAAACCGGATAAAGTAATAATGATTGAATCTACTGATTTTTCAGGAAGATTCGAGTTCAGACCACTTGAGCCAGGTTTTGGATTAACTGTTGGTAACGCTTTAAGAAGAGTATTATTATCTTCTTTAGAAGGATTTGCAATTACATCATTACGTATTGATGGAGTAGATCATGAGTTCTCAACAATAGAAGGAGTAGTGGAAGATGTTACAGAAATCATCTTAAACTTAAAGCAGGTTCGTTTCAAGAAACAAATTGAAGAGTCTGATAGAGAAACTGTTTCTATTGCTATTTCAGGACAAGAGCAATTAACAGCAGGAGATTTACAAAAATTTATTTCAGGTTTCCAAGTATTAAATCCTGATTTAGTGCTTTGTAACATGGATAAATCAGTGAATTTAAACGCTGAAATCACTATCGAAAAAGGTAGAGGTTTTGTTCCAGCTGAAGAAAACAAAAGAGCTGGTGCTCCATTAGGAACTATTTTTACAGATTCAATTTACACTCCTATTAAGAATGTAAAATATGCTGTTGAAAACTTCCGTGTTGAGCAAAAGACTGATTACGAAAAATTAATTTTCGATATTGATACTGATGGATCAATCAATCCTAAGGATGCTTTAACAGAAGCTGCAAAAATTTTAATTCACCACTTTATGTTATTCTCTGATGAGCGTATCACTTTAGAGGCTGATGAAATTGCACAAACTGAAACATATGATGAAGAATCATTACACATGCGTCAGTTGTTAAAGACTAAGTTAGTTGATATGGACTTGTCAGTACGTGCTTTAAATTGTTTAAAAGCTGCAGAAGTAGATACTTTAGGAGACTTGGTATCATTTAATAAGAGTGATTTAATGAAGTTCCGAAACTTTGGTAAAAAATCATTAACTGAATTAGAAGAGTTAGTGCATAACAAAGGATTGAATTTTGGAATGGATTTAAGCAAATACAAATTAGATAGAGATTAACCTTTCATATTTTGCTCCTCATAAAGAGTTGAAGCAAGATGAAAGATAAACCCAAATGTCATGAGACACGGAAAGAAAATCAATCATTTAGGAAGAAAAACTGCTCATAGAAAGGCAATGTTAGCAAACATGGCTTGTTCTTTAATCGAGCACAAACGAATCAACACTACTGAGGCTAAAGCCAAAGCATTACGTAGATTTGTAGAGCCTTTAATTACAAAATCTAAGTCTGATACAACTCACAATCGTCGTACAGTATTTAGTTATTTACGTGATAAGTATGCTGTTACTGAGCTTTTCAAAGAAATTTCAGTAAAGGTAGGTGATCGTCCAGGTGGGTATGTTCGTATAATCAAATTAGGAAACCGTCAAGGAGATAACGCTCCTATGGCAATGGTTGAATTAGTTGATTACAACGAGTTATACAATCCTAAAGGAAACAAGGCTAAGAAGTCTACTCGTCGTAGCCGTAGAGGTGGAAAGAAGAACGTTGAGGCAGCTGCCGCAGCGGTTGAAACTCAAGCGTCACAAGAAGAAGAATAAAAATGAAAATTTTTATATATCATATAAAAGGGATAAACATTTAATGTTTATCCCTTTTTTTTAAATATTTTTGCAACCGAATTATTTTAGAATACACTAAATGAAATATCAATCGAGAAAAAAGGCTTTAGTTTTACTAGCTGACGGAACAATTTTTTATGGTAAATCTGTAGGGATTGAAGGAACAGCAACTGGAGAAATTTGTTTCAATACTGGGATGACAGGATATCAAGAGATTTTTACTGACCCATCGTATTTCGGACAATTAATGGTTACTACAAACGCTCATATTGGTAACTATGGAGTAAATGATAGAGAAGTTGAATCAGAAGGAATTAAAATTGCTGGTTTAATCTGTAGAAATTTCAGTTTCACACATTCAAGACCTGACTCTAATGGTAATTTAAAAGATTGGTTTGAGAAGCATAATTTAGTAGCTATATCTGATGTTGATACAAGAGCGTTAGTATCATACATTAGAGATAATGGCGCAATGAATGCGATCATATCTACTGAAGTAGATAATATTGAAGAATTGAAAAAGCAGTTGAAAGAAGTTCCAAGTATGGAAGGGTTAGAACTAGCTTCTAAAGTTTCAACTAAAGAACCATATTTCGTTGGAGAGGAAGATGCACCAATTAAGATTTCAGCAATTGATATAGGTATTAAGAAAAATATATTGAGAAACTTAGCTAAAAGAGGAGCTTATATTAAAGTACATCCATTTAATGCAAGTTTCGAAGATTTAAGCGCATTTAATCCTGATGGATACTTTATTTCTAATGGTCCTGGTGATCCAGAGCCTTTAGTAGATGCTCAAAACACAGCAAAACAAATTATAGAGAAAGATTTACCTTTATTTGGTATTTGTTTAGGTCACCAAGTAATTGCCTTAGCTAATGGTATTTCTACTTATAAAATGCACAACGGGCATAGAGGAATTAATCATCCAGTGAAAAACTTAGTAACAGGAAAAGGTGAAATTACATCTCAAAATCATGGTTTTGCCATCAATAGAGAAGAAACAGAAGCACATCCTGATGTTGAGATAACACATGTTCACTTAAATGACAATACTGTTGCTGGGATTAAGATGAAAAACAAAAATGTATTTTCAGTTCAGTACCACCCTGAAGCGAGCCCAGGACCGAATGATGCAGAGTATTTATTCGATCAATTTATTGAAAATATTAAGAAAACAAAATAGTATAAATTCCCACCTAACAGTGGGAATTTCACTTTGACAACGTTTTCGCAAAATCATAATAAATTAAAACAATTAACAGGTAGTATTTTGTAACTTGGCTACCAGAAATTACTAACAAATAAACACTATGAGTATTATAATCAACATCCACGCACGTCAAATCTTCGATTCAAGAGGAAATCCTACTGTAGAGGTAGATGTAACTACTGAAAATGGAGTTGTGGGTAGAGCAGCGGTTCCATCGGGAGCATCAACTGGAGAGCATGAAGCAGTTGAATTACGTGATGGAGGAGATTCATATATGGGGAAAGGTGTATCAAAAGCAGTAGAAAACGTAAATACGCTTATTGCTGAAGAGCTTTTAGGGGTTTCTGTTTTCGAACAAAACGCGATTGATAAAATCATGATTGATTTAGATGGTACTCCAAACAAATCTAAATTAGGAGCAAATGCTATTTTAGGAGTTTCTCTAGCAGCGGCGAAAGCAGCAGCAAATGAATTAGGCTTACCTTTATATCGTTACGTAGGTGGAGTTTCAGCGAACACTCTTCCTGTACCAATGATGAACATTATTAATGGAGGGTCTCACTCTGACGCACCTATCGCTTTTCAAGAGTTTATGGTAATGCCAATAAAGGCAAAAAACTTCACTGAAGCAATGCAAATTGGTTCAGAGATATTCCATAACTTAAAGAAAGTATTACACGACAGAAATTTATCTACAGCTGTTGGAGACGAAGGAGGTTTTGCACCAACTTTAGAAGGAACAGAAGATGCTATTGAAACGATTGCTTTGGCTACTAAAAATGCTGGGTATAAGTTCGGAGAAGAGGTGATGATCGCCTTAGACTGTGCAGCTGCTGAATTCTATGTAGATGGAAAGTACGACTATACAAAGTTTGAAGGAGATAGCGGAGCTGTAAGAACTTCTGAAGAGCAAGCTTCTTACTTAGCCGAATTGGCAGAGAAGTATCCAATTATTTCTATTGAAGATGGAATGGATGAGAACGATTGGGATGGTTGGAAATCATTAACGGAGAAAATTGGAGATAAGGTACAATTAGTTGGTGATGACTTATTCGTTACTAACGTTGAGCGTTTATCTCGTGGAATTTCAAATGGAATTGCAAACTCAATCTTAATTAAGGTAAACCAAATTGGAACGTTAACAGAAACTATTGCAGCCGTAAACATGGCACATAATGCAGGATATACATCTGTAATGAGTCATAGATCAGGTGAAACTGAAGATAATACTATTGCTGATTTAGCGGTAGCATTAAACACAGGTCAAATAAAGACAGGTTCTGCATCTCGTTCTGATCGTATGGCTAAATACAACCAATTATTAAGAATTGAAGAGCAATTAGCTGATGTAGCTTATTATCCTCAAGAAAGAGCATTTAAAGTAAAATAAACCAGAAAATCTTTGAAGTAAAGTTTTTCTTACAAGAATAGAATTTAAGACCTCAGAAAATAATTTTCTGAGGTCTTTTTTATTTCATGCAATTCTACAATTCAATTGTTATATAGAGGTATCTTGGTTAGAATATATTTTATGGTTCTCGGTAATTAACTTGTTGTTTGTCAGTTGCTTGTGTTTTGTTTTGTGTTGACTGTGATTTTTTTAGTGTTGTTGAGATAGAATATTTTTTGATAGAATAGAAGTATTGTAAATTAAAAAGAACAATCAATCCACTTTAATATGAATTAATAAAAAACAATAAAATGAAAACCCTTCTAAAATACTTTTTAATTAGTGCATTTATTTGCCTGACTTCATGCTCAGGAAACGAAGATGAGAGTATGTTACCTCATTCTTTATCGAATAAATCAATAGAAAATGATACGAATTACAAAAATTTACTATTTAATGGACCCGATGCATTTGATCAAGTTCCATGGCCAGTGAATTATGAGATTTGGGGTGAATCCATTCCTATCCCAGGAGATCATACTTTAACAGGACCAAATCCCGTATTAGATGAACTAAATGATTTTAAGGATTATGTTTCCAATGTACCACTTACTCTAGAGGTTAGTAGTACAGGCGGATCTTGGTATAAGCGATATAAATATACATTTACGAACCGTTCTCAAGAATCAATGCATGTTGATGCGGCGGTTTTTATGTTTGTAGGGCCAAAAAATACCAGTGGAGAAAGACATGTTTCTATTTTAAACAATGTCGACGGTCACGGGCATCCTCAACAAGATTTTGTCGAAGTTCCACTTGGTAACGGTGCAGACTCATATTATATCGCCCGATTAGTGTTTCATGATGTACCAGAAGCTAAGAGAACATTAACACCTGGAAGTTCTCTTGTCTATATGATTGGCTTCCCAATGAATCCATTTTCTAGTCCTTATGGAATATCTGTTGAAAACTCAATGAAAACAGTGAGGTTTATAGCTGATCTTTCAGGAAATAAAAATGAGGATTTAGTTAGGAAATATGGAACTAAAAGATATACTAACTAAGCAATTAGCTTAGCTTTTATTTAAAATATTGGATTGTTTGTAATAATAAAGGATCGCTGAAAGTTGAATTTCAGCGATCTTTTTTTAACATAAGAAGCAAGTATCACTTAGTAGTAGGGAAATTTGAATTTATGTAAGGCGATTCGATTTCTTTATTGGGTATGAGATAGAATTATTTGGTTGTTGGAAAGCATATATTTGAACTTCATTTATAAGGTCTTTTTTATGTCTGATAATTATAAAATAATGTTATGTGTAAATGATAAAAATCTATCCCTTGCAGCTTTCAAAATTTTATAAAAAATGGTATCTTCGCCAGTGACTACAATTATAAAAAATTAAGATACAAAATGTCAGATATAGCAAAACTACAAATTGGCGAAAGCACGTATGAATTTCCTTTAGTAAAAGGTTCAGAAAATGAAACTGCAATTGATATAAAAACTCTTAGAGGTGCTACTGGTGGAGTAGTTACTATTGATCCAGGTTTCAAAAACACAGGTTCTTGCCAAAGTGCTATAACATTTTTAGACGGAGAAAAAGGTATTTTAAGATATAGAGGGTATTCAATCGAAGAATTGGCTGAAAAGGCAGATTTCTTAGAAGTTGCTTACTTATTAATTTTTGGTGAGTTACCAACAAAAGAACAATTAGACAAGTTCTACAATGATATTTTAGATAATGCCATTGTAGATGATGATATTAAAAAAATTATTGATGCATTTCCAAAGAATGCACACCCAATGGGGATTTTATCTTCATTAACATCAGCGTTAACTGCATTTAACCCTTCGTCTGTAAACGTTGATTCGGACGAAGAGATGTACAATGCTATCGTAAAAATAATGGGTAAGTTTCCAGTATTAGTTGCTTGGACTATGCGTAAGAAGACTGGAATGCCATTGCACTATGGTTCTCGTAAATTAGGGTATGTTGAAAATATCTTAACAATGATGTTCCAAAAGCCTAATGACGAGTATGATATCAATCCTATTTTGTTAAATGCGTTAGATAAACTTCTAATTTTACATGCTGATCACGAGCAAAACTGTTCTACTTCTACGGTAAGAGTTGTTGGTTCTTCACATGCAGGATTATTCCCATCTTTATCGGCAGGTATATCTGCACTTTGGGGACCTTTACATGGAGGTGCAAACCAAGCGGTTTTAGAAATGTTAGAAGCAATTAAGGCAGATGGAGGAGATACTAAAAAATACATGGGGAAAGCTAAAGATAAGGCTGATCCTTTCCGTTTAATGGGATTCGGACACCGTGTTTACAAAAACTTTGATCCAAGAGCTAGAATAATCAAAAAAGCAGCGGATGAAGTTTTAGGAGATTTAGGAGTTGAAGATCCAGTATTGGATATTGCAAAAGGTTTAGAAAAAGAAGCTTTAAGCGATCAGTATTTTGTAGACAGAAAATTATATCCTAACGTAGATTTCTATTCAGGAATTATTTATAGAGCAATGGGAATACCTGTTGAAATGTTTACGGTAATGTTTGCGCTTGGACGATTACCAGGTTGGATAGCACAATGGAGAGAGATGAGATTACGCAAAGAGCCAATTGGAAGACCTCGTCAAGTTTATACTGGAGCAAACGAAAGATCATTTGTTAAGTTAGAGGACAGATAAAAAATAACCAATAACCGAATGTCATTTAAATATTTAAATGGCATTTTTTTATTGAAGAGAGGGAAGAAAAGATTTGATCATTTCCATCAGCTTCAATAAGCTTTAAAATTTTAGGGATGAAGGAAATTAAGATAATTAAAAACCGGTCAGATATTGGGGCTGGAACGCGGGGTTCCGATATGGGAATTGATGCCATTGAAATAGCAGCGATTAATAAAGGAAGTAATTATTTCGATAGATATGATTTTGAAGATGTAATTACCGAAAATGAATCTATTTACAATAAAGAGAATAACTCTTTTGGAAAACGAATAGAAAATGTTTTCAATCAATGTAAACGACTTTCAAATCATGTAAAAGTAAATCTTCAAGAAGGAAAGTTTCCAGTGGTAATATCAGGCGACCACTCATCAGCTTTAGGAACAATAAGTGGAGTAAAAGCTGCAAACCCTACAGAAAGAGTTGGAGTCATTTGGATTGATGCTCATGGAGATTTGCATTCACCATATACTTCGCCATCAGGAAATATTCATGGTATGCCATTAGCAGCGGCAATTGCAGATGATAATTTCGATTGCCAAATAAATGATGTAGATAGAGAAACAACTGCATTTTGGGATAGAATGAAAAATATTGGTACTCCAGGTCAAAAAGTACTGGGAGAAGATATCGTATTTTTTGGTGTACGCGATACTGAAGAACCAGAAGATAAACAAATGGAAAAGTTCGGAATCAAAAATTATATGGTTGCCGAAGTTCGTCATCGTGGAATTGAAACTTGTGTGAAAGAAGCTCTGGAAAAATTAAGTAATTGCGATATTCTTTACGTTTCTTTTGATGTTGATGCCATGGATTGTGATATGATTTCTTACGGTACTGGAACTCCGGTTCCAAAAGGATTTGATGAGTTTGAAGTTATTGATATTATAAAATTACTATTGCAAAGTAAAAAAGTGGCTTGTGTTGAATTTGTAGAAGTGAATCCTTTACTAGACAAAAAAGGAAATAAAATGGCTGAAACAGCCTTTCACGTACTAGAGTCTATAACAGAGGATATTGAAGCTCTTTAAAATAAAATAAATAAAGAAGCCTTTTAAAAGGCTTCTTTTGTTTTATAAAAAGGTCTAATTAAGGCTAATAATTTTTCCTTCATTCGGAATTTTAAACCGTTCTTGTATACTGCTTTCTTGTAAAGAAACGTATCGCTTCAAATCTTCCTTCGATAAACTACAATGATTAATGGCATCCATATGAATGGCAATTATCTTAGCTGCATTGTACTTTTCCGAAATACTTATAAGTTCTTCCTTAGTTAATGTCATATGAGTTCCTGGTGGTAGAACAGGGTTCATTATGGAAAAACTGCATTCGCCAGTATTGGCAACTATGAAATCTGGATTTGTAAGGGTTAAGGCATGCTCCAAACTTGAATCTAAAATTGCATCTCCAGTAACAAATATTGTTTTTTCATTATTTGATATAGAAAAAGAGGAAGATTCACCAAAAGGAGGAGCTCCTGTGGCGCCTTTGTGATGTCGCACGCTGAATCTTTTAATTTTTATGTTTTCCCATTCAATTTCATGTTTTATGCTCGTTACATTTGTAAATCCTTTGGAAATAAGTTTTTTTAAATCATATTGCTGACAAAATATCTTTTTATTTTTAGGAATAAGGATTTCAGATGCGGTATCAAAATGATCAGGATGGTAATGAGTAATAAGAATAGCATCAGAGTTGTTAATTATTTTCTCAGCGGATATTGGTAACTTGTTTTTTGGATTTCTAATATCGTTAGAAAAAGGAATAGGATCTAGTTCTCCTTGTTTCGAAAGAACAGGGTCTACCAAAATTTTCTTCGATCCTATTGTCAATGTAAAAGTAGCTTGTCTTATAAATTGAAAAGAACTATTGGATAAAGAAGTTTTTTTTAGGTTAGCACATGAAAAAAAGAGAGTTAGAAAGAGTAGGTTTATTAGAAAAATTTTCTTCATTTTTTATATATAATTTCATTATTTATTAGTAAAATTAGATTTAGATATTTACATAAACAATACGTTACTTTTTGGTGTAAAACTTACCTTTTGGTTAGTTTTTTAGAAACAAAAGTGATACGAGATAAAAAAAATGGAAAAAAAAATCACCTATTGCCCTTTAGATAATGCTGTGAAGATTATAAGTGGAAAATGGAAGCTTTTTATTCTGGTTAGATTATTGGATGGCCCTTTAAGATATGGTCAAATAAAAGTTGCATGTGAAAACATTTCAGAGAAGGTTTTAACCAATCAATTGAGGGGGTTAGAACAATATGGTATTATAGAAAGAAAAATATATCCAGAAGTACCACCACGTGTAGAGTATTCCATTACAGATTTAGGTCAGGATTTAATGAATGCGTTAAATCCATTATACAATTGGGGAGTGAAATTTGAAAAAACAAAACAAGCAATCGATGAATCGAACTTGGTTTAAGTAATAAATAAAGGTTAGGGTTACTGTAATTGCTCTAATTAAAATAGATAAATATATAGTTTATAATAGATCCTTCTTTTTATTCTAAACAAAATGAGTAAGAAAAAGAAGAACGTAACTGAATAATAAGTTATATTTGCAAATGTAAACTTTAGGAGTAGCTAGTTCACTAGTTTGAGAAATATCCTTAGAACCTGATATGGTTAACACCGGCGTAGGGAAAAGTTGAGATACTACACTCATATAAATAGGTTGTATAAGGTCTATTTTACTTCTATAGTTTGCTTAAATATTCATTCAATGATTATAAAAGTAAACGAAAGCGCTAAAGAAATTTCAGAAGACTTATCCGTAAAAGGACTTGTTAGAGAACTAGAAATCTCTGATAATGGAATTGCTATTGCCATCAACAACAACGTTGTTAAAAAAGATGACTGGAGCAACCATAAACTTCAAAATAACGACAATGTATTAATCATCCGATCTACTCAGGGAGGATAATTTTCTATAAATATAAACTGGACAAAAACTAATAACCTTATAATGAAGAAAAAAGATACAGCCCCAAAGCAAGACGGAGTAACTAGAAATCCGTTTCCTAATTCAAAAAAGATTTACGTTCCTGGAGAAATTCATCCACATATTAATGTAGCGATGAGAGAAATTGAATTGCACGATACAGTGGATTCAATGACTAAAAAAAGAACTCCAAATGAATCTGTAACTGTTTATGATACTTCGGGTCCATATACAGATCCGAATAAAGAGATTAATATTCACAATGGATTAGAACGTATTAGAGAACAATGGATTTTAGATAGAGGTGATGTTGAAGAATTGGATGAATTTACTTCTGAATATTGTAACGAACGATTAAAAGATGAGAAGTTAGATCACTTACGATTTAACCTGAAGCATAAAGCTAAAAGAGCGAAGGAAGGAAAAAATGTAACGCAGTTACATTATGCAAAACAAGGAATTATTACCCCTGAAATGGAATATGTTGCTATTCGTGAGAATCAACGAATAGATGAAATGACACGCCTTTCAAAACAACATCCAGGACAAGATTTTGGAGCGAGTATTCCAGAAAAAATAACACCTGAATTTGTAAGAGAAGAAGTGGCAAGAGGAAGAGCTGTAATACCTTCTAATATAAACCACCCAGAAGCGGAACCTATGATTTTAGGAAGAAATTTCTTGGTGAAAATTAATGCAAATATTGGTAACTCAGCAACAACTTCTTCAATTGAAGAGGAAGTAGAGAAGGCCGTTTGGGCTTGTCGTTGGGGAGCCGATAATATCATGGATTTATCTACAGGTAAAAATATCCATGAAACAAGAGAGTGGATTGTTCGTAATTCACCAGTACCAATTGGAACTGTTCCAATTTATCAAGCTTTAGAAAAAGTAAACGGAATTGCAGAAGATTTAACATGGGAGATCTTTAGAGATACATTGATCGAACAAGCAGAGCAGGGTGTTGATTATTTTACTATTCATGCTGGAGTAAGATTAGCTTATGTACCAATGACGGCGAAACGTATTACGGGAATTGTTTCTCGTGGAGGGTCGATTATGGCTAAATGGTGTTTAGCGCATCATAAAGAAAGTTTCTTATATACTCATTTTGAGGAGATTTGTGAAATTCTTAAATCGTATGATGTTGCATTCTCTTTAGGAGACGGGTTACGCCCTGGTTGTATTGCAGATGCTAATGACGAAGCTCAATTTGCAGAACTAGAAACTTTGGGAGAGTTAACGAAAATAGCATGGAAGCATGAGGTTCAGTGCTTTATTGAAGGACCTGGTCACGTACCAATGCACATGATTAAGGCGAATATGGATAAGCAATTAGAAGCTTGTGGAGAAGCTCCATTCTACACCTTAGGGCCTTTAACAACTGATATTGCTCCAGGATACGATCATATTACTTCGGGAATAGGTGCAGCAATGATTGGATGGTACGGAACAGCAATGTTATGTTATGTAACTCCGAAAGAGCATTTAGGGTTACCAAATAGGGATGATGTACGTACTGGAGTTGTTACTTATAAATTAGCTGCTCATGCAGCAGATTTAGCAAAAGGACATCCAGGAGCGCAGCATAGAGATGATGCTTTGAGTAAAGCTCGTTTTGAATTCCGTTGGGAAGATCAATTTAATTTGAGTTTAGATCCGGAACTAGCAAGAGAATATCATGACGAAACGCTACCAGCAGAAGGAGCAAAAATTGCGCATTTCTGTTCTATGTGCGGACCGAAATTCTGTTCAATGAAAATAAGTCAAGAAGTACGTGATTATGCCGCTCAGAAAGAGCTTGTTGCAGAAGAGGCTATTTCAGAAGGAATGAAGGAAAAATCTGAAGAATTTAAAACAAAAGGTTCAGAGGTTTATCTATAGAACATAAGATTATAATTATGAATTACGAATGTTAATATATTTAAATTCGTAATTCATAATTTAAAGTGAAACATATGATTATTTTAATCGCTCCAGAGAAAGATGTAGAAAACGAAATTGAAATTTTACATGGATTATTTGAGGCAGGCTTAACCTATTATCATCTAAGAAAACCATTTAAAGGGTATGAGGAGCATTCAGCTTATTTGAATGCTATTGATGAAAAATATCACGACAGGATTGTTGTACATTATTTTCATGAGTTGTTAAACGAATTTAACTTGAAAGGAGTTCATTTACAGGAGCAACCTCGAATCGACTTGAAAAATCATTTGCAGGAATATGTTGAAAGTTTTAAAAGAAAAGAAAAAACTGTTAGTAGTTCTTTTCATGAACCAGAAGTAATCAATAATTGTTCAGTCATTTTTGATTATCATTTATTGAGCCCTGTATTTTCTTCTATATCCAAAACAGGATATGAGGGAAGAGGATTTAATGTCAATTCGATTGATCGAAAGATTGTAGGAATGGGAGGAATAAACGAATCAACAATAGAAGAAACTTTAAAATTAGGGTTTAAAGGTATTGGTGTTCTCGGTGGAGTTTGGAATTCTGAAAATCCAATAGAAAGTTTTAAGAAAATAAAAGACGTTTTTAATGTAAGTGTTCATAGTTAATGTATGGATAAAAAAAAATACATACTTACAATAGCTGGATTTGATCCTTCAAGTGGAGCAGGTATTACCTCAGATATCAAGACATTTGAATCATTTGGATTGTACGGATTATCGGTTTGTACGGCTGTTACGGTTCAAAACGATCTTGATTTCAAAAGTTGTACTTGGATTGAAGAAACTACAATACTCGAACAAATTGAAATCTTATTTGAAAGATTTGAAATTCCAATAGTGAAAATTGGAATCATAGAGTCATGGGAGGTTTTATTAAAGGTTCTGCAAAAACTTAAAAAGTTAAATTCTGAAATAATAATAATATTGGACCCGGTGTTGAAAGCAAGTGCTGGTTATGATTTTCATTCTCAAAAGAATTATGAAACTTTTAATGAGGTTTTAAGACTTTGCGATTTTATTACTCCTAATTACGATGAGATAAAAGCATTGTTCCCGGAAAAAGATATAGAAGAGACGATAGAGAGTATTGCAGAGAAAACGAATATTTATTTAAAAGGTGGACATAGAAATGATAAGAAAGGATGGGATGAACTTTATCACAGTAAAATTGTTAAAGTAAACATTCCACCAATCTCAAAAAATGTATTTGATAAACACGGAAGCGGATGTGTATTGTCGGCTGCTTTTGCAGCAAACTTTTACAATGATCTGCCCTTAGAAGATAAGGGGAAAAATGTAAAAAAATATATTGAGGAGTATCTCAATTCAGATAATTCTCTTTTAGGAAGACATAATTATAGCCGAGATAAGTAACTATCAGATTGGAAAAGAATTTAGGAAGAAACAAAACACAACAACCAAACTAAACTTAGAAACACGAAATGATTAGCAAATTACAGTACATTACGCAAGGAAGTACCCCAGAAGAACACATAGAAAATGTTCAGAAAGCCTGTTCTTATGGGGCCGAATGGGTGCAATTGAGGTTAAAAGATGTTGATGAAGGAACTGTTTTGGAGGCAGCTAAAGAAGCTAGGGCTATTACGAGTCACTTTCAAACAAGATTAATAATTAATGACTTTTATCAAATAGCAAAAGAAGTGAAGGCTGATGGTGTTCATTTAGGAAAAAATGATACATGTCCTGCTATAGCTAAAAAGTATTTAGGGGATTTATACATTGTGGGAGGTACTGCAAATACCCTTGATGATTGTAAAAAGCTAATTGATAAAGGTGTAAATTATATTGGTTTAGGACCTTTTAGGTTTACCGAAACAAAGAAAAATTTGAGCCCTGTTTTGGGGGTAGATGGGTATGAACTAATCATTGATGAGCTAGCGAAAGAAATACCAATCATAGCCATTGGTGGAATTACCTTAAGTGATGTTTCACTCTTATTAAAGACAGGGATTCATGGAATAGCTATATCGTCTGAAATTACTCAAAGCTTCAGTACTATACCAGCATTTCACACTTTATTAAAAGCAGGGAGTACCTTAGAAAAAGTGTACAAGCTTAGCTAAGATTAAATTATTTAACAATATCATGACAGCATTAAAAATAGCAGATAAAACATTTAACTCTCGATTGTTCACAGGAACAGGGAAATTTAGTTCATCTCAATTAATGAGAGAAGCATTACTAGCTTCGGAAAGTGAATTAATTACAGTTGCGCTAAAAAGAGTGGATGTTCAAAATGAAGAGGATGATATATTGACTCATTTAGGGCATTCCAGAATTAACTTATTGCCAAACACTTCTGGGGTAAGAACAGCTAAAGAAGCAGTTTTTGCTGCGGAATTATCACGTGAGGCATTAGAAACGAATTGGGTGAAATTAGAAATACATCCTGATCCAAGATATCTATTACCAGACCCAATAGAAACACTCATTGCGGCTGAAGAACTTGTAAAAAAAGGTTTTGTAGTAATGCCTTATATTCATGCTGATCCTGTATTATGTAAGAGATTGGAAGAGGTTGGTGTACAATGTGTAATGCCTCTTGGTGCGCCAATTGGAAGTAACAAAGGATTAAAGACCTTAGAGTTCCTTGAAATTATTATTGAGCAATCGAATGTACCTGTGGTCGTGGATGCAGGTATAGGAGCTCCTTCACATGCAGCACATGCAATGGAACTTGGCGCAGATGCAGTATTAGTAAATACGGCTATTGCTGTATCTCAAAACCCTATAGAGATGGCGAAAGCTTTCAAAATGGGAGTAGAGGCAGGTAGGATGGCTTATGAAGCAAAACTAGCTCCAATAAAAGAGCAGGCTGAGGCAAGTAGTCCACTAACAAGTTTTTTAAGTTAAATAATTAATTGTGTAATGGATAATTCTTTTAAAGACGTATTCGATCAATATAATTGGGATAAAACACTCTCAAGCATATTAAATAAAACTTCAGAAGATGTTCAATATGCATTGACGAAAGATAAAAGAGATTTAGAAGATTTTAAGGCATTAATATCTCCAGCGGCAAAACCCTATTTGGAGCAACTAGCTCAAATGAGTAGAATGCTCACTAAAAAGCGTTTTGGAAATACGATTCAGATGTATGCTCCTATGTACCTGAGTAATGAATGCCATAATATATGTACCTATTGTGGATTCAGTTTAACAAATAAAATTCCAAGACGTACCTTAACGGATAGTGAGATTTTAGAGGAAGTTAGTTTTTTAAAACAAAAGGGGTATGATCATATTCTGTTGGTAACAGGAGAAGCTAATAGAACGGTTGGTGTGAATTATCTCAAAAATGCGATAGAGTTAATCCGTTCAAATTTTTCGAATATAACAATTGAAGTACAGCCTTTAAATCAAGAAGAATACGAAACTCTCATTGAAAGTGGTTTATATGCTGTTTTAGTTTATCAGGAAACTTATCACGAGCAGGAGTATAAAAAGCACCACCCAAAAGGAAAAAAATCTAACTTTCATTATCGATTGGATACTCCCGATAGATTGGGTAAAGCAGGAATTCATAAAATAGGTTTAGGAGCATTGTTTGGACTTGAGGATTGGAGAGCGGATAGTTTTTTCACTGCCTTGCATTTAAAATATCTGCAAAAAAATTATTGGAAAACAAAATATTCTATTTCTTTTCCTAGACTTCGTCCACATTCAGGTGGATTAGAGCCTAAGGTAGAAATGACCGATAAGGATTTAGTGCAATTAATATGTGCTTTTCGATTGTTTGATGAAGATGTTGAGCTATCTATGTCGACTCGAGAAAGTGAAATCTTTAGAAATAATATTGTTAATTTTGGAGCTACCTCTATGAGTGCGGAATCCAAAACAAACCCAGGAGGATATAGTGTTGAACCTCAGTCGTTAGAACAGTTTGAGATTTCAGACGAAAGAAGTACAGAGGAAATAGTATCTATGTTGAAAGGGCAAGGATTAGAGGTGGTATGGAAAGATTGGGAGCATTTCAGTTAACTTAGCTTTTAAGTAATCTAAGTGTTTACTTGCTAAGAAAAAGCTGAATGCTTTGAATTCTGGATTAATAAGACGACAATACGTCGAAGTTACACAAAAGCCAAAAAACTAACAGCTAATAGCTATGTTTACAACAGAAGAACGAAAACAATACAATAGACATCTAATTCTCGATAAAATAGGAGAAGAAGGACAATTAAAACTGAAAAGAGCAAAAGTTTTAGTTATTGGAGCAGGAGGTTTAGGTTGTCCTATTTTGCAGTATTTAACCGCAGCAGGAGTTGGAACTATTGGTATTATTGATCATGATATTGTTGATCAGAGCAATTTACAGAGGCAAATACTTTATACTTTTGATGATATAGGGAAGTCCAAGGCAGAAACAGCTAAGAACCGACTATCGAGATTAAATCCATTTGTGAAATTTAATGTTTATAAAGAGCGATTAACGAATGGAAATGCACTTTCTCTTTTTAAAAACTATGACGTTATAGTTGATGGCAGTGATAATTTTGCAACCAGATATTTAACGAATGATGCCGCTGTTTTAGAAGGCAAACCATTGGTTTATGGAGCTATTTTTAAATTTGAAGGGCAAGTAAGTGTGTTTAATTTTAAAGGTAGTGCAACCTATAGATGTTTATATCCAACTCCACCAAAACCTGAAGAATCTCCAAACTGTTCTGAAATAGGAGTAATTGGAGTTTTACCTGGTATTATTGGTAGTTTACAAGCCAATGAAACAATAAAAATAATATGTGGTATTGGAGAGGTTTTAGCAAATAAATTAGTTATGTTTGATACATTAAGCATGCGTCAGATGGCACTAAAATTTCAAAAAACAAACAATGCTGAGATAAAAAAGTTAGAAGAAGACTACGACTTTTTCTGTGGAGTAAAGCCTATTGGAGAGGAAATTAGTTTAAAAGAGTTAGAGTTGGATAAGGAAAAATATAACCTTTTAGATGTAAGAGAGCCGTGGGAACGTGAGGAACATCATATTGGAGGATACCATATTCCTTTAGGAGAATTATCCAATAGATATAAAGAGTTGAAATATGATAAGCCTCTTGTCGTTTATTGTAAGTCTGGAATGAGGAGTAAAGCAGCAATTACTTTACTTAAAGAGAAATTGCCAAATGATATAGTTTTAGTGAATTTGAAAGGGGGGGTGAGTTTATTTAGCCTTTAGTCAGAATTAGTTTTTGAAGTCATTGTAAAATATCATTACTTTTACAAAAAAATATTAGCTATGAAACGAATTTTATTTTACATTTTTTTTCCCGTTTTTGTAATTTCTTGCGCAAATAACGATACTCAAGAATTAATAGAAGAAGAATTTTTTCCTACAAATTCGAATGGTGAATTTTTAACGGCAGTTATAGCAGATAATCGAAATCATCCAGGTATAAAGAAAGCTGAGATTGTAGAGTTTTTATTATATGAAAACAATAGACCCACTCATAGATTTATTGATATAGCGAATGGTGAAATTGAGAATCGCGGAGATTATGAAAATTTTGGCGAAGTTATATTATCAGACGAGATTCATAGATTTTATTACAATGCTGATAATAAAGTAAAAGAAACACGAGTTTATAATCGTTTCGGTTATAGTTTTAAATATGAAAATAATCGAATACATGTGGGAGGCAATGATGTTACAGATGATGAAAATTTTTATAGTAGAGTAATTCATACCTATGAAGAAGGTTTGCTAAAAAGTCTTTTAGAAGAGAAAAAGAATAATTTAAGAGAGTTTTATTACAATGATGATTTAGAGATAATAAGACAGTATATTGAAAATTTAACCTATTTTAATAGGGTTGAGATTAAATTTAGTTTTAGTCCAAATAAAATAATTTATGAGGTGAATGATTTTGATAATGAAATTCTTGAAGGTAATTATAGAGTTCATAATTCGATATCTAATCCATATCATAAAATTTTAATGAAATTTGGTGTGTTTTCCTATTCTATAGGTGAGCTAGTTAGCGTTCCTCTTCCCTTTGGATTATTTTGGTCAGGTGGTGATACTGAATGGTTTCATCGATATTTTGTTGAAGCTCAATTTTATCCAGGTAACGATAGGGGACGTCAAAATACAGTTAAGAAAACGAACTCCTTTAATTACCCGACTGTAACTTCTAATATTAGAAAGTTAAACTATGGGGATAATATAAACGAAAGAGTTATTTATACATATCAATAGTTGGACTAGTTATGCTTTTTGATTTACTTAGGTTTATTGATTAAGAAAATAAATTTAACTGTCATCATTAACAGTATAAACTCGAAAGATTATCCCGTATTTTATTTTGAAAAACTCTTTATTCTATAATAACTTTCTTACTCGTAATTGCTCCAGTACCATTTTGTATCTTTAGAATATAGATTCCTTTTGCAAGGTTAGAAACGTCAATTTTACGAATGTTGTTTTCAAAAGCTTCATTTTTGGTTGAGGGAACTTCTTTTCCATCAATGGTAAAGATTGATATGCTCAATTCATTATCGAGTAAAGGATTCACCTTAAGATAAATGAAATCTTTAGAAGGGTTAGGGTAAAGAATAAAGCTGTTTGCTATTTCAGAATCATTTACTCCTAATGAAGTTTGCTCAATTGCAAAATCCAGTATTCCCGAACCCCATGAAGCAAAACGTACGGTATTCGTTTCAGAAATATAATCAACATCCATAGTGTTAAAAAAACCAACTCCTTCAGCGATAGAGTACCAGGTTTCTTCCTCTACATCAAAAGCATATGGACCAATATCTGTTCCAGCAAAGATAAACTTACTGTCAACTGAAGCTACCAACCCACTAGTCTGTACATCAATACCACTAGGGAATAAACCAGTAACATCACTCCAAGTTTGACCTCCATCTTTTGATAAGATAGTTCCAACTTCATTTTTACTAGGACCACAAAAAAGTATCCAATTATCGTTATTAGGAAGCACAATACCACTTCCTATATCGCCACGAGCCCATGCCTCATCTGTTTTGGAAAAGGGTGTTTCAGTACCTTCATCAAATGTATTTCCACGATCATTGGAGATAAATACCTTAGCATCTTGTAGCATATAAATACGATCAGGGTTGGTGTTGGCTTGAGCTAAGGCCGCTACATGATTTGATCCTTTATCGATTACATGGCTTGTAAGTTGATCATTGTTCCAAGTAACTCTTTTTAAATCTCTAGACAAAACCCACATTCTTTTACCAGATTCATCTCTATCAATATAAGTTTGTACCCAACCCATAACGGAGTTTTTGGTAAAACTAACTGCATTTTCATTTGAGAACTGAGAATTAATTCTCCCAATCGATTGAAAGTTTCCAGTGTTGGAATATACTTTTACAGGAGCAAAAACTTTTTTTCCTTCTCTTTGCCATTTCCAAGCATGTTCTCCATCATAACTGTCTATAGGAGGACCATCACCTCCAATACTTTGGTAAAAATCAAGAACCTCTTCATTTGTGTCTTCGATAATGCTTCCACTACCTTGATCTTGAGTGCTATAGTAGATGTGGTTAGGGTTGTTAGCTCCTGTAAATAAATTTTTACGATAAATTAAAGGGTTTATAGTATGAAGAACATTGATGTTTATGTAATGAGCATTTTCATAACCATTATTATTAAAAGCTGTACCCTCATCAGGAAAATCTAACCATTCTTTATATGATACAAAAATACCTCCATCAGAACATCTGGCACTAAATAAATTACCAGAACTATTATAAAAAAAATGAGAAGCTTGAAAGTCTGGATGATAGTTGAATCGAATACGATTATAATAATCATTTGCACTTAAATTTGTCCCGTTTTGATATCTACCCCAACCACTTGTAGTTGATAAGGCATTGTCTAATTTATCGAATGATATAATGGGTTGAGCATAACCGCCAATAGAAATATCCGGGTTTTCTGGATGTGCAGCAAAAAATTTTCCAGCGGACATCTTTCCAGTTCTATCACCATACCAATTTCCTTTAGGAAATTTTTCTGTCCAGTTAACTCCATTGTCAGTAGATACCCAGTAATTTTTGTTTTGGGTTACATAAAGTACACGTTTATCACCTCCAATACTAAATTTGCTACCACCATGTGATGGTGAGTATGTACCTTGAAGTTCAAAGTCTGTTTTACTTTCATTTAACGTATAAAATTTTCCAGCACGAGCCAAATACACAGTATTGGCTTCTGGTTGAATTGAATAGCGTGGTGTGTATAAGAATGAGTTTTCAGAAGCACCAAAATCTTTTAGTTCGGCGAAATTCTGCCCAAAATCAGTTGAATAATAAACTTTTCGATTATCTGTAACATATAAAACGTGACTATCTTGTCGGTTTACTATTGAACTTTTTAATGTATTAGGAAGCCCATTTGAACGCACCCATGTTTGTCCGTCATCATCCGAAAAGTACAAAGGACCATTTTCAATATGCGCAATTAATCGAACTGTGTTGTTCAATTGAATGGCGAACAAATTTTGATATCTATTAGGCCAATTCGCAGTGAGTAGTTCGAAGTCATCGCCTCCAGAACCTTTTTCGGGATTATAAACGGTTCCTTTAAATATGTAGGATTTTGAATTGTATTCGCTAACATAATGATTGTGTGTAACGCCATATATAATATCAGTTCCATCTAACATCTCTGCAAATTTAAAGGCTCCGGGCATATTTTTAGGACCACGATTTTTCCAGTTACCCTTTAGTTTTCCATTTGCATATGAATTTGAAGTTATACTTCTACTTAATGAATTTGATGCTGATGTTGCAATTTTCTCCAATATTTTTTGATGTCTGGCAGCTTGTTCAGGTGTCCAAATGGCATCTTTGTCAGGGTTTTGATTTTTTCTTTCCTTTTTAAACTTGTTTGTAGGTCTATTGACAGTGGAGTTGTCTTTTGTTTTACATGTAATAAAAAGAAAAACGAATACAACAACAAAAAAGTAATTTTGTTTCATAGGATAAGGGGTAAATGGTTGTATTTCATAAAAGTAAGAAAAAATATAATGTTTGAATATTTTTTGCTGGTAATTTTAGTTGTGAAAGTTCTTGATCAATTAAGATCTTAGTTTCGATACCAGAAATGATAATCTTTTAATAGAATTGAAAGTATGATTTGTTTTTATAATTTCGCAAAACAAACAGTATGTTTATAACTCTAAAGATAATTAGATGAAACAAATTACAAATACCTTAGTAATGGTTCGTCCAGCAAGTTTTAGAATGAACGAACAAACAGCAGTGAATAATTACTATCAGCAAAATGTTACATTATTGCCTGCAACGGTTAATGCAAAGGCTCAACAAGAATTTGACAATTTTGTTACGAAATTAAGAGACTTTGGAGTTGAGGTAATTGTAATTAATGATACTGAAAAACCGAGCACCCCAGATGCTTTGTTTCCTAATAATTGGGTTTCTTTTCACGAAAATGGAGATGTAGGAATATATCCTATGTTTGCTGAAAATAGAAGACAAGAAAGAAGGGAAGATGTTCTAGAAACGTTGGAAGAGAAAGGGTTTGTTATAGAAAATGTTGTTGATTATTCAGAAGCAGAGGATGAAGGTTTCTTTTTAGAAGGAACTGGAAGTATGATTTTAGATAGGCAAAATAGAAAAGCCTATTGTGCATTATCACCTCGTGCGGATGAAGAGTTATTTATTGAGTTTTGTGAAGATTTTGAATATACTCCCGTAGTTTTTGTTGCAAATCAAACGGTAAATGATGGGAGAGAAGCTATCTATCATACAAATGTTATGATGTGTGTTGCAGAGAAATTTGCTATCGTTTGTTTAGATGCGATAGATGATAAGAAAGAAAAGAAAAACTTGTTGAAACATTTAAAGTCAGATGGAAAAGAAGTTATTGCTATATCAGAAAAGCAAGTAACGCAATTCGCTGGTAATATGTTACAGGTAAAGGGAGGAGGAGATAAACGATACTTGGTTATGAGTTCTTCTGCTTTTAACTCATTAAATGATAATCAAAGAAAAATGATCAATAAATATTGTGAAATAATTCATAGCCCTTTAGAAACTATAGAAACATGTGGTGGAGGTAGTGCTCGTTGTATGATGGCTGAAGTGTTTTTACCTAAACAATAGATGATGGATAAGAAGGGCAAGAAAAAACTTATAATACTATCTGATCTTTGGGGTGGTAAGGATATTGATTGGATTTATAACTATGTTTTGGAGCTTAGAAGTAAGTTTGAAATTGTTTTTTATGATATTCGAGAATTGGCAGATATTGATGTATTGATTGAGGGAGAGGAGTTGATTCATAAACAACTTGTGAATGGAGGTATAGATAAGGCCGTAGCGAAATTAAAGATAGAGGAACAAGGTGAAGGAGTAATAATTTTAGGTTTCAGTGTTGGAGGAACTATCGGTTGGAGATATGCCGCTGAAACAGGATTGGTATCAAGTCTTGTTTGTGTTTCCTCAACCAGATTACGATATGAAAAAGTAAAACCAAGTTGTAAAATAGATCTTTATTTTGGGAATAAAGATATTTACGCTCCTGATAATGATTGGTTTGAAGAACTAGGTGTGAATAAAATGACCTTGGAAGGAGGTCATATCATTTATAAAAAAGAAAGCTTCTCAAAATTCATTTGCTTTCAATTACTTCAATAGGAATAGGTACTTTATTAGTATTTCATAGCCTTCAATTTTAAACGAGATCTGTAAAGACCAATTTTAACACGTTAAATTTTTGTTTAGTAGGGGAAATTAGATTTCAATTGTTTAACACTAAAACTAATTGATAATGAAACCTGTCTTTAGAATAATTATCAGATTGCGTAGTTTGAATGAAATAATTATTCTAAAAAAGGTTGGAACTAAATGATTAGCACTAAAAATAAACAAATGAAAAAACTAGCGTTATTTATTACAGCAACTTTGTTAATGACTTCTTGTGTGCCGAAAAAAAAGTATGTTGCCTTAGAGGAAAAATATAAACATACTCGTGGAACATTACAAAAAACAAGATTAGAAAAGGAGCAGTTAGAGCAGAGGTTTGCCAAAATAGAGAAGAGAGTTGAAAACTATAACAACAAATTAAATTCATTACGAGACATTAATTCAGACCTTCAAAAGGATAACGATGTAAAATTAGATGTTGTAGGAAATACGGTAATCTCAAATTCTATGAAAAGGAAAATGAGAGAAACACTAAAAAATGTAGATCAGTCTGAATTAGCTAAAGCTAAAACATTACAAGATTCGATGAATTTAGCGGTTTCATATAGTTTGAAGAAGTCAATTGATACTTCTGACTTAGAAAACACAGATGATGTTGATATTAATATTGATAACACTGTGGTTATGATTTCTGTATCAGACAAAATGTTATTTAATACTGCAAGTTATAGAGTGAATAGAAAAGCACATAGAATTCTTAAAAAACTTGCAGATATCATAAAGTCTGAGCCAAGCATGGAGGTAATGATTGAAGGCCATACGGATTCTAGACCAATTAGAAACGAGGTAATTGAAGACAATTGGGATTTAAGTGTAAAAAGAGCGACTTCAATTGTAAGAGTATTAGAAAAAAGATACGGAATTGAATCTGATAGATTAATTGCTGCAGGAAGAGGTTCTTCTGTACCATTAGTGGATAATAACTCTAGTAAAAATAGAGCAAGAAACAGACGTACTAAAATTATGATTTTGCCAAACCTTGACAAGTTTTTTGGTTTAATGGCAAGAGAAGAGGTTTTACAGCCTTAAAAATAAGTTGATTAATAATATATAAAAGCCGTTTTATTAATAAAACGGCTTTTTTAATTTTTTAACTTAAATAAAGTACTATACTAAGGCGGTATTTGAAACCTTATAGTTCTTATAATATTGCATTAAAATAAAAGCACAAGTAACAGAAGAAGCAATTCCTTCTATTGCCAATGCAAAAATAACAAGAGGTAAGCTTAAGTTTTTACCCCAAAATGAGGAGTTTTCCAGAACATTTAAAAACGCTCCATCAATAAATGAAACGTAAATAATAAGTCCTACAATTGTCAGTCCTACTGCCAAAATTGAGGTCCCTGCTCCAATTAATAAATTTTCAAAGTATAGCGTTTCTTGGTTTTTTTTAATATTTGTTTTTATAGCTCTGTTTATTCCCCAGAACACAAAAACAAAATTTAAAAAACGTAATTCAGAAACATTATCCAACCCTGAAAACTTCATAATAAGGAAGAACCCAACAATGCCGGCAAAAATTAACAACGCATTGTTAATGATTATTTTGTTTTTAGACATATTAGGTAAATTTATATTACACAATAGCTAAAAATACGAAATAAAACACTGAAAGTCAATTAATAGGGTCTTATAAAGACTTGGCTGTTGCTTTTCTAAAACCAACAGCAGCTAATAACCCAGTTATCAAAATAAGAGAAAAATAGGTAAATAGGCTTTGGTATTCTAAAATAGTTGGATTTTTTCCTAACATGTATCCAACAAAAAGCGACATAAAAATATCTGGTGCAAACCCTACTATTGAGATTATACCAACCAAAGTTCCTGTTCGTTGTATTGGTGTTTTTGTTTCTTCAATAATTGCAAAATATAACCCTCTTAAAGCATAGGTGCCTAGAGCCATGAAAATGAAGAAGACGAAAGAAATAAATACAGGTTGATTTTGAAATATTCCTAAACCTAAAACACTTGAAGCAATTGCAAGTATACTAAAACAAGGAATAATTAATTTTGATGGTATAAATTTATCAGCAACCCAACCAATACTAATTGTGCCTATGGGTCTTAAGTATTGAATAAACACAGCAAAATATGTAGCTTTTTCTATGGAGTATCCCCAAACATCTTTTGCATAGGTTCCATAAACACCAGTTAATTTATAAGCACAATAAGCACAGAAAATAATTACTGAATGATAAATAACTTTGGGTTTAGTTATTAAAGTAAGAGCTTTTTCAAAATTGAATTGAAATTCATTAGTAGTACTTTTTTTAGGAATTGTTTTCGGAAGGGTAAACCAGACTAAAACTGCAACTAAAAAAACGATAAGTGTAATACTACCAATAATAAATTGTAATGTTTGTATTTTATGGTCTAATGTAACCGTTCCATTTTTTGGGAAGAAAAAACTTAGTATTGTAGCGCCAAATAAAGCAATCGTTGCAGCAAAAAAACCACGACCTCCGTCTAATAAGCCAAAAGACAAGCCTTGGTTGTTTTTAGTTCCCCATTGCCTAGTAGCTTTAATTAACGCAGCCCAAAAGATTAAAATGGTAGAAACACCCCAGAAAGCATAAAGAATTTTTAAAGTGAATATAGATGGAATAGAGATCATCCAAAGCCCCCCAAAAGCCGTTAACAATAGCGAAATAGTTAACAGTTTTCTAACTTCCCATTTATCAGCAATAAATCCACCAAAGAAATACGAAATAAGAGCGGTTATACCATATAAGGCTTGAGCTTCACCAATTTGAGCATCAGAAATTAGAAATGCTTCTCTAATAACAGGTTTAAAAACTCGCATAGAAATAAATGGTAATAAAAAAATAGCTTCCCCTGCAATAATGAGGGAAAGCATAGATATAATTTTATTTTTCATAGGTTAAATGTATTAAAAATAACTTATGGTTTTAAATAAAAACTAGCTCCAGTGGTTTTGCTTACTGGTTTTACGAACTAAGTGAGATTACAATAATTTTCTATGAAAGCCTCGCTCGCTCCGAAGTAATTGATTTATATTATTTATAATAAAGCTTCTTTTAAAATACTCACAGGGTGCTTCGCAATACGATAAGTACCATCATAAATTTGATGTCTACAACTGGTACCTGCAGCCACAATTTCAGTGTCTTTGTCGCATTTTCTAACTTTTGGAAATAAAGTGTCTTCACCTACTTGCATACTTACTTCGTAATGTTCTTTTTCATATCCAAAAGATCCAGCCATACCGCAACATCCAGTATTCATAATTGTAACCTTAAAATTTTCAGGGATATTTAATACTCTAAAAGATGAGTAAGTACTCGACAAAGCCTTTTGGTGGCAATGACCATGAATTTTTAAGTCTTTAGCTTCATTGGTAAATAACGAAACGTCAATGCGATTATTTTCGTGTTCATTAGCTAAAAATTCCTCAATGGTATAGGTGTTTTCTGCAATTTTCTTTGCAGATTCTTTGTCATCAGCTAATCGAATATATTCGTCTCTAAAAGTTAATATAGCTGAAGGCTCAATACCTATTAGAGGGGAATTTTTAGTTATCAAATCTTTAAAAATGCTAACGTTCTTATTTGCAATATCCTTGGCTTCTTTTAAGAATCCTTTTGAAATGTAACTACGACCACTTTCTTCATGGTTGCTAATCTTTATCTGATACCCTAATTTTTCTAATACAAAAATGGCGTCTTTTCCAATTTCAGTATCATAATAATTCGTAAACTCGTCATTAAAAAGGTAAACAACTTTTTCAGATGTAGTTTCCGGATAATTTTTAAGCCAAGCTTTTAATGATTGTTTAGCTAGTTTTGGAACAGTTCTCTTTGGAGCTACTCCCATAACCTTTTTGGCTAATAGTGTATTGGTGAAGAAGTTCGTTAATGTAGGAAACTTACTCCCTAGTTTATTATACTTCGCATTATTCGCGAATAACTTGCTTCTGAAAGAGTATCCATTCGTTTCTTGATATTGATACAAAAACTCAGCTTTCATTGAAGCAATATCCACATTACTTGGACATTCACTTGCGCAAGCTTTACAGCTTAAGCATAAATCTAAAACTTGCTTTAATTCTTTCGAATCAAATTTGTTCTTAGCCTCATTATTGGTAAGAACTTCTCTTAAAGTATTTGCTCTTGCTCTTGTAGTTTCTTTTTCGTTTCTAGTCGCACGGTAGCTCGGACATAAGGTGCCTCCCGCTTCCGGAGATTTACGACAATCACCCGATCCATTACATTTCTCCGCTAACTTTAAAATGCCCTCGCTGTCAGAAAAATCTTGAATTGTTGCTACTTCAGGTTCTTTTCTATCTATGGTATAACGAAGGTTTTCATCCATGGCATAAGCATCCGTTATTTTCCCTTTGTTAAAAACATTGTTAGGGTCGAATGCCTTTTTTATTCTTCGTAATAACTCATAATTTTTTTGACCAATCATTAAAGGAATAAATTCAGCGCGAACAATTCCATCACCGTGTTCTCCACTAAATGAACCTTTGTACTTCTTTACTAATTCAGCAGTTTCGGTAGTGATCTTTCTGAACAATACGACATCTTCCTGCTTCTTTAAATTTAAGATTGGGCGCAAATGTAATTCACCAGCTCCTGCATGAGCATAATAAACAGCTTTTTGCTCATACTTTGTCATTATCTGAGTAAACTCTTCAATATATTCAGGTAAGTCTTCTAGAGCAACAGCGGTATCTTCAATACAAGCAACAGCTTTCATATCACCGACCATATTACCCAGTAAACCTAAACCTGCTTTTCGCAAATAGTGTACCTTATGAATATCATCTCCATATACTTTTGGATGGTGATACCCAAAACTATTTGATTTTAAATCTTCGATTAATTTATCGGCTAGAACTTCAGCTTCCTCTATAGTACTAGCGCTAACTTCTAACATTAAAACAGCTTCTGGATCACCTTGTAAAAAGAATCTGTTTTTAGCTTGTTCACGGTTGTTTTTTGTACAGTCAAGAATTACTTTGTCCATGAGTTCACAAGTATATAAATTGTGGTTCATGGCAGTTACAGTTGCCTTTAAACTTTCATTTACACTGGTAAAATGAGGACAAACCATAATACTATGGCTAGGAGGTAAGTCATCAAGTTGGATTGTAATTGCTGTCGAAAAAACTAACGTTCCTTCACTACCTGATAAGAATTTAGCAGGGTTGATAGTTGTGTCTTTTCCCCCAAATAGATCCGAATGTAGAAACTCGTCAACTGCATAACCTGTATTTCTTCTGTGAATACTCTCTTTAGGAAACTCTTTTACTATTTCCTCTTGAATTGCAGGTTGAGACAACTCATTATAAATGGACTTATAGATTTTACCTTCTAAAGTTTGTTCAAGTCTCTTTTGTTTAAATTCCTGTGAAGTGATTTCATAAAAAGAAGCTTCACTACCATCACTCAGTATTCCGCCAATTGCAACTACTTTATCACGAGTAACACCATATCTAATGGATGTGCTTCCTGATGAATTGTTTCCTACCATTCCTCCAATCATACAACGATTTGATGTTGAGGTATTCGGACCGAAAAATAATCCATAGGGCTTTAAGAACCTGTTCAAATCATCTCGAATAATTCCAGGCTCAACAGTTATAGTTTTGGCCGCTTCATCGAAAGCTAACATGTTGGTGAAATATTTAGAAACGTCAACAACAATACCATCTCCCACACATTGTCCAGCAAGAGACGTTCCAGCAGTTCGAGGAATTAAGGTAATAGAATTTTCATTAGCAAAAGCGATTAACTTTTTAATGTCTTTTTTATTCTTTGGATAGGCAACCGCTAAAGGAATTTTCCGGTATACTGAAGCATCCGTAGCATAAATGTTTTTATGTAGATTATCAAAAAGAACTTCCCCGTCTAGTGATTGATTTAAATAGTTTAGTTTGTTGTCCATCGTTTTACTTTATAGGTAAATTACGTTTAAAGCAAGTGTCAAACGAAATAAATGTATCAGTACCTGCTACGCCATTTATTAAATGAACCTTATCATATAATATTTTTTGTAAGTGTTCATTGTCCTTTGCAAAAATGAGAATAAAAATAGCATAATTACCTGAAACAAAATTACATTCTACAATTTCTTCTATTTTTTCTAATTCTTTCATTGCACTTTTAGCAAATCTTGCTTCGCGTAATCGTATTCCCGTATAAGATTTTGTTCTATAACCTAGTTTTTTCTCATCAAGAATAAACTCCGCATTTTTTATGACTTTATCATTTGTTAACTTTTTTATTCGTTGATGAATCAGAGAGTTAGAAACATTGAGTTCTTCAGCTATTTGTGAAAAGGGCTTTCTTGCGTCTGAACGAAGCTTTATCAGTATTTGCTGATCGATATAATCAAATTGACTGTCCATTGTTGATTTAAATAAGGTTAAAAAACATATAGATGTAATAAAACTGGTTTTTTAAGTCAAATTAACATAAAATGATATTTAATAGTGTAAAATTAGCTATTATTTGACTTTTAAAAAAGTAAAATGATTTAATTTTGCTTTAAGATCTTAAGGGTTTATTTAAAGATTTTTCAAATTATAATAAAAATCGACCGAGATGTCGAGTATTTAATCTCACTTAGTGAATAAAATATTTAGTTATGGATGTAGTAACAATTTTTGACAAATTATGGAATGAGTATACAGATAGGACGCCTTCTGCTCAAAAAATTAAAGATTTATTTACAAACAAAGGAAACACAGTTTTTAATGATCACGTGGCCTTCAGAACATTTGATGATGAAAGAGTGAATATAGAAGTGCTGGCGGCTCCTTTTATTGAGGCTGGTTATGAAGAAATGGGGGATTATACTTTCGAAGCAAAAAAATTATATGCAAAGCATTATGAGCATAAAACTAATAGAGACGCTCCAAGAGTTTTTATTAGTCAGTTAAAGACAAATGAATTTTCAGAGGCATTACAAAAGGAGGTTACCAGATTAATTGATAGTGTATCAACAGAAGAATTAAATCCTATGGATTTAGTTTTTAAGGGGCGATTATGGGAACAACCAAGTTTTGAGCTTTATGAAAAATTACAAAAAGAGAGCGAGTATGCTGCTTGGTTATATGTTAATGGTTTCTGTTCTAATCATTTTACAGTTGATGTAAATAGATTAAGTAATTTCAAATCGTTACAAGAAGTTAACGAATTCTTGAAAGAAAACGGGTTTAAAATGAATGCTTCAGGAGGTGAAATAAAAGGAACACCTGAGCAATTACTTGAGCAATCAAGCGTTTTAGCCGACAAAATTCCTGTTGAATTTCAAGAATTGACAAAAGAAATAACTTCATGTTACTATGAATTTGCTTTCCGTTATCCAATGGAAAATGGAGAGTTGTATTCAGGTTTTATTGCTAAATCAGCTGATAAAATCTTTGAAAGTACTGATATGAAACTTCAGGAAGCATAAAGTTTTTTTTAATTTAATTGGGTGTAAAAAAAGAGGTTGTGATATCACAACCTCTTTTTTAGTTATATACTATGAATTTTCTAATGGATTGTTAACTTCACTAAAAGTCCGTTATAACCAGCAATTAAAAATTCTGTTTCAGATAATGCATAAATATCATTCCAAGCGGCGGTAGCATATTCGTGTGGTATTCTGGACCAGTTTTGACCTTCATCCTTAGAATAGGATAAAAACTCTCCATCTATTAAATTATTGGGCTTATTTCTACCAGCAATTACGATTGTGTTTTGTTTCATTTCAACCGCATTGATTTTATTGGTAGCATTATAATCTAAGGATTGCCATGTCCTTGAGTTCGTATTGTAACTACATAGACCACCTCTTTCTGAGGTATTATTCGTTTGTCCATTATTCCCTCCCGCAATAAGAAGCCCGTCTTTAATGGCTAAATCAACAATTTTAGTTGGAACAATACTATTCGTGACATCCCAGAAGTCGTTGTTTTTGATTGAAATTTTTCCTTCAGACCAAGTACCTCCACCAAAAATTAATACATCGTTAGGGGAGTAGTAGGTAATGGTGTTTAAGATGTTGTTTTCTAATATTTCGGAATAGTTCAAGTTAGAATTACTATTTGTTTCTTCTAAATCAATCCAATTGTTACCATTGTTTTCAGTTTTTAAAATAAAGCCTTTGGAAAGACTTCCCCTTTGTCCGATAATATAAGCGGTGTTTTCATTTGTGAAATGAATGTCGGTCATATAATAACCTCCATTTTTAAATGTTTCATTTAGAGCCCATGTATTACCTCCATCATTAGAAAAAACAATTATACCATTGTTTGTAACGGCATATATGTCATTTGTGTTTTTTACATGAATTTTATTAATATAAAAAGTACTATTGCTATAAACTTTGCCCCAAGTTTTTCCTTCATCTAGAGAGCGTAATATTTCACTTTCTGGAGTTGGATAAGCTTTACCTGACGCAATAAAGCCTTTTTGGTTTTCAAAGAAATCCATGGACTGTAATGATAGTTCAGAAGGAACTGAAACTTTATCCATAGTAACGTTGTTGCTATTATCATTGGGCATTCCATTTGTGGGGTCTTCTATATTATTATTGTCGTTACTATTAGAGCAACTTGAAATAAAAGAGACCAATAGGGCAAAGGTTAAAAGTTTAAATGTTTTCATAAAAAAAATGTGGTTGATTTTACTTTTTTTTCTTTTTTCACTTTTTAGGGGAATTCTGAGAAAAGCTTTGAGAAATATTTTTTGCGGCCAAAAATAGAATTTGATGTACAATCAATCTTCCCAATCATTTGTTAATTTTATGAGAAGGATGTTAAATAAAAAAGGGATAATGACGTAAGTTTAGGGTATGATTTAGATTTTTCGTTTCGAATAAATTGGTAATAAAAAAGAGAAGCTTTTTAGCTTCTCTTTTTTATTATCTCATTGTTTTAGTTTTTTCTAAAAATTCCGAAATGGTTAAGTTATTCTCTTTACCATCTTCACGATAATATATTAGAAGTTGTTCTTTTGAACTATCACAGCTGGAATCGGAAATAATGTATTTATCGTTTAAAGGAATCTCAAGAATATAATCGCCTTGTTTAGATAATTCCTTCAAATATGAAGCGCCATTTTGTTTCTTCAATAAGTAGTTGCAAATGTAACATTTTCCTCCATTTTTTATTTCAACACGGTTAATGTTAACTGAAGAGTTAGCCGTCATCTTAAAATTAACAATATAGTTACTATAGGAAGGTATGTTAGGGCGTCCTGGAATAACTGTTTCTTTAATGCTTGATATGAGAACTAAATTGCTTTTACAGCTCATAAATAAAAATGAAAGCGCAAGAACGAATATTAAGAGTGTTTTTCTCATCAGAATGTATTCGATTAAATTATTTTACTATCAATTTTTTAGTAATTTCTCCTTGCTCATTGTTTACTTTTACTAAATAAACACCACTTGAATAATTCGATAAATCAATAAACTCTTCATTGTTTTTGGTAGTAATGTTTTTAACAACAGTTCCAATAATGTTATATACAAGAATGTTGCTGTCACCATTTAACTTATTCAACTTAACAGTAAATTGTTTATTGTTTGTTGGATTAGGGAACATCGTAATCGTGTCATCAGCTAGTTTTTCATCATTTGTTCCTAATGAAGCTTCATCAATAGAAGTTTCCCAAACCCCTCTACCATAAGTAGCAGCTCTTAGTTTGTTGCTAGCATAATGGATTTCTATATCATGAACAATTACATAAGGAAGCCCACTTCCTAATCTTACCCAGTCGTTTGCTGAGTTTTTCCAATAATAAACTCCGATATCAGTGGCTAGGAATAATTCTCCATCAGTAGTACCTGTCTTATAAATAATTTTATGAGAAGGAACATTAGGTAATGAACCAGAAATGTTTGTCCATGTATCACCTCCATTTATAGATTTATATACTCTTCCATTCAAGTAACCAGAATAAGCTATATAAACTTCTGACGGATTTGTTGGATGTACTTCAATACTTTTTACAGAACCAAAAATAGGTAAATCTATAACGGTCCATGAAGTTCCTCCATTAGTTGTTTTTTTAACAGTTCTATTTCTTCCTGCTCCATAAATAACATTAGGATCAGAAGGGGCAATTGAAATAAACTCTACTGAACCAATACCAGAATTTAAGTTGGTCCAATTGTCACCTCTATCAGTTGACTTATAAATATCTCCAAAACCTCCGTAAATCGTGTTTGGATCGGTTGGATGTATTTCTAATTCCCAAACAAATGGAGCTCCACTTGGAGTATTTATCCATTGAGCTGCTGTTTGGAACCCATCAAGAGTTCTTCTAAGAGTTCCAGCCTGACTTGCAGACCACGCGATATTTGAATCGGAATAATTCCATAAACCTTCAACTCCATCACTACCGGGATTTTCACCTTTAAAACCATTGCTGCCGTCATAGATAGCAATATCGTTATCTTGTGCTCCTAATATTAACTTTCCTGCGTTTTGAGGTGTTCCTGAAACGTTATAATATTGGGTAATAGCTAAGCCTGATGACAAATCAGTCCAAGCAACATCAGTTGAAGCATCACCTTTAAAAACACCTCCATCATTCACTGAGAAAACTTGATTTGAATTCGGTAAAAACATCATATCATGATGATCCGAATGCACATAGAAATAAGGATTTCCAGTTGTCCAGTATCCATCTAAATATCGGTGCCAAGTTGTCCCTCCGTTCGTTGATCTATACCCATGAATTCCACCAGCAACCATTAAATCTTTGTTTACTGGTGAAACAGCTAAAGCAATATCAAAACCACCTTGTGAGGAATATCCAGAAATAGTAGTAAGTATTGTCCAAGAGGTACCTTGGTTTGAAGACTTTCTTATAATTCCTTCACCATCAATACTAATAAGTAAATCAGGGTCATTTGGGGTTTGTGCTATGTCTAATCGATTAGAAGTTGGGTTAGAAGCTTCTTGCCAGTTAACTCCGTTATTGGTAGAAATATAAAATTTACCATTTTTAGAGGTAGCATATATTATTGAATTACTATTGGTTTTATATTCAATGTCGTTAAAGTATACATTACTATCGGTATGAACATCAGTCCAAGTAGTTCCACCATTAGTTGATCTTTTAATGCTATTTCTTGTAGTAGCAAAAATCGTATTTGTATTGTTCGGGTCAATTAACAACTTACTAATAGCATCGAAATTAGTAAGGTTAAAAGTCAAACCAGTTAAATTCCATGTTTCCCCAGCGTCTGTTGATTTTACAACGCCTATAGATAAATTATGTCCACCATCCCAATCTCCTGTTGCGGCATATAGGACATTATTATCAGTTGGCGAGATTACAATATGAGAGACTCCTATGTTTGGTAAATTATCAGATTTAGATGTCCATGTTGATCCTCCGTCTGTAGTTTTCCAAATACCACCTGCAGGGGTTCCAACATACATTATATTAGTGTTATCCGCTTGGAAAGCCAAGGTGTTAACTCTACCCATTCCAGGGTAGAATTCAATGTTTGATTGAGGAGGGGTAGTAGGTCCTAGAAGAGACCAAGAGTTTGAATTTGGGTTTCTTGATGATCTTTGCTGAGAATTTTTGTTATCTTCTTTTGCCCATTCATTATAAGTATGCATTGGTGCAACAAAATTTCCGTTCGGAGAAATTCTATCTCCCCAAAAATCAGCCCAACGTTCAAATTGTTTTATTTGTTTTTTACTCTCAATGGTGTTTTGAGATCGTAGTTCTTGTAATCTATTTCTATTTTTAGAAACAACGTCGAAGTAATTACTTTCTTCTAATGAAATATTTCTCCATTCATAGTTTTGAGCACAAAGCGCCACAGAGAAAAGTAAAAGAAAGTTTAAAAGGGGTAAAGACTTTTTTTTCATTTTGATTCTATATGTTTTATACTGTTTTAAGACAGGTATCTTCTAAGAAACCCTAACTGCTTTATAAAATGACATCATTTTTCCATTGATAAGGCTCAGGTATATCTGAATCATCAATAAGTTGTCGAATATCTATTTCTATTCCTCTTGATAAATCGGTAATAGGAACATCATTGGGACCACCTTCGAATGGGTTTTCAGAATTTTCTCCGATGGCCTCCATGGTAAAGAATACCCATGATATTAAGGTGCTAAAAGGAATTGATAACCAAACAAAGTGTTCTGCTATAAAGGTTTGTAGCTGGTGCATAATTGCCGTGTGAGACTTATGAGTTGCTAATATTTCTAATATTTTATCTCCAATATTCTCAAATTCTTCCATAATTCCAAAGGGTAAGAGAATGATAAATACCCATAGAAAAATGAAATTAAGTGTAGCAAATTGCCTAGGATATGGAAAGTTCTTAATTCTTTCTGACTTTCCTTGTAAAGTATATAATTCAACAATTGATTTTTCAATTTCCATATGTCGGAAATTATCAATGAGTCCTTGTTTATGAATTTCTTTGAGTCTTTTCGATTGAATACCTAATAATTGCGAAGCCTGATTACCCTTAGCAAAAATTTTATCTACTTCAGATGAAGTAATATAATTTGAAATCACATCTTTTATAGGAACATTATCTTCGATAACATACATGTTTTGCGATCTAAATTCTTGATTAGATTTATTGTTTTTTAGATGATTTTCCCAAGGCTTATCTTTTCTCAATTGATACCTTAAAGCTGTCATCCAAGCTACATGCCTATGAACAAGTTCTTTGTGAATCTCTTTTAGTTCTGTATCCGATACTTGGTCATTATTGACAATAAAATCTTTTACCATAACAGTAAAGGACCTTGAAGTATTAACAATTCCTCCCCAAATTTTACGAGCTTCCCATAGTCGATCATAAGAGGCATTATTTTTGAAACTCACAATGAATGAAACAGCGGTACCTAATACTCCCAAGGGAAGCCAGGGAACATGAAGCCATTTCCAACCCATAATGTCAAAGAGAAAAACAGGAATAACACTAAATAATAAGAATATGTATATGTAACGTCTTGTCCAGTGAAGTAGTCCTTTTAAAGGATAGGTTTTTCTTATGTACATGTATTTGTGTTTAAGTGTCTGACAATAAAAATAATAAATCTCATTTAAAAACATTTAAATGAGATTTATAGGGGGCTAAAAACTGGTGATAGATAAAAAAAATCTATTGTTTGTAAGGTAGAAAGGCTAATTTCTAAGGGTTCTTTTATAATAGCTCTTCAATTTTGTTACAGCTTGATTAACATAAGGTTCCTGATCGTAAAGATCGAAATGATCAGCATCTTTAATCTTAAATAACTCTTTATCACCTTTAGCTCTTTCAACGGTGATTTCACTGAAGTAGGCAGATATAGCATTCTCTCCTACAATAGCAAGAAAAGGTCGGTTAGCCATTAAATAAATTTTTTCACTTGGATTGAAGAAGTATCTTGTATCAAGTGACATTGCAGCTCTCAATGGGCTGTATGTTTTAAATTGACCTCCTCTTTTAGGATTTCTGTAGTAATCTGCTGCTTTATCCCAAAACTCGCCTAGTCCAGATCCTTTTTCAGGAATCCCATCAATAAAAACAACTTCCCCAGTTTCGAAAAATTTCTGACGTGAGTCATTTCCTATTTTTATCTGTTCTTGAAGTTGTGCTATTTTGTTTCCCTTTAAGAATTGATTGTATTGGGTTGCTCCACTCATACCATAGTTGATAAAGTCTATAAAACCACTTACAGTTGCTACAGATTTTATTCGTTGATCAAATATGGCCGTTTGTATGCCATATCCTGCCCCAGAGCAAACACCTAAAATACCTATGTTTCCTGCATCTACACTTTTTAAGGTTCCCATAAATGAAATAGCATTTTTAATATCTTCTACTTTCATTGGAGCATTTTCCATAGCACGTGGATATCCACCGCTTTCTCCGTAGGTTCTATGATCAAAGGCTAATGTAATAAAACCATCTTTAGCTAATTTTTCTGCGTAAATACCGGCAGTTTGTTCCTTTATTCCACTCGCTGGAGTAATGCAAACTATAGCAGGATATTTTTTATCTACCTGATAATTTGGAGGGAAAAACAAATTTCCTGCTATTCGTGTATTTTCACTTAGAAAATTTACTTCGTTTTTGCCTGACTGTATTGAAGTATTATAAATACCTTTTTCATTTTTGGTTTGAGAGATCATTTGATAGTTATTTAAAAAAATAAATAGTATAAAAACTGTGGCGATTTTTTTCATGTTTTAAACTTCTTGTTTAGTAGTGGCTAGTACAATTTCTCTTATATTAATATGTTGTGGTTGAGCATAGGCAAACCATATGCTATTGGCAACGTCTATGGGGTTAAGAACTCCTCCCATGTTTGTTTTCCATTGTTCATAATTTTCAATAATTTCACTCGAACTGGTATGGGATAGTAATTCAGTTTCAACAGCGCCAGGAGCAATTGACATTGTCCGTATATTGTATTTACAAACTTCCTCCCGGATGTTTTCAGTGATTCCTTGTACACCAAACTTAGTTCCACCATAAACGGCATGATTTGCGAATGTTTTTTTCCCAGCTATCGAACTGATATTGATAATGGTTCCTTTCTTCTGCTTTTTCATCTTAGGAAGTACGGCTTGTATTCCATTTAATACCCCAAATACGTTGACTTCAAACATTTTTCTCCATTCTTCTGGATCCTGATCGGTAACATCACCTAAAAGCATAACCCCAGCATTGTTTATAATACAATCGGTAGGTCCATATATGTTTTCTGCATAATTAATAGCTTCTCTAAGCTCTTGAAGATTTGAAACATCAGCTTTTTTGTAAATGGTATTTGAAAGATTTAGTTCTTTTAATTTAGATAACCTTCTTGCAATCAATAATAATGGATGCCCATGTTTGGAAAAGAGTTTTGCAGTTTCTGCTCCAATGCCTGAGCTTGCCCCAGTAATAACGATTAACCCTTTGTTTTTAATTTTACTCATAATTTATATTTATGAATACAAAGCTATTTCGTTGTTTTATGTATTCAAAATACTAAATTTGTATATTTATTATAATTTTAATTTATGGATACTCGTCTTCTAAGGTTTTTTGTTTCTGTTTATGAGCAGAAGAATTTAACTAGAGCCGCTGAGCAATGTTTTGTTTCTCAGCCTAATATTTCTCATGGAATTAAGACTTTGGAGGGTGAATTAGGAAAATCACTTTTCGTTCGACATAAAAAAGGCGTAGATGCTACAATTGAAGGTCATCAGTTTTACCCTACAGTAAAAAGACTGTTGAGCGAGCTTGATTTATTAAGTAACTTGTTTGAAAATACTGAATTTAAAAACAAGGTTGTTATTGGAGTAGCAAATGGACTTCCTCAAGAACATAAGCAACAATTTTTTAGAAAAGCCACGGATCTACTAAAGTCAGTAGAATGGGAAATAAATGATATTTCAAGAAAGAATGACATCAATTTATTAGTTAGAGAGTGGAAATATGATGAAGATATTTTCTTGCCTTTGTGGAAAGAAGATTATGTGTTATGTATTCCTAATGGAAATCCACTATTGAAAAAAGAAGTTATTTCAATTGAAGATTTAAAAAATGAAGTTTTTATTCACTGTCCAACTTGTGAGGCACACCAACAATGTCTTTCTATTTTAAATATGGGTGGGCATTATACCAAAACTATTGCTAATTGTAGTTCAAAAACAGAAACCTTAACAATGCTAATGGCAGGACTCGGAGTTACTTTTTTACCAGAATGGTTTGTCGATGGTTGGTATGGTTTTGAAACAAGAAAGTTTGATGGACCTCGTTATTTTCGGGAAGTAGGTTTGGCGTACTCAAGAAAAAGCTTGAAAGAACAACCGATAACTATGTTGATTGAATATTTTTCGAAAAAATCACTTAAGGTAAATCCGTTTAGCAAATTAGGAGTTTACCACAAAAAGTAATTTACTCTATTTTATTAATAGATTCTCATCTGTTCTTTTAATTATGTAACAAGATGTTACTCAGAATAGTTTATTAGATGCTTTAAAAGTTTAAATGTTTTATTTTAATATGGTATTAAACATAAGGTTGAAATGAAGTCATTTAATAAAAAGAGTTTTTTTGTTTTTGGAGTTTTAATTTTGGGAAGTTTTTATTCATTTGTTTGCTTGAGTTCAAAAGATGAAAAGCCCGCGAAGCCAAATATTATTGTTTTTCTGGTTGATGATATGGGATTAATGGACACTTCTGTTCCGTTTTTAACTGACAATAAAAATAAACCTAAGGAGTATCCACTGAATAAGCTTTATTCAACTCCAAACATGAAAATGTTAGCCAAACAAGGAATTAGATTCTCTAACTTTTATGCGCATTCTGTATGCTCTCCTTCTCGAACAAGTATTCTAACCGGTCAAAACTCTGCTCGTCATGGTGTTACAAATTGGATTAGGCCTGAGTTTAATAATAAAGGAACTTATGGTCCTGAAAACTGGAATTGGAAGGGGCTTACAAAAGAAGGGATTACTTTGCCCAAAATGTTAAAAGAGGAAGGGTATAAAACGATTCATGTTGGAAAAGCTCATTATGGACCTATAGGAAGTGAAGGAGGTGATCCTCTAAATTTAGGGTTTGATATAAATATTGGAGGAAGTGCTATTGGTCAGCCTGGAAGTTATTATGGAATGGAAAATTTTGGAAATTTAAAAGGAAGAAAAAAAAGAGCGGTAAAAGGATTGGAAAAGTATCATGGACAAGAACTATTTTTAACAGAAGCTCTTACCATAGAGGCTAAAAAATTCATTTCTCAATCTAAAGAAGAAAGAAAGCCGTTTTTTTTACAGATGTCTCATTATGCTGTACATTCACCCTTTCAATCTGATAAAAGGTTTCAAGAGAAGTATAAAAACAAAAAAGTTCCGAAAAAAGCTAAGGCTTTTGCTACGTTAATAGAAGGGGTAGATAAGTCTCTTGGTGATATTATTAACCATGTTAAGAACTTAGGTTTAGGAGAGAATACAATTCTATTTTTTGTAGGTGATAACGGTTCAGATGCCCCCTTAAAAATAGAAAGTAATTACAGTAGCTCTTTTCCTTTGAAAGGAAAAAAAGGAACCCATTGGGAAGGAGGAATGCGAGTTCCATTCTTGGCATGTTGGATATCCCATGATAAAAACAATAAATATCAAAAGGAGCTGTCAATAAAAAAGGGAATGGTACAAGAACAAATGGGAACAATAATGGATATTTTTCCTACCATTTGCGATGTTGTTGGTATAGATATCCCTAGGAATTATATTATTGATGGGACCAATTTGAAAAAGCAATTATCAGGAAAGAAAAATAATAGAAGAAAAGAAATCTTTCTTAATCATTATCCTCATAAACATCGAAGCAGTTATTATACAAGTTTGGTACTTTCGAATTGGAAAGTAGTATATCATTACCAAATTGACGGAATGCCGAAGTACGAACTTTACAATTTAAAAACAGATCCATTTGAGTCAAAAAATTTAGTAGAAGGTAAACCAACCCGTCTAAAGAAAATGCTCAAAGCGCTTAAATCGGAGCTATATGATAAAAATGCACTATATCCAATTAAGAATAAAGAAAAACTTGAAGTTATTATTCCTTAACTGTTAAATATCCATATGTGCATATTGAGGATTTTACACATACGTTTTGTCTAAGTGGTTGAAAAATAGTTTGGAATGGTTGGTTTAATGCTCTAAATTAGTTCTTAAAATAACGTTAAAAAAAAGTGACTAAAAAATTAAGAGAACTGTATTGAGTATCTTTAACAAGATAATGAAGGGCTTATAAATATTGAGTTTTTAGCAAAAAGTGAAATTTTATAACTCTCAAAAGAACCATTAACAAACTAAATAAAGTGAAAAAAATATTCTTACTCTTATTGCTTGCTGTAGGCATAGGTTCCTATGCGCAAGTAAATTTAAATTATTATCTCCCCCAAAATGTAACATACAATAAAAATATACCTGTTCCTGCTTCTGTTGTTGGGCATGAAGTTGGTGAATGGCATATAACTCATGATAAACTTGTAAGTTATATGAAAGAGTTAGCCAAGTCGTCGGATAGAATATCTATTGAAGATAGAGGGAAAACTTTTGAAGGAAGACCTTTATTATTACTTACAATAACATCTAAAAACAATCAGTCAAGAATTGAAGAAATAAGAAAAAGACATATTGAAATAACGGATAATGATGGTTTTGATGTGTCAAATGAGCCAATAGTTGTTTACCAAGGATTCTCAATACATGGAAACGAATCGAGTGGATCAAATGCAGCTTTAGTTTTGGCATATTATTTAGCTGCAGCGGAAGGTGAAGAAGTCAATAGTCTATTGAATAACACTGTGATTTTGTTAGATCCAGTAATGAATCCTGATGGTTTACAGCGTTTTGCTTACTGGGCTAATACAAACAAAGCAAGTAATATTAATCCAGATCCTAATGATAGAGAGTATCATGAAATATGGCCAGGAGGACGAACAAATCACTACTGGTTTGATATGAACCGTGATTGGCTGCCAGTTCAATTACCTGAAAGTACCGCAAGAGTTAAAACTTTTCATGATTGGTTACCGAATATCTTAACAGACCATCATGAAATGGGAACCAATTCTACATTCTTTTTTCAACCAGGAATTCCAGAAAGAACGAATCCTTTAACACCAGCGTTAAATCAAGAACTAACAAAAGAAATAGGTAAGTATCATGCAAAAGCATTGGATGAAATAGGTTCATTATATTATTCTGAAGAAGATTTTGATGATTTCTATTATGGGAAAGGGTCAACATTTCCTGATGTTAATGGAAGTATTGGAATCTTGTTTGAGCAAGGAAGTTCAAGAGGTCATGCCCAAGAAAGTGAAAATGGTGTACTGACTTTCCCCTTTACTATCAGAAATCAATTTACAGCATCGCTATCTACATTGGAGGCAGCTCATAAAATGAGAACAAAAATATTACGTTATCAGCGTGATTTTTATAAGAAATCAAGAAGCTTATACCAAAATAAGGCAATAGTTTTTGGGGATGAAAAAGATGCAGGGAAAACATATGAGCTGGCAAAGGTGTTAAAAAAGCATAGAGTAAAATTGCATGCAATCAAGAACGATTTTGAAGTAAATGGAAAGAAGTTTAAAAAGAACTTCAGTTATGCTATTCCTTTAAATCAAAAAAATAATCGTTTGGTAGAGGCTATGTTCGATATAAGAAAAACATTTAAGGATAGTTTGTTTTATGATGTTTCAGCTTGGACATTCGACGCTGCTTTTGGAGTGGATTTAGTTCGTGATGTTTCATTAAATAAAGTTGGAGAAGAAATTAAGGATCTTCGTAAAAATATTGGAAAGGTAACAAAGAATAGTCATGTCGGATATTTAATGCCTTGGAATGAATATTATACCCCCAGAGCATTAAATAAAATATTGGAAAAAGGGCTGAGAGCTAAAGTAGCAATGAAAAACTTTAAAAACGGTGGGAATTCATATGACTATGGAACTATTTTTATTCCAGTGCAAAACCAAGAATTGAATCAAAGAGAATTATTTAGTTTCTTAAATAAGGTTGCCGAAGAAAATAACTTATCAATTACAGGTGTTACTACAGGACAAAATATCGGTATAGATTTAGGTAGTAGGAATTTTAGAGCAGTAAAGAAACCAAAAGTAGCGATGTTGGTTGGGAATGGTGTTACCAGTTATGATGCTGGAGAAATTTGGCATATGCTAGACCAACGATTCGATATGAAATTAACGAAGTTAGATACTGATTATTTAGGGCGAGTGAATATTGATAAGTATACAGCGATAATTGTTCCAAATAGTTATGGGTTAAGAACAGAAGTGAAAAATAAGTTGAGTAAATGGGTAAAGAATGGTGGGGTATTAATAGGATATAGAAATGCTATTCGATGGTTTAAAAGTGAACATTATTTAAATGCCGATATCAAATCTACAAAGATAGATGAGGTTAAAAACGTTTCATTCGAAGATCGTAGATTGCACTCAGGAGCTCAGGTAATTGGAGGAGCTATCTTTAAGGCGAAGATTGATCGTTCTCATCCAATAAACTTTGGATATAAAGATGATGAAATAGCTTTATTTAGAAACACGACCCTTTTTATTAAGCCAGATAAAAAAAGTTACAATAACCCAATTCAATATACTGATTCACCTTTATTAAGTGGTTATATTTCTGAAGAGAACCTAGAAAACTTAAAAAACACCGTTCCATTTAAAGTTCAAAGAATGGGAGCAGGGCGCGTTTTAGGTTTTACCGATAATACAAACTTTAGAGGTTTTTGGTTCGGGACAAATAAACTTTTAATGAATGCTATATTTTTTGGAAAATTAATGTAGTAGTAAAAAATTTATAATCAAAAGTCGGAAAGATCTCCTCTTTCCGACTTTTTTTGTAACATTTTGCTCGTAAAACAGTCTTTTATATAAAGAGAATTAACTATGAGTATACTACGAGTTTTGCTAGCCATTTTATTTCCTCCATTAGCTGTTATAGGTAAAGGATGCGGTTCAATTGTAATCGTATTTCTTTTGACACTTTGTGGATGGGTTCCAGGAGTAATTGGAGCGTTAGTGATTTTGAATAACCCTAATTAGAAAAATATATTTTTATTGGTGACTTTTGGTTTGATAATGAGTCATATAGGTGGAACGAATTATTAAATGATAAAAAATGAAGTCACTAAAAAATGTTGCAATGATTTCTTTATTTGCATCAGCTTTTATGATGTCTTCTGAAGTTTTCTCTCAGCAGAAAAATGAAAAAAGTTCAAATTCGGAATTAAAAATTGAAGTAAATTCAAAACACAGTTCTAATTGCACGGTTCATTCGGATGTTAAAGGAGAAAGTTCGATCAAGGGGGACAAAAAATTTAAGAAGAAAAGAAAGAAATTGACAGCAGCAGAAGCTGAAGAAATGTTAAGTCATGGAAATTTTATTCGGTATCGAAAGAGAAGATCCAGTACTAAATGTTACGTTAAGGATTCTGACAGATGTCATGGCAATGAATGTAAAGAAAAAGGAAGCGCTCAGTAGAGCGTTTTTTTTTGAATTAAACTTACCACATACTATTGAAAGTATTCAGTATTAGAATAAATTATCAAGTTTTTTTTAAAAATGTGACTTTTTAATTGATACTGTGTCATATAAGTGTAACAAGTAAATAAAAACAGTAAAAATGAAAACATTAAAAAACACAGCAATTATAACATTATTCTTATCGTTATTTATGATGTCACCTACAATGTTTTCTCAGGAGGTGATTGCAGAAAATAATGTTGAATTCATTGCAGACTCAGATAATATAGAAGATGAAAATTCGTTAAGCCCAGCTTTATTAAAGAAAGCGGTTGTTAAAAAACGAAAGAACAAAACAATAAAAAAGAAAAAGAGTAGAGCTAGAAAGATTACGGCAAAAGAGGCAGAGGAGATGCTAAGACACGGTAATTTGAGATTCAGAAAGAAAAGAACATCTAACAAATGTTTCGTTGAGAAGGAATCTGAAGAAAAGTGTGATAGCAAAGAGAAAAAAAACGCTCAGTAAGAGCGTTTTTTTTATTTTATAACTTCTTCTATAATTTTCCCAGTATTTCCATTTGGGAATTCAATATTTAATAAATTCGAAATTGTAGGTGCAATATCTATAATTTCATACTTTTTCTTCGAAGAACCTTTATTTATGCCTTTTCCATAAAATATAATAGGTACATGTGTATCATAAGAATACCCAGAACCGTGAGTGGTGCCTTTTCTTGAGTAGATAATAGTTGAAGGCGTGGGAATAAGCATAACATCTCCAGAAAACTTTTGGTTGTAACCATTTTGTAGGGAGTTTAAAATTCCCTTAGTAAAAGTTGTTGATCGCATGGTTTTCGCGGTTACAGCTTTATATATTCCTTTATAAGTTATTGAGGCATCTGCAATGACATTTGCAACTTCATCAGAATTTAAATTCAAACTTTCAATTTTTTCTTGATTTAGAAAGATTTGAAAATTAGAGAAGTCTTCAATGAGTCTATCCGAATTAAAATGTTTTTTCGTTTTCTCTTTTAAAAAGTTCATAAACTTTACAGGTTCAATATAGTGCCCTGGAATTTTATTTGCTTTTAAATAAGATGGTACTTGAGTTGCAGCATGATCAGCAGTTAAAAATAAGGTGTAATTACCTTTTCCAACTTTTTCATCTAAAAATTTGAATAAGCTAGCCAAGTCTTTATCTAAACGTAAATAAGTATCCTCGGTTTCTTTTGAAGCAACTCCAAATTGATGACCAACATAATCGGTTGAAGAATAGCTAATACTTAAAAAGTCCGTATGTTCAGATTGCCCAAGATTTTCTCCTATGATAGCCGCTTTCGCAAAATCTGTGGTAAAAGAATTACCTGCAGGAATGGCTTTTAAAATACTGTAATTATTGTTGTTTTTTCTTAGTTTCGGAATATCATAAGGAAAAACAGGTTTTTCTTGTCCTTTAAACGGAGCTTCAAAGTCGTTGTTATCTTCAATACTTTCTGTATACGTTTTTATATCATATAAGGTATTCCATGGTTTACTTAAATACTCGTCTGCTTTTTTCGATTTATTAAAGTCTTTTACCCATTTTGGTAATGAATTCATATAATACGTAGAAGAAATCCAGTCGCCTTCCTTTCCTCCATCAAACCAATACGCAGCGTTGGCTGTGTGTCCAACAGGTAGAATAGCTGAACGATCTTTAATGGCAATACCAATTGATTTTCCTTTCATATTCTGAGCTAAACGAAGTTGATCTGCAACTGATGTCGTTATTAATCTATAAGGTGATTTTTTACCTCCATTACCATTATTACCTACAGTTTCATATTTTCTGTCATCAACACAATAAATAGATAATTTTTCATACTTATCATACCAATGATTACCAATAATTCCATGATTTGAAGGAGTTGTACCTGTAAATATTGAAGTATGGCCAACTGCTGTATATGTTGGAATATAATTATAATGAGCATTTTCAAGAGAAAAACCATTATTTAACAATCTTTTAAAACCTTCAGAACCATATTTTTTATCAAATCGAGTTAAATAATCATAACGCATTTGATCAATAACAATACCTACAACAAGCTTTGGGTTTTCCGAATAATGTTGTTGTGCAGTAAGCTTGGTATTTATCAGTAAAATAAATACAAACAAGACAAAATTACTTTTCTTCATTTAAATTAGTTTGTTTTCTAGTTCAAAAGTAATTAAATCAATGCTTAAAACACATAAATATGGTAAGAGTTAATGGTTTTTTATACATTAGCAAATGAATAAATCGATTTTAATTAATGAATTATATTGAACACATCGGTAAATATTTTCTGATGTTAAAACAAGTGTTTACTAAACCTCAAAGAGCCAGAGTTTTTAGAGAGGCATTAATGAGAGAAATTGAGGAGTTAGGACACAAATCAATCGGAATAATTGCTTTTATATCTTTTTTTATTGGTGGAGTAATAGCACTTCAAACAGCATTAAACCTAGAAAGTCCATTTATACCTAAAAGTTTAATTGGATTTGCAGCAAAGCGTTCAGTAATTCTTGAATTTGCACCAACATTCTGTTCTATAATTTTGGCAGGAAAAGTAGGGTCATATATTACTTCTAGTATTGGTACTATGCGTGTAACGGAACAGATAGATGCATTGGAAGTTATGGGAATTAATTCATTAAATTATTTGGTGTTGCCTAAAATTATAGCCACGGTTTTATTTTATCCTTTTCTAATTGTTTTAGGAATGTTTCTTGGAATATTTGGAGGTTGGGTTGCTGGTGTTATTTCTGGGTTATTCTCGGGGACTGATTTTATAACAGGAGTTCAAATGGAGTTTAATCCTTTTTTAGTTAAATATGCACTCATAAAAACGGTGGTATTTGCTTTTCTGATAGCGACGGTTCCATCATATCATGGATACTTCGTAAAAGGAGGTTCTCTCGAAGTAGGGAAAGCAAGTACGCAGTCTGTTGTTTGGACTATTGTAATTATTGTAATAGCAAATTATTTCTTAACTCAAATGTTGTTGACCTAAATGATTGAAGTAAAAAATTTACATAAGGGATTTAGTAGTGTCGAAATTTTAAAGGGGATAACAACTTCGTTTAACCCAGGAGAAACAAGTCTTATTATTGGTCAAAGTGGTTCAGGGAAAACAGTATTTTTAAAATCGTTGATTGGTTTACATACACCTGAAGCAGGCACAATAACATACAATGGACGTATAAATACTGAAATGACCATTGAAGAGAAAAGGGAGTTTAGACAGGAATTAGGAATGGTTTTTCAAGGAAGTGCTTTGTTCGACTCTCAAACCGTGGAGGAAAATGTAATGTTTCCATTAAAAATGTTTACGAAGTTACCTAATGATGAAATGTTGGATAGAGTCAACTTTGTACTAAAAAGAGTAAATCTTGAAAATTCAAATTCGAAGTTTCCTGCTGAGTTGTCTGGAGGAATGCAAAAGAGAGTTGCTATTGCACGAGCAATTGTAATGAATCCGAAATACTTGTTTTGTGATGAACCAAACTCAGGTTTAGATCCACAGACGGCTATTGTGATTGATAATTTAATACAAGAGATTACTGACGAATATAAAATAACAACAGTAATTAATACCCATGACATGAATTCCGTGATGGAAATTGGGGAAAAGATCGTTTTTCTTAAAAATGGAAAGAAAGCATGGGAGGGAACAAACAAAGAAATCTTTAAAACGGACAACGAAGCAGTAGTGAATTTTGTGTATTCTTCGAACTTATTCAAAAAAGTTAGAAAAGCTTACTTAAATGATTTATAAGGTAAGTTTCTGGCTTTTAGAGGGGTAAAAAAAAGTTTGTTTTTTTTCTAAAAATAACCCCAAAAAAAGTTTGTGCAATCAATAAAAGGTTCTATATTTGCACCCGCAAACGCAGATATGCAAAAGCAAAAATGACCGGGTAGCTCAGTTGGTAGAGCATCTCCCTTTTAAGGAGAGGGTCCTGGGTTCGAGCCCCAGCCCGGTCACAAAAAGCTTCTTATCATAAGAAGCTTTTATTAGCTCTAGGGGAGATTCCAGAGCGGCCAAATGGGACGGACTGTAACTCCGTTGTCTTTCGACTTCGCAGGTTCGAATCCTGCTCTCCCCACAAAAACCTCAATCGTTTCGATTGAGGTTTTTGTTTTTTATATAAATTTGTAAAGTCAAAAAATTGCGAGATACTTAATAATGCTATGAAGTTCAAATCAAAATTAGACTAAACTATTTTATAAATTCAAATTATTATGAAAACAACAATGAAAATTGCTGTCATTGCTATGATGGGTATAAGTTTGGGAACAAATGCCCAACACAACCACGATAATCAGAATACTATTTATTCAAAAGATGGTAACGTTGGTATCGGAACAACAACACCTTCTACTAAATTGGATGTAAATGGTGTTGGAACTTTTACTGACGGCATTATAACTGATGTTCTAAAATCTAAAGCCGGGATGGAAATACTTAATTACTCTCCAGCGGGGAGATCAAAAACACTTTACTTTGGAGACCACCAAAAAAAAAATCATCTATACAATATAAGGATGTTTGCAAGCGGGGAAGAAGTACTCAATCTATCAAGTTATCTCGCAACTTTTGAAAAAAATGTTGCAGTAAATGGTAATTTTACAGTTTCCAGAAGAAATAATACTTCCAATTACCTAGAAGTTAATGAAAATTTTTTTAAGGTGAAGTTTGGATCGGGATTAGGTGCGACCACCGTTATCGATGCTAGTTTGAGTGGGGTTAATTTAGGTCTACCTGTAACTACAAATGATCTTAATACTAATGGGAGTTTTAAAGTATCCAGTTTAGGAAACAGTACAAATTATTTAGAAGCAAATGAGAATTTTTTTAGAGTAAAATTTGGTCCAGGTTTAAGTGCGACTACCGTTATTAATGCTAATTTGAGCGGAGTTAATTTTGGTGTCCCTTTAACCACAAATAAAACAACCGTACAAGAGGATCTTTTGGTAAAAGGAAAAGCAAGTTTTGAGAGTGAGTTGTCTGTTGTTAGTAGTGGAGACCCAAACAATCCTTTGATGAAAGTGAGTGAGATGGGAACCTCATTTAGGCATAAGAGAGCACCAGGGATTAATATGTTTGCTCCTGTTTTAGATATGGATACTAATAAGGCTAAATTCAGCGTCCCTGTCGAAGCAAGGAGTAATTTTTCAGTAAAATATGGTCATAACTTAGTAGATCTTATAAAGATTGATCATTTATCAACTGTATTTAAATCACAAACTGGTTTAGCTTATCAAACTACTTTAGAGCTGGATGCTCAAAAAGCCAAATTTAGTATTCCTGTTGAGGTAAAGAAAAATTTATTTGTGAAGAATAGTTATGGAACGGGTGATTTATTAAATGTAGGAGATGCAGCTACAACATTTAAGTATTTAGATGGTTTTGTTTCTAAAACTACATTGGAGTTAGGAGGACAAAAGGCATTATTTAGTGTTCCTGTTGAGGTTAATGGTACAACCACCATTGATGGAGATTTAATATTGGGGAGTCTAAATCGTCTTTCTCCTAGTAAAAGTATAGTTTTGAGAAATGCTTATGGTACTCTCTTAAATATAAACTCTGGAGAAGCAGTATTTAAGTTTCAAAGTGGTAGAGCGCTTATAAATGCTCTAGAAATGAATCTTAATAGGGCTAAATTTAATATTCCAATGGAAGCCTTAAGCGCAAACTTTAATGGTAAAGTAGGTATAGGAACTGAAACAACAGGGAACCATAAACTTGCGGTAGAAGGTTCAATTGGAGCTAGAGAGATTAAAGTAGAAGCAACAGGATGGTCTGATTTCGTGTTTTATGATGATTACCAATTACCTACATTGAAAGAGGTGGAAGCTCATATCCAAGAAAAAGGACATTTAAAAGATATTCCAAGTGCTAAAGAAGTCGAGAAAGAAGGTTTCTTTTTAGGAGAAATGGATGCAAAACTATTGCAAAAAATTGAAGAACTCACTTTGTATACGATTCAGCAAGAGAAAAAAATAGAATCGCTGCAAAAGCAAAATGAGGAAATTCAAAGTCAACAAAAGCAAATTGATGCTCAAAAGAAAGAAATTGAAGAGCTGAAAAAAATGGTTAAATCTTTAGTGAAAGATTAAAACAGAATTCCATAGAAATATAAATGGTTTAGGAGTAAACTCTTAGACCATTTTTTTTGCTTTTATCTTAAAAGCAACCCCTAGTTATTCATATAAATTAATTTACTTTGAATTAAGATTATTAAAGCAAATATGGAAACAAGCATAATTTTAATATACGGAACTCTCTTATTAAGTATTATTTCAATTTGGACGGAAATTAAACTTTTAAAAAGAATACCCTTGTGGATTATTTTGCTTGCTCTGTCTTTGACTTTAGCCGTTGTTTTTAAAAGAGTATCAATTGTCGGATTACTCTATTCTGTTGTATTCGGAATATCCACCTTTTACTTTTATAAACGAAAGAGTGTTTGGTTGTTTTTATTGATAATTGGTTTAGCCATCCCTTTATTTTTTCACTTCTCTTTTGTAGGATTCCATAATTACAAATATTTAAATGGCATTTCCTTATCACCACATTCAATACCCTATAGTCTGTACTTTAATCTGGATAAAACATTAATAGGACTGTTCATCATCGGTTTTAGTTTTAAGAAAATGGATATGCCAATGATGTCTTTAATGAAACCAGTAGGAATATCACTGTTGATAATGTCCATTTTCTTTTTTGTTTTAACGAGTGTTTTGGGGTATTCTAAATTCGATCCTAAGTTACCAAGCTTTACAATCGTATGGATTCTATGCAATTTGCTCTTTACTTGTATGGCTGAAGAAGCTCTATTTAGAGGGTTTGTTCAAAAAGAATCAGAGATTTTTATCAAAGGAAAATGGTCGGGTATCATAAGTGTTTTTATTGCTTCTGCAGTTTTTGGATTAGCTCATTTTAAAGGAGGTTTTACCTATGTAATATTGTCTTCAATAGCAGGGTTATTTTACGGATACGTTTACTTCAAGTCAAAAAGAGTCGAGGGGTCAATACTTTTACATTTTCTGTTTAACCTAATTCACTTTTTACTTTTTGCTTATCCAGCATTAAAACAATAAAAAAGAGCCTAGAATTTCTAGGCCCTTTCAAAATCAAATTAATTACAACTCTCGCGGGAAAACTATTGTTTTGACTTCACAAATGTGGCAGAATGTTGTTCCTTATTATTAGTTATTTTAATAAAATACAAGCCTTCAGGAAGCTCTTCGATATTAATAGATTTACTAAAAGAATTTTGCTTCATTACTTTTCCGTTGGCATCAGTAATGATATAGTTTGCATTTAAAATTTCATGATTACTTGAAATGTTTAAAATATGACTTGCAGGATTCGGGTATATTGAAACATTAATAAACTCGTTGGTTGTTTTCGGGATGTCAGAATTTTCAACCGCACGTAACGCAGTTTGAACAATGTTTACAGTATAATCTTCAACTTCTCCATCGTCGAATACTTCACAAGGAGTTGATGAATTGTTGTATTTCAAGGAAACACGCATTCTAGTCTCTCCTAATTTAGCTTCAACAGGGGTTTTTATAGAGAAGACTAAATTGTCACTTTTGGATATAGAAGTAGAAACAACTTTTTCGTTGTCATCAAATTGCCCATTTTGATTATAATCTATCCAAACAGTGAAGTGTTCTGTATATGGTCCTCCATTGAAATTACAACTTAAGGTTAAATCATTTGTTGAATTCGAAATGATTGTCGCCGTTTTTGCAGTGAAATCTCCATATCCAGAATCTGCGTTAGATGCATTGGTCATACCTCCATAAGATACGAAGTCGATCCATTCATATTGAACTCTCTTTCCTTTGGATTCACAATAATCAATACTATCACCAGTAGTCGTTACTTCGATACTGTTACTATTTACTGAAATATTACCTGCGTAGTCCATCGCTTTTACGAAGAAAGTGTAGGTGTTATTCTTAGCAAGTTTTTCAACATTGAAACTTGTTCCGTTAACAGTTGCTATTTTCGAATTATTACTATAAATTTCATAAGCCTTCACTTTAACATTGTCGTTAGAAGCAATCCAATTTAAGCTCACTGTTGTGTCCGAAACATCACTAGCTTTCAAATTCGTAGGAGCTTCAGGAGCGATATCGTCCAAACCAATTATCTTATAACTGATATTGTCGATTTTAGCTAAATCATTTCCTTTTGATACAGAGCCATCTTTTTTATAGATCCAAGATAGGGTATGTTGACCAGCAGGAACTTTAAAGCTTGCAGTTGCCCAAGGTTTTTCACCACTCCAACGCTTTTGCTGTTTACCGTCAATTTTAAAAATTAAGAAGTCATACCCTCCCTCAGAAGAAACCATATAATCAAATTTTATAGTACTCTCGACTGAAAAATTTTCTGTAAGTGTTAATATTGATTCTTGATTATCATTTATTGAGCCCGTTTGAGCAAAATGATTACTGTTATTTCCTATATGAAAAGAAGCTTGCCCTGCATTAGAAAAACTAGCTTGACTGAAATCCGCCGTTTCAAAATCAATGATATTATCTTTAATAACCTGATCGTAACCAAGCACTGTTATTGTAAATTGGTGCTCGGCTGTATTTGTGCCATCACTGGCTACCATACGTACATTATGAGATCCTTTTGCATTATCATCAGGAGTTCCAGTCAAAACAAACTTTCCATTAACCTTGTTTAAGGTCAACCAACTTGGAGTTTCGACAAGAGTTAGTTCAACTATATCTTGACGATTTTCGTCAATTACATTAACGATGTACTCATAATTTTCACTGGTTCTGATAAAGCTTTTAGGTGATGAATTAAATAAAGGTGCAACATTTGTAGGGTAAACGTCAAGCATTATCGCGTTGTTATCGATCCAATTATACTTGCCACCATGAGTTATCATTTCAGTAAGATAGAAGTATCCATTACTTCTACCTGCCCAACCCCAGTTGATATGAAAATAATCTCCTTGATCTGTTGTATCATAACCATCTAACGCGAAAAGGTGCCCGGCTCCTCCAGCGTTTGGATCCTGAAGATTTTTACTCCTTCCAGAGTATAAAACAGGTCTTTTTTCATTTAACTGCTCTTTAATTAAATTACTCCAGTTATTGTCAGAGTAATTATAACGGTATACCATGCGAGCGCCGTTATTGTATTTGAAATACTTTTTTAAAGCAGATAAGGCATCAGCAGAATAAGCACCTGAACCTCCATTGGCAGAAGTACCATAATTCATAGAAACGGCAACACCACAATGATATGATAACTTTGCATTTTCATCATCAGCATACGTTTTAGACATGTTATCCCAGTCGTAAATCTGTTCTTCAAAATTTACAGAAAGATTTCCATAAGTACCATGATTATAGGAACGCTGTCCTTTACCAACAGTGGGAAATTCCCAATAGCGCATTACTTGTGCCATGGCGGTAGCCACGCAACCTACAATGGCTTGACCGTCGTCATTTTTAGGACAATACTTTTGAAAACCACTTGATTGTGTGTAAAGTATGTCGTCCATAAAAGGAGGAACAACTGTAGTTCTTCTTTGGTTTCTTTTTGGTGTAAATAAAGAGTTCCACCCAGGGTGAGCACTAGCTCCTCTTTGTTGTGCTTGACTATTCGCACTTTCAACAACAAATTCCTTGTATGCATTTAACAAGTCTTTTGTAGTCTCATTTTGCATATCATTATCGAAATAAGCCGATTCAGAATATGCTAAAATAGGTTTCGTTGCATCATTAGCTGATACAATTACGAAGCCTCCGTTTTGATAATTAATAACAAAGTATACAGTTTGGGTTTTGTGGTAAACTTGGTCAACGGAGAGAACTTTTCGAACGATGTTTTTCGAGGAACTCCGCTGTTGAAGTTTAATCCATTTGTTGGCCACTAGAATAGCCTTTTCTTTGTTAATTGGGTCTGCTAAAATTCCTTGAATGCAAAGGAATAATAGCGTGGTTAAAAATGTAATTTTTAGTTTCACTTAAATTAATGTTTAAATTCAAACACAAAACTATGAGATACTATGCGTGCATAAAATAAGTGGTTTTACGAGAAGTTTTATGAGTAGAATTCCTAGTTTTCACTCAGGGTAGGGTGGGGGTGTTATAGGGGAATTGAGTGTTTAAAATTCAACAATACTATCTATTTTGTTTTTTATTTAACATTTAATCTAGTAGAAAATAGGAACTTGTCATGTCTTGCTCTTTGCCAGAAATCATAATTAACTATAATATAATGTTTAACTTTTAGTTAAAATAGATAAACAAATATTATATTTGCTGTAAATTAAATACTTAGAATTTATTCGCTTTCTTCAGAAATTAGGGAATAAATATGTAAGAGTATGGTTTCAATAAATAAAAATCTAAAAAAGGAACGGATGAAAAAACTTGTTTTTGTATTGTTTGCACTACAATCAATTTTTACTAATGCGCAGGATGTTGGAATGATAAAAGGAAAGGTAATTGATGCTAAAACAAGAGAAGCACTTCCTTTTGTTAATATTTTAGTTGTTGGTACTGAAAATGGTGGTATGACCGATGATTCTGGAGAGTTCACCATTAAAAATGCACCATTAGGTTATCAACAAGTAAGAGCTTCTTTTATTGGTTATAAAACGGTTACCTCAAGTGATTACTTAATTACAAAGGAGAAAATTCCGTTTATTACTATTGAAATGACCGAAGATGCTACCCAGCTAGCAGAAGTGGAGGTGAAGACGAAGCTTTTTAAAAAAACATTGGAAAGCCCAGTATCATTACAATCTTTAGGGGTCGCCGAAATCGAGAGAAACCCAGGGGGAAATCGAGATGTTTTACGAGTGATTCAATCGTTTCCGGGAGTTGCGTCAAATCCAGGGTTTAGAAATGATATTATTATAAGAGGAGGAGCTACTTCAGAGAACAAGTTTTATGTTGATGGAATTGAAGTTCCAGTGATTAATCATTTTCAAACTCAGGGAGCCACTGGTGGACCAGTTGGGATAATGAATACCGATTTAATTAGAAAAGTAGATTTCTATTCAAGTGCTTTTCCATCGAATCGTGGAAATACCTTAAGTTCTATTATTGAGTTTACACAAAAAACAGGAAACCCAGATAGATTAAATGTCAGAGCAACACTTGGAACCTCTGATGCAGGACTAACACTAGATGGTCCTATAGGAGAGAATACTACCTATATCGTATCGTTCAGGCAATCGTATTTAAAGTTTCTTTTCAAGCTGATTAAGTTACCATTCTTGCCAACTTACAATGACTTTCAGTTTAATGTTAAAACAAAATTGAGTGATAAAAGTGAACTATCTTTCATCGGATTAGGAGCTATTGATGATTTTGAAATAAACAAAGACGTAAATGATGGTGTTACGGATGAAGAACAAAGAAAAGCCAATCAATATATATTAAATACTGTTCCTGTAAATGGACAATGGAATTATACAGTTGGGGTAAACTACAAACGTTTTGGAGAAAATTCTACACAGCAATTCGTGTTCAGTAGAAATGAATGGAAGAATTTTGCTACTAAGTACTTTATGAATGATGAATCAACACAAGATAATTTATTGTTAGATTATAACTCAAAAGAAGTAGAAAATAAGTTTCGATTTGAAAATACTTTTAAAAAGGGAAAGCATACACTTAATCTAGGGCTTAATCTTGAGTTAGCAAATTATACGAATGATACTTTCCAAAAAATAGTAAACACTCAAAATGTAGCGGAAAGAAACTTTTATTCTGAAGTAGACTTTTTTAAATATGGTTTATTCGGGCAATATTCTACGTCTCTTTTTAATAACAAACTTGGTCTTTCTTTAGGGTTTAGGTTCGATGGAATAGACTATAACAGTGAAATGAAAAACTTATTTAATCAATTTTCACCTAGAATAGCAACCACTTATAACTTTAATGATAAATGGTCATGGAATAGTTCATTGGCAATTTATAAGCAATTACCGTCATATACAATTTTAGGATTCAGAGATAATAATAACGAATTAGTAAACAAAAGAGGGTTAAAATATATTGAATCTCAGCACGCTGTTTCGGGACTAGAATTCAGACCAGATAATCTAACAAAACTGACTGTTGAAGGGTTTTATAAGAAATATAATGATTACCCATTTTCAGTACGTGATCAAATCAGTTTAGCAAATTTAGGAGCAGATTTTGGTGTTGTAGGAAATGAAGAGGTCGTTTCAAACTCAACAGGAAGGGCTTATGGATTTGAAATTTTGGCGCAAAAGAAATCTTACAAAGGGTTGTATGGAATAGCAGCTTATACATTTGTTAGAAGTGAGTTTAAAAATAGTGTAGGAAATTACATTCCGTCAACTTGGGATAACAGGCATTTACTAACAATTACCGCGGGAAAGAAATTAGCCAAGAATTGGGAGATAGGAACTAAATTTAGATTAGTAGGGGGAAGACCATATACACCATATGATTATGATGCTTCTTCTGTGATAACAAATTATAATGTAAGTAATGGAGGTATTTTAGACTTTTCTCGTTTAAATTCGGAAAGGTTTGGTACTTATACACAGCTCGATTTTAGAGTTGATAAAACTTGGTTTCTTAAAAAGTTGTCAATTAACTTATTTTTGGATGTTCAAAATGTATATGCAAGTACTGCAGATAGACAATTGTTCTTATTACCACAAGAAGATGCCAATGGAGTGAGATTGACAGATCCAAACGATCCATCAAAATATTTGCTGGAAGAAGTTGGTGATTCCTCAGGAAGGGCTATTCCAAGAATTGGTGTAATTGTTGATTTTTAGATTTTTTTATCACTTATTGTTTGTTTAATTACTTTCAAAAAAGTTAAATTGCCCCATAACAACTAAATAATTAAAGAAATAATGAAGCAATTACTACTAGGGGCTACGTTCTGCTTTTTAGGATTAAACTCTGTAAACGCTCAAAAATATCAATTTAAAACGATTACAGATGTTGAAAGCACTCAGATTAAAAGCCAGGATAGAACCGGTACTTGTTGGAGTTTTTCAACAACATCGTTTTTGGAGTCTGAAGTGATAAGGTTAACAGGCAAAGATGTTGATTTATCGGAAATGTTTACCGTTAGAAATACGTATTCTGATAAGGCATTGAACTACTTATACAGACAAGGAAAAGCTCAGTTTAGTGAAGGAGGTTTAGCACATGATGTAATAAATTCAGTTGAGAAATATGGTTTGGTCCCTGAAAGTGTATTTACAGGATTACAAACTGGAGAGGAAAAGCATAACCATGCAGAGTTAATTGCTGTTCTTAAAAGTATGCTAGATACCTATATTAAAAAACCAGCTAAGCAGTTGAGTCCAAAATGGAAACCTGCTGTGGAGAGTGTTCTTGATGTGTATTTAGGCGAGAATAAAAAGGAGTTTGTATTTGAAGGTAAGAAATACACACCAAAGTCATTTGCCAAGTACGTTAAAATAGATCCGTCAAATTATGTTACGTTAAGTTCTTTTGGGCATGCAAAAAAATACGAACCATTTGTGTTAAGTATCCCTGATAATTTTTCGAATGGATCTTTTTACAATATTTCTTTAGATGAATTAGTTGCTGTTACCGAAAACGCACTAAAAAATGGATATACTGTTGAGTTAGATTGTGATGTTTCAGAAAAAACTTTTTCATCGAAAGCGGGGGTTGCCGTTATCCCAGCATCGAGTGCTGATAAAAAGAAAGCTTTAACAGAACTTGTAAAGGAAAAGAATGTTACTCCCGCTTACAGACAAGCAGAATTCGAAAACTTTAATACAACAGATGATCATTTAATGCATATTGTTGGAATAGTAAAAGATCAGAAGAATAATACTTATTTCAAGGTAAAAAATTCTTGGGGAACAAAACAAGGTAACGATGGTTATGTTTACATGTCTGTACCATATTTCCGATTAAAAACCATTTCAGTTTTATTACATAAAGATGGAATATCGAAAGACTTAAAAAGCAAATTGAAACTTTAAAATAAGTTACTAGTTTATATATACAAGACACTCAAGAATATTACTTCTTGAGTGTTTTTTTATTTCCTGATCTTACTTTTTTTAAATGAGAATACGATACAGGTGTTCTTAGTGCAGCTTCTATTATTATAGAAAAAGCATTGTAGTAGAACGGGGTAAGTGAAGGTGATTATGTTTTGATTATCTAAGCGATAAATTTTAAGGAAAAGTTTTGTTTCATAAAGAGTTTTAAAACAATAATAAGTATCGGAATTCTTGCAAAACTGTAAATGAAAATTATATTTGTCCACTACTAAAACCAAACTACTTAAAACTAAAAAAATGAAACAATTTGTTTTATTATGTATTCTGCTGCAATTTTTTGGAGCTAAAGCTCAGGATCAAGGAATAATACGGGGAAAGGTTATTAACGCAAAAACTAGAGAAGCTCTTCCATTTGTTAATATTCTTATTCTAGGAACGGAAAGCGGAGGAATGACAAATGAATCTGGAGAGTTTACGTTAACAAACGCTCCTTTTGGATACCAAAAAATACGAGCATCTTTTGTAGGTTATAAAACCATAATTTCTGATGATTACCTCATAACAAAAGAAAAGATACCCTATATAATAATTGAAATGTTTGAAGATGCTACTCAGTTGGCTGAAGTAGAAGTGCAAACGGCGCTTTTTAAGAAAACTTTAGAAAGTCCATTATCATTGCAATCTTTGGGTGTTGCTGAGATCGAAAGAAACCCTGGAGGGAATCGCGATGTTTTGCGTGTAATTCAGTCTTTTCCAGGAGTCGCTGCAAACTCAAGGTTTAGAAATGATATTGTTGTTAGAGGAGGAGGAACCTTAGAAAACAAGTTTTATTTAGATGGTATAGAAGTGCCAGTAATTAACCATTTTCAAACACAAGGAGCAACAGGTGGTCCCGTTGGTATTATCAATACAGATTTAATTCGTAAAGTTGATTTTTATTCAAGTGCTTTTCCTTCTAATCGTGGAAATGCATTAAGTTCTGTAATTGAGTTCAAACAGAAACTAGGGAATCCTAATAGGTTAAGTGTTAGGGCTACTTTAGGCACATCTGATGCAGGAATTACTATGGATGGTCCATTAGGAAAAAACACAACGTTTATAGCCTCAATTCGACAGTCTTATTTAAAGTTCTTATTTAAAATTATAAAATTACCTTTTCTTCCAACATACAATGACTTTCAATTTAATGTAAAAACCAAGTTAAATGATAAGAGTGAGTTGTCTTTTATAGGACTAGGGTCTATTGATAATTTCGAAATGAACAAAACGGTGAATAACGGAGTAACTGAAGAGGATAAACGAAAGGTAAATGATTACATTCTGAACACAGTTCCATTAAATGAACAATGGAGTTATACTGTTGGTATGAACTATAAAAGATTTTCGGGCAATTCAACACAGCAATTTGTACTTAGTAGAAGTGAATGGAAAAATATTGCCACTAAATATTTTTTAAACGATGAACAGCAGCGTTCGGAAAACTTATTGTTAGATTATAACTCAAAGGAAATCGAAAATAAATTTCGATTTGAAAACACATTAGAAAAAGAAAAGTATTCTCTAAATGTTGGAGTTAATCTGGAGTCAGCAAATTATACGAATTCAACATTCCAGAAAATTGCTAATACACAAAGCGTGGTCGAAAGTAATTTTTATTCAAAAGTTGATTTCTTTAAGTATGGATTGTTCGGTCATTTTTCCACCTCATTTTTCAATGAAAAATTAGGGTTGTCACTAGGCATTCGATTGGATGGTATTGATTATAATGATGAGATGAAAAATATATTCAATCAATTTTCACCAAGAATTGCGACCACTTATAACTTTAACGATAAATGGTCTTGGAATAGCTCGGTTGGAATATATAAGCAGTTACCATCATATACCATTATGGGATTTAGAGACAACAACAATGAACTAGTGAACAAAAGAGCGCTGAAGTATATTGAATCTCAGCACGTGGTTACTGGACTAGAATACAGACCAGATCATTTGACTAAAATTACATTCGAGTCATTTTATAAAAAGTACAAGGACTATCCGTTTTCTGTAAGAGATCAAATTAGCTTGGCTAACTTAGGTTATGATTATAAGGTTTTAGGAAACGAAGCAGTTACTTCGACGGCTATTGGGCGAGCTTATGGATTCGAGGTATTGACACAAAAGAAATCCTATAAAGGACTTTATGGAATTGCTGCTTATACTTTTGTTAGAAGTGAGTTCAAAAACAATTTAGGAAACTACGTGCCTTCAACATGGGATAACAGACATTTAATAACTATTACTACAGGGAAAAAGCTTGCTAAGAATTGGGAAATAGGGGCAAAGTTTCGATTTGTTGGCGGAAGACCTTACACTCCCTATGACTATGATGCTTCTTCTATAAAAACTAATTATGATGTTAGTAATATGGGGATTTTAGATTTTTCTAGATTAAATACAGAAAGATTTGGTAATTATACACAATTAGATATGCGCGTAGATAAAACTTGGTACTTAAAAGATTATGCAATTAATGTATTTGTTGATGTGCAAAATTTATACGCAAGTACAGCCGATAGACAATTGTTTTTATTGCCCGTTGAAGATGCAGAAGGAAATAGATTAACCGATCCGGATGATTCTTCACGATATATTCTTGAGGGAGTAGAAGACTCGTTAGGAAGGGCGATTCCTAGATTAGGTGTTATCGTGGATTTTTAAAAAAACTAAAGTTTACTCACTGAGAAAAAATAAAGATTGAACTAGACGCTTGTGTTGAAGTTTTGAAACTAGTTTTCTTTGAATGTCTGACACGCTTGCACTAAGATAATTGACTTTGTTTGTTGAGTTTAAGGTAAGGCACGTGGGATTTAGAACAGATTATTCACCATTATATAGCAAACAATGAAAATAATGAAGCAATCTATCCATTGAACAGAGGATACAAAGGTAAAAGTAGTTATCTTTCAGGGATAATGAGTTTTTAGGAAGTCTATTTGTTTTGTAGACAGTGTTTTAGATGGTGATAGAGCTCGATGTTTTTGTTGTTTGTGTAACAACATTGTAAATTTAGGTAATCGTGGAATTTTGTATCTTTCCACTGTTAACAAAAAAACGATTAGATTATGGAAGAAAAGTTGAATAACGAAGAGTCGGTAGAGCAGTCGAAACAAGCGGTTCAAGAAGATGCCAAGGGGTTATGGGAAAGTTCCAAAAAGTTCTTGATGGAACTATTAGATTTTAGGCATGATACTGATCAGGCAGCGACCATTGAAGCTATTAAGGGAGATATTGCTTTTAAAGGCGCTACAGCTTGGATTTTAATCTGTTCTATATTCGTAGCATCAATAGGGTTAAATGCTAATTCAACTGCAGTAGTTATTGGAGCCATGTTAATTTCACCGTTAATGGGGCCAATATTAGGAATTGGTATGTCAATTGCCATTAATGATATTGATACTTTAAAAAAATCGTTGATAAACTTGGCAACAATGATTGTATTGAGTTTGTTAACGGCCTTTTTGTTTTTCTTTTTATTTCCTTTAAAAGAAGAAACATCTGAGCTTCTTGGGCGCGTTCAACCGGATATTCGAGACGTGTTGATTGCATTTTTTGGAGGTTTAGCGTTAATTATTGCAAGAACTAAAAAAGGAACTATTGCTTCTGTAATATTTGGAGTGGCAATTGCTACAGCCTTAATGCCTCCGCTATGTACTGCTGGTTATGGGTTGGCTATTGGTAAATTTGATTACTTCTTTGGGGCCATGTATTTATTTACTATAAACGCGATTTTCATTGCAATGGCAACGTTTATAGTATTGAAGTTGTTAGGATTTACAATGATGCGTTATGTGAATTCTGCAAAGCGCAAAAGGATTGCTCGATTGGCTTCTTTTGTTGCAATATTGGTAATGATTCCAGCAGTATTTACTTTTTTAAATGTTTATAGAGTTAGTATAATTAATGCTAATTATAATAAATTTTTAAAGGATAAAATTTTATCGAATAAAGATTTATGGTTGCAGCGAGAAAAAATTGATGTGAAAGAAAAAAAGGTGAGTTTGTTTTTTAACGGTGATGTTACTGATGCAACAGAAACTTTTTTGAGAAATGAATTGAAAACATACCCTAAATTAGATGAATATAATTTATTGATAAATGAGAATAAGGCTCGAAGCGTAGATAGAGTGGTTGATGCGTATGATAGAGCAATTGTTGAGTTGGATGAAAAGGATAATATAATAAAGGGACTTCAAAAAGAAATAGATGATTTGAAGCTTACTATTTCGGATTTGAATGCTAGAATAGAACAGAATGCCTTAGAAAATGATAAGAATTCGGTGCCATTCAATTCAATTATGAAAGAGGCTAAAATACGATATAACGATATTACTTCTATGAGTTTTACAAATAGATTAATATCAAAAGACTTTATAAAAGTTGATACAGTTCCTGAAGTAACTGTTTCTTGGAATAAAAAATTACACGACTCAGTAATAGTAAAAAAAGAAAAAGAGCTAAAAGATTGGCTTCAAAAAGAATTGTCTATTAAAAATTTAGAGTTAAAAAAGTAAGAAGGAAAAAGGGTGTTTTTATCTTAAAACATGGAATTGTATATTCCATGTTAAGATATTATGTGGTACGTATGGTTTTGAATATTTAATTAAAAAAATGATAGTTAAAAGATTAAAAGAAGTAATAAAGTATAAAGGAATTACTACCCAAGAATTTTCTAATGGAACTGATCTTAACACAAAAGAATTGGAGAGTATATTAAATGGGGAAACACCAGTAAATGAGAGTTTTTTAAAATCTGTGCTTGAATCCTATCCGGAAATTAATGCTAATTGGCTTATTTTGGGCGAGGGAAAAATGATAGTAGGAAAAGGTTTTGGAGAAAAATATGTAAAGAATTTAGATGAGTTGTTTCCTGAAGAAATTTTAGATTATATACTAACCAATTCAGGTAAATTCAGAGAAGAGCCTAAAATTGATGCAATAGTAAATATATTCTCAAACTTTGAGCAACAACGAGAATTACAGAAAATGTACGATAAAATTGAGAGGTACGAAAAACTTCTAGAAGATAAGATGGGGAATTAAGGGGAGAGATTTAATTAATGTTTAATTATTTCATTTTAGAAATGAAACGTATGGGTCCTATTTAAAAATTCACTCATTTTTTGATCTAGTTGGTTGTTAAGTTTGGCCGTTTTATTTTCTTCTTCCACCACTTTTTTGGCGATTTCAATAATGGTTTTTTTCTCTCTATTTTCTCGCTGTTCTCGAGTAGAGTACCGTTTTTTTCTGAATAGTCTTCTTATAAGTCGCTTCATAAGTTAAACATCTTTTAGAGTGGTAACAATATCATGATCAAAGGCATCGGCATTTTCTCTTACCGTGTCTGTTGCTAACATGGCTTTGTCATTTCTTTCAGCATACAATGCCTTCAAAGCCACTCTGGGGTAGTGTATAGTTTTTATTTTATCGATTAAAGACAGTTGCTTTAATATAATGTCATCTTTATAAGTATAATTCTTTACTAAGAAATAAGTAAAAAAAGTAGCGAGGCAAGCGCAAACTAGAATCATTAGGAAATAGCTGTTTTTTGTGAAATCTTCTTGGGTGAAAAAAGTTAAGTGAATCATCCAAAAGAAAGAGATAGCAATACCGGTTAAAGAAATAAATTGAAAGCGATAGGTACTACCATTCACAATATCATCATATAGGGATTTGCAGCTAAAAAACATAAGGGCAGATACCAAACCAAAAACAAAAACCCAAAAGTGAAAGCTACTTCTTCCTCTAAATGAATGTTCTTTATAGTATTGCTTTTTCGTTTTTTTATAGTTCTTTAATTCAAGACTAATTTTTTGTCTATGGCTTTTATAATCAGTAATAAGTTTTTGAGATAAAAAAATTAAGGAATCTTTATCTGAGGTGTTTTCTATTTTTTTATTATGATTTTCTAATAACTCCATAATTCCCTGATCTCTGCTTTCTACAATTGATTTATAGATTTTCTTATGCTCAGTATATTGGTAAGAGTATTCCGAAAAAAAAACATGAAATAAAGACATGGTTACTATCAGGAAAGTAACCAAGCCTTTTAAAATAATAGGTGTATTATTAATCATCATCTTCCTCATCGTCTTCCTCTGTTCCGTTATTTGCGGGGTCGACGCATGAGAAGCTGTCGAATTTGATATTTTCTTCTGTTTTTTGTTCATTTTGCTTTAAATCCTCTAATGAATTATCTGTACAATTTACAAATAATACCATCGTAAAAACAAGCGCGAAAAGTGTAATAAGTTTTCTCATGATTACTTCAAAATTTTATATTAATAGTGAAGTAAAGTTAGAATATTAATTAAATCTGTCGGGTTCGTTTTTGTCTGTCAATCAGTACCTCTACTGAAATAACGTCAAACTTAACGTGTTTATCTTATAGTTACAATACCTATTTACCCTAGAAGTTATTTCAGGGTTTTCCCTTAATTTAATTGGTGAAATAAAAGAAAGTTTTGTTGTTAAAACTTAAAGTTTTTATTATTCAGAAGTTAATTAATTGCTATTAAAGTTTTTATGAAATAGGGTTTTTCCGAAGTTAATTAGCCATTGGAGGAGGTAGAATTCGAGATGTTTAACCAGTGTTAAATGTGTTTGGGAACTTTTTTAAATAAGAAAAAAATCAGCATAAAACGGTTAAAAAAATAAAAAACCGAGCAACGCTCGGTTTTCTTTTTTGATCTTTGTTAGAACCGTAGTAAGTTAGAACTTCATATGTTATTGGTTAACAACTCTAAATGTCGTTCTACGATTTGCTGAATGTTCTCTTTCAGTACAAGAAACTCCATCAGCACATCTATTGGTTAATCTATTTTCTCCATAACCATTAGCTGTTAACTGACTTGGGTTAATTCCTTTTGAAATTAAATAATTAACAACTGCTCGTGCTCTTCTTTCTGATAATGATTGGTTACTTGTTTTTGAACCTCTCGAATCGGTATGAGATTCAATAGCAACAGCTAATCCATCTTTTAATATTGGTAATAATCTACCATCTATAATTCTTTTAGCACCTGGAGTTAAGGTTGCACTACCTAAATTCCAATTAATTGGAAGTGGTGTGTTTTCAACTAATTTACACTCAACTTCTTTCCATGAAGTTAAGCCTCCTTTTGAGACTAAAACTTCTTTAGTTACAGTTTTGTACTTCGCATCAACTGTAATTTCTTCTTGCCAAGCATCTTTTTCCAATACCGTTTTCTTTATATCTTTATATACAGCAGGTATTTCAATTTCTCGAACCGTAGGAGGGCTAGTCATTACCCTTCTCGTATATGTTTTTTCGAAACCATTTACAGGTGACTTCTCAGTTGAAGCATCACTTGCTAATTTCGTAATAGGAATTGTTTCAAAGTTTGCAGGAATAGGTTTGTAACACCAATATCTACAATCATTTGGATCACTTGATTCACAATCAGGAGCTTTTTCACTCATTTCCCAACGAGCAGAGGCAGCTTTTGTTTCAATAGTCTCTGAATCAGAAACAAAACTTGCTGGTATTACTCTTAATTTATTCGCGTCTTCTTTAGCAGTGTAAGAGATTGTTTTATTTTCCCAAACGGCTGGAACAATTTCTAAACGTTTACCTGCTTCTTTGACTAATACCTTTTCCGTAACTGTTTTATAAACTGCTGGATAGGTTACAATTTTTTTGTAAGCTGGTGCAATTTCCACTTTTACCTCCTCGTTTTTCCAAACATCTGGAGTTTTACATCGTACATAACATTTCCCTGGTTCTGGATTGCTAGGTAAATCTTGAGCAGAGGCAGTAGTAATGGCTAGAGCAAATGCCCCAATCAAGAATAATTGATTTTTCATAAGATAAAATATTTGTGATTAAATGGTTTCACTTTTATGACACTTCAAGGGATGTTAAGTCACATATACACAAATATATAAAAAACCACGAGTTGTTAAAGGAATGTTAAAATTAATTATAACTTATTGAAATATAAACTTTTAATAATTCCGTCGGATAACCCAATTTTAGGTACAAAAATCTTTCTAGCTCCACTCCATTTCATTGCAGAAAGGTAAATTTTAGTTGCTGGAATAATTACATCCGCTCTATCAGGATTTAAGCTTAATTCAGAAATTCGTTCTCTATAAGACATCTTTTTCAAAAACTGATATTGAGCATTTAAATAAATGTAAGAAATAGGTTTTCCAAGTTCACGGCCTGACATTTTAAAGAGTTTGTTAATATTTCCTCCAGAACCAATTAGTGAAATTCTTTTATAGTCTTCGGTGTTTTCCTCTATCCATTGTTGAACCTTCTTGAAAATAGCTTTATTTTCCGCCTTAGCATTATTAATTAACCTAACGGTTCCTATTTTAAATGATTTAGAGTTAACAATTTTACCTTTAGAGAATAGTGTAAATTCCGTACTACCACCTCCTACATCGACATACAAATATGTTGAATCAGACTTTATTAAAGAACTTAAGTCGGTTGAAGAAATGATAGCAGCTTCTTTTTTACCATCGATAATATCAATTTCAACTTCCGTTTCTTTTAAAATTTTTTCTACAACTGCTTGCCCATTTGAAGCTTCACGCATAGCTGAAGTAGCACAAGCTTTATATTTTGAAACACCATGAACTTTCATAATTAATTTGAAGGCGTTCATAGCATCTACCATTCTGTCAATATTTCCATCGGAAATTTCTCCACTAACAAAAGCATCTGCTCCTAAGCGAATGGGAACTCGGACTAAGGATGATTTTTTGAACTGAGGCTCCTTATCTTCATCCTCTATAATATTAGCAACCAATAATCTTACCGCATTCGAACCAATATCAATGGCACCGTACTTTGTTATTTTCAAAATGTATTATTTTATCTATGATATTTTGGAAATTCGACCAAAACGGTAGTTCCTTTTTTGATGTCTTTCCAATGTTTTTCGTTAAACTTAATTCCAATCACACCACAGGTTGGTACATGAGCAATAGGTTTGTTTCCAAATTTGTTTACAAATGTATTGATTCCATGGTCATGACTAAAGACTATAGCACTACTAAAACCGTCATCAAGAGCTTTTACAGTTTTCACTAAGTACCCATCACTGAAACTGTAAAGTTGGCGTTTTATTTGTAGGTTAGATAAAGGATAGTCAAAGTTTTCACAAAATATAACCGCAGTATGTAGAGCTCTATTAGCACTACTAGAAACAAAAACATCTGGCTTTTTAAGTTTCTTAGCCAATATTTTTGATAGCAAATGGGCATCGTTAATACCTCGCTTTTTTAACGGTCTATCAATATCTTTTATGCCATCATATTCCCATGATGACTTTGCGTGTCTAACAATATATATTGTCTTCATGTAGGTTTTAAAGGATGTGTAAATATAAAACTAAGGAGCTAAACGTTCAAGTTTCCAAGAAAAATCTTTTTCTAAAGTGTATCTAATTCTGTCATGTAAGCGGTTTGGACGCCCTTGCCAAAACTCAACAGAAATAGGTTTTACGATAAATCCACCCCAATGTTCTGGTCTTGGAATTTCAATTCCTTCGAATTTTTTCTCGTAGCTTATTAGGCTTTCCTCCATTGCTTCTCGAGACGAAACCACTTCGCTTTGATTTGAAGCCCAAGCCCCTAATTTACTTCCATCTGGTCTGGATTCGAAATAACCATCTGATAGGTTGGTAGGAACTTTTTCGGCCCTTCCTTTAATAATTATTTGTTGTTCTAAAGCAGGCCAAAAAAAAGATAGACACACTTTATCATTTTCAAGAATAGCCTTTCCTTTTTCAGATTTGTAGTTTGTATAAAAAATGAAACCTTCCCAGGTATATTTTTTTAAAAGAACAATTCTGTTTTTAGGAAAACCATCCAGTCCTAGAGTTGAAATATTCATAGCATTTGCTTCCTCCACCATTCCAGACTCATCAGCATTTAAAAACCAATTTCTAAACAATTCAATAGGAGTTTCAGGGCAATTCTTTTCTAGCAGTTCATGCTTTTCGTAAGACTTTCTGTAATTACTTAAATCGTGCGCCATTACATTTTTTTTTAATCTTTGTAAAATTACTTATTTAATTACAAAAAAGCGAAAAGAGTAGTTGTGAAATATTGTGAGTTAAAACAAAAATCGCAACCACTATGAGGTCTATATAATGGAACAAATAATTTACTTACTGATCTATACTTTTAGACTCTCTTTTTCCTCCTAATACAAAAAGGGTAACTCCAATAACAACAAAGGCAATCTTTATTACCCAAGCCATAGTTTCTCCCCAATCATATATCCAAACTAAGAGTCTGGGCACTTTTCCTATTGAACCAAGGATGATGGCAAATATTCCGAATAAAGCGATATAAGTTCCAATTTTTCTCATTTGTAAAGTTTTGATGTATTCGTTCCAATTTGAAATAAAGGTAGTGAATTCTCAATAGTTGCTTAAGGTTATTAACTAAACAGAGCAAGATTTGTATACTCAATCACAAGAAATGTGAGGTCGCTCACTATTGCTCCAATCTATTTTTGCCAAATACAGTTCATCATTTAAAAACGACAACTGAGCATCTCTTTTTATTAGAAGATGTTTTTCTGTTACAATTTTGAAGTGTCAAAACAAGCAATAAGCACAATGAAAAAAATACTATTTACAGCAGCATTAATATTCACAACTTTATTGAGTTATTCTCAAACTATTATTTCGGGTAAAGTAACTGATAAAAAAGGAGAGCCTATTATGGGAGCTAATATTTTCTTAGAAGGAACCTATGATGGGACATCTTCGGATGAGGAGGGAAATTTTAGTTTTTCTACTGAAGAGAAGGGGATACGTACATTACTTGTATCTTTTATTTCTTTTGAAACTTATATGAAAAGAGCGGATGTCTCTCAATTGAAGAACTTATCAATTAAACTTAGAGAAAATGTGAATACTCTTGACGCCGTTACCATTAATGCAGGAACGTTTGAAGCTGGAGATAATGCCAAAGTTACGGCTTTAAAGCCATTAGATGTTGTAACAACGGCAAGTGCATTAGGTGATTTTGTTGGAGCTATTCAAACCTTACCTGGTACAACTACTGTTGATGAAGATGGTCGTCTATTTGTGAGAGGAGGAGAAGCAGAAGAAACTCAAATATTTGTTGATGGTATTCGTGTATTTACTCCTTACACGCCAACCGCTAGAAACATTCCTACGAGAGGTAGATTTTCGCCTTTTTTATTTAAAGGGTTTTCGTTTTCGACAGGTGGTTATTCTGCTGAATATGGACAGGCCTTATCTAGTGTTTTGGAAATGAATACGGTTGATGCTCCTACTCAGGAAAAAACCGATATTTCTTTAATGACAGTTGGTGCCGGAATTGGGAACACACAAATTTGGGGTGAAAATTCATTGAGTGTTAATGCTTCGTATATAAATTTAGGTCCTTATCAAGAAATTTTTCCAGATCGAAATACATGGAATCGACCAGTGCAGTCGGCCAGTGGAGAAATGGTTTATAGGTATAAAACAGGAGATACAGGTTTGCTTAAATTATATAGTGCTTTTAGTTATGCTGATTTCGATTTAATTCAGGATGATATTAATTTTGAAGATGGTTTTCATTTTGGCTTGAATAATAGAAATTTGTATTTCAATGGTTCTTATAAAGATAGATTAGGAGATGGTTGGAAAATATCGGGAGGATTGAGTTATACCAATGATGTTTCTAAAGTTACAGTTGTAGATGATAAAATTAGAGATGATGAGAATTCCATACATGCGAAGGTAAAGCTTCAGCATAAAGTGTCAAACCGATTCAAACTTAATTTTGGAGCAGAGTACTTTTTGACATCATTCAAAGAAAATTTCGATGGATTTTCAACAGGAGAATATCAAACAAGTTTTAAAAATGATATTGCCAGTGGTTTTGTAGAAACTGATATTTATTTTTCGAAAAGATTAGCCTCAAAGGTAGGAGTACGTTTTGAAAATTCAGGATTGTTAAATCAGTTTACTGTTTCACCTCGATTATCTTTGGCTTATAAAACAGGGAAAAATGCTCAAATGTCCTTGGCATATGGACAATATTATCAGAATCCAAGGAATGAATACTTAAAGTTTGCTGACAATCTAAAGGCGGAGCGTGCAACTCATTTGATAGCCAATTATCAATATGTTCACGATAAGCAAATTTTCAGAATTGAAGGATACTATAAAGGGTATGACGATTTGGTTAAGTTCGATTCAGAGTTCTTATTACCATCAACAAACTTCACAAATGAAGGAAATGGATATGCCAAAGGAATTGATGTTTTTTGGAGAGATGGTAAGAATATTAAAAATACTGAGTATTGGTTATCTTATTCTTATCTAGACACAGAAAGAGATTATCGAAATTTTCCCACAAAAGCTACACCTGGTTTTGCAGCTTCGCACAACATGTCGGCAGTAGTAAAACACTTTGTGAAAGATTGGAAAAGTCAATTAGGTTTGAGTTATAATTTTGCTTCAGGAAGAAGGTATACGAACCCGAATAAAGAAGGTTTTTTGAATGAAAAAACTATTAATTATAATTCTGTAAGTTTTAATTGGGCATATCTAATAAGTCAACAAAAAATCCTGTATTTCTCAGTGAACAATGTTTTAGGTACTCAAAATGTATTCGGATACAACTATAAAAACACGCCAGATACAAATGGATTTTATGCCAGACAGGCAATTACTCCTCCAGCGGATACTTTCTTTTTTGTAGGATTCTTTTGGACGATTAGTGATAATAAAAAGGATAATCAATTAAATAACTTGTAAGAAGAAATAGTTGGTTTTTAAAGCTTTGCTTGAAATAATACAACTCAGCCTAAAAAAACAACAGTTCGGAAACTCGATTTTCTTAAAAACGAATAATAAAAAGATATTTGAACAGCTAACAATAAAATTATAGACAGATGAAAAAAATAGCAATAACATTAATTCTATTACTGAGTGTAACCTGTATAACGTTTGCTCAAGAAACATATAAAATTACGGTCGAATTTTCAGGGATGAAGACTGACAAAGGAGATTTATATGTGGGGCTTTATGATAATGAGTCGAGTTTTCTTAAAAAAGGAATTCAAAACAAATTAGTTTCTGTAAAGGACAAGAAAGCTACCGTTGTTTTTGAAGGAGTAAAGCCAGGTGTTTATGCAATATCTTCTTTTCATGATGAAAATGATAATAAAAAAATGGATACTAGAATTTTTGGAATTCCTAAAGAACCAGTGGGATTATCAAGAGATGCCAAAGGCTTTATGGGACCTCCAAAGTTTAAGGATGCAAAGTTTACTGTAGATAAGGATGTCACGCTTAAAATTAATATGTACTAAAACAACTAAACAAGCCTTTATAAAAGGATTTGATAAATAAACCAACAACAATCACTTAAAAAATATACAGATGAAAAATATAATTATCGCACTTGTTATTTTAACATCGTTCGCAGTTAATGGACAGAGTTCTTATGAGAAAGGCATGGAAAAAGCCTTTGCTCTTTGGGGAGAAAATAAAACTACAGAAGCAGCTCAATTATTTGAAAGAATAGCAAAGGTTGAAAAGGATAACTGGTTACCTCCATTTTACGTTGCAACTATTGAAATCTTAGGAAGTTTTGGACTTAAAGATGAAGCAAAATTAGAAGCAAAGCTTAAAAAAGCGCAAGAATTTTTAGATGAAGCCACATCTTTATCGGAAAACAATCCTGAAATTATTATTACGCAAGCACTTTTAAATACAGCTTATATAGCATTTGATGGTCAGCGATACGGAATGAGCTTGTCAACAAAAAACATTATTCTTTATGCAGAGGCGGAAAAGTTAGCCCCTAAAAACCCAAGAGTAATTTTAGGAAAAGCTGAGTGGGATATGGGAAGTGCGGCGTTTTTTAATCAACCAATTGATCCGTATTGTAAGAATGTAGAAAAAGCTATGGAGCTTTTAAAAACAGACAAGCCTGAAAAATATCATCCGAGATGGGGCAAAGAGCGTGGAGAGCAATTATTAAAAAAATGTAAGAAAGGGTCGTAATTTAACTCCTCGCAAACAAATAAATTCTCTGGGAAGAAATATGTCCAGAGAATTTATGTTGAAAATTGTTTCTATTGATTGTTATTTTAATTACCGTTGAGACTTATAACTTTTAAATATTTTATCAAGTGAATAAAAGAAGCAGATTAAATACCAAGAGTAGGGAGGTGTTTAACTTTATGATATAGAAGAGTAGATTTAATACAGTGCTTCAACTTTTCCGTATCTATGTCTTCATCAAGTCCAAACACAATAGCCCGTTTTCCTTCATAAGAAAAAGAGTTAGGAAATATCATTTTAAAAGTTTCTACCAATCTGCTAGAGCATTGAAAATACATGGCATATTGTTTTGGCTTTTTTTTCTTCCAATCCATTCTCAAAGTGCTCCCTGTTTTAGTAACAAAACTAGGTTCTCCCCACTTTAAAGTCTCCTCAATTTTTGAAACTTGTTCTAGTTCTTTAGCTGTTTCTAAAACGAGTTCTCGTAAAGCTTGCATTTGTTTTTTTACCTCTTCGGGGTAATTATTAAAAATAGCTGCTACTTCTGGATGACTAATTATTGTAAGTTCACTCATAGCTCATATTTAATTAATTCTCTAGAATCAAAGATACTAAAAACAATATCTTAGGATGCCCCCGTTATAAATACTGAACTAGTTTTTGAGACTATTATTTAGAAGAACTGCAGAGATATATAGCCCGACTCCATACACACAGTGAATTATAAAACTCATCATTCGAGCTTTATTTGGAGAAGGTAAATTTGTACCTGCAATTCCAAATCCGAATGCTGGTTGTAAAAGAAAGAAGGGAGCTACAATGGTAACAATTCCAATAATTAAAGCCGGTGAAAATGTAGGAGATTGAAACCATTTTTTTCCATAAATAAAAAAGAGAAGGAAAGAAAAACTAATACCAATTAAGTAATGAGCTGTCCAACCAATAATCTGTTCATAAGGAATAACAGAAGACTCCATGATTTTTTGATGAAAAAATCTTCCTTTTGGAAAATGGCCAATCCATCTTCCAACAAATCGATAATCTAATGTTTTTATATGGAAAGCTTTAAGGATTAAGGAATAAATATCCATAGCAAGTGTTCCTCCAATTCCAACTAAAATTACTTGTAATACTGTGTTCATTTTTAAGTTTTTTACAATATTACAGTTGAAAGATAAGATGACTGTAGGACATTTTTAAAGAAGAGTAGGATTTATGTAATTGTTTAAATAAACAGGACGTTATTAACGTATTCAAAGAGAACAATCCCTTCAATAAAAAAAGAACAATTTATTGATATGTTTGTCTGAAATCTTCAGGGGTATGTCCAGTATGTTTTTTAAAAAAACGTGAAAAATAAGATGGATCTTCATAACCTAATTGAAAAGCAATTTCTTTAATTTGGCTTGTTGTGGCAAGTAAGTTTCTCTTTGCCTCTAATACTAATTGTTGATTGAGTAATTGCAAACAGGTTTTTCCTAAAGTTGCTTTTAAAACAGAATTCAATTGGAAGGGAGTAAGCTTTAATGATTTGGCATAAAAAGCAACTTGTTTTTGATGATGAGCGTTATTCTCAATAAGAAAAATAAGATTTTCTAAGGTTTCTTCTTCATAAGATCCGAAGCTTTTTACAGAAGTGTCGTTTTTTAACTGTCGAAATAACTCTATATAAATAAGGTTAAGGTATGTGATAATGCTTTGCTTAAAAAGCATATTTTTTGATGTGTATTCACTGTAAATGGCATCAAAATGTTTTTTGAGGGTTTCAAATAAAATAGAAGAAATAGAGAAAAGGTTTATTCGATTTACTGTTTGAAATACTTTTTTTGTTTGGAGATCATTAGGGGGGTAAAAGTCGGTTTCAAAACAAATCAAATACCCTTGCGTGCCTTTCTTTAGAAATAATTCATGGACTTGTCCTGGCTTTAAAATAAAAATGCAGTTTTCAGTGATATTGAAATTTTCGAAGTCAATTTGATGATTTCCATTTCCAGAATAAATTACAAGCATATAGAAAAAATCATGTCGATGTACTTTTTCGAACATATCTTTACTTTCCAAAAGTTGTGTCAAATTTTGAATTGAAAAGTTTCCAGGATTATGGGGTTCTCTAATAGAACGTATTTGAATTTTTTGAGTTTCCAAGCGTAATTAGATTATACTATGAAATTATAAAAACCAACATAATATTATTCATCTAATTTTGAAATTAACATTACTTTAAACTTTTCAATCTGCCTTCGGTGTCTTAGAATATGAACTATAGCATGTTCAAAGAGTTGTTCAACATCATAAAATTGTCCCCAACGAGTTTTTATTTTTTTCGAAGGATCGTATTCGCATAATTTTAAGTGAGGATAATCTCTGAATATTTGTTCATTAAAAGCGAACATTTCTTGAAGAGCGATTTGATATTCTTCGAAAGAATTAAGAGCTAATTTTTCTTTATAAGAAACAGATTCACCTAACCATTTTCTAATGACGATAACATAATTATAACCACTAGAAACTACATGTGTTAAAATAGTTTGAATGGATTTACAATCTTCATCTTTGGTTTGGAAATCAACCGTAGCTATTAATTGTTTTTGAGGAATTCCTTGGATTACATCATTAAGCTCTATAATAGTCTTTTCATATTCATCTAAAATAGCACCTATAGCCCCATTATCTCTAAAAATTCTATTGATCATTTACAATTGTTTAAACATTATATAAGTATCAACATATCCAAACTTCGCATGCTTGTAACCATTTGGAGTAGTTCCAATAATTTTAAAACCAAATTTTTCCCATAAAGCCACAGCAGCTTTGTTGGTACTTACAACAATATTAAATTGAATACCTTTATAAGAAGCTTGTTGAGCAATTTTAATGGAATGTTCACATAATTTTTTACCAATACCTTTCCCTTGGGCATTCGGATGTACCATATAACTACAGTTTGCAATATGACTTCCTAACCCGATTTGATTTGGTTTTATGATATATGTGCCTAGGATTTTACCATTAACCTCAATTACAAAAGTTTTCATATAGGGAGCAAACCAGTGTTTTTCCAAATCTCTCTTTGGTGTATTTTTTTCGAAAACATAGGTGTCTTCAGTTTTGATAACTTCTGAAAAAAGCTCCCAGATAGCATCATAATCAGAAGTTTGCGCTTTTCTAATATTCAAAAGTAAAAGATTGACTGTTAGTGTTACTAGTTTTAAATATAAGGAAATAAAAGCTTAAGCCACTTTAATTAAACGAATAGGTTATTGTAAATTATCTTTTTTACCATTTCAAAATTTGATGGTTCTTCCATATCAATATTCTAAAATCTTCATAATGATTTCCATTTCCTATGGTATGTTCATCTCTATGTCCTTTTCCTAGTTGTAGTTTATGAATAATACCAGCACAAGAGGCTACCCAAAGTATTTTTTCGTCGTCAGAAACAGCAATTCCGCTAATAGTTGAGCCAACAAAATGCCTCCAAATACATTTTCCTTTTTTATCAATAGCTCGTATATAACCATAGGCACTTTCAGTAAAGGTGTTTACTTGCCTTATGCTATTTGAGGCCCTACAAGCCAAGATATGATGAGCTGTATTGCCAAAACTGTAGGCTAAAGTTGTGGTTTACATATCCTGATAGCCGATGGTGGAGTCTTGATATTGTTCTAACCTACTCGCAGCTTGAAGTAAACACTGGGATTGGTTCTCAAAATATCATAAAAACCTTTAAAAGCTGATTTGTAATTTTTATTTTTGCAAAAAAAAACTATGAATCAGCTTAATAAAATCACTATCTTTTTGTTATTTTCTATTTCATTAAACGCCCAGAGATTTAATTCTGAATTTAATGCGATAAATATAAATCGTTCATTTTTGACATTTAACGAAATTATTACTGCTTCTTCTTATGGAGGGAATTTGGAAAAAGCAAAAGAATTAATTGCTTCAATGGATAAATCCTCAATAAACTACCATGTTGCAAAAGGATTATTACTTTCAAACCTTGAAGGAAAGATAAAGGGCTTGACATACATTGATGCGAATGTGACTAATCCTACCATTAATACCTATGCGAAGTGTTATGTGAGTTTGTTGTCAAATAAAATAGACGATTATCATGTTTTTTTAGAAATGATAGATAATCCAGTACTGAAGGCGAAATTGATGGTTATGGCTCTTATTAAGGAGCGTAATTATCACCGAAGAATGAAATTGGCAACAGAGACTATCGATAAAGTTGAGAATCTCCTAATGACTAGCGAGCTTAGTAGGACTGACGAGCTTTTCTTAAGTTTGGGGGTTGCTCAGTATAAGTCTTGGAATGAGGAAGAAGAAGTACTTAAATATCTTTTAGGTATTTACAAGAAATTTGCAAATCAAATAGATGTTAGTTTGTTTCGGAATTATTGTGAATTGAAAGACTATTCTACATGTGACACCACCTATTGCAGGAAAATTAGAGAGTTCCTTGAAGTTTCTGATGAAAAACCGTTATTATTAATTGAGGAAATATTTAACAATGATAAGAAGCCAAATGAGGAAGAACTGAAGAAAATCATTGAAAATAATGTTGGAAGTACTTTGGATCTGAAATCTTATGTATTTCTTCATCAGGCGCATTTACCAAGAGATTTTGAACTAATGTTTTTTATAGATACTGATTACGAATTTAAAGAGTCATTTACAACATACCTTAAAGAAAGTATAGATAGGAGTATAATGATAAACAGTATTCTGGAGGAGAAAACTTTATTTTCAGAAAAGGGTATGGACGTAAATCTCGGACTATTAAATAAATTTGATGATAATGAGCTATATGCATTTTTAGGACTTAAAACTCATCTTAAATTATTGATTGAAGAAGTTGAAGAAACAAAGAAATTAGGGGAATTACATAGCAGATGCCCGTACAATAGTTTGAAATCATGGGATTTATATTTGGATTATATAGAAGGTAATCCTCTTCATAATGAGTCTAGGATGTTGGATTTCAAGAGTCAAGAAGAGTATGATGAAGTCGTTCAGGAAATGGGTAGGTTAAATTCGAATAATTTTTCTCAAAAGGTATTATTTTTAGCAATATTACTCGATAATGATTTTTTTGAATTTAACAAAAGCACAGCTACTACTATTCTTAAGACAATTTCGGATATTTTCGTGCTGAATCAATATGCATTCAATTCAACGTATTCCAATGATAGTAATGATCGAATCTATAGCTTTATATTTCATAATAAAGAACTGATGAATGGAATTTGGGGAGATAAAGAGTTTTCCTCCTATTCAGATAAAAGATGTTTAAAGTATTTACTTTCTGTATTGAGCAAGGAAGAAGCGAAAGAGGTATTAGATTCATTGGTGTCAACAATGGGGTTGCATCCCAATAATAATAATCTTAAGAAGATTCATGGCTTGATAACTGAAATTTATAAAGAAAATAAGGTGTTTGGTACTTACAAATCAAATTCCTCTAATTAATCCAAAAGATGTGCTTTTACAAAACGCATCTTTTGGGTGATCCACTACTACCGTGGTGTTAATTAATGATATTGTATTATAATGATGGAATTTTGACCTATTAGTGCATTATCAATGACTTTTATTCGAAGAGGTAGAATTGATATTCGTATGCAGGAAGTTCAGAAATGATATTAGATCTCAATAATTTTACACATTTCAAAGTTAATTTCTTGATAAGAATCAACGGTCCAATTACTCAACGCTTTTAAAACAGGCAACAGAGTTTCTCCTTTTTCCGAGAGTGAATATTCAACTCTGGGAGGTATTTCAGCAAACTTTTTTCTGATGATTAAACCATCTTCTTCTAGTTCTCTAAGCTGGTCGGTAAGTACTTTTTTTGATATGGTAGGAATAAAGAGTAGTAACTTACCAAAGCGCAAACTCCCATTGGCTAATAAGTAAATAATAATCGGTTTCCATTTCCCGCCAATAATATTCATTGCATGAACTAATGAACAAGAGTTTGGGTTGTTAATAATTTTTCGTCCCATAAGTTACCTTTTGGTTACCACTATTTTTAATGATTGTAAATCAATTAGTTTAAAAAATAAACTATTATTAGTTTCTTTGTGATACAAATTTAAGAAATAGATTAACAATGATGGGAATGAGCTTGTTAAAATATTTGTTTAAAGAAGTGGAATTTCATTAAAACGTTAAAAAAGAACAACAAACAGATGAAGAAAGTACTAATTATTAACGGACACCAATACTATCCGTTTGCTGAGGGGAAACTGAATGGTTCACTCGTTGAAAAAGCTTCAACAGCATTTACCAATGCAGGGTATCAAATTAAAACTACTATAACTGGAGAAGATTACAATATAGATGAAGAAGTCGAAAAATTTCTTTGGGCGGATGTGGTATTTTTTCAAACCCCGTTAAACTGGATGGGAGTTACTTGGAGTTTCAAAAAATATATTGATGAGGTTTTTACGGCTGGCATGATGGGGAAATTATCACAAGGAGATGGAAGAACTTCAAAGGCTCCAAAGAAAAATTATGGTACAGGTGGTCTTTTAAAAGGGAATTACATGATATCTGTTACAGCGAATGCTCCAAAAGAGGCTTTTAATGATCCTCAAGAGCAGTTTTTCAATGGTATTAACGAAGATGATTTATTGTTGCCAATGCATTTAAATTTTAAATGGTTTGGTCTAACTCCTTTGAAAACATTCTTTGCTTATGATGTTATGAAAAACCCTGAAATAGAAAATGATTTTCAGCGTTTTGAAAAGCATTTGCAAACAGAATTAATAGAAAAAGTATAAGTATGACATTAGAACAGAGTTTACAGAAATTAAAAGAAAAAATAGAAGGAAAGCTGCCTAAAGAGTTTGTAGAAATTATGCACGAAGCAACAGCTGATCTAAAAGCTTCAGGCATAGAAATAAACATTTTGAAGGTTGGAGATAAAGCTCCCAAATTTTCTTTAAAGAATCAAAATGAAGAGATCGTTTCCAGCGAAGATTTGCTAAAAGAAGGAAATGTCATGTTAACTTTTTATCGAGGAATATGGTGTCCCTATTGTAATTTAGACTTATCGAATTTGAAACGTTATAAATCAAATTTTGAAGAAGAAAACATTAAGGTTTTAGGAGTTTCTCCCCAATCAACAAAATTCAATAAGCAAATAGTAGAGCAACAAAGACTCAGTTTTGATGTGTTGAATGATGAAGGAAATAATCTGGCTTCGCAATTTGGACTTAAATGGACGATGGTAAATCCTTTAAAATCATTGTATAAAAATGATTTCAAAATAAATTTAGTAGATTACAACGGGGACGATACTTGGACACTTCCTGTACCAGCACGTTTTGTAATTAATCAAGAAGGAATCATTACGTATGCTGAGTATTCAGTAGACTATACCAAGCGTCCAAATCCAGAAGTCATATTTGAGGCATTAAAAACAACGTAAATATATGTATACAAGAAGGAACTATTCAGTAATTGGAATGCTTGGATGGACAAGAAGAAACATTTATAAGTTTATAATTATATCCACTATTCCAACGGCTCTTTATGTAATTTTCGATTGGAAATTTATTCATTTACCTTGGTTACCCATTGCTTTAGTGGGTAGCGCTTTGGCGTTTATCGTCAGTTTTAAAAACAACGCCTCTTATGGTAGGTTGTGGGAAGCAAGAAAAGTTTGGGGAGGTATTGTGAATACCTCACGATCCATTACGATTATGTTCAATGATTTTATTTCTAATGAACACGCAAAAGAAAAATTATCAGAAGAGGAATTGTTTAAAATTAGAAAAAAGTTAGTATTGCGACATGTAGCATGGATGACTTCTTTGCGTCATGCTTTAAGAGCTCCAAAACCGTGGGAAATGTCAAATGTGAATAAGTCAGACAGGGAATATATGAGTAAAATTCAGATTAATGAGCGCAAATTTTCTTTGGAAGAAGAATTAGAAGGTTATTTATCTGAAAAAGAAAAAGCATATGTTTTGGGTACGAAAAATAAGCAAACCGCTTGTTTAAATTTACAATCAAAACAACTGCGAGAACTTAAAGAGAAAAAGTTAATTTGGGAATTTTCATTTTTAGAAATAGAGAATTTAATTGTTGAATTGTTTACACTTCAAGGAAAATTAGAACGTATTAAAAACTTTCCATATCCAAGACAGTTTGCAACACTAAACTTATTTTTTGTTTGGATATTTATAGTGTTATTGCCTTTCGGAATTATCAATGTATTTGATGAAATTGGAATGGAAATTTTAAAAAATTATAAAGAACCCTCGAGCTTTATTAAGGTTATAGGAAATGGTTTTGTTTGGTTGTCAATCCCTTTTAGTGTTATTGTATCATGGATTTTCCATACTATGGAACGTATAGGTGAAGTTTCAGAAAACCCTTTTGAAGGAATCGCAAACGATACACCTATTACTACAATGTCACGCGGAATAGAAATAGATATTCGACAAATGATTGGTGATAATCCTGAAGATATCCCTGGACCAATAGCAGAACAAGAAGGGATTCAAATGTAGTCGAAAATCTAAGCAATTTTTAAATAAAAAAAATAGCCGAAAAGAAAGGGGGGACCTCCTTACTTTTCGGCTATCCAATTTCTTACTCCTCTTCGTAATCATGATATAAACGACTCAAGAAATCATCGAAATTATCAGCTATTTTTATCGGAGCTTTGTATTGACTGTCCATGTGAACTATGCAGGGCTCATCATTCGCAGAATCGCAACCTCTGTAGTCTAACATTACTACATCGCTGCCTAGGGAGGGACAATCGCATATAAGCAGTAGTTTAGTGGCTTCATGACCTAGAACTTGTTTTGACCAATAATTTGAAGCATCTAGATTAATATCACCATTATCTTTAGTTTCTATTCCTTTAATATCAAGGATAGCTACATGATCTTTAGCCCAACTCGTATGTGTATTAGTTTTTACATTTCCTTTTACAGGAATTCCTCCGTTAGACATTTGCAATAACTCTTGGTATCTCTTTGGTAGTTTGTAGGTGAATTTCTCCTCAAATTTAGTAAGTAATTCGCTACTTAATTTAGGGTTGTACTTGTCTGGATATTTCCAAAAGTCGTTAATATTTTCCATAATTTAATTCTGTTAATAGTTGATGATTCCAAATTATAATAACTGCCTTCAAGCAATGTTTTTACAGAACTCCGCTCTTGTCGGTTCATGGAAAGATGAATAGGTGAGTCAAAATTTTTAATGTCACTAGCCTTTTGCCAACATGATGATAGCCATTCATCGACAATATCATTCATTGGAGCAATAATCTTCTCAAAGTATAAGTCTTCTTTTATTTCATAATACGAAGCTACTTTGTGAATAATTTCTTGCTGCTTTTGAAAAGGTAGAAACAAAGGTTTATTAAAGAATTGCTCATCTTCACTATTGAGTAGTTCTTCTCCAAACCCGATATGCGGACGGTATATTATGTTTAAAGCCCGGCAATGGTTAGTAAAATCACTTATATGTTGTGCTAATTTTTCGTCATGGATATTTCCATGCGATTTATAAATTTCCTCTTTTTTCTCAAGACCACCCAAACATTTTACGAATAAATTAATGCATTTTTCCGAGTGGTTATTCAGATTCATTTCTGAAAGGATACTGTTTTTTATGGCTATTTGATTATTCATACTTCTTCGCTAGTGTTTCCAGATTATACTTTTTACCATCTAATAAATTAATAGAGTTATCCATGGAGTCATGGTAGTAATAATATAAAGGGTACGACACTTGTTTAGCGTTGTTAGCACGTTGCCAACACGATGAAAGCCAGCTCTCCACATTTTTTTCATAAACAACTTCTACTTCTGAAGTAAGATCAAAATAGTTGTTTGATTTATGATGTGTGATTTGCTGATAAGCTTCATTTAACTCATCGATTTTCTTTGCGATCCGAATTCCTATTTTTACTTGGTTTTGAAACGGAAGAAACTTTGGGGTGTTAAAGAAACTTCGGTCTTCAGGTGTTAAAGATTGCGTGGATACATTGTGTTTCATGGATGATACGAAACTCAGTCTCATTTGTAAATCATCCATAACTTCCATACATCCAGCAACTTCTTTCGAATCATTGTTTACTGAATTTATAGATTGACTCTCTTGGTAAGAATCTATAAACTTCTCAAATAAGGAAGTACATTTAGTAGTGTAAGCTTCCAATCCCATTTGCTCCTTAATGAAGGAATTAATTTCATTATTAATATCCATAAAATAGATGTATTCATTAAATGAACAGCTTTACTGTCTATTCAAGGGTGGAAAAAGTAAATGGCTGGGTTTGGTTTGTTTAGCGATTCTAAAATTATGATTTTCAGTGAATAAAACAAAAAAACGGAAGTTTTAATATTTGCGAAAATTGCAAAATGAAACAAAATGATTATTGTTTTTTATAAGACGAAGGTTGACCTTCCATCTTTTGTCGGATGATATTTAAAACAGCCCATGGTCTTTCAATTTGAATATAATGACCTGTATTTTCTAGGTATATAAGGGAACTGTTTGGAATTTCTTTATGAAACTTTTCACAGTCTTTTCTAAATGTCTTCAGGGTATCCTTAGTAGTAACAATAGTGAAGTGACTTTTTAAATTAGGATACCGATTAGAAATTTGCTTTAAATCACTGTTATAGTTCTTTGTTTCCATCGACTTGTTAAAAATAACCTTGGGTTGTGACCAAATATGCTGTCGTTGTTTAATAATAGTATTTCTTTGGTTTGTATCAATTGAAACTAAAATGTCATTTAGACCATTTTCAATAAACATATCTGAAATGGTATATGAAAATAATAGAGAAAACCCTTTACCAAGTACAGGAAGTGTAGTGGTCATATAAATAGGTTGCATTTTAATTTCATAAAGGGGAGAATCGAGTATGATGTATTTTTGATCGGAGTTATTATCATTTACCGCCATAAATGCAGCCGTAGACCCGCCATAAGAATGCCCAACTATTAAAGGCGATTTTAAGTTAAATTGTTTAATGATTTGATTTGTAAGAATCGCATTGTCCTCAATATGATGAGAATACTCGTAGTCTGAGCTATATCCATGTCCTAGCCGATCAAAAGCGGTAACTCTATAATCAACACTTAAAGAGTCTATAATTTTGTTCCAATCTTCAATGGAGCCAGGACTTCCGTGGATTAGTAAGATGTCTTTTCCTTGTCCTTTTTGTAAGTATCGAATGGTGTTCTTTTGAATGGTTACATAGTTAAACTCTGAATTATCTTGGCTAGAAAAGTTTCCAAGATCTGTTTGCCCTAATAATGAGAGTAGAATTAAAAAGGTTACAATTATTAGCACAGATTTTTTTAAAATGGTGTGTTTTTTTGTTTTCATTTATAAAACATCAAAAATTACTACAAAATACATAATATTCTGTTTATAGGGGTATTGACTTCTGGTTTAATATAGTAATTTATAAAAGTTAAAGCATGAAGTATTTGTAGGTATGAACTTGATTAAACTTATATTTGTTGGAAAGAATAAAGTCTGTAATATTTTTTGAAAACTACTATGAAATTAAGTTAAAAATACTCAAGCTAGTGGGTAAATTTTTAATAGCTATTATGCTAATATTGGTAGCAGCAGGGGCATGCTATAGATTGTTTAGTTCAAAACCAATTCCACCAGGCAAGTTAGTCGATGTTAATGGAACAAAACTTCATATAAGAGCAGAAGGTGAAAAGAATAATTTGCCAACTCTTATTCTTGAATCGGGAGCATATAGCAGTACCGATATGTTGCATTGGATTGCAGAAGGACTGAAGGAGGATATGCGAATAGTGCGTTATGATAGAGAAGGGAAGTGGTATAGCGAATCAGTTGAAAACAGCATTACATCTGAATCGTACGCTCATCAACTCCATGAGTTACTTGAAATAAATGGAGAAAAGCCGCCTTATATATTAGTAGGTCATTCAATGGGGGGAATCTATAATCGAATATTTAGAGATGTTTACCCTAATGAAGTAAAAGGAATGGTTTTTTTAGATTCAAGTCATCCAGAGCAATGGGAACGGTTAGTGCAAAAAGAGTTGATTCCTGAAAATCAAGTTAACTCTATAAAATTAATGTCGATTCTTGCTGATATGGGAATAATTGGACTTTATAATAAGTTATTTAGTTCAAAGTTTAGGAATGATGGTCTACCAAAAGAGTGTCATATTCGTTCTCGTGAAATTACTTCCTATTCTGGAAAAGTTTACGATCGATATTTAAAAGAAAATACTATTAATAAAGCTTTGCTTTTACGTTCAGGACAAGTAAGTAGTTTAGATTCCTTATCTGTTTTGGTTTTTACAGCTAAAGAGCAATATAGAGAGTTTCAAAAAGAAAAATATCGACGCGAAGGTATTGATCCAGATAAACAAGTTCAACTGTGGTTTGAAATGCAAAAAGAATTAAAAGAACTGTCTACAAATAGTAAACAATTTGTGATGGATGGGAATCATGGTTCTATAATTACACAAAAAGAAAATGCCGATTTAATCAATAAGGAAATATTATTGATGGTAGAATCAATTAAATAGTAAGTGATGAAAATATCATCTGCTCAATAAAGTTCTTTTAGCAAAAATTAGTATGATCAAATTGAGACTTAAACAATGGGACTCATCGAGATGAATTTTCGTTGATAGCTTCGGTTGAAAATATTAGAAATCATTCATTTCTGTTGGAGTCACTCTATCTATTTGACAATTATAGCATCCGTGACTGGAATTATGAACTTGCAAATACGTGATTTCTCCATTACTAAATAATTCATGAATTGTTGGTTTAAGATGCTCTCCTTTTACTGTTTTTGCATCAATCATCATTGCTTTCCGATCATATGCCATTACCGAGAGTAGCCGATGTTCAAGTATTTCAGGAATTTCATTGGTATTGAGATTAGCAGAAATGGCATTCTCTCTTACAAAAATAGGTCCTGAGGCTCGATAAGGAGAACGAACATCGTGGTGTTGGTAGTTGAAGGCAAATATTTTCTCGCCAATATTGGCTTCTTTGAGGCTAACTCGGCATGGAAAACCAGGATTTGAATCTGCTATTATTGTATGAATTTCTCTTTTTTCAAGCTCCTTTGAGTTTAGTTCAAATAAGTGGGCTACTTTATCTATGGCGATTTCTTTTATTTTGAATTCAGTGTTCATTTCTTTTAGTGTATTTGAAAAGTTTTGGTAAAGCTAAGGGCAGGTCTTAAGTTAGGCAATCCGATACTTGCTTATCAATTGAGTTTCGAAGCTTCAAAAGCATTAATAATTTGCTTTCTTTCTGGGATCCAACGATAACCACCGGAAACTCCATTATTTTTAATAACTCTATGGCAAGGAATTAAATAGGCGATTGGGTTTTTCCCTATAGCTGTTCCTATGGCTCTAACGGCTTTTGGGTTATTTATTTTATTACCTATATCTTGATAGCAAACCAATTGTCCAGAAGGAACCTGTAATAAAGCCTTCCATACCTGTATTTGAAAGGGGGTTCCTTTAAAATGCAATGGAATCTTTTTCTTTGGTATTTCCCATGTTTCTAAATAAGTCTTGAGTAATATGCCATAGTCGCCTAATCCTTTATTGAAAGTAGCTTCAGAGAAATCGTTTGTCAGTGCATCAAATAGATTTTCTTCACCTGCCTTAAAAGCAATTTTACAAATTCCTTTTTCCGTTTCTGCAATAAGTGTTTCCCCAAATACAGATTCTATAATTTCCCAACGTATAACAATTCCCCGTCCTTTGTTTTTAAATTCACCAGGTGATACTGATTCAAATTTAACAAACAAATCGTGTAACCTCCCATTTCCTGAAAGACCAACTTCATAGGACGTTTCGAGGGTACTTTTACCTAAACTTAATAAGCTTTTCGAATGCTCTAATGTAAGATATTGCAGAAAATCTTTAGGGGTTACACCAACCCAATTTTTAAAAACACGTTGCAAGTGAAATTTGCTCAAATGAATATGATCACTTATTTCTTCTAGAGAAGGGTGACGGTCCTTATTTTCGTTTAAATACGTTATTATTTTCTCGACAACAAGATAGTGGTGATTAGATGTGTCCATAAGACAAATTTCATGAATAAATAGTTTCGGAGCAATCCGAAAATTGCTTCTTTATCATAAACTTTAAATCATCCAACCAAGCATAAACAGCATCACTGATAAAACTAAAATAATGATCTGATAGCTAAAATACCTCCAAGAAAGCCTCCCTAGAACAAGTGCTTTTTTTCTTAGTTTGAAAAATTTAGGATGCAGAATATCTGAATCCACGATCTCAGTTTTTTTAATAAAGTAATTTTTAGAGATCATAACTTCTACTAAGATTGAAAGTAGAAAAACATTGTTTATGGAAATATAATCATCATTCAGGGATATGCCTTTATCTAGAGCTTTAATACGTGTATTAATTATATGTCTCGTAAGCCTGAGGTCATATAATCTTGATAAAACCGTTATTGTTCCACAGCAAATAGAAATAAAGGCAGATAAAGCGGAAAATCGAAGAAGTGTGATTTTCCAGTTGATATATTTTAAAGAAAAAGTTACTTGTAAATCTGCTTCAATTTCTTTCAAAACAAAGGCTAGAATTCCAATCGCAGCAACAAGAAAAAAGTTATTAGCAAAGCCATATTGTGTTAAGGTTTTATCGGTCCAAAATCGATGGCGTTCTTGATATTCGTCTTTTTTTCCCATGTTTGAAAGTTAGTTAGTATTAGTTAGAAAGAAGTGAAGCGTTATGACATTTTGTATAGTTGAGTTATATATTCGTACATAAAATTATAGTTTTTAATAATATCTTTCAAAAGAGCAATTTGAATTTTAGTTCTTGTTAAGTTATTTTCTGCGTAAGAGGTTTGATAATAAATATCGCCGTTTAAATAGTCTGCCAAGAAACGAATTGCTTGTTCGTAGGTAATAGTTTTAACACCCAAAACAAGCGTTTTTATTTCTTCTTGGGTAATAAACTCTTTTGAGGCTTCGGCATAACCTTCAGCAAAAGTTTTAAATAAATTCATATTTAAACTGGCTTTCGAGACATCCTTTTCTTCTTCGCTGGCAGTGTTCATTCCTGTTCTCACAGCATCACCAAAATCGTAACACAAGTACCCAGGCATGGTAGTGTCAAGATCAATAATGCAGAATTGTTCATTTGAACTATTGAAAAGAATGTTACTAAGTTTTGCATCTTGATGAATGCTTCTAAGGGGTATTTTTTTTTGGTTTCCAAGTGAAACCACTTCTCCCATTTCAGAAGCAAGGTCTATTAAATAGTTAATTTCATCTCTTGCATGTTCCTTTCTATTTTCAAAATTGAATTCAATGGCTTTTTTAAAATGCTCTATTCTTAGAGGCGTATTGTGAAAGTCAGGCAAAACCTCAAACAAACCTGGTTCGGGCAGGTCAATTAGTAGCTTTTGATAATTAGCAAACGCATTTCCCAAAGCTCTGGCTTGTTTTTCACTTTCTAAAACTTCAAAAGTGACAGAGTTTTCAAGATAATTAAACATTCTCCAGTAATTACCTTCTGAATCTTTGTGAAACCCTTCATTTATTTTGGAAGGTATCACTTTTAAAATAAATCTGTCTTTAACTTTTGAAGCGATATGTTCCGTAATTCGAATAATATTTTTTGAGAGTTCACCTACATTTTTAAATATAGAATGATTTACCTTTTGAAGAATATAGGAGGTATCTGTTGTAGTTATTTTATAAGTTGTGTTAATATAACCAGAAACAATGGTTTCAGAAGAAACAAAACTTCCTTCTATTTCAAAAGAATCGATAATAGTAGTATCTAGTGCCATTCAAAAATATTAATTAAAAAGTCTCTTAAAACTACCAAACCAAGAACAATACTACACTTAGGTTTGGTGCTTTTGAAATAATAAATTCCTTAACTATGGATTTAATCATTCCATAATTTTTCAGGGTACTCTCCTGATTTGGTTAATTGTTTAATGTTATTTTCTACAATGGTCTTGTCTTCCTTATAAGTCATACCAAACCATTTTGCATTTGTTGGTAATACAGTAACTCCGCTTTGATTTCTCGCGATTAAATTATTGATAACGGTAGGAAGGTAAAACTCAGATTTTAATTCAGAACCACGTTCAGTAAGAAAAGATTTAAAGTCATTTTCGAAAGCTTCAAAAGTAGCAGGAGTTAATCCGAACATGTTCATAGAGGCAATATCTTCAGCACTTAAAACGGTTTCTTTGTTATCTTCTGTAAAAACAATTGTACTTCCTTTTTTCTCAATTTGAGTACGTTCTGTGATTGATGTAACTTGATGGTCTGAGTTTACAGTACAAATTCCTCTGGAAACACTTCCGTTATCCGATAAGGTGTTAATCAGTTTATAGCCTACCATACTTTGATCTTGTAAATCAGAAGTATTTAAAGTTTTTAAATACTCAGCAATAACTTTAAAAGATTCACTACCATAGAAGTCATCGGCATTAATAACAGCAAAGTTATCTGTAATGCTATTTCTACAACACCATATGGCATGACCAGTTCCCCATGGTTTTTCTCTATCGGGGTTCGTATTAAATCCTTGAGGTAGATCTTTTGTGTTTTGATACACAAAATCTACCTCAATATGATTCCTATATTTATGGGTAATTAAGTTTTTAAAATCATCTTCGAATTCTTTACGAATAACGAAAACAACTTTAGTAAACCCCGCTCTTTTAGCATCAAAAACAGAGTAGTCGATAATCGTTTCATTAAAATCATTAATTGGGCTTAATTGTTTTAAGCCTCCAAAGCGACTACCCATACCAGCAGCCATTACTAAAAGTGTTAATCCCATTTGTTTTTCAATTTAAAAGTCTCTCATAATTTCAAGAGGGTTTTCCTTTTTCCATTGTCCATTGGTAAAATCAGGAACAGGAATTGACATACTCTTACTTGCTACTGAAATTTCAGATAAAGGAGTAATTGCACTCCACATAACACTATCGTAAGCATTAATGTCAAGAGGTAACCCTAAGTTTAAACATCTAATTAATCGGTATATCATAACAAAATCCATACCACCATGGCCTTGTTTAAAACCTTGGCTTATTGTTTTCAGTTTTTTGATAATTGGATGCGTATATTTACTTTGATAGGTTTTGTAATCATCTTCAGAAAGCCATCTGTGTCCCCAATAAGCCAATTCTTCTTTGTCAATATAAAGCCTACTTGGATAGCCATCATGTGTAGCTTTTGTTCCAACAACTTTATTGATTCTTGAGTATGGTCGACCAGTATGTACATCAAACTGTAACAGTATGGATTTTCCTTTGGCAGTTTTAATCATGGTTGAATTCATATCACCACATTTAAAGTCCGTATAGGGAGATCCAAGTCTTTTTGCTGTTTCACTTAAATTAAGTTCTCTAGAACTCATAGAAGTTAAATGATCAAATGTATCACCTCTTCCAATGTTTAAGTAAAAACTAATAGGACCTAAACCGTGTGTTGTATAAAAGTTGCCATCTCTTTCAATATGATGTTTTAATCTCCATTGGTTTTCATAATAATCATTACTTAGCATGTGTGCTCTTAAATCATGAAGATAGGCTCCTTCTGTATGCGTAATGTCTCCAAAAACACCATTTTCAATCATGTTTAGAACAAACAATTCTTCTTCATTGTAACAACAGTTTTCAATCATAATACAGTGCTTCTGATTTTTCTCTGCTGTTTCAATAAGTTCCCAACATTCACTTAAGGTATAAGCTAATGGAACTTCACAAGCAACGTGCTTACCATTGTTCATACCATAGATACACATTGGAGCATGATATTCCCAAGGAGTAGCAATTAATAATAAATCAATCTCATCACGTTGGGCTAATTTTTTCCATTCCGTATCATTTCCAAAATAAAGTTTGGGTTTCTTTCTTTGCCATTGCTTTAGGCGCTCTGCTGCTTTCTGTACTTTCTTTTCTTGTAAATCTGAAAGTCCAACTATTTCACAATGTCCTTGTGCTACGAGCCATTCAAACATTTGAAGTAGGGTTGTACCTCTATTTCCTAGACCAATAATTCCAACCTTCACTTTTTTTATTGGTGAAGTTTTAAAACCAAATAAGTTTCCTTTGGTGTTTTTTGATGTAGACTTGATAGCTTCTGATAAGGCATCATGATCGTTCGCATATGAAGAAAATGGAAGCGATATAAACGCTGAAGCTCCAAGTAAGGACTGTATAAAGTTTTTTCTGTTCATAAAATAGGTGTAGTTATTTATAACTTATTAACGCTAACATAAAAATTAGGGTCAACAGTTATGCTATTAGTGTTTGTTTTCAAAGTTTGCCACTTCTGGGTTGGTTTAATCAGCTTAGCTTCTTTTCCAAGATATATCTTTAAAGGCATATTAAAATTATCAACCACATTTGTCCATCTGTATTTTAACTGACCTTTCTTTAATTTATACTCAAAGTTAGGTATTTTGATAGTTCTTAAATATTGATCAAATACCTTTGTTAGATCAATTCCAGATTCTTGAATCAAGTAATTTTCTATTTGTTTTGTAGTAACTGTTTGATGGTAAAATGTTTTGTTTAAGCCTCTTAAAATCTGACGCCATTTTTCATCATTATCAATCAGTTGTCGAATGACATGAAGCATATTCGCTCCTTTGTAATACATGTCTCCAGAACCTTCACTATTTACATCATATTGACCTATGATTGGAATATCGTTTTGTATAGATCTTCTTGTCCCTATAACATATTCAGCAGAAGCTTTTTTACCATAGTAATAGTCTAGAAATAAGTTTTCAGAATAGGCCGTAAAGCTCTCGTGAATCCACATATCTGCAATATCCTTATTTGTGATATTATTGGCAAACCATTCATGTCCAGCTTCATGAATGATTATAAAATCAAACTTTAATCCCCAACCAGTGCCAGAAAGATCATTACCTAAATAACCTTTTCTGTATTTGTTTCCATAAGTAACAGAACTCTGGTGCTCCATTCCCAAATACGGAACTTCTACAAGTTTAAAACTATCTTCGTAAAAAGGGTATTTTCCAAACCAATGTTCAAAGGCCTTTAGCATTTTTGGGGCATCTTTGAAGTGTACTTTGGCTTTTTCGAGGTTATCTCTCAATACATAATACTCCAGATCTAATTCACCACCTTCACCTTGATATTTTTCAGAAAAATGAACATAGTCACCAATATTAACGTTTACTCCGTAGTTGTTAATAGGATTGTTTACAAACCAATGATAGGTAGTAGTTTTATCAGAATGCTTTTCAACTTTTCGCAGTCGACCATTTGAAATATCCATTAAATGATTTGGAACTCTAACGCTAATGGCCATACTATCAACTTCATCGTACATATGATCTTTGTTAGGCCACCAAACACTGGCTCCTAACCCTTGACAAGAAGTAGCCACAAAGTGTTTTCCATTAGAATCTTTTTTCCATGAAAAGCCACCATCCCATGGAGCCCTAATAGCTTCTTTCGGATTACCTTCATAATAAACATCTACAGAGTTTATAGATCCTATCTTCTGATTTTCCTGTAATTCAATAAAATGAGCATTTGTTTCTGATTGTACGTTAAGCTCTTTTCCATTTTGCATTACTTTGGTAATTTTTAAAGGAGGTTGCAAATCAATCTGAAGTCTTGACGCTGGTTTTAATACTTTATATTGAATGGTGTTTTTACCTGAAATAAATTTTTTATCAGGGTTTACTGAAATGTCTAAATGGTAGTAGGTTAAGTCCCACCAAGACCTTTCTGGAGTTATGGTTCCTCTTAAGGAGTCCTGTCGCGTAAACGTTTTCGTATGATCAAAAAGTGAGGTTTGCGAAAAAGAAGAAAGCCCCGCAAACATTAAAAAACAAGTAGTAATAATTTTTTTTAGCATAATTTCAAAAGGTATCGGGAGGCTAATATAAGTTTTTAAATACTAATTGTAATTGTATAACGGGAAATGAAGGTTTAAATTTCTTCAAAAATTGCACTCAATTTTATTGCTGTTTTCTAATTGAATATTGCTGGTTAAAGTTTTTTGTATTGAATTTATCTTTTAGATATTTGCTTAAAATTAAATAAAATGTCAAAGGTTGTATTTATTACAGGAGCTTCATCAGGAATAGGAAAATCTATTGCTAGTTATTTACATAGTAAAAATTACAAAGTATATGGAACAAGTAGAAATCCACAAAAGGTTGATGTTCCTTATCATATGGTTGCTTTAGATGTGACAAAAGAAGAAACTATAAAAACAGCTATTGAAGAGGTTATAAAGAAAGAAGGAAAGATTGATGTTTTAATTAACAATGCTGGAAAGGGAATAACGGGTCCAATTGAAGATACTCCAACTAAAGAAATGCGCGATAATTTTGAAACTAATTTTTTTGGTGTTATCAATGTTATTAAGGAAGTACTTCCATACATGCGAGAGCAAAAACAAGGGCTTGTTATAAATACCACCTCAATAGCAGCGTATATGGGATTACCTTTTAGAGGTATTTATTCGGCAAGTAAAGGAGCTTTGGAGTTAATCACAGAAAGCCTGAGTATGGAAGTAAAAGCATTTGGAATTAACGTTGTAAATGTTGCTCCAGGAGATTTTGCAACAAATATAGCCGCGGGAAGATACCATACACCCGTTTTTGATAATTCAGCTTACAAGGAAAAATATGCTGAAAATTTAGCATTGATGGATAACCATGTTGATTCAGGCGCTGACCCTATTCAAATGGCTAAAAAAGTGCAAGAAATTATAGAAAATAAAAAACCGAAAATACATTACAAAGTAGGAGCATTTATGGAAAAGTTCTCAATCGTATTGAAGAGAATTTTACCAGATAAAGTTTACGAAAAACTCTTAATGAATCATTATAAGTTGTAAATTCGCAGCGGATTATAAAGAATACTTTGTAACAGAACACAACATTATAAATAAAAACACATGAAATTTTTTATTGACACGGCTAATCTTGATCAAATTAAAGAAGCACAAGCTTTAGGTATTTTAGATGGAGTTACTACAAATCCATCATTAATGGCGAAGGAAGGAATCACAGGAGAAGAGAATATTTTAAATCACTATAAAGCAATTTGTGAAGTTGTTGAAGGTGATGTTTCGGCTGAGGTTATTTCAACTGATTTTGAAGGAATGGTGAAAGAAGGAGAAGCTTTAGCGGCTTTAAACCCTCAGATTGTTGTTAAATTACCTATGATTGCTGATGGTATTAAAGCTTGTAAATACTTTTCAGATAAAGGAATTAAAACAAATGTAACGTTAGTATTCTCTGCAGGTCAGGCATTATTGGCTGCAAAAGCAGGTGCAACTTATGTATCTCCTTTTATTGGGCGTTTAGATGATATTTCGACAGATGGATTAAATTTAATTTCTGAAATTCGTCATATCTATGATAACTATATGTTCGAAACAGAAATTTTAGCTGCTTCTGTGCGTCACACAATGCACGTAATTGATTGTGCTAAAATTGGAGCTGATGTTATGACTGGACCATTAAGTGCTATTTCTGGATTATTAAAGCACCCATTAACGGATATCGGTTTAGAAAAGTTTTTAGCTGATTATAAAAAAGGAAACTAATTTCCTTTATAACCATATTAAAAAGTCAGTAAGTTGAAAAGTTTATCTTGGATACTTCTGACTTTTTCTGGCTAAAAATAGATTGATAAATATGTCCTTTTCCTGCAAATAAACAATGTATCCCAAAAAAGAATTAGCACAACTCGTAGTTTCAGCCTGCAATCACTACAACGTAGATACCGTAGTAATATCTCCGGGGTCTAGAAATGCGCCTTTAACCATTGGTTTTTCAAATCATCCTAATATTAAAACCTATAGTATCGTTGATGAACGCTGTGCTGCTTTTTTTGCTATGGGGATTGCTCAACAGACAAAAAAACCGGTTGCCTTGGTGTGTACGTCAGGTTCTGCCTTACTTAATTATCATCCAGCAATCGCAGAGGCATTCTATAGTAAAATACCTCTTTTAGTTATTTCAGCAGATAGGCCTAAACACTTAATTGATATTGGTGATGGACAAACAATTAGACAAGAATATGTGTTTAATAACCATATCTTGTGCTCAGCGAATCTGAGTGAAGATGTGGAAAGGATTGGTGAAAATATCCAATTAATTAGTGGCGCAATAAAAAAAGCAATAGAAAAAAAAGGGCCTGTACATATTAACGTTCCGTTTGATGAGCCATTATATGAAACTGTAGAGTCAATTGCTGAATTCGATTTTCCTCAATTTAACTATGAGGAAGAAATACAAAATTGGCAGTACGATATTGCTGTGAATATTTGGAATGCATCAAAGAAGGTTATGATTTTAGTTGGGGAGAATTTTCCTTCTGAAAAAATAAACACTTGTTTAGAAGGTTATTTCAATGATGAAAAGGTGATTGTTCTCACGGAAACTATTTCAAATATTCATCACCCAAATATCATAAACTCTATTGATAAAGTAATCACTTCGTTTTCAGAAGAAGATTTTGAGGCATTTAAGCCGGACTTACTAATTACGTTCGGGGGAATGGTGGTGTCAAAAAGAATTAAACAGTTTTTACGTAAGTACTCTCCAAAAGGTCATTGGCATATAGATAAACTTAAAGATATGAATACGTTTTTTTGTTTGACTGGCCATATAACTTTAAGTACTGAAGAGTTTTTAACTGAACTTTATAAACGAGTAAACAAAGAAAAAAATAAAAGTAGCTATCAAAAGGAATGGTTAGAAGCTAAACTCTCTAGAAACAATAGCCATAAACAGTTTTTGGAAAAAGTTGAATATTCAGACCTTAAGGCATGTGAAACTATATTGGCTTCCTTGCCAGATAATTGTCAGTTACAGGTGAGTAATAGCTCTGTTATTAGGTATACTCAATTGTTTGACTTGAATCCTTCACTTAAAGTTTTTTGCAATAGAGGAACTAGTGGAATTGATGGAAGTACCAGTACGGCAATTGGAGCTTCTATTGAAGTTGAAGAACAAACTGTTTTCATAACAGGGGATGTTAGTTTTTATTACGATAGCAATGCTTTATGGAATTCCTATATTCCTAAAAGTTTTAGAATAATTATTTTGAATAATTCAGGAGGAGGAATCTTTAAAATAATACCAGGACCAAAGTCAACAAACGCTTTGAAATACTTTGAAACTCCTCATGGTCTTACTGCCGAACATTTGGCAAAGACCTACAATTTTGAATATTGTTCTGCACGAAATATAAATGAGTTAAACGAAAATTTGATTGACTTTTATAAAGAGTCGGATAAACCAAAAATTCTTGAGGTTTTTACGCCTTCTGATATAAATGACGTAATTTTAAAGGAATATTTTAAAAATTTATAATGGATTTAAAAGTAGGAGATAAGGTAGATTTGATTATAGGTTTACAGTCGCATTTGGGCTTCACTGTATTAATCAATGAGGAATATGAAGGATTACTTTATAAAAATGAAGTATTCACTGAACTAGAGGAGGGAATGAAAGTCCAAGGGTACATTAAAAAAATTAGAGAAGATGAAAGAATTGACATGTCTTTGCAGCCTCAGGGATTTAAAAACGTTATTGATAAAGACGTAGAGAAAGTTTATAATAAGATTAAAGAAAAAGGAAGTTTACTGCTTACCGATAAGAGTTCTCCTGAATCTATAAAGTTCCATTTACAAATGAGTAAAAAAGCTTTTAAACGAGCAGTAGGTAGTTTATACAAGCAACAATTAATAGAATTAAAAGAAGATAGAATTGAACTGAAACACTAGTTTAATTTTAATGAAAAAAATAAAAAAGCCTCTATCATTTTTGATAGAGGCTTTTTCGTAACTCCTTTTTAGATGTTATTTTACTTCTTTTAAAGAATTATTTATTAAAAGTTTTAGCTGGTTTTTATGTGCTTTTGTCGAAATATTACCAGTTCCGTTGCTTACCCAAGATTTGATTTTATTTAAGTTATACAAAGCCATCGCTTTTGCAGCGTTTGTATATCCTTTACTTTTCTTACCAACAACCATGTTTAAAAGCATTTTTGTATACTCTGTTTGTAAATTCTGACGGAAAGAGTTTACGTTTTTATATAAGTCAGCTTTAAAAATAGCATTGTTTAAATCTGTCATAAAAGCTGATAAAGTATACTCATTTCCATATAATTCAGAATCGGTAATTCTTTGTAAGGTATTTCTGTGTAAAATATGGTTTAACACGTTCTTTTGATATCTTAAAACCTGTGCGTGAATTTTAGGGTCCTCTGGGCCACCAAAAAAGTTGTACCCACGTCTTTGTCTTGCCAAATAGTTGTATAAATCAGCAGGAGCCTTGAAGGCGTTTGGAGCAAAAACATAAGTTTTTAAAGCATTCATAGCTCTTTTTTGGTCTTCTAAACTAACAGGCGTATAAGGTTGAGTTCCTCCTTCTTGACCAATTACAGATCTATCTACATAAACACCACCTATAAATCGAGAAATAACTCCTCCAGCTGTAGCGGCTTGACCACTCAAAATAAAATAAGCGTTTCTAAGCTCTTCGTAAGTTTCTCCTTCATTAGAAAAACGAGACTTAATATCTTTCATAATATTATTGGCCAATTTTATCCTATCGATAGAGTAAGTAATTTGATCATTTGATAAATCACCAATCATTACTCTCGGATCAATAGCTTTTCCAGGCGCTCGCATATCATCTGCATCATTACCAAAAATTAATTCTGGTTTCGTCGATTGCGCTAAAAGAGCTTTTCTTTCTGAATCGTTATTAAAAGGAGTATAACCATATTGAATTGCCCAAACATCATAAGGACCAACAGCTGTATCATAGAATTGACCTTGTTTTGATCTGTCTAACGTTAAGTTAATAGCGGCGTAGTCCATAACTGAACCAGTTAAGCATTTTCCTTCAATAAAATCAGCATTGGCTAATTGCTCAGGAGAAAATAACTGACTCGCCTTCATATTGTGATTTAAACCTAAAGTATGTCCTACCTCGTGCATAATAAGTGCTTTCATAGCCTCTCTTTTCATTCCCTCCATTTCCAAGTCAGAAGCGCCAGAAGCAGCTAATACAGTTTTTCCAAACATTGTATTTTCATGCATCAAATGCCCTGCTGAACAAAACATGTGATTGTCTTTGTGGGTAAATATGTTATGAGCTTCTTCTTCTGTTGAAGCCTTTGATAGCTCACCAAAAATTTTGTCATATTTAACTCTATTTGTAAAATGAACGTATTCTAACATAATGTCTGCACCTAAAATTTCACCTGTTCTAGGGTTTACAAAACTTGGTCCGTAACCACCAAAAGGAGGATTAGGAGAAGAAGTCCAACGCAACACATTGTAACGAACATCTCCGGCATCCCAGTCTGCATCATTTGGTTGAACTTTAACTTCCATGGCATTTTTAAATCCAGCTTTTTCAAAAGCTTCATTCCAAGCCAAAACTCCCTCTTTAATTGTTTGAATAAACTCAACTGGGGTTGAGTTCTCAATCCACCATGTAATAGGTTTTACTGGTTCAGAGATTGCTAATTCTGGGTTCTTTTTAACAAGTCTCCATCTATTAATAAAATCTCTATAATTCACAGCCTTTGTAGAGGTCATGTCATTGGTAGAAGTTAAAAAGTAACCAACTCGAGGGTCATCCATTCTTACTTCATAGTTGTTTTCAGGCATATTCATGAAGGTGTGAAAAACCTTAATAGAAATAAATCTACCATCTTTTATTGCCTGAGATCCTCCGTTTAAAACAGAAGGATTATTGTAAACATACTCTGTTTTTATGTTGGTGTTTTCAGGATAATTTTTAATCTCGTTTATTTTCGATTTCTTCTTGTCAAAATTACCAAGTTTAAATGCAAAAGGAGAACTTCCAGGAAAGCGTGGAGGTTTAATTCTTGTTAATACTTCTGATAAAAACAGGTCATTTGCTTCGATTAAATATTCTCCTTTTTTTTCATCAGAAGCTACTATCTTAGAACTAGACACTAGGGCATCGCTAATATTTGCTTTTGAAGATTTAGAAATGGCGTTGTTTTTATCGAAGTAAAATGAGGTATTAGGAGCAACAAATTCTATCTTGTTGAAGTATTTCTTTATGTTGAAAATACTAGAACCTCTGTATGCTCCTCTAAAAGCCCTTACTTCGGAAACACCATCGGCTATTTGGGAAAAATAGATAAAATCTTTATTTAGTTGTTCTTTTTTTATAAGTAACTTGATGTTACCCGTAACGGTATCTTGATAGATAGTGAAAAGACCATCTATTTTTTGACTACTTTTAGTAAGTTCAGCAATGGTTTTTTCTTTCTTTTTCTTTTTTTCTGGAGTTTCTGTTTTGTTTTTGTCCTTTTTTTTCTTTCTTCTTTGCGCATTCATATCTTGAACACCCAAAAAAGAAGCCATCAAAAACATTGACACTAGTAGCCTAAGGCTTAGTTGTTTTTTGTGCATATTTAGTTGTATTTGGGTTTGTAAACCACGAATTTACCATTTACAGTGTCCAAAAATGTTAATGTTTTTATAAAATAGACTTAAATAAGAGTATCATGAGAAGAGCGAAAATTGAAGTTATATGAAGTTCTAACAACTCATAAGAGGCTAGTTTTCCATACGAAATAGCAGAATAAAACTAAAAAACCTCCTGAAGTTAATCAAGAGGTTTCTTATTAATTATAATGTAATAAAGTTAGAAAATTAATTGTCTTCATTTTCGTTATCATCATTTTCATCCTCTTGTTCTTCTTCTTGTTCTTCTTCATCTTCAATTGGAGTACCTTCTTCTGATTTTTGCTTCTCTAATAAGTCATTTACACGTTTAATGTTTTCATAAAAAGCATTGGTGTTAGGGTCAGAGAGGTTCATTTTACCATAAGCCGCTTTGTAGTAAAAATCAGCTTTTTCATAATCTTTACCTAGTTCATAGTATTTTCCAACATAATAATCCCCTAAATGAAGATCAGGATATTTAATAGCAACAAAGTCACCAAGAACTCTAAGGTAGTCTCCATCTTGTTTGTCAATAACAATTCCTTCGATAGCATAAATGTCATCTAAACGAACATTTAGATTTGAACCATATAAATATTGGATGTCTAAGTATTTATTTTCAACATACTTTATGGCTTCTAAAGGTTCTAAATCTTTTATACTCTTTTCAAATTCAGACTTAGAAATTTTCGAATATAGAGCGAAGATTTTAGTCATAGCTCTTGGTATTGTTTCAGCAATAGTTGATAAGAAGCCAGGTGAATTTTCAAACTTATCAAAAGTAAAGTTCAAGTTTTTTGCTTCAAAAGAGGTTAAATAAGTTCCTATTTCACTAAATCTACCAAATAACTCATCAGTAGTTTGTCCTTTTGCGTTACTCCCATAAATAAAATAGGTGTTGTCTATGGTTTCTAATCTTTTAAGTGAATACGATTTTATAATTTCAGGAGAGTAATTTGCAAATTCAGGAGTAGCACATATATATGCATTAAAAATTGGTTCAGGCTCCTTTAAAAAGTGTGTCACAAAATTGGCTCCTTTACCTTCGCCAACAATAGTCATAAACGGAGAAGTTTTAAAACTTCCTTCCAAGTAAGGGATTAACTCATGTTTAATAAAATTGTAAAAGTGTATTCCGTTAGTGGTTAGAAGGTTTGTAGCTGGAACGATCGAAATATCTTTTGCATAAGTAGATTTCATATCAATTCCCACAACAATTTGTCTTGGAGCTTTATCAGCATTAGCAAAAAGTTTTGCGCTTCCAACATATAAATCAAATAAGTATTCATCTCCTAAGACAATAGCAACAGGATAGTTCGCCGTTAAATCTTTATCATAATTTTTAGGAAGATAAACCTTAATATTTCTTTGTTTCTTTAACTCTTTGGAATCAATTGATTTTGTGATAATTTTTTGAGAAAAAGCTGATACTGATAAACAAAATACAAGTAAAAACGATAGATGTCTCATAGGGAATAATTTATAACTGTCAAATATAAAAAGAAAATAAAGTTAATGTGTTATTTTTGCTTCTTATATAACGACAATAGTTTAAAATTATGATACAACCTGAGTGGAAAACTGCAAAGGAATACGATGATATTACTTATAAGAAATCTAATGGAGTAGCAAGAATTGCATTTAATAGACCAGATATAAGAAATGCTTTCAGGCCAAAAACAACAAGTGAATTGCTAGATGCATTTAAAGATGCACACGAAGATACTTCTGTGGGAGTTGTGTTGCTTTCTGCGGAAGGACCTTCAACTAAAGATGGAATTTGGAGCTTTTGCTCAGGAGGAGATCAAAAAGCAAGAGGGCATCAAGGTTATGTTGGCGAAGATGGTTATCATAGATTAAATATTTTAGAGGTTCAACGTTTAATTCGTTTTATGCCTAAGGCTGTAATTTGTGTTGTGCCAGGATGGGCCGTAGGTGGTGGACATAGTTTACACGTTGTTTGTGATTTAACTTTGGCTAGTAAAGAGCATGCCATTTTCAAACAAACGGATGCGGATGTTACCTCATTTGATGCTGGATATGGTTCTGCGTATTTAGCTAAAATGGTTGGGCAAAAGAAAGCGCGCGAAATTTTCTTTTTAGGTAGAAATTACTCAGCACAAGAGGCGTATGAAATGGGAATGGTAAACGCCGTAATTCCTCATGACGAATTAGAAGCTACTGCTTATGAATGGGCTCAAGAAATATTGGCGAAATCTCCAACATCAATAAAAATGTTGAAGTTTGCTATGAATTTAACGGATGATGGAATGGTTGGTCAGCAGGTTTTTGCTGGAGAGGCGACGAGATTAGCTTATATGACTGATGAGGCAAAAGAAGGAAGAGATGCATTTTTGGAGAAGCGTAAGCCAAACTTTGAGAAAAAATGGATTCCATAGTAGGTTATCAACGAAAAGTTTTTAGTTTTAAAATTACAATTAATAAATAGTGAAAATAATTTGTATTGGGCGAAATTATGGAAAGCATATTGAAGAGCTTGCCAATGAAAAGCCCGAGAATCCAGTTATATTTTTAAAGCCTGATTCGGCTATTTTACCAAAAAAAATGCCTTTTTTCATCCCACCATTTTCTAATGATATTCATTATGAGGTTGAGGTTTTGGTAAAAATTAACAAAGTAGGAAAGCACATTTCTCCGAAGTTTGCTCATAAATACTATGATGAAGTTGGATTAGGAATTGATTTTACAGCTCGTGATGTTCAAGCGAAATGTAAGGAAAAAGGGTTGCCTTGGGAAAAAGCCAAAGCCTTCGATGGAAGTGCTGTTATTGGGCAATTCTTTCCGAAGGAAGAGTTTGATATTGACAATACTTCTTTTCAGCTAAAAAAAAATGATACTATAGTGCAAGATGGTAATACCCAATCTATGTTATGGAAGGTAGATGAATTAATAGGGTATGTATCGCAGTATTTTACTTTGAAAAAAGGAGATGTCATTTTTACAGGAACGCCTGCTGGAGTTGGAAGAGTTGAAGAAAATGATATTCTTACAGGGCTTATTGAAAACAAAGAAGCTTTTCAGATAAAAATAAAATAGAAAATGTTCGTATTAATACTAATTCTTGTTATTGGTAAAAAGTTTTACGACTTAGCAGATAGTTACAATAAAAGTAAATGGGGCTATGCAATCGCAGGGGCGTTGAGCTATTATGTCGGGGCTTTTATCTTAGGATTAGTACTGGGAGCTGTGCTATTAGTTCTTGAATCGAATTTCTTGGAAACCGCAAGCGATTTTGTGTTAACAATAATAACAATACCTGTTGGTTTGTTAAGTTGTTATTTATTCTATGTTTTTTTAGAAAGAAAATGGGAAAAAGAAAAACCAGATAAAGATAACTTAATCGACCAAATAGGAAACTCATAGATTAATGAAAGCAGAAATTATTACGATAGGAGATGAAATCCTAATCGGTCAAATAGTAGATACAAATTCTCAATGGATTGGTCAAGAACTTAACAAAATTGGAGTTTCTGTACATCAGATATCTTCTATTCAAGATGAAAGGAATCATATTTTAGATGCTTTAAAGGAAGCTGAAAATAGAGTAGATATTGTTATCATAACTGGAGGTTTGGGGCCTACCAAAGATGATATAACGAAAAAAACAATTGCCGATTACTTTAATGATACAGAGATTGTTGAATATCCTGAAGTAATTGATCATATAAAGCAGTTATTTAAGAAAGTAAATCATCCTTTTAATGAAGTTCAAAGGTATCAAGCTCAGTTACCGTCTAAAGCAAGGCTATTAATGAATAGCTATGGAACTGCTCCAGGAATGTGGTTCGAACAAAATGATACCATTTTTGTATCTATGCCTGGTGTTCCTTATGAAATGAAAGGTCTCATGGAACATGAGGTTTTACCAAGACTTCAAGAAAAGTTTGAGCTTCCTCATATTATTCACAAAACTATAATGACATATGGAACAGGTGAAAGTGTTATAGCTGCAAGAATTGAAAACTGGGAAGATAATTTGCCTCCTTTTATTAAACTGGCATACTTGCCTTCTTTTGGAAGGGTTCGACTCAGACTATCTGCAAAAGGAACAAATAAAGTTCAAGTAGAAGAGGCTTTGGCAAATCAAATAAGTCAACTACAAAAACTAATTTCTGATATTATTGTTGGAATAGATGATGATTCATCTCTTGAGAAACAGGTCGGAGAATTATTAAAAAGTAAAGGACAAACTATTAGTACAGCTGAAAGCTTAACAGGAGGAAAGATAGCTTCTACGATGGTTTCCATTCCAGGATCTTCATCTTATTATAAAGGTAGTTTTATAACTTATACAGCGGAGTTAAAACAAGAATTATTGGGCGTTTCTAAGGAAACAATCGATAAACATAGTGTGGTTAGTACAGAAGTAGCTAAAGAAATGGCCCAAGGAGCAATAAAGAATTTAAAAACGGATTATGCAATTGCGGTTACGGGAAATGCTGGACCAACCCAGGATAATAATGATAAAAGTGTAGGAACCGTGTATATTGCATTAGCATATCATGATAAGGTTGATGTTCAGGGGTTTAGTTTTGGTCAGCCTAGAGAAAAGGTAATCAATAGGACAGTTGCAAAGGCTTTGGAACTTTTACAAAAAAATATTCTAAAAAATTAATACAGAATATTTTGTTTAATTCTGTCAAAAATTCGTATATTTGCACCTCGTTTAGAAATAACACTATAAAACTGTCAAGAAGATGTCTAGAGTTTGTGAATTAACAGGTAAAAAAGCGATGGTAGGTAACAACGTATCGCATGCCTTGAATAGAACTAAAAGAAAGTTTAACGCTAATTTAATGACTAAGCGTTTTTATATTCCAGAAGAAGATAAATGGATTACATTAAAGGTATCTGCTTCTGCATTAAAAAATATTAATAAAAAAGGAATCTCTGCTGTTCTTAAAGAAGCTAGAGAAAAAGGTTTCTTAACGAAGTAATTCCTTTCCAGATAAAAATTTTATAGAGATGGCAAAAAAAGGAAACAGAGTTCAAGTTATATTAGAGTGTACTGAACACAAGGCAACTGGACAACCAGGAACTTCTCGTTATATCACTACGAAAAATAAGAAAAATACTCCTGATAGAATGGAATTAAAGAAATTTAATCCAATCTTAAAGAAGATGACAGTTCATAAAGAAATTAAATAATTAGCTACGGCTTAAATTTTATATAAAATGGCAAAGAAATCAGTAGCAACGTTACAAACAGGTTCTAAAAGATTAACTAAGGCAATTAAAATGGTAAAGTCTCCTAAAAGTGGAGCTTATACTTTTGTTGAGGCAATTATGGATCCTACACAAGTAAACGACTTTTTAGCAAAAAAGTAATTCTTGTATACAGTTTAAAGAAAAGCTACTTTCAATATTGAAAGTAGCTTTTTTTGTATTAAAAAATGAGTATTTTTGAATTCAATATTTCACTTTATATAGATCTTTTTGACGCGAAGTAATTCAAATTAATGACAATATGACTCTAAAGTGAATTTGGTATGGTTTTTACCATAATTTGAGTGATTATAAAATTTGACCATGAGTTTTTTTAAGAAAATATTTTCGAAAGAGAAAAAAGAAACATTAGACAAAGGCTTAGAAAAAACTAAATCCAGCTTTTTTTCAAAATTATCTAAAGCTGTAGCTGGTAAATCGAAAGTAGATGATGATGTATTGGATAACTTAGAAGAGGTATTAGTGTCTTCTGATGTTGGAGTGGATACTACATTAAAAATTATTGAAAGAATTGAAGAGCGTGTTTCTCGTGATAAATATTTGGGTACTGAAGAGCTTAATCAAATATTAAGAGAAGAAATCGCAGGTTTACTTTCGGAAACTAATTCAGGAGATGATTCTGAATTTACAGTACCTAAAAATACCAAGCCTTATGTATTAATGGTTGTAGGTGTAAATGGCGTTGGAAAGACTACAACAATTGGAAAATTGGCCTCTCAGTTTAAAAAGAAAGGATTAAAGGTTGTTCTTGGTGCAGCTGATACCTTTAGAGCTGCAGCTATTGATCAGCTTCAAGTATGGGCTGATAGGACAGATGTTCCGATTGTACGCCAAGAGATGGGGTCTGATCCTGCATCTGTAGCTTTTGATACTGTAAAGTCTGGTGTAAATCAGGATGCAGATGTTATCATAATTGACACAGCGGGACGCTTGCATAATAAGGTAAATTTAATGAACGAGTTGTCTAAAATAAAACGTGTTATGCAGAAAGTAATTCCAGATGCTCCTCATGACGTTTTATTGGTTTTGGATGGTTCAACTGGGCAAAACGCTTTTGAACAAGCAAAGCAATTTACCAAAGCAACAGAGGTAACTTCTTTAGCGGTAACAAAATTAGATGGAACTGCAAAAGGTGGTGTCGTAATAGGTATTTCGGATCAGTTCCAAATTCCTGTGAAATATATCGGAGTAGGAGAAGGGATCGATGATTTACAGGTGTTCAATAAGTTTGAATTTATAGACAGTTTTTTTAAATAGATTAACTTTAATATTTTATCTTATCACCTTAATAGTGTTATGATAAAAATAAAATATAAAACATCAGAAATATTCAATTTGAGTATTTCTGATGTTTTGTTTCATATACTAGATAGAGGTTATAACATTTTTAATGTCCAAAGTAATAATTTGTAGAATACCCACTAGGACCACCCCAAAATACTCCACGAATATGACCAGAGAAAAAGTTTACAGTGTCATAATTGTCAACAGATTCAGCACATTCTCCAGTAGGATATAAAAATTCAAACACTTCATTTTCGTTACCATACTCTCTATGAAATCCGCTATTTAAACCAGTTGAGAAAGAGGGTTTTTCACCGATTTCACTTCCAACATATATAGGGTTCAAAACGGCCCAATCCCAAGTACCAGAAATTGATTTTATTGGTTTGTAATTATAACGTGTTTTCCATACTCCGAATTGTTTTTTATGAGCAATAGACTCAGTATAAAACAAGTGAAGTATTTTTCTTTCACCTCCAACCATACGTTCGTAGAGTTGAGCGCCATAAACGTGTTTAAATCTTTGTTTTGACGAATTATAATACCAAATAACACTTGGGAAATCGCCAAAAATATTTCCTTTTTCAAATGAGTAAACCAGGTTCCAGCTACTTTTTGCAAGTGTATTAGTATTTGAAAAATCAAAAACTTCACCACCTATTTCTACTTCACCATTTATATTGATAACATATTGACTCCCATTTTTTACTTTCAGTTCATATGAGAGTCCTCCATCTTTTTCAATTGTCTTTGAAAGTAAACCAGATCTAACATGTTTTTTTATATCATCACATAACTGAGGTTTATAACCTAGTTTTTTCATTTCATCAATACTTATGTCTTCAGGTAAATTGCGGTACATGTCCATTTCAAATTGATTCTGAGCTACATCTAGTTCATCCAAAATGATTTTTTGAGTTTTAAAATTATTATCCCTAGCCCAAGTAATACGTTCTTTCCCTGACATATTGCTAAAAAATTGAATTGAATTTAAAAAGTCATCAAGGTTGTCAAATGTCAGCATTCCATTTTTTTGCTGGATATTAAGTGTTGAAAATTGCTTGTTGAGAACATTGCTTTTTAGAGATGTTTCGTTTCCATTAATGTCTTGTTGTAAAAGGTCTTCTTGATTGGAACATCCGATCAATACTAGCAAAATAAAAACGATACTTAATTTTTTTGTTATCATAATTAAAGTTTTATTATTTACTATATCGGTTCATTATTCTAAAAACATTACCCATAGAAAAGCTAAGAATATTTATTTTTTTAAGTTTGATAAAAGAGACTTGTTTAAAATTAGATTTTCGTAAAACACTTTATGATAAAAAATCATGTATTTTTGAGTGAATATTAACTAGCGTAAAACTTTCCAAATGAAGAGCATATATTATTTTTTAACTGTTTTTCTCATAGTAGGTTGCCAAAAGGCAGTTCAAAAAATCGATTCTTTTAAAAGATATAATGAAGATTCTGAGATTTTGAGTCAGCAAAATCATGAGAATCCTCGTATGAAATTTAAGCTTATACAATCCAAGTATCTCGATTTGAATAAAGAGTTTGAGCCTTTTAGAGCGGATTTGGGTAAGTTTTCTGAAGAAGAATACAATGCTTTAAAACCCATTATCTTAGAGCAAGATATTCCAACGATACAAGCGGCAGTTAAGTCAGGAAAATTAACTTATGAAAAGCTTACTTTGTTCTATTTGTATAGAATTTTGAAATTTGAAAGCAATAAAGACAAACATCTAAATGCAATTATTAGTTTAAATCCGAATGTGCTTAATGAAGCAAGAGAGATGGATAAACTGCGAGAATTGGAAATTACGGAGTTTTCTCTTTATGGAATGCCTATTCTTTTAAAAGATAACATAAACACAAAGAATATGTATACTACGGCAGGAGCCGCTGTATTGAATAATAACCTTCCGACGGAAGATGCGCACATAGTTAGAAGATTAAAACAATCTGGGGTTTTAATTTTAGGTAAAGTTAATTTAAGTGAATGGGCATACTTTTTTTGTAATGATTGTCCCTTAGGATACAGTGCAATAGGAGGGCAAACATTAAATCCATATGGACGCAAAGTATTTGAAACAGGAGGTTCTAGTTCAGGGAGCGGAGTGGCCATTGCATCTAATTACGCAGTAGCGGCTATTGGTACAGAAACCGCTGGGTCAATTACATCACCTTCTAGTAAAAATTCATTAGTCGGGTTAAAACCAACAACAGGAGTTTTGAGTAGATCAGGAATTGTTCCTATCTCTGGTTTCTTGGATACTCCAGGACCAATGACAAAAAATGTAATAGACAATGCTTTACTTTTCAAAGCTATGGTACATAAAGATGGTGAAGATCTTTCAACAGAAATAGTGGATGAATTACCCATGAATTACTTTAATTATACATGGGATTCAAAGTATTTAAAAAATAAAAATATTGGAGTTCTTGAAGGGTTGTTAGAGGATCCTATTTATAAAAAAACAATTGAAGATATTAAAGAAGAAGGTGGTAATATTATTTATTTATCACCTAAAGAAATGGATTATAATGGCTTTATTAATTTGCTAACCACTGAAATGAAATATGATTTACCTAAATATTTACAGTCTTATTCCGGTGATTCGGTAAGTATAAAATCAGTAAAAGAGGTGGTCGATTTTAATAGAAATGATAGTTTGAAAAGAGCTCCTTATGGACAACAATTGTTTGAAGGCATTGCTCTTGATACAACTTCAATAGAGGAGTTGTTAGAGTTAAAAGAGAAATTAAAAAGTAATGGACTAGAGTATTTGAAAGCTTTAAGTAATGGAGAAGTAGATGTCATTTTATCCATTGATAATTATCATTCAGCTGTTGCTGCCGTAGCCCATTATCCTACAATTACAGTACCTATGGGGTATAAAAGCTCAGGAGAACCTACAGGATTAACCTTTATTGGCAAATCATTGTCAGAAAAAGAGTTGCTGGAATTTGCGTATGCCTTTGAAAAGTTAAGTAAAGCACGAAAAATACCAGTAAATTACCAATAATTATTAAAGTGTATCGAATCGAGTGTTATAATTCATAGTAGGTTAGAGATAGTATTCCAAAGTCCTATTATTTGAGAGTTTATATAGGGGCTCACAATTAAAAAAGCTTTATTTTTGCAAATCGAATTTTTTTAAGATGCGTACAAAAACAATAAAGCAAAACAAGATCAACGTAGTTACCTTAGGATGTTCTAAGAATGTATACGATAGCGAGGTTTTAATGGGACAATTAAAGGCAAATGGTAAAAACGTTGTGCATGAGGATGAAAATGATGAAGGAAATATTGTTGTAATTAATACTTGTGGATTCATAGGTAAAGCGAAGGAAGAAAGTGTTGATACCATTTTACATTATGCTCAGAAAAAAGAAGCTGGTGAAGTGGATAAAGTTTTTGTTACTGGTTGTTTAAGTGAGCGTTATAAGCCGGACTTAGAAAAAGAGATATCCAATGTAGATCAGTTTTTTGGTACGCATGATTTACCAAATTTGTTAAAGGTTTTAGAAGCAAATTATAAGCACGAGTTGATTGGTGAGCGCTTAACAACAACACCTAAACATTATGCTTATTTGAAAATAGCGGAAGGTTGTGATAGACCATGTTCGTTTTGTGCAATTCCATTAATGAGAGGAAAACATAAATCAACACCTATTGAAAACTTGGTAATTGAGGCTCAAAAACTAGCTGCTGATGGTATTAAAGAAATAATGCTAATCGCTCAAGATTTGACTTATTACGGATTAGACCTTTATAAGAAAAGAGCATTGGCAGATTTGTTAAGAGAGCTGGTGAAGGTTGAAGGTATTGAGTGGATTCGTTTACATTATGCATTCCCGACGGGATTCCCAATGGACGTGCTTGAGGTAATGAAAAACGAGCCTAAAGTTTGTAATTATCTTGATATTCCATTACAACATATAAATACCGAGATACTTAAGTCTATGAAGCGAGGAACAACTCATGAGAAAACGACCAATCTGATAAAGAAATTCAGAGAGCATGTTCCTAATATGGCAATTAGAACAACATTAATTGTTGGATACCCTGGAGAAACAGAAGAACAATTTCAAGAGTTAAAAGACTGGGTAGAGGAAATGCGCTTTGAGAGGTTAGGAGCTTTTGAGTATTCTCATGAAGAAAATACAGGGGCCTATGATTTGGAAGATGATGTGCCAGCAGATGTTAAATTTCGACGAGTTAATGAAATAATGGAAGTGCAATCTCAGATTTCTTGGGAGTTGAATCAAGAAAAGATTGGTAACACCTATCGTTGTCTTTTTGATAGAAAGGATGGTGAGTATTATTACGGAAGGACAGAATTTGATTCTCCTGATGTTGATAACGATGTACTTGTAAACGCTAAAGATCATTATATTAAACTTGGTGAATTTATAGATATTGAAATATTCGAAGCTGGTGATTTCGATTTATATGGAAAACCAGTGAATCAGTAATTATATTTTTGAAGCCAAACTTTTAATGGAAAAATTAACTACCTATATTGATAAATATGTCTCTTTAGATCAGAATGAATTGGACGAAATCTTACCTTTTTTTGAAAGAAAAGTTTTTTCCAAAGATAAATTCTTGATTAAAAAAGAACAGGTAGTAACCCATTATTATTTCATTGCTTCAGGAGGTGTTATGATTTATGACATTGTAGGAGATGTTCAACATACTCGGTATTTTGCCTTCGAAAATGAATTTATAGCTGATATTTCTAAGATTAAGAATAAACAACGTTCCGCATCTTTTATTAAAACTATTGAAGAAACAGAGGTGTTTACGATATCCTATGAAGATATGGAGCGATTGTATGATAAGTTTCCTAAGTGGCAAAAATTTGGAAGGTTAATTTGGGAAGATGCTTTTACGAGTGTTTTGTACGGTATTCATAATTTTCAATCTTTAACAGCAAAAGAACGCTATCTCGATTTACTAAACAGATCGGATTTGATATTTAGAGTACCTCTAAAAGATTTGTCCGTGTTTCTAGGTATAACTCCCCAATCACTAAGTCGTATTCGAAAAGAAATTAGCACAGAAAAAACGCCTTCGAGTGATTAGTATTACTGCACTTTAGATATCTTTTAATAAACTCTTAACATAGTTTGAACTGGTAATTATCATTTGGTAATTTCATCAGCCTTATTTAAGCCAATATTTGTATCAAAATAATAATACAAATATCATGGTCAGAAAAACAGCCACTTTAATTTTATTTTTGGTCATAGCCAATGTCTATGGTCAAGTGACAGGAGATGTCTTTGTTATGAACAAGGATAGAGATGTTTTCTATGTTCATTATACTCCTGAAATTAATAATTCAGATGCTTTCGATTATCAGAGAATAAGCTCTAAACTAAGTTTCCCTTTGTTTAGAAAAAGATTGTCTCTTTTTAATACAATAGGAATGGATTATCATTCATTCTCGTTTGGAAGTCAATTTCAACCTTCTATTTTAAATGCAAAAGAAGAATATTTTAGTGTTAACTATAGCTTGCTTGCAAATTATAAGATTTCAAAAAACTGGTCTTTGAATGCATTGTTAATGCCTTATGCAAATGGAAGTTTTAACCGTAGTTTAGAATCTGAAGATATTCATTTTAATGGAATATTATTCGCTGAAAAAAGATTCACTAGTAAAAACAAACAAAATACATATCTCTTAAGTTTTGGAGTAGGATATCTTACTTTATCTGGTGAAAAAAGAGTAAATCCAGTAGTGAATTTTATGGGATCAATTGGGCATAAGTTGACTTTTGCCATAGGATTACCCAATACTTATGTAAAGTACGATTTCAACCAGAAACATTCAATTAAAGTTTTAGGAGATCTGAATGACTTTTCTTTTCGTTTAACCAATCAAAGAGATAACGATAGGTATGCAAATGTGTCTCAATCTATTTTTACTACAGTTTCAGCGGGAGTAGAATACAATTATTGGCTTTCTAGAACCATTGGAGTTTTAGTAAGAGGAACACATTCAGTTTTTGAGAAGTACGAATTTCAAGATAGTAATGAAGAGGTAATTTATGGTATGGACGTTCCTTTGAGAGCATATATTTCTGTTGGGTTAAAAGTAAATCCATTTAGAGGTAGAAGACCCAATATTCCGAGAAAATAAAGTTTTAAATATTAATAAAGTGAAGTCTCTTCAAAATTTAAAATAGAATAATTTAATGAAGAGGTATTACAATGACCAAATAAATTAATAAAACACATGAAAAACAAAGAAATTGCACCAAATGTCTTTTCATTGAAATCAATGATGTTAATGGCATTACCGTCATATTTTTTTCCAGGAGTTACAGCTTGGTTATCGGGGTGGTTTTTGCATAAAAATGATTTAATGAATGCTAGTTTCATAAGTATTGCAATACCATCTTTGATTGCTACTCTCATAACATACAGTTTCTTTTGGGGAGTAAAGAATCGATTTAAGTTTGAAAATAAGCTAGTAAGGATTTTTTTAATGCTTTTTCTTAATCTCTTCTTAGCGTATTTTTTAATTGTCTTACTTCAGTTAGATCAGTACCAATTCGACATTATATTATCAACTGTTATCGGTACCGTTATAACTGCATGGAAAGTTCCAACAAAACAAATAAACAATGAAATTAGATAAACCAACAATAATTGTTTTTGGTGCAACTGGAACGGTTGGAGCAGAAGTGTTAAAATTACTGAGTAAAAATAACTGTTTTGTAAGGGGAGTACTGAGAGTTCCTGAAAGAAAGCCCCCGATAAAACTTAATGGATTCAATCAAAATATTAGCTATGTGTCTGCTAATTTAAATTCAAAAGACCAGCTAAGAACTATTTGTAAGGAGGCGGATGCTATTTTCTTATTAACAGCTACATCTCCGAGTCAAATAATTTATGAAACGAATATAATTGAAGTTGCTGAGGAATTGAGTATTAAAAAAGTTGTTAAACTTTCGGCACCAGTGGTTCCTAAGACTGTTTTTGTTGAAGTGAGTGATTGGCATAGGCGAATAGAAAAAGTACTTCAAAAGAGTAGTTTGGATTATTGCCTTTTACAACCACATTCGTTTATGCAAAACTGGGAACGAAATACATTTACTATTAAATACTTTGGAAAGATTTTCGGAGTGATGGGAGAGGCAGAAAGGAACTATGTGGATGCTCGTGATGTGGCTGAAGTCGCGGTAAAATACTTATTAAGAAATGAGGCTTTAAATAGAGAAGCGATAGTTCTATCTGGTCCAGAAGCTTTATCTAATGCATGTATGGCCGAGAGATTGTCCTATGTCACTGGAAAAAAAGTGGTTTATAAAGATATTTCCAGAGAGGAGTTTCTTAAGCAATTAACTAAGAAAGCGAAGCTCCCCGAATGGTTAGCAAGACATTTGGTGGAAATAGATTTGTTAGCAAAAAAGCATCCAGAACCTAAAACAGATACTATTGAGAGTATCTTAGGTAGAAAGCCAAGGATTATGAATGCTTACTTACAGGAATCTAGAGAGAAATTCCTTCCTAACAAATGGATGTTTTTCAGATAGGATCCCCCAGGCTTTAACTAAGACCTTGTAAAGAGATTCTTTACAAGGCTTTTTTTCGTTTATTACATCCATCCGTTATAGACCGCTATTAAACCAAAAGTGTCAAAGAAGCCATGTATAACGATATTGAACCATAGATTATATTTCTTCACATGAAAGATAAGTGCTAATATAAAACCTATGATTCCAGTAATAATTTGTCCAGTAATTCCTTGATAACTATGCATAAAACCAAATAGAATGGCAAAAAGTAATAAGTTAATAGCTAAACTAATAGTACTCTTATCAAAAAACTTATTGAATTGTTTCATAAAGTAGCCCCTCCAAATTATTTCTTCTCCAAAAGCAGCTGAAATCCATATGAAAACAAGCATGATTAATGCATAAGAAGTATTGCCTTTTAGGTCACTAAAACTGGAAAAATCGATGTCTTGTCCAGTCAATGAACCTATGAAAGGAATTAGGAAAAAATAGTAAGCGGAAAAAAGAATCAGTGCAATGGTAGGAGCATAAACTAAAAGATCCAAGAAGGAAGTAGTGCCTCTTTTTAGACCAAGTAATTTAAACCCTTTTTTACCATTTTCTACAAAGCTTGAAATAATCACTAAAATGGCAGGAATTATGACTATAAAATAACCCAAATTTAAAGGAGAAAACCATAAACCAAAAACGATTAAGATTGTTGCAATTGGAAGAATTTTTGATTTAATAAAAGAAATATTCATTGTTAATTTGTTTTAGATGATGATGCAAATTAACTTTGAAACCTAATAAGAAACCTACTGTAATTCAGTATTATTTACTGAATGGTAGTGAATATTCTACTGAGTGGTACGCTTATTTAAAGCTTATTATGAAACCAGTTTTCAAAATCTTTCTTTTTATATCTACTTATCATAATTTCCCGGTTTTCACCATCAATAATACTTGATTTTAATAGGACTGATAATTTCCCGTTTTCTACAGGTTTTAATTTTTCAATAGAATTAAAGTGAAGAATTGTTTGGCGGTTCGCTCTAAAAAAAGAATGGTTATTGAGTTGTTCGTTGGCCGAGTTCAATGTGAAATCTGTGGTTATGATTTTTCCATCCGTATTTACAATGTATACAATTTTATTTTCACTGTATAAAAGTGCTATTTCGTTAAGTTTTATCAAGCACGTTTCTCCAGCTTTTTTAAAGTTTAAAGTCCCGTGTATTGTTTCTAACTTATGTAATTTATATATAGCTTCTGCAAACATGAAAATAATAGCCAATCCACTTAAAAGTAATGTAATTGAAAGTCCCGTTGAAAAATAGTATAATTCAAAATCGCCATCTCTTAAACTTACTACAATCCAATAGATGGGAAGGTAAGCTAGAGAGATATAGAGTAAAGTCGAAGCCAAAAAATAAGTTAAAGTTTTAACTGTAATTTCTTTGTGGAAGTAGTTTTTCTCAAAAAAAATGAAATTGTATTTGGCAATGGCGAGTACGGTTATACCTATTATCGTAGAAACGATAATTGAGACATAAGGGAAACTGTAATAAGAGTGAAACGGGAAATTTTCACTTTGAGCTAAATGATTTGCAATAGTTGAAATGACAATAAGTAATAAAAAACTCTTTAACTTTGGGTTGAATGAATTAAGCTTTTTAAGGTTTGTAAGTCGAGAAAATACTCTGTTCATTGTCGAATAATTTATACTTAAAATTAAGGTTATTCTGCCGTTTATAAGTCTCTGCAAAGTTACTAAATCGTAAATGAGTTTTAATGCTTTTGAACAGCTATAAATGGATGAAAATGTAAAAGAATTTACCCATCTTTGTAAAACGTTATACCGCTCATATATTTATAAATATTAGAAATGGAAAAGGCATATTTTAATTGGAGTACAGGAAAAGATTCTTCTTTAGCCTTGTATAAGATCTTAAAAGATAAAAAATACAAAGTTGAAAGGCTAGTTACCAATATTAATAAAGATTATAACCGTGTTTCAATGCACGGCTTGCATGATAGTTTATTAGAGGCGCAGATTGAAAGTATTGGAATTCCTGTTGAAAAAATTCAATTTCCAGCCGATGTTACCATGTCTATGTATGATCAAAAAATGAAAGAGAAAACCGAAGAATTGAAAAATAGTGGTTTTAATCATGCGGTTTTTGGAGATATTTTTTTGGAAGACTTGAGAAAGTACAGAGATACGAAATTAAATGAAGTGGGGATAATAGGGATATATCCCCTTTGGAAGCAAAACACAAAAGAGTTGCTAAGAGAGTTTTTAGACCTTGGCTTTAAAACAATTACTGTCTGCGTAAATGCAGACTTACTTGGTAGCGAATTTGTTGGTAGAATTATTGATGAGGATTTTATTAAAGAATTGCCTGACAATGTTGATGTTTGTGGAGAAAATGGTGAGTTTCATACATTTTGTTTCGACGGACCTATTTTTTCAAAACCAATAGATTTTGAAGTAGGAGAGAAGGTTTTAAGGTCTTACAAACTTCATGACGATACCAATGATAATTGTTATCAGAAATCGAATAAAGAAGAAAAGAGAAACTATAGCACTAGTTTTTGGTATTGCGATTTAACAAAAAAGTAATGCTATTTTGAGAGGGTAAAAAAGAATGTAGTTCCTTTTTTAAGTTCTGAGTTTAACCAGATTTTTCCGCCGTAATTACTTACAATTTTCTCTACTATTGAAAGCCCAATTCCAGTAGAGTTTTTATTGTTTTCTAGTTTTTGGAAAACATTGAATATTTTAGAATGGTATTTTTCATCAATACCCTTACCATTATCTTTTACATAATACACAAAAGTTTTTCCCTGTTTTTCATATCCAACTTCAATTTTACCAACCTCTTTATCATTATATTTAACGGCGTTGCTTATAAGATTCTGAAATAACTGCTGCAATCTATAGGTATCTCCTTTAATAGTAGGGAAATTTTCTAAGACAGTTACACATACATGTTTTGGAATGTAAATATGACTTACAATATCTTTAAGAACAGTATTTAAATCGATAAATGAACTTCTAAAATCTTTAAGACCGATTGTTGAATATTCCAATATACCACTAACAAGTGCTTCCATTCTAGTGATATTTTCGCCTATTAACTCAACGTAGTTAAGAGCATCTTTTGAAAATTCTTTACCATGATCTTCTTTTAACCATGCGACAAGGGCGTCCATATTTCTCAGTGGAGATTTTAAATCATGAGATACTATGTGAGCATAGTTGTTTAATTCTTCATTACGTTCTTCTAATCTCTGAAGTAAAATATTTTGGTTTTCATAAGCTTTACAGGCTTCAAGAGTAACAGAGAATTTACTTATTACCGGAAGCAATTGATTTAAATCTTTGTGACATAAGTTTTTTTCAATGGAATATAAAAAGAGAAAACTGCTTTTATCAAGTCTTATAATAGCCAATATTCCGCTATCAATGGCTATTGTAGATAATTCATCGAATAAATCGTTGTATTCTTCAAGTGCGTATTGATCAATCGCATTTAAGTAATCACTAGCCCAAGTTGAAATTTCTTGTTTGGTATTATGATCACCAAAAGGAATAGAATATTCTATAATTAGATTATTCTGATCTAGCCTCAAAATCCAACAAGCATTTAAATTTTTTCTTTTCAGTAAAAGTTTAAGGAAGTTATCACAATTATTATAATAGTCAAGTGATTTTCCTATACTCATTGAATATTCGTACAACCTTAGAATATCAAGTATCTGATTTCCACTTTCCATTACTCAAATAAACCTACAACAATTGTTCTATTATAAAATTCGATATACCCATTTCCATAAGAAGAAATCTCACCTAAAGTTAAAGCTCCGTCTACTTGAATATCTGGATACTTATCTTGAATAGGTTTGTAAACGTTTTCTAACTCATACTTAAAGTCATCTTTTAGCTTAAATACCCTTGTGATACAATCGATAACCATAGCATTCTTTGCATCTTCAGATTTAGAAACTATTTCTTCGGTAGCCATTTTGGCAGCATTTAGAAGCGAGTCATTCTCACCTTTCATGATGTTAATCATGGTGTTTTCTTCGACGTGTCCAATACAAACAATGGCATTGTCGTTTTCAACTGTCAATGGATCACGCACAATATGGTGGTCTATACCGTCTTTGATTATTCCAATAGGATAACGTCCAGAATAATCCAAGAAGTTTTCTTTTGTAACCGTACCACCAGAGTCTTTTTCAACAATTTTTTTGTAAATATTAAATGGGTTTTCCCAGTTTATTTCTTCTATTGTGTTATGATTGGCTTTGGTAACTATAAATGGACCGTCAAGTTTTTCCCAACCATGTTTTACACCAATACTTGATTTAGTTTCTGTTAAACATACTACAGCAGCATCCTGAAAGAAACCGTCTTTGGAAAAAACACATGGTGCCTGCTTTAAGCTTAAGCTCCCAGCTCCTCCACCAATATAGTTGGTGTTCATTCCGTAGTTTTCATAAAGCTTACTTAAAAAAACAGAAATATTAGAAGTTAGTCCATCAACATAAGTGATTAAACTGTAATCCGACCCAGGTTTGAAATCAACAGAAGGGATCGCATAATCTTGTTTACTAATGTTTTTTACCATTGATAAATAAACAATGTTACTTAATCTATGGATAACGATTCCTTTTTTACTTATTTGATCATTATGAATAATCATTGGGAAAATTGCCCCTATAAAACTAACACCTTCGTTGTTTAGTGCTTTTATTAATTCTTCAATATTGGTATTTGTTTCTTCACCAATACTAATTAAAGCGGTGTCATTTTCAACAAAGTTTTTTATGGATAGAGCAACTTCTTCAGGGGTTTCATTGGTTAATAGCATACAAAGATTTTTTGTTACCGTAATATACTAAAATTACAGTGAAAACCTGTTTAAAAAATTGGAAAATAAGCCTTTATGTTTTTTGAATAATTACCAAAACAAAAAAAAGCCATGATTTACATGGCGTTTTTTACAGAGCTATTTTTTCTAAAGCAAGAAAATGAGTTGTTGTAGAATTTCTTAAAGGAAATATTTTAACTTCACACTTATAGGTCGATTTATCTTTCCTATGGTTGATAATTACTTCTTTAAACGGAGTTCCTAAAAGTAATTGTTGTTGTATTCTTTGTCTTGTTTCTTCTGAAGTTTGCTCTCCTTGAAGAAAACTAGGTGTTTTATTAATGGCAAACTTTTTAGAGTATCCAGTCATTTCTGTGAAGCCCGAATTTACCCATAGTATTCTTTTTGATAGATCTGTAAGTACAAGAGCTTCAAAAGTATTATTCTTAAAAATGTCATCGAAGTTATTGGTCCAATTATAATGCTTAGACATTTCTTTAATTGCTTCAATATCTTTATTTCGTGAAATTTCAGCACCCAGTTGATGAAACTTTTGTAAATAAATGTCAAGAGACATCAGCTCAGAACTAGCAAAATGGTTTGGTTGGATATTACATTGTAGACTCTTTAATCTTTCACCTGTTAATGAAGACATATAAAGGTCTAAACTTTTCATGTTAAATATGTTGTTTTTCATAGCTTAATATTTTGCAGCTCCAACATTTTTTGAGCTGTTATTTATAAAATTACGCAAATCTTCATTTGATTTTTGTAAATCTTCTTTTCGTAAGTACATCATATGCCCACCTCTGTACCCCTTAAAAGAAAAACGATCTTTTAGTTTTCCACTCGGGTCAATTTTACTCATGGTATACTTAGCTGCGGCATAAGTAGTAGCTCCATCGTAATATCCAGACTGAACTAGTACTTTTAAGTAAGGATTTTGTGCCATTGCTTTACGTAGGTTTTCTCTCGCGCTATTTTTTGTAAAATCCCAAGGATGAACAGAGCCGAACATATTATACTTTACATCAGTATTGAATTTTAAAACATTTTTAATATAGTAGTTCATTGCAGGTGTAAAAGAATGAACCCACGATACTAGTTCAGGGCTGTAATCTGGGCGATCACCTGATTCCTTTCTGTCGATACCTAAATACCTACTATCAAGTCTTCCGATGGTTTTTCCTGATTTCTCTCTTAGTAATTCTTTCCAGAAGAAACTATTTGGAACCTCCAAATTATGTTGAAGTATTACCTCTTTTTTAAGCCCAGAATAGTAAGCCATTTTATCAGCAATTTCTTGTCTTTCACTATCCGAAATAAATCCTCCTTTTGCTACGGCTGGTAAAAGTTTATTTATAGCGAAACTCTCAGACTCTGGTAAAATAGCTTCTAAATCTTGTTGTTGGAGTTGTGACGGAAGCATTTTATGATACCAAGCTGCAGCTGTAAAATAAGGGAAATTAATGGCGAAGTCTTCAGAGCTTTTAGTTCTTAGTAGTTCATAGTCGGCAGGAGATACCATAATAACTCCGTTTAAATATATCCACTGACTACTTTGAAGTTCATAGGCAAGTTGCATAACACGTGTGCCTCCATAACTTTCACCAATAATATATTTTGGAGACTTCCATCTATTATGTCTTGTGATAAAAGTATTTATCCAACTAGCTAAGTATTTAGCATCAGCATTGATTCCAAAGAAGTATTTATGGTCTAACTTTTCTTCTTTTTTTAGAACAGGTCTTGAGTAACCAGTATTTACAGGATTTACAAAAACTATATCTGCAACATCAAGCACTGAATAAGGATTGTCTTTAATTCCATAAGGTTGAATAGGGTTGCCTTCATCATCGATATTTAAAACCTTAGGCCCTGTATAACCAATATGCATCCAAACGGAAGCAGATCCAGGTCCACCATTAAAAGACATTAACAAAGGTCTGTTTTCTCTATTCGGAATATCACTCCTGTAATAATAGGTATAGTAAAGCGTAGCTTTGGTTTTTCCGTTTTTATCGAAGACGGGTTGAGTACCCGTTTGAGCTTTATATTTAATGAGTTTCCCTTTAACCGATACAGATCCTGAAGTAACCACAGTAGTGTCAAGTGGAATCCTTAAATCTTGGGCGTTTAAGCAAATACTGAGTAATAGAACAGCAAATGAAAATAACTTTTTCATTATGAAATGTAGTTTTTGGTGGTTTGTTTAAATGATAAAAATACTAAAACTTTTAATAAAGATAAATTGGGTAATGTTTTAATTTTTTGCTCCCTATTATATAAACGTATGATCTTAAATATGAGGGTTATATGTTTTAGGAGTCCCCCGAAAATCCTTTCTAAATAGAGTAGGGATAACCAAACCTTTTATTATGAAAAAACTACTTTTAATTTTTTGTGCCCTTTTTGTAGGGCAGTTCAACATGTTAAACGCCCAATGTGAAGGGAATAACTGTGAATTCGCCAATATAAATTTTACTCCTGACCCATCTTTTATTGAAGGGAATGAAAATTGGCAACCATCGCATGGTTCTCCAACTGTTAATGTGGGAGAAGTTATGATGTGGTCGAATGGAGGAATTGGAGAAGGAATAAATTATCTTTCTTATAATTTTGTTGCTGGACAAGAGTACTGTATTTCTTTTTTAGGAACAACCGAAGTTGAGGCTGATGATGTGGATGCATATTTCAGAGTAGCCTTAACTCAAACCCCAGTTGCGGGAACATTGATAAATTTTTCAGGAGCACCTTTGCCATCTCTTCCTTCTCCAAACCAAGTAATAGCAAATCAAAATTGGAACGCAACAAGTCCGGCGAGTACTTCAACGTACACGTACACGTTTACTGCTACAAGTAACTTTAACAATATTTGGTTTCATCCTTTTACAAATGGAAGTCGAACAATCCGCTTTAAATTGCAGCGTTTACAAATATGTAATATTACTCCTTGTGAGTCTAATTTCAAGGTAGAGCTTACCGAATTTGAAGGTGGAAATTCTGGTTTAACTATTTTACCCTATGGAATTCCAGCAGGAAGTACATACCAAATAAGTATTTTTAAAGATGGCGTAAATGTTTATTCGGGATTACCAATAAGCTATATTGCTGCACCAGGAGATTATACGGTCTGTATGGTAGTAACGCTGCCAGATGGGAAAAAATGCTCAAAATGTTATGACTTCTGTATTGGTAGATGGTATAAGAGAGGGAGAACAGAAGTAACATCCGAAGTGAAAAAAGAGAGTAAAACAAATTTTTATAAAGGTGAATTTAGAGATGATACGCGAGGAGCGAATAGGGGAAATTCTATTGATATCTTTCCGAACCCGACGAAAGGAGTTTTTAAAATAAAGAATAGAACTGGAATGAAATTGAAAGCGATTGAAGTATTCGATAAAAATTCAGGGAAACTTATTTTAAGTAAAGAGGTAAAACCTTTAAAATCGAAAGATATAGAGGTCGATTTATCGAATAGTTCTGAAGGAGTTTATTTAGTTAGATTAGTAGGAGAAGAAGGAGGGAAAGTTGTAAAAAGTTTTATACTGAATAAATAGAAGTTATTGTTTAAAGAGCAAGGTTATTACAACCTTGCTTTTTTAAAATTTTTCAAAAACGCCAAGTCCAAATAAAGCAAAATCGTATTTCACGGGATCTTTTGAATCGAATTTTCTTAAGGTGGTATCCAATTCAGTCAAAGCTTTCCAGTCGTTTTGTTTACGTTTTAATATTCCGAGTTTCCTAGCTACGTTTCCTGAGTGAACATCTAAAGGACAATGTAAGTTAGCAGGTGAATGTGATTTCCAAATTCCTAGATCTACCCCAGATTTATCATCTCTTACCATCCAACGTAAAAACATATTAATCCGTTTTGATGCTGAATTCTTCAAAGGGTCAGAAACATGTTTTAGTGTTCTTTTTTCATGAGGAATTTCAAAAAATGTTTTCTTGAATTCATGGATAGCCAGTTGGTAATTGTCAATTCCTTCTTGAGGTTTTAAAGCACTTTCTAATCCTTGGTGGTTGCTATAGATATTTTTTAAAGATTTTATAAAGAAAGTAATATCAACAGCATTAAATGTTCTATGAACAAAACTTTCAAACCTTTCTAGATCACCTTCGTCATGATTCATTACGAAATCATAAGGAGAGTTTCCCATTAAATCGACAATTCGCTGGGCATTTTTTATAATCATTTTTCTGTTTCCCCATGCAATCGTAGCTGCTAAGAATCCAGCAATCTCCTGATCTTCCTTTTGACTGAAAGAAATAGGGATTTGCACCGGATCGCTATTAATAAAATCGGTATTGTTGTATTCAATTACTTTTTCGTCTAAAAAAGCTCTTAGTTCTTCTTTTTTCACAGATAAGTATGTTTGAAAATTAATTTATGGTTCAGCTACAAAAGTAATAAACATAAAAAATGCATTATAGGAGGCATGCAAAAGAATACTCCATAACAGTCCAAAACGAATTCTTATAAAGCCAAGATATGTTCCTAAAATAAATTGAGGAGCAACTAATATAGGTGTAAGTAAAATTACATTTCTTGATATTTCATAGTTTGTAATGTGAACCAACCCAAATAAAAAGGCAAAGGAGTAAAATATAAAACTAAACAAACGTTGCTGTTTAAATAATGTAAGAGGACCTCTAAAGATTAATTCTTCCACGACGGGAGCCATTATCACGGTAATGAAGAAAATGGTCAATTTTGATTCAGATTCTAATAACTTTTCAACGGCATGATTGTCTAGATCGATTAACTTGAATTTTTCGATTATTCCAAAAATAGGGCTCAAAATCATTCCCGTAAGAATGCAAATCATAAGAAGGTGAACTAACTTTTGAAATCTATAAAATAGACCGTCATTAGCGTCTTTTTCCAATGTAGGAGCTTTCAAATATGACAAAAGTTCTTGAAATGTGGATTTCATTAATTCAGAGTAGTACTTTACAGTTAGATAATAACTCCATCCTTCATCACTAACTTTCTATCGGCCATGGTTGCTAGTTCGTTGTTGTGCGTAACAATTACAAATGTTTGACCAAAGGAATCTCTTAGTTTGAAAAAAAGTTCATGTAAATTTTCAGCCGAGCTAGAGTCAAGGTTTCCACTTGGCTCATCTGCAAGAATAACTGCTGGGTCATTAATGAGGGCACGAGCAACTGCCACTCTCTGCTGTTCACCACCCGATAATTCATTAGGTTTGTGATTTTCTCTATGAGATAATCCTAAAAAATTAAGCAATTCCTTTGCTTTTTTTTCGGTTTCAGCTTTCCCTTTTTTTGCGATGAAAGCTGGAATGCAAACATTTTCAAGTGCGGTAAACTCAGGAAGAAGCTGGTGGAATTGAAAAATAAAGCCTATATGTTGATTTCTGAATAATGAGATTTCTTTATCATTTAGATTTTTTATTGATTTTCCATTTATAGTTAAGGAAAAGTTCTTTTTGTCATCAGGAGAGTCAAGAGTGCCTAAAATTTGAAGTAGTGTTGTTTTTCCAGCCCCAGAAGGACCAACAATGGCAATAACTTCTCCTTTCTCAATATGAAGATGTACTCCTTTTAAAATCTCTACACTATCGTAACTTTTATGAATATTTTCAGCACTGATCATAACAAGAATCTTATAGGACGAATGTATAAAAAAGAAAGGAGATATGGTCTATTATGACGGTATATCTCCTTTAATAAAGTTTATAGTATGTTTTTTAGGTTGTTATAGTCGATAAAGTAAACAAGCCTTAGAGAAAAAGTATGCTGCATATCTTGCTCAAATAGTCTACTCAAATTATCAGCAAAACTAATGTCAGCAGGAGCAAAATTATTGCTTGGATTAATTGAGTTTCTATAGAATGCTATTAACTGACTTCCTGGAGCAAATTGCCAAACATAGTTTAAGTCGATATTCCAACTATTAAAATTACGATCATGATCTTCATTATAAATACTGGCAACTAAATTACCGTTGGTTTCATCTAAACTATAAAAATTGTTATCATAATAAGGAACCTTACTCCAATTATGCCTAAAACTTAGTGATAAAGAAGAGAGTGCACTAAAGCTGTATTTCCCTGTCAGTGTGTTATTATATGTTGTCCAATCTCTTTCTCCAAAAATAATATCACCTTCTATAGCTGAATATTGAGGGTTATCGTTTGCATAGCTCTCACTGATTTTTCTTACGTATCCTTGATCTCTATTGGTTTGACTGTATCTGAAACCATATACTAATGAAAAGCGATTGCTAAATCGATATCTCGGGGCAAATCTGAAACCATATCCTTCTTTAGGATTATCTTTAAAGAAGTTGTAAAACCAGTTATAATCAACAGCAAACTTTTTTCTATAATCGGTAGACCCCCAGTGGTTTATATTTATTCTTTGCGGAGCTTTAAAGTAGATTCCACTTCGAGTTCCTTGTCTTGGCTCAAAAAAGTCTTTTCTCTCGGTACTAAAGTTTAAATTTCCTCCAAATCCGAATCTCTTTCTAGTTTCTGACCAAAATGAAAGTCCTCCGTTAGCGCCAACATAAGTTCCTGGATTGTGTAAGAAGTTTACATTATAATAAAAGTTAACTCCGTAATTATTGAATATACCTTTCGGTTGTAATAATCGATAGCCGAGGAAACCATAAATTCTCTGTTGGTTGTTTCTGAAAAAGATTCCAAAATCATTAGGATCAAAATCTTTGTTTTGGAAGTTGTATCCAATTTCTCCTCTCCAATTTCCAGCATGTTTACCAATGCTAGTATCAAAAGTGTACCCAGCACTCGGTTTTGTGTCATCATCGGATAGGTGACTCATTCTAAAAGAACCATCGATGTTATAGGTACTCTTTTTATCTTCAACATGCCACTTGATTCCTGTAGTATTTGCATCTCTAAATTCACCAACTCGAGTTACATTTGTGTTGATCAACGAAACAAAAGAATTTTGATTAAACTGTTGATCTAAAACTAAAATATTATAATTAGAAAAAGGGTTGGTAACCAATGTTCTAGTTTCGTTGGTTGTTTTATTTCTTACCGTAGCTTCTGTTTTGGCTGTAATTGCATTAAAAAAACCAATACCAAGACCCTTTTTCGTTCGTCCCGATATTTTTACTGCATTCAGCATGTCTACTTTACTAGGATTGTCAATTATTTCTTCATCATCACTTATTTGACTTTTAACATCAAATTGATCGATTGGACTTCCACCAATTCTTCTAGAATAAAACAAGTTTGTTATATTAAATAGCTCTGTTCCTTCTGTAAAAAATTGTCTTTGTTCAGTAAATTGTTGTTCAAAGGGACCTAAGTTTAGGACTACATTGTCAAAAGCAACTTGACCAAAATCAGGTATTAATGTTGCATCCAAGGTAAAGTTTTCTGTAAGCCCATATTTAATATCCATTCCAACACTCCAATCGAAATCGTTTTTACCTTTGTTAATCTTTACAGTAGAGGAAGCATAAGGGTAAAAAATCAAACGAGTAGGAGGTTTTATATCTTTTAAGTTTTCAAGAAGCCCATCATATTGGGTCCATCTTCCAACTTGATTGTCAACATGGTTCCATGTGAATTGAGCATTTAAATTTTGAACTCTTCTGTGAAAGTTTATACCCCATGATTGAACAGCTTCATTTGCAAACCTGAGTGCTCGATAAGGAATTTTCATTTCAACTATCCAAGCTTTTTCAGTAAAACGAACACTACTGTCCCAAACGGCGCTCCAATTAAAGTCTTCATCTCCATTAGAAATTTTCGCATCCGCTTGAACTCCAGAGCTAGTAACAATAAACTCGAAAGGGTTTTGCCCATCGTCATTTGGGTTTATTGTCATTAAAAAGAAATCAGCATTACCGATATTATCTCTATTGGTAAATTCAGCAGGGATTTTGCTTGGATCCGGAGCTTCCATTTCGGCACTGACATAAATAGCCTGATCATCATAAACTAGTTTTACCCGAGTTTTGTGAGTGCTAGGTTCGGTTTTACCATTGTCTGGACGCAACATAATGAAGTCCGAAGCTTCTTCTGCTTTATCCCAGGCATCATCATTGATTTTGCCATCTATTTTTGGAGCCTTAGAAATTCTGGTTGCAGAAATTCTTTTCCGATTCGCATTTAATGTCTGTGCTTTTGATATTCGTGGAATAACTAAAAACACTAGCGACAGTAATACAATATTGTTACGCATAGTTGATTGAATGTAGTGAAATGCTAAATTATTTATGAATCCCCCAAAGAATTCATAAAATGTTGTTAATTACTGTAAAGACACGTTAAAAATTGCATCGTTACAGTTGAAATGTTAAAAAAATGTAAAAAAAGGAATTCCTTAACAGAATATTAATTGTAATAAATCCAGTAAAATAAACTTCAATTTATGATGTTTTACAAATTGAATTTGTATTTTTGTTCGACTTTAAAAACATTCTTATCTAATGAACTTACACGAATATCAAGGTAAAGAAATTTTAAGCAGTTTTGGCGTTCGTACACAACGCGGAATTGTGGCAAACACTCCAGAAGAAGCTGTTGAAGCAGCAAAGAAATTGACTGAAGAAACAGGAACTGGATGGCATGTAATAAAAGCTCAAATTCACGCAGGTGGACGTGGAAAAGGAGGTGGAGTTAAGTTAGCGAAGAACTTAGATGAGGTAAATAGTATTTCTAATGACATTTTAGGAATGATGTTGATTACTCCTCAAACTCCAGCAGAAGGAAAATTGGTGAATCAAGTTTTGGTTGCTGAGGATGTTTATTATCCAGGAGATAGTGAACCTAATGAGTTTTATATGTCTGTTTTATTAAACCGTGCTTCGGGTAAGAATATGATTATGTATTCTACAGAAGGAGGTATGGACATTGAAGCGGTTGCAGAAGAAACTCCACATTTAATATTTACAGAAGAAATTGATCCTGCTACAGGGTTATTGCCTTTTCAAGCTCGTAAGATTGCCTTTAACTTAGGTTTATCAGGAGCTGCGTTTAAGGATATGACTAAGTTCGTAACGGCATTATATACTGCTTACGTAAAGTCAGATTCTTCTTTATTTGAAATTAATCCAGTATTAAAAACATCTGATGACAAGATTTTAGCTGTTGATGCTAAAGTTACTTTAGATGAAAACGCTTTGTATCGTCATAAAGATTATGCTGAAATGCGTGATTTACGTGAAGAGAATCCAATTGAAGTTGAAGCAAAAGCAGCTGGATTAAACTATGTAGATTTAGACGGAAACGTTGGATGTATGGTAAACGGTGCTGGTTTAGCAATGGGTACTATGGATTTGATTAAGCAAGCAGGAGGAGAGCCAGCTAACTTCTTAGATGTTGGTGGTACTGCTGATGCGCAACGTGTTGAAACTGCATTTGGTATTATTTTAAAAGACCCTAATGTAAAGGCTATTTTAGTAAACATTTTTGGTGGTATTGTACGTTGTGACCGTGTTGCTCAAGGTGTTGTTGATGCATATAAAAACATGGGAGATAAAATAAACGTGCCAATCATTTGTCGTTTACAAGGAACAAATGCTAAAGAAGCAAAAGAATTAATTGATAACAGTGGAATGGAAATCATCTCAGCGACTGAGTTCCAAGAAGCTGCTGATAAAGTACAAGAAGTACTTCAAGTAAAGGCTTAATTGCCACAATTAATTCTTAGTTAGATAAATAAAATCCCCTCATTGTACAATGAGGGGATTATTTTTTATTTACTCTCTACTGGGTAAATATCTTGAGAGCTGATTAGTTCGTAAAAGTTTAAAGTTTTTGACAATGTTATTTTTATAAAACTCTCAAAAGCTTGTCCTTAAGAAAATTATTTCAGTTTTTCCTTTAGCAAAGTTATTTCATCTCTTAATTGAGCTGCAACGATAAAATCAAGGGCTTTGGCTGCTTCCTCCATTTGTTTGCGTTTATCCCTAATTCGCTTCTCTATTTCTTCTTTTGGTAAATATTCTAAATCTTGTTCTGCTGCTTTTTGAGCCGCATTATCATATTGATAGGTTGTTATGGCCTTTTTAGAAAGTGTATCATCAATTCTCTTATTGATTTGTTTTGGGGTAATGTTGTTTTTAGTGTTGTAGTTAATCTGTTTTTCTCTTCTTCTATTAGTTTCATCAATAGTCATTTGCATGCTATTTGTTATCTTGTCGGCATACATAATAGCTTTTCCATTAACATTTCTAGCCGCTCTACCGACGGTTTGTGTTAATGAACGATGACTTCTAAGAAAACCTTCTTTATCAGCATCTAATATTGCTACTAAAGAAACTTCAGGTAAATCTAGTCCCTCACGAAGAAGGTTTACACCAATTAAAACATCAAACAATCCTTTTCTCAAGTCCTGCATAATTTCAACTCTTTCTAACGTATCGACATCAGAATGTATGTAACGACAACGTATTTGAATTCTGGTTAAATATTTAGCAAGTTCTTCCGCCATTCTTTTGGTTAAAGTAGTAACTAAAGTTCGTTCATCCTTTTCTACTCTAATTTGAATTTCTTCGATAAGATCATCAATTTGATTTTGACTTGGACGTATTTCGATTTCTGGATCTAAAAGACCCGTTGGGCGAATGACTTGCTCAACAAATAATCCCTCTGTTTTTTGTAATTCATAATCCGCTGGGGTAGCTGAGACATAAATTACTTGATTTTGGAGTATTTCAAACTCTTCAAATTTTAAAGGTCTGTTGTCCATGGCGGCAGGTAATCTAAAACCATATTCAACAAGATTTTCTTTTCTACTTCTATCACCACCATACATTGCATGAACTTGAGGTACAGTAACATGACTTTCGTCAATGACCATTAAATAATCTTCTGGAAAATAATCTAATAAACAGAAAGGTCTTGTTCCTGCTTCTCGTCCATCCAAATAACGAGAATAATTTTCTATCCCAGAGCAATAGCCTAACTCCCTAATCATTTCCAAATCAAATTCAGTACGTTCTTTTAAACGTTTTGCTTCAAGGTGTTTCTCTATTTCATTGAAATAATCAAATTGCTTAACCAAATCATCTTGAATTTGATGTATTGCGTTTTGTAACACATCTGGCGAGGTTACAAATAAATTGGCAGGATAGATATTTAATTGATCTAATCGGGCAATTGTCTCATTAGACTCAATATCAAAAGTTTCGATTTCTTCTATTTCATCACCAAAAAAATGAATACGATATGCGCTATCACCATAGGAAGGGTAAATGGTAACAACATCCCCTTTTACCTTAAAGGTTCCACTTTTTATTTCGACTTCAGTTCTTGCATATAAACTTGTCACTAATTGGTGTAAAAACTTAGTTCTAGAAATTTGCTGGTCGACTTCAATTGTAATAACGTTTTTCTTAAACTCAATAGGGTTTCCAATACCATATAAACAAGAAACCGAAGCAACGACTAACACATCCCTTCGTCCAGATAATAGTGAGGAAGAAGTGCTAATCCTTAATCTTTCTATTTCGTCATTAATGGAAAGATCTTTTTCTATGTACGTCCCAGTTACAGGGATATAGGCTTCTGGTTGATAATAATCATAATAAGAAACAAAATATTCAACAGCATTATTTGGAAAGAATTGCTTAAACTCTGAGTATAGCTGAGCGGCCAAAGTTTTGTTATGAGCTAATACCAAAGTAGGTCTATTTACTTCTGCAATTACATTTGCTACAGAAAAGGTTTTTCCAGATCCAGTAACCCCTAATAGAGTTTGATACTTTTCTTCGTTAACAATTCCTTGAGCTAATTGTTTTATTGCTTGTGGTTGATCTCCTGTAGGTTTGAAATCAGATTGTAAGTCGAAATTCATATAACAAAAATAGGGATAGTTTTATTTCAAAACTATCCCTATTTTCTTAAAAACTTATTTTTTAAAGATTATTTTCTTAATAAAGAGAAATGACCATTATGGAAATAGTCTTTCCCTTTTTTATCTGTTAAGTGAATCTTAAACCAATAATCATCGGAAGGCAGTGTGTTTCCGTTAAACGTTCCATCCCAACCTTCTCCGTCAACAGGAATGGTTGCAACTGGTTTTCCATATCTATCAAATATATAAATACTGCTAGTTGGATAAAAGCTAGAATTAGCCCCCTTTACTTTCCAAGTATCGTTGTAACCATCGTTGTTTGGAGTTAAAAATTTAGGGTATTGTATAACGGAGATTGTAAGACTAGCATCCGGTGAACAACCATTTTTATCATTAACAATAACAGTGTAAATCCCGCCTGTAATATCAGTGAATAATGGTTCGTCCTGAAAAGAGGTTTGGTCTCCTGTTTCATTTATTAAAGAGAATTGATAATCTCCAATTCCTAAATTATTATTTTCAGTAACAACTTTAATAGAATAGGTGTTTAGCCCGTTATTATTAGTATCATCAACAACAACAATATCATCCTCATTTAGAGTTGGATTTATAGATTCATTAACTGTGATTTCAATGTTTCTTTCACAATTAGTCCCGTCTTTCATAATTGCTTTAACAACATAAATACCACCATTAGTAACGTCTAAAAAAGAATCATTACTTAAAATAGTATTATTCCCTTTCAATCTCCATTCATAATCGTAATCAGCCATTGGATTCAAAGACTCTAATCGAGTTTGAGGGTTGTTTAAACAAACTATTACAGGTGAATCTACTGTGAAATTAGGTAATGGATTTATGATAATATTAAAACTTAAATTATCATTTACACATCCAGTCTGATTGTTTGCAACACGAACAAAAATCTCTTGATTATTGTTTAAGTTTTCATAAGTGCTACCATTAATTGCATTGTTTCCTGTTTGTGCATCGGCTTGAGATTCATGAAATGTAACGATGTAATTAGCATGTTCTGAAGATGCGTAATTTGCCAAAATTTCAGGAATTTTAGTTTGTAATGAAACATTACCGTTAATACCATTTGTATCATCACTGCTACTGTCTGTGGTATTATCACAATCGACGTAGTTGTTTATATTTAAAGGAATGTTAGGTTCAGGATAAATAACTAATTGTAGTGTAGATATCCCATATCTACATCCTGTTGTAGTGTTCAAAATACTTATATGAATTATTTCTGTAGCTGGATCATCACTTGTTAAACTTGATGGGAAGTTGGTTGTTAAAGGATCGTTAGAATAACTTGTTTTAGATAATGGGTTTGTCCCATCACGAGCCTCTTGAGCTGTTTTATGATAACTCACTTGAAATTGAGTGGCATCTCTACCATTTAGAACATCAACATCTCTATCTCCTAAAGCAATGTTTTGAGCAAGCCTATTTCTAGGGTCACTATCACTAGATGTAGGGATGTCGCATACTTCTAGATTTGGGATAGTGTTAGATATTGTAGGTAACGGGTGAATAATAATATTAAAGGATATATGATCATTAAAACATCCACTATTGTTATTTTCTACTCTTACATAAATTGTTTGATTATCTCTAACTGTATTTGTGAAATTGGTATCATTTACAATTGGATTACTATCTGTATTTGCGTCAGCAGCGGTTATATGAAATGTAACTGTATAGTCTGAAGGAGATAAAGAGCCAAGAATAGAAGTAACTTGGTCCCTAAGATTAATACCTATGTTTATTCCATCATCAAAAGCCCCACTAACAAAGTCATCACAAAATTCAATATTATTTACACTGTTGGCTGGAGGAACAGGATCAACATTGAGAGTAATATGATGTCCCAACCCTAAGCAGTCATTGTCTAGATCACTATCTACACGAACATAAATTTGTTGAGTGTTTGGTGAGTTTATGTTTCTAAAATTAGAAATATCTTGAATGGCATTTTGTTCGGCAAGTGCGTCTGCTTCATTTTCATAATATGTCACATTAATCTGTTGCCCTATAGCAGTAAACATGTTTCTTATTTCGATATCTACTGAACTAAAGTTAAAACTACTGATACCATCAGTATCACTATTTGTTGCTGAATTATTTCCATTGGCATCTAGAAAATCATCACAAGTATTAAAAGTTCTTTGAAAAGTAGCAGGAATTCCCGTAGTAGAAACTGTTAGGTTTATCTCAGCAATTTTTACACACCCATTAGCATTTGTTACCGTGGACCAAACTTTATCTGAGGTTGCAGTGGCGTTTCTATAAACCGTAGGGTTTGTAATTGGTGATAAGTTGTTTTGCGCATCATTTAATGATTCGTAAAAAACAAAAGTTTCATTTTGATAGTTACTTGAAATATCACTTCTGGCTTCTTCTAAATTAAAATCGGCAAAAGCATCCGTATTATCGTCACATTGTTTTAATTCAACAACACTATTGATATTAGGAAGGGCATTCACTACCAAATCAAAAGTAACAGATGAGTCATTACAAGCTATATTGTTATTGTTCTCTATTCTAACATAAATTGTTTGTGTATTTGCAGTTTCATTTCTATATGGAGTGTCCTTATCAATAATATCGGTTGTATTATCAGTTTGTGCTCCAGTCAATGTTTTGTGGTAGGTGATTGAGTATAATGAAGTATTCAGACTTCCTAAAATTTCGGAGTCTTTTGTATTTAAAAGAAAATTGTTGTAAAACCCATCGGTATCACCTCCATTAGTTAAATCGTCGCATACTTCATAATTAACCGGAGTTTGTGGAGTAGGTATTCCAGTGATACTTAGATTGAATGTTTTAATATCATAACAGGCATCTGGAGCAGCTATGTTGTGCATCCTTGCATATATTGTTTGATTACTAAAAGCTGTTTGATTAGTGTAAGGGTTTGCTAAAGCATTTGTGTTATTATCAGCATCACTTTGATTCAAGAAATAGGTAACTTCAAATGCTGTAGCGCTCTGCCCATTTAAAACTTGAGGGGTAACATCAGTTTGTAAATCGAAGGCATTGAATCCATCATTATCAAGATCACAAAAGTTGATGTCATTGGGTTGCGAAGCGCTTGTAGCTTCATAAACTTCAATTTTAAATACCCCTTCTTGTTCAACTGTATTACCACAATCATCAATGCGTGTTACAATCAATTTGTATTCTCCAGCGTCGTTGGTTGTTAATGGTCCTAAATTAAGAGTAATGCTATTGGAAATGGTCGATGTCGTAGTTCCATTATCAAAGGTCCATTCATATGTTACATTTGTTCCAGAAACGGGATCTGGAGCTATTGTTTTTGAATCACCAATACAAAACTGTAGGTCTTGATTATTTACAGCAACTCCGGTATTTTGATCTTTAATTTCAATTGGAAGTAGTAAAGATGAAATAAAAGGAGGTAATCCTTGAGTAGATTTTCTTCCATTTAAATTAATAGCATCTATTGTAAATATGATATCATCTGCATCTGAGTCGGGGTTTTCTATAACATCAAGGTGTGTTGTAAAACCCGAAGGAGTACTATAGGTTTGAGGAATAGTGGCATATATTTTTCCATCCGGACCTAATTGTAACGCTCCTCTAAAGCCATTTTGCTCGTGAATTAACTCTTTTGTTGTAGAAATGTTCGTTTGAGTTAAGTCAAACTGAAAAAGTTTATAAGTACTTGGAATGTTAATGTTATCAGTAAAGAAAGCAGTTGTTGAAATATATAGTTTTTGAGAATTTCTTGAAAATTCAACACCGTAAGGTTCATTATCAGTGAAGCTAGTAAGTGTTTTACCATCGTTAATTACTTGACCTGTAGTGTTATTAAAAGTAAATAAAAAAGACTCATTATTTCCTTGATTGGCCACTGCTAACTTTTTTCCGTCGGGAGATAACTTTAGGTAACCTCGTCTCGAAAGATTATTGGATACATTAGATATTACTGGAGTTAAATCAATTCCAGTTTCAGTTACCTTATAAGCATAAAACTGAGAACTAGTTGAAGAAACTACCCAAAAGGTGTTGCATTCTGTACCTCTTACAGCAGCAACTTTTTCAGTCCAGATACCTTGATTTCCTTGTGATAAACTTGTAAAAAAGCTTCCATTGCCATTTTCATCAATTAATTCTCCTAGCCCTGAATTTAATGACATATCAATAGTGTATACATTAAATCCTTGTGCAGGTTGAATAATATTTCCGTCAAAATCTCTATCTGGACCATCATCAACGGTGAATAAATAGTAGATGCTGTTTGAATTTGGCTTTGGAATAATCATTCCTGATTGACTACTCGAAGGGTTTCCTTTTAAATTATTTGCAAGGTTACCATTCGAGTAGTTCATTATATTATGATTTTTATTCCAAACGGTAATTCCATCGGAATAAAATAACAGATCACCATTTGCATCGGAAAAAGAGGAGCAGCCTTCAAGTGTGTTTAAAACCCCATTGGTAATTCCAGTTGGAGGTACAGTATTGAAGTCGATTCCGGCATTTTCTCCAAAGTACCAAATGTTGGCTTCTTTCTGAGCGTAGGTAAAAAATGTTATAAATAAAGTTAGTGATAGTAATTGTAGTTTTCTCATTGTTAGTAAATCTTCCCAAGATTATAACAGCTAAACTACTTAAAACCCTTTATAAATCTCTCTTTTTTAACAAAAAATACGATAAATATATAAAAATAGCGGTCCAAATTAACACAATTATAATGTTAGTGAAACTAACAGAATAGTCTTTTGAGAATTCTGTACCAATTTGATTTGCTATAGATTTTACGGCACCTAATCTAGACCCTGGCTCTATAATAAGGTTTTGCATTGCTTCTAAAGGAAGGAAGTTTTTAATACTTTGAGCCGTATCCCAATTGTTAACTACTTTCCATCCAAGTATTCCATAAATAAGCCATTCTACACAATACCATACTATCATCGCTCCAACTGCAAAAGCTGAACGTTTAATTAATATCCCTAAAAATAATCCAAAAGAGAAAAAACCAACCAATTTTACAAAAAATGCTAGAAGGTAGTCTAAGTCCGATAAAATAATTGATAGTTCGTTAAAATCTGAATAGATAAGTCCTAAAACTAATGAGGTTACGAATACAAATACCATTGAAACAAAGGCAAAAGCAACAACCGTATAAAATTTAGATAGGATGAATTCCTTTTTACTTAAACCGTCTATTAAATTTTGTTTGAGTGTTTTATAGCTATATTCATTGGCCATCATAGATACGATAACTAATAGTAAAAAGAATTTAAAGATAGCAGCTACATAAGTGTTAAAATGCCAGATATATGGAAAGTTAAAAATACCTTGCTCGGCTAAATGAAATTTAATAGGGCCAATATCAAATTTAATTGCTGCGATTAATGCAATTGATGTTAATAGCGCAAAATATATGATTGAAAGAACTCTACTGGCTCTGTTATGTTTTAGTTTATGAAATTCAATATTTAAAAGTCGAAACATGCGTAATAGTGGTTTAGTTGTTGTTAGTTAAATCTAAAAATTGTTGCTCTAATGTTGGTTTTCTTTTTACTAAATGAGAAACTGCAATATTCTTTTCAAAGAGATATTTATTTAAAGTTGCTGCCGAAATATCGTTTTCAAGTTGAATAATAATGAGATCACCATCAATATTAACACTAGCAGTTTCGTGATAATTTTTCAATACATTAACAACGCTTTCGATATCATCTTCTGTTTTTACTTCAATAATACCATTTGATGCTACCATGGTTTCAACTCTACCGCTGTAAAGTTTTTCTCCTTTTCTAAGAACAATAACATGTGAACAAACCTTTTCAACTTCATCCAACAAGTGTGAGGCTAATAAAATGGTAGTTCCGTTTTTAGCAATAGATTTAATAATTTGACGAATTTCATGAATACCTTGAGGATCTAAACCATTTGTAGGCTCATCTAATATCAAAATTTCAGGATCATTTAGTAACGCTGAAGCAATAGCTAAGCGCTGTTTCATACCTAAAGAATAGGTTTTAAACTTATCGTTTTTTCTTTCAAATAAGTTTACAGCTTGTAGCTTTTCGTCAATTTTATCGTAAGAAACTCCTTTTATTCTACAAATTAACTCTAAATTCTGAGTAGCGGTCATAAAAGGATAAAAGTTGGGACGCTCAATAATAGCTCCTACCTTTTTTAAAGCTTGGTGGGTAGATGTATTTCCATTAAACCAGCTAAATGAACCAGAGGTTTTGTTAACCACATTTAATATGATTCCAAGAGTGGTAGATTTTCCGCTTCCATTCGGACCTAAAATACCATAGATGTTACCTTTTTGTATATCAAAAGATAAATCCTTTACTGCCTGAATTCGACCGTAATTTTTATTTAGGTTTTTAATTGATAGTATAGTTTCCAAGCTCATGTTTTTTATGTTATGTAATTAAGACGACTTTTCTATTTTTTTGTTACAATAAAAAAGCTTCCTAAATATAAGGAAGCTTTTCTATATGTAGTAAGTAAATAATTTTGGATTAAGATTTATCAATTAATCTAAAACCTTCTCCATGGATGTTTAGTATTTCAACATCCTCATCGCTTTTTAAGTACTTTCTCAGTTTTGCAATGTAAACATCCATACTTCGAGATGTAAAATAATTATCATCTCTCCATATTTTAGTTAGAGCAAGTTCACGTGGCATTAAATCGTTTTTGTGAACCGCTAACATTCTTAATAATTTACTTTCTTTAGGAGAAAGTTTTTGAGGTTCGTTTCCATCAAAACTTAAATGACGTAGTTTAGAGTTAAAATCGAATTTACCTATTTTAAATTCAAACTCTTCATTATCTGTTGATTTCTCACTTTCTTTACGTTGTAAGATTGCCTTTATTTTATGCAATAATACTTCCGAGTCGAAAGGTTTGTTTAAATAATCATCAGCTCCTACTTGATATCCTCTTAAAACATCTTCTTTTAATGTTTTTGCAGTTAAGAAAATAATAGGAATTTCTTTATTTGTTGTACGAATGTCCTCTGCTAGAGAGAAACCATCTTTTCTTGGCATCATTACATCTAAAATACATAGGTCATACTCTGTGTTTTTAAACATAATTAATCCATCAATCCCGTCTTTTGCATGCGTTACATTGTAATCATTGAGGGCTAAATAATCTTTGAGCACGGTTCCGAAATTCGGATCGTCTTCTACTAATAGAATTTTTTTACTTCCCATTGTATCCTTTCATTTTATATTAATGGTAATTTAACTGTAAATGTACTTCCTTTACTTTTTTCACTTTCAACGTAAACAGTTCCTTGGTGGTTATCAACAATTTCTTTTACATATGCTAATCCCAGACCGTGTCCTTTTACGTTGTGTATATTTCCTTTATGTTCTCTATAAAACTTATTGAAAACATATTTTTGAGCATTTCTACTCATTCCAATTCCTTCGTCTTTAATCTTTAAGATAAAATATTTATTTGTACTTTCAGTAAACACGTCAATTTTAGGTTCACTTTCAGAGTACTTGACTGCATTTTCAAGTATGTTTACAACTACATTTGTCAAATGAAACTTGTTACCAAGAGCTTCGGTAGAAATAGCTTCAAAATGAGTTGTTACTGATCCATTTTTATTTGCTACTAACAATTTAATGTGTTCAATGGCTTCATTAACAATGTCGTGCATGTCAATAGCATCCTTACTTATTTCAATTTGATTTTTTTCTAATTTCGATATTCTTAAAACGTTTTCTACTTGTCCATGCATTCTCTTATTTTCATCACGAATCATTTGAACATATCGCTTAACTTTCTCTTCATCTGAAATAATTTTTGGATTTTTTATGGCATCCAAAGCCAAATTGATGGTAGCGATGGGAGTTTTAAACTCATGGGTCATATTGTTTATAAAATCCGTTTTAATTTCAGATATCTTTTTTTGTCTAACTAGTTGATAAAGAGACGTCGAGAAGGCCGCAATAATTATACCAATAAACAATAAAGAGAGCAATAAAATTTTCATCATTCCCGAAATAAGATTCTCACTTCTATTTGGGAATTTTATATACAGTTTATACTTACTGTTTCCATTTTCATCTCCAAACAATGGATAGTAAAAGTTTTTCTTTGGTTCTATATTGAAATACCCTGATTTTAAAGGTGTTGCAAATCCATCATCATAAACACCATATTTGAATTCCTGTGTAATATTACGTTTTGCAAATTCTTCTTTCAATATTGAATTTAACTCTTTATTTGTAATTCTTCTTTGAATTAGGTTTAATTTTTGTGTTTCTCGATATGCCTTCTCTAACTGTTGTAAATTTAGGTCAGAGTGTGAGTCTCGAAATGAATATCTAGTTTCTTTCAAAGTAGGTGTTCCAAATTCTTCGTTAGTCGAAGTAAAAGCTTGAGAATAATAAACATCATTTTTACCGGATATCTGTTTAATCAGGATAGTGTCATTATCAATGAATTTGGAAGGTATTTTGAAGTTTTCTTCTAAAATTGTTGAAGAGAAGGTGAGTTTCGACTTTGCAGTTGTGTCAATAAGTTGAAACATAAAGTTTTTAAACTCTGCATTTTTCCTAAATACGCCATTCTTTTTAAATTGCGCAACATAGACTTCAAAATTCTTTAATTCCTTGTCTTTTATTCGTTCTGAACTTCGGTTTAACGCAACCGTTACATCATTATCAAATTGCTTTTGTTTATTACGAATGGCATCCTTAATCCAATACACCTGTACCGATATTATTCCTACCAATGAGATACTCATTAAAACAACAATTAAAATGAAGATTTTTTTGCCCATTTTTCAAAAATAATTCAATAAACCCAAGTGTAATTTTGTTTTAACTTAGATTAACAAATATTATATAAAATTAAGAAAAAATTAAGAAATATTGTAAAGTATGGTTAAATTAATACAAAGTGTTTGTTAAAATATTATGAATTTTAAAAACCTGAGATTCAGTGTTTTCAAGGTTTTTGTTAATAATAACATAGTGAGATTGTAGGGTTTTCAAGTCCTCACTCCATTGATTTTTAATTCTGTTTTTAACAGCTTTTTGAGTGGTTTTATCTCTTTTTACAACGCGATTAATTCTAACATCTAAAGGTGCTGTAACTGTTATTATTTTATCACAAAATGCATCGCTTTTATTTTCAAATAGTATTGCATTTTCGTAAACAATATAATTTTTGTCTTTATTATCTTTTATGAATTTATTAAGGTGCTTGTATACCTCTGGATGAACAATACTATTAAGTATTTTAAGTTTTGCTGAATCCTTAAAAACTATGTCGGCCAAATAAGGGCGGTTAAGTTCATTATTTAAATATGTGTCTTTTCCAAATTGTTCAATTAAACTTACCCTAATTGTCTCAGAGGAATTCATTAATTTTTTAGCTTCAATATCGGCGTAATAAACGATTACATTTTCGTATTTCTCAAACATCTTAGCAACTGTGGTTTTTCCACTACCAATACCTCCTGTTAATCCTACAACCATTTTATTTATGAATTAGAAAATCTATTTTATTCGGAACTATTCTGACCGATGATGTTATATTTATTTTTGATTTTAATTTAGGAACTAAATAAGGAAGGTTGTTTTTTAAAGATTCGTTATAATCACAATAGACTTCAAAAAAGTTAGAATCTATTTTATTGAAATTCTCAAGTCCAACCTTGTATATTATAGTAACTGTTTTTGGAAAAATGTTCACAGATTTTTTTTTGGGTAAATTGATAATAGAAATAGGAACTTCCATTTTTCCTTCAGTGAACTTATCTACTTTAAATTCCAGAGACGCTTTGCTATATTTTGTCTTTACTTTTTCAGGAATTACAATATTGATTTTTGTTTTTACATTATTAGAAACATTTGTTAGTTCTATTTCTTCGGTTTTTACTTTTTCAATAGTATCTAATAATGCCTTTGCTGCTGAAATAACAATTGAGTCTGGAACTAGCTTTATTGAAGATGCCAAATCGAATCCCTTTTTATAGCTTATGTTAATGTTTGGCTCTATAGAAACTTTTTTTGAATGAAGTTTGTTGATGTTAAAGAATATTGAATCTACATTTACTTTGTTAAGAGTTAACCCAGACTTTAATTGATTTTGAATTTCTGGTATTAGGTTTTTACTGAGAAGAAAATAGGTGGAATCCGTTTTTCTCGTAAGGTTTTTTAGATCAATAATTATAGGTTTATGAACAAAACTCGTTCCTATAAGTTTAAAGCCGTTAGCTTTTACAGATAAACTAATTTCTTTTGGAGGTTCGTTTAATATTAATTTGTCTTGCTCAATATTTTGATAGGAAACGTCCAAGTTGATATCGGTTACATATTCTTTAGAAAGATTCATAAGTAACCAGAAGAGAAGAGAAGCTATTAAAAAGCCCAAGAATGATTTAGGGATTGTAAAGGCCTTAGACAAAATAAAGGGTATTTAAAGAAAAAGTGAGCAATTTTGCTCACTTTTTAAATTATTTTTTCGCTTGAGGATCATATTTTTTGGTAAGCTCCATTGAAATTGCTGATCGCTCGAATTTAATTTTACCTGCTCCAGTTTCAATTGATACAGTATTGTCATTGTCGTTGATGTCGACAATTTTTCCATGAATACCACTTGAAGTGACAATTTTTGCCCCTTTTTTAATTGAAGATTGAAACTGTTTTTCTTTTTTTTGTCTTGCCATTTGAGGGCGAATCATAAAGAAGTATAATACTCCTATCATTAAAATGAAAGGAAGCATGCTCATGATTCCACCACCTTCGGCTTGTAAAAAAATTGCGTTTGTTAACATTATGAGTTATTTTTTTGTTTTGGTGTAACCATTCCAGTCACTTTTACTACTTCAGTTCCTTTTTCAGTGTTTGTATAAAGAGTAACAGACTTAGATTGTTTATTAGGTTTTCCGTTTGTATTAAAACTTACTTCGATATTTCCTGTAGTTCCAGGAGCAATAGGATCTTTTGGCCAAACAGGTACTGTACAACCACAAGTAGCTTTAGCATCAGTAATAACTAAATCAGATTTTCCATTGTTGGTAATTACGAAAGTAGTTTTTACCACTTCTCCCTCAGCAACAGTTCCAAAGTCGAAAGTTTCTTTATCGAATGAAGCTACAGGCGCTCCTTTGCTAATTTCACTATCTCTTTTGGTAGCGTTAGCTACATTTTCTTTATTAATTTTTGATTTAGCATTTCCCTTTGTACAAGAAACAAATGCTAAAGTTGATATCGCAATTGTTAGAGTTACTACTAGTTTTTTCATGATTAAATTAAATTTAATAGGTGTAAAAATAATAATTTCTTATAATAATCCTCTTCCAATTTTTACCATAGCGTTTGAAGCTAGATATTCTTTAGCTAATTTATCTAAAACACCATTGATAAAATGACCACTTTTGTTGGTAGAATAATCTTTTGCAAGTTCAATATATTCATTAATGGTTACCCTACTAGGAATTGAAGCAAAATGTAAAAACTCCGTAACGGCCATTTTAATCAATATCATATCAACGTCGGCTATTCTATCGGTTTCCCAATTAGGAGTCTTTTCTTTAATATCGTTCTCGTACTTATGATGATTTAATATTGTTTTGTTAAATAGATCAGAAACAAATTGTTTGTCATCATCATCTTTATATAAACTACCAAGTATAAACGGATTCTTTGGAGATTGTTTATTTAAGGTTTTTAAAATCCAAGTATTTACAAAAGGCATATCGTCAACCCATGAAATCATTTTGTCTTCAAAGTAGTCAGCTATTTTCTCATTAGGAGCAATAATATCTCTGAAGAAATTAATAACAAAACTACGATCAACATTGTATGAGTCTTCTACAGTATCCATGTACTTTTTGTAAAGATCACTTTCTAATAGTTGATCTAAAATAATTTTCACATACTTGTCATCTAAATCCCAATAGTTAAGTTTATTCAATTCAATATACCCCTCTAAGCTAACGCTTTCGGTTAGAATGTTTAATAAACGATTATTAACGAATTTTGTGTTTGGATTTAAATCTTCTTTTGTGGCAAGAATTTTCTTTTTTGAAAGCTCTATTCTTTTCCGAGCTAATTTTTGTACTTCTACAAGTAACTGTAAATTTAAAACATATAAATCAAACATTTTTTGAATGCTATGCTTTAAAAATTTTTCTTCTCTAACTAAGTCTTGACTGTTTGACTGCTGCATTGCATAAACAGATTGCATTACCTTAACTCGAATATGTCTTCTATTTATCATTTTAAAGAACTTTAAAAAAAGAGAGCGATAGATTAATTTCTAACGCTCTGCAAAAGTAAAAATTTTATTCTTTTTATATTAGCTATTTAGCTCTTTTTTACGTGCATCAATTCTAGATTGAGCAATGTTAAATGCCGCTTTATGAGTGGTAATGTTTTCTTTTTCGGCAAGATTAAATATTTCCAATGTTGTATTGTAAATATTTTCAGTTCTTTTTAAACTTTCTTCTTTACCATATCCTGCTACTTCAGCGTAAACATTAATAATACCTCCCGCATTAATTAGGAAGTCAGGAGCATAAGCAATACCTCTTTCTTGTAATAACCTTCCGTGTCTTACTTCATCTTCTAATTGGTTATTAGCAGCACCAGCTACAATTTTTGCATTTAATTGACTAATAGTTCTGTCATTTAAAGTTGCACCCAAAGCACAAGGAGCATAAATATCAACATCTAAACCATAAACATCGTTACCTAAGGCAACATTAGCGTTGTATTTTTTACTTAGTTCCTCTAAACGTACTTCGTTGATATCGTTAAGGATAACTTGACCACCTTCATCAGTAATATGTTTCACTAAAGTTTCACCAACATGACCTACACCTTGAACTAACACTTTTTTACCTTCTAAGCTATCAGAACCAAATTTATATTTAGCAGCTGCTTTCATTCCAACATAAACACCATAAGCCGTCACAGGTGATGGATTACCAGAACCGCCAATTGATTCAGAAACTCCAGTTACATGAGGAGTTACTTCTCTCATAATATCCATATCACGAGTTTCCATTCCTACATCTTCAGCAGTAATATACTTTCCACTTAAAGAGTGAACAAATTCACCAAAACGCTTCATCAACTCATCGTTCTTCTGTGTTTTGGCATCACCAATAATAACGGCTTTTCCTCCACCAAGATTTAAACCACTAATGGCTGACTTATAGGTCATACCACGAGATAAACGTAATACATCATTTAAAGCTTCCCATTCATTTTTATATTGCCACATTCTAGTTCCACCTAAAGCTGGTCCTAAAGTTGTATTGTGAATACCAATTATTGCTTTTAAACCTGTATCTTCGTCGTTACAAAAAACGATTTGCTCATGATTGTCGAAAGATAATTGACCAAAGACTGGGTCGTTTTTAAGATCTTTAGTATCAATGATTTCTGATGTCATTTGTTATAAGTTTAGTTTTGAGTTTATTTCGATAATCCCAAAAAATTAGGGGTCAAAAATATGAAATCATCAAAACATAATCAAAAAAAGGTTACGTAATTATTAAATCTTTAACGGTTTAAAACCGTTTTTGGGGTAAAAAAAGATAGAGTTTGAAAGCATTACAATATTTAAATAAGTATTTTTTTAAGTATAAATGGAGATTATTGGGTGGTATTATTATTACCATTTTATCTAAATTTTTGGCATTAAAAATTCCAGTAATAATTAGAAATTCTCTAAACTCAGTAGAGGATTATTTAAATGGAAGAATTACCGATTTAGCCGTTGTTAAAAAGGAATTACTATATGATGTGTTGCTAATTGTTGGTGTTACTTTGGTTGCTGGTTTTTTAACATTTTTAATGCGTCAAACTATTATAGTAATGTCAAGATTGATAGAGTTTGATATAAAGAATGAAATTTATAAACAGTATCAAAGATTATCTATTAACTTTTATAAGAAAAATAGGACTGGAGATTTGATGAACCGAATTAGTGAGGATGTGTCGAAAGTTCGTATGTATTTTGGACCAGCAATCATGTATAGTTTAAACATGATTTTGTCGTTTATAGTTGGGTTTACTCAAATGTACAGCATATCACCAAAGCTAGCATTGTATACAATGATTCCTTTTCCAGTGCTCTCCGTTTCAATTTTTGTACTCAGCAAGCAAATTAATAAGAGGAGTACCATTGTACAACAATACTTATCGAAACTGACAACATATAACCAAGAGTTTTTTTCTGGAATTAACGTTGTAAAGTCTTATGCAATAGAAAAGGCTGTAATCGCTAATTTTGATCAGCTAGCGGATGTTAGTAAAGAAAAGAATATTGAATTACATAAAGTCCAGGCGTTATTCTTTCCATTAATGATTCTTCTTATTGGAATCAGTAATATTATTGTTTTGTATGTTGGAGGACAACAATACATTGATGGGAAAATTCAAATAGGTGTTGTTGCAGAATTCTTTTTATATGTGAATATTTTAACATGGCCAGTAGCTATAGTTGGTTGGGTTACATCGATTGTTCAACAGGCAGAAGCTTCTCAACAAAGAATCAATGAGTTTTTAGAGCAGGTTCCTGAAATTCAGAACTCATTGGAAGAGCCAACTAAAATTAATGGACGTATTCAATTTAAGAATGTTTCATTAACTTATGATGATACAAATATTGAAGCTCTTAAAAAAGTTAGTTTCGAGGCTAAGCAGGGCGAAACAATTGCTGTTTTAGGGAAAACAGGAAGCGGAAAGTCGACTTTAGTAAACCTAATTTCTAGACTATACGATTCATCGGAAGGTGAGGTATTGATTGATGGTGTTGATATAAAAGACTGTAATTTAAACGATGTTAGAAGCCAAATTGGCTTTGTTCCTCAAGACCCTTTTTTATTTTCGGATACTATTGAAAACAATATAAAATTTGGAAAGGCTGATGCTACCAAGGAAGAAATTATTGAAGCTGCTAAAAGTGCCGTTATTCATGACAATATTATTGGATTCAAAGATGGATATCAAACAGTTTTAGGAGAAAGAGGAGTAACATTGTCTGGAGGACAAAAACAACGTACATCAATAGCCCGAGCAATTATTAAGGAACCGAAGATTTTAATTTTTGATGACTGTTTATCGGCGGTAGATACTGAAACTGAGGAGAAAATACTATCGAATTTAGAAAGAGTATCAAAAGACAAAACAACATTTATTATAAGTCATAGAATTTCATCAGCTAAAAATGCAGATAAGATTATAGTTCTAGATAGTGGAAGAGTAGTGCAGGAAGGCGTTCATAATCAATTGATAGAAGAGGAAGGGTACTATAAAGAGTTGTATGAACAGCAACTTTTAGAAAAAGAAATATAGCGAATCGCATTGTCAAGTGAAATATTTTGTTAGATTTGTTGAGCAATTCTAAACAAAACAACTATTATTTATTACTTAAGATAAAGAATTATGAGCGAGAGAGTAGAACAAGAAGAAATTTTTTCACAGGTTTTAAGAGCAGGAAGAAGAACATATTTTTTTGATGTGAGAGCTACAAAAGCAGATGATTACTACTTAACTATAACTGAGAGTAAAAAATTTACTCATGATGATGGATCTTTCCATTACCAAAAACATAAAATTTACCTATACAAAGAAGATTTTACAGATTTTAAAGAGATGCTAGAAAAAGCAACTGGATATATTGTAAAAGAAAAAGGTGAAGAAGTTATTAGTGAGCGTCATCAAAAAGATTACAGAAAAGAAGAAGTAGTAGAAGCTACAACAGAGAGCTTTACTGATGTTTCTTTTGAAGATATTTAATAACTATTTACATAGTTATTAATACTTATGAAATAGGTCGAAAAATTTTCGACTGAAAATTCAATTCAAATTCAATTTACACAATTAAAATCACCTTGTGACTATGTCACTAAGGTGATTTTTTTATATAATTCGCTTCATTACCATCGCTTTTTCAGTGGTTTCTTCCCACTCTCTTTCGGGAATACTATCTTTAGTTATTCCTCCTCCAATATAGATCATAGCTTTACTGCTTTTAACTTCCATGCAGCGAAGATTTACGAAGAGTTCAGTACTTTTATTAATATTCAATTCTCCTAAAAAACCCGTATAAAAAGAACGTTCATAGTCTTCATTTTCAATGATAAACTGCTTAGAAGCTTCTTTAGGTAGCCCGCATACAGCAGGCGTTGGATGCAATGTTTTTATTAATTTTGAATGTGAAACAGCTAATTGACCTTGAATTTTTGTTTTTAAGTGTAGTAATGTCCCTGCTTTAATAGTTTCTGTTTTATTGGCATTTAAGGTGTCACATAGAGGTGTCAGCTTTTCAATAATATAATCTGTAACAAATTGTTGTTCTTCAATTTCTTTTGAGGTCCATTTAGGAGTGATGTTTTCGATATAGGGAAGAGTTCCAGCCAAAGACATAGTTTCGAAGCTATGATCATTAATTTTAACCAAAGTTTCAGGTGTAGCTCCTAACCAAAGACCAACCTTAGGGTGAAACCAAACATAAACAAAAGCGTTTTGGTAACTATTTAACAAGGTATCAAACAGCCTTAAAATATTAGTATCATCTTTAAGATTAACAGTCTCTTTTCTTGATAATACAACTTTCTTGAATTTACTATTTCGAATGGCATGGATACCTTTTTCAACTAAGTTAACATGAGATTCTTTGGAATTATAATCTTTTGAATTAGCAGTTTTTGTAATAGATATATTACTCCCTGAATAAAATTCTTGCAATAAAGTTGAGTTTTCTTTTGGGATAATTATAGTTTCTTTTTTATCATCAAATGGAGCAAAAACAAAACCACTAGAGTTTAAATTTTTATCAAGGTACAGGTTATCATCATTTTGAAAAAAAGAGGAAATAACAGTATCATTAGGTTTTCTGTAGCAAACAAAAGGGTGTTTCTTAATCAAAGATTTTTCAATATTCTTAAAAATATTCAATACTATAGGTTTAAAAGTTGTTGTTTTATGTTTGAAAATTGACTCCAAATTAAATCATGTCCTGCATCCTTCAAAGTGATTAATTGAAATTGCTCTTTAGGAAAATGATTTAACAAATACTCAGAATTACTGTAGGGAACTATCCAATCTGCATCTCCGTGAATACTGATGATATTATTTGGATTTACTTTCCAATTACTTTCAAAATTCATCAAGTCTTTTTGATGAGACATTTTTTCTTTAGAAGCTTCTTTCCAAATATCAGGAACTAACCATCTAGTTAGCTTCCATTTGTAAAAATTGAGCATCCAAGGCATAGGTTCTACTTTACTATAAACTGCTGGAGCAAGTAATACTAGATTCGCTATCTTTTTTTTGCTAGCCAAAGTGATTGGACCACCGTATGAGTATCCAGCTAATATTATAGAGTCACTCATTGTTTCAGAAATTAAATTATCGAGTAAGTCCCTTTCGAAAGCAATACTTTCCTGAACGGGGTTTTTGTCTTTATAATTGTAGCCTATTCTGTCATATGAGACCATGTTGTACTTTTTAACAAGATCTTTATCCATCATGTATCTTGAAAAGTCCATACACGAGCCAATAGTGCCATGAACAAAAATTAGGGTTGGTAAGTTGCTATCGGAAATGATACTTAAAACACGGTATGAAAAGTTTTTATATGTTTTATGCTCTAAAATTGGTTTTACAGGGGCTTCTTTAAAGCTTTCAATTACATCCTCATCAGATTTAGGAGAGGTCATAGTAACGAATAAAATGTACATCCCTACTACTAAAAGCAGTAAGAGAATACCCAAAATTTTTAAAACCTTTTTTATAGTTTTCATAGAGTAAATATCAAGTTATGAAAAACATAATACCTTTATTATTTTTTATCAAGTACAATATTTGTGAGTTTACAAACAGAAATTAGATTTTCATCTTCATCTACAATTCTAATTTCCCATAAATGGGTAGTTTTACCTTTATGAATAGGTTTGGCAGTTGCAAATACAGTTCCTTCTTTTTTACTTTTTACATGATTAATACTTAATTCTAAACCCTTTACAATTTGAGTTCTTGTGTCAGCAAACAAAAATCCTGAAGCGCAACTACCAACAGTTTCAGCCAAAGCAGCAGTAGCTCCTCCATGAAGTAACCCAAAAGGTTGATGTACTTTTGGAGTAACTGGCATTTTCGCAGTTAAGAAGTTATCTCCCACATTGGTAAACTCAATATTTAAAGTTTCCATAAGGGTATTTCTGTTTAAACCATTTAACTTATCGAGAATTTTTTGCTTATCCATATAACTTGAGAAATATCGCTCAAAAATACGTATTTTTGTAACCATAAAAAATTACCAACATGTATAAAGTTCGAGCGATATTAGATACGGAGGAAGATGTGATTAGAACCTTGACTATTAATGAAAACCAATCTTTAGAAGATTTGCATTTTTCTCTAGCTAAATCTTTTGGTTTTGACGGTCAAGAAATGGCGTCGTTTTATATTGCTGATGCCGAATGGAACCAAGGAGATGAAATTCCTCTATTTAATATGGCAGAAGTAGGAGAGGGGGTTTCAATGGCAACATGCGTTTTAAAGGATACACTACCGAATAAAAATGATAAGCTAATTTACGTTTATGATTTTTTCAATATGTGGACTTTTTATGTTGAATTGGTAGATGCTTCTAACGAAGCAATAGAAGATTCAAAAGTAATTTTAGCCGTAGGTGAAATGCCTAAAGAAAACGAAAATAATACATTCGATATTCAGGATCTTTCAAAAGATTTGGATAATGATTTTAACGATGACTTTGATGATTTTAATAATTTTCAAAGTTTAGATGATATAGATTTAGATAAATATTAATGGCACAATTTATAAAGCTTTATAACGAGAACCCGAACCCAAAAGAAATAGATAAAATTGTAAAAGTTTTACAAAGTGGTGGAATCATAATTTATCCAACAGATACTGTTTACGGATTGGGATGTGATATTACAAATTCGAAAGCTTTAGAAAAGATAGCCAAAATCAAAGGAGTTAAACTAGAAAAAACAAGTTTTTCTTTTGTTTGTAATGATTTGAGTCATTTATCAGATTACGTAAAGCAAATTGATACTCCAACGTATAAGATTTTAAAAAGAGCCTTACCTGGACCTTATACTTTTGTTTTACCGGGAAGTAATTCATTACCAAGAGCTTTTAAAAAAAGAAAAACCGTTGGAATTAGAGTTCCTGATAATAATATTGCTAGAACAATTGTTGAAGCTTTAGGAAATCCGATTGTGTCAAGTTCTATTCATGATGAGGATGAGATTATAGAGTACACTACAGATCCAGAGTTAATTTTTGAAAAGTGGCAGAATATTGTTGATATTGTTATTGATGGTGGTTATGGAGATAATTTGCCTTCAACAGTAATAGATTTAACAACGGATGAGCCAGAAGTTATTAGAGAGGGAAAGGGAAGTTTAAATGTTTTGTAACGATTTTCTAATAAAATTCCCAAACGATACTGGGCCAATTTATCAGGAAACAATTGAAGGACGTTTACCTGTCGAGCCTTTTAATACATTTAGCAACCTTATTTTTGTTGCCATTTTAATCTACTTCGGAAGAAAGATTCGTAAAAATCCAAAACAACATCCTTTTTTCTTATTTGCAATTCCTGTAATATTTGCCAGTTGGATTGGTGGAACTATGTTTCATGGAACTAGGAGTCATCAATTTTGGTTAGTGTTGGACTGGTTGCCAATTATGCTTGTTTGCCTTGGTGGAATTATTTATTTTATTGGAAAAATTAAGAAAAAATGGTGGCAACGATTGATACTCTTTATTGGGTTTTTAGTTCTTTCAATAGTTCCAAGAACGCTTCCTTTACCAAGAGAATATAAAATATCTTTTGGATATGTCGTAACAGCGTTAACAGTAATTGCACCTTTTCTTTGGTATGCATTTTTGACTAATTGGAAAAATAGTAGAGATATTTTCTTAGGTATTTTCTTTTTCGGAGTTGCAATTACATTTAGAACACTCGATAATTTAATCGAACTTTTACCGATGGGCACTCACTGGTTATGGCATACCTTTGGAGGTGTAGCAGTTTTCTTTATGTTGAATTATGTATATAAAGACAGAGAAATAGTGGTGTAAATTATTGAAGGTCCTTGTATTTTTTTTTGCCTAAAATAAAATGTTGCCAAACAACAGAGGTATGTAAGTTGTAGTTTGCTTTTTTCTGAAGTTTTCTTCGTTTTCCTAGAAACTTAAAAAAGTTTTTGTAAAAACTTAAATGCGCTTTTAAAATAGCTAAGGTGTGTATAGGACGTAATTCCACTGCGAATTTAATTCCTGCAATTCCATCTAAGATAAGTCGAGAAAAAACCACAAATAAGAACCAACGTTTTGGTACGTTCTTTACAACATTTAATAAGCTATTTCTAAAGTTTAAAAATGTCTTATGAGGATTACTTTCTTGTAAAGTTGCACCACCAACATGATATACTGTTGAGCTCCCTACATATTTAATATTATACCCTTCATTTTGAGCACGCCAACACAAATCTATTTCTTCCTGATGCGCAAAATAGTCTTCGTCAAAACCACCTAATTTATGGTATACCTCAGAACGAATGAACATACAAGCTCCAGATGCCCAAAAGATTTCCGTCGTATCATTGAATTGCCCGGTATCGGTTTCTAAGAAATTAAAAACTCTTCCACGGCAATAAGGATATCCATATAAATCGATAAAACCACCACCTGCACCAGCATACTCAAATTTGGTTTTGTCTTTAAAATCCAAAAGCTTTGGTTGAATAATAGCAATATTATGATCGTTTTTATAAACTTCAGCGATGGGGGTCAACCAATTTTCAGTGACTTCTATGTCCGAATTTAATAAACAATATACATCCGCTTGAATATGTTGCAGAGCATCATTATATCCTTTAGCATAGCCTCCATTGACTTCATTTTGAACAATTTTAACAGTAGGAAAGTGTTCTTTTATGTATTCAATAGAAGTATCAGAAGAAGCGTTGTCCGCCACATAAACTTCAGCTTCTTTTGAACTAAAGTTTACAACACTAGGTAAAAATTGTTCCAACAATTTTCTCCCATTCCAATTTAATATGACGATTGCTATTTTCAAGACGCCAAAAATACATTTTTAAAGTGAGTTATAATCAGAATAAAAGGTTAATTTGTTGAAGGTTCTGATTTTAATCTAAAAAGAAGATTGGATTATGAGTACTCAGGAATATCTCTTAAAAAAACATAACGTTCGTTTTCTGAATCCAGCATGCAATAAAAATGTTCTAAACCATTAGTTACAACTAAAAAATCGGCATTAAGTTTTAAATTATATCGGGCAATTTGATCAAAAGTTGCTTGGGTAATTTTAATCTTTGGAGCTTTACATTCTACAATTATATTTGGAGTACCTTGTTTGTTAAAAATTACAATATCCGTTCTTTTTTTCAATTGATTAATGGTCAGTTGTTTTTCAACAGCAATTAAAGAAGCCGGGTATTTTTTTACTTCCATTAAGTACATTACAAAATGTTGCCTTACCCATTCTTCTGGAGTTAAAACCAAATATTTTTTTCTTAAGCAATCAAAAATAAGCGTCTTATTTTCGTTACTTTTGAGCTTGAAATTAAAGGTAGGTAAGTTTAATTTTTGCATTGTTCAAAAGTACATGATTTTTTCTACTTAATAGCTTCTTACAAAACGGGATTTAAATTTATGAACGAGGTAACACATCTTATTAGCGATATAAAAAATGGGAATTATAAACCTATTTACTTTTTAATGGGAGAAGAGCCATACTATATCGATAAAATTTCTGAATATATTGAAAATAATGTGTTGGATGAATCCGAAAAAGGTTTTAATCAAGTGGTTATGTATGGGCGTGATGTTTCTATTGAAGAGATAGTATCGTCTGCAAAGAGGTTTCCAATGATGGCAGAGCATCAAGTGATTATAGTAAAAGAAGCGCAAGATTTAAGTAGAACTATCGATAAGATTGAAGCTTATGCTAATCAACCTCAGCCAAGCACTATCTTGGTTTTTAATTATAAATACAAAAAGCTAGATAAGCGTAAGAAGGCTTATAAAGCTATTTCCAAGAATGGAGTTTTGTTTGAAAGTAAAAAACTCTATGAAAATCAGGTTGCGGACTGGATACGTAAGGTTTTAGGAGGAAAAAAATATAATATAGAACCTAAAGCTGCTCAGATGCTGGTGGAGTTTTTAGGAACGGATTTAAGTAAAATCAGTAATGAGCTGGAAAAGTTAGTTTCTATTTTACCTTCGGAAACTATTATCAACCCTCAACATATTGAAGAAAATATAGGGATTTCAAAAGACTTTAATAATTTCGAGTTACGTAAATCGGTTGGAGAGAAGGATATTGTAAGAGCAAATAGAATCATTAATTATTTCGCTCAAAATCCAAAGAATAATCCTTTAGTTATGACTATTTCATTGCTGAATAGTTTCTTTACCCAGTTGTTAATGTATCATGGTTTAAAAGATAAATCAAAAGCATCAGTAGCGAAAAACTTAGGAGTGAACCCTTATTTTGTTGATGATTATGTTACAGCAGCTAGAAATTATCCTATGAGAAAGGTATCGCAAGTGATTGCTCTATTAAGAGATGCAGATATGAAAAGCAAAGGGGTAGGAGGAAATGCTCTTTCACAGGCTGATATATTAAAGGAATTACTTTTTATGATTTTACATTAATTTTAATTTGTAAAAGAAAAATTCCAAGAGAGAATTAGGTTTACGGAATTCGTTTTTACAGAACCATTTCTATATACTGGTATATTGCTAGTATTCATTAGTCCAAAATTATCTCTTATTTCAATGATAAAAGAATTGGAGTCATTAATTTTGAATTCTTTACCTAATCCTAGAGATATTCCAAAGTTAACAGCTTTTAGTCCTTCAGAATTATCAATCTGATTATTTTCAGCTATAGTTTTAGAGCTAAGAAGTATTCCGACAAATGGACCTCCATTAACAAAAAATCCATCGTGGTTATATTTGACCATCAAAGGAATTGTTAAATATGTAGTTTTGGCATACGATGTTAATTTGCCATTTGGTAGCCCATTAGTGTTTATTAATTCACTTATCAGGCTTGACTTCATTCGTTCATAGTTCAATTCAGTTTTTAGAGAAAGGTTTTCTGTAAGTAGATAATTCATACCAACACCTACTAAGAAATCAAATTCAGAATCAAGTTGATTTGCGAATTCATTTCCAAATAAACTTGAGTAAGTTAAACCTGCGTTTATCGAGAATGTTATGTCCTTTTGAGCGAAAGTTTTGTTTGTTAGAACTAATGTTGCAAAAAATAACAATACATATTGCTTTTTCATAGTATTTATTGATTTATGGTTTTCTTTTAAGGGAGCAAAAATAATATTTTCACCGATTCCTTAATTGAATAAAATCAATTTATTTGAAGTCTTGTTTTTTCAGAGAATAACCTTAGTTCAACCAGTTATATTTTTCAAAAATTTGAACTCCTTTATTTAGTAAATAGCCGTAATGTTTTAGAGGTCTATTGAAAAGTCCTATGTAGGTAATGTTATGTTCTGGAAAATATACATGAAAAGCTCTAAAACCTCCTTGAGACCCCGTATGCATTACATATTTAGTTTGAACTTCGATATGTTTATACTTTAAAGTATCTCCTAGAAACCAACTATATCCAATTTTAGGGGCTTCGTCACTTTTCCAATTTTCAGGCGAGAAAATAGTTCTAGATTCTTCGGTTAATTCTTTACTAAGAAAAACATTATTCTGAATCGCTTTTTCATACTTAACTAGATCTAAAACAGAACACCAAATCCCTCCATTTCCAGCGGCGGCAAACGTAGGTACTTCACCATAATCGTATTCCTGAAATACTCCTTTTCGACCTTCGTAATAACCATGAGCTACATCAGAATCTGGAAATGATCCGTTAGTTATTCTACTATGGCTCATTCCACAAGGTCTAAAAATGTTTTCAATGACAAAATTCTGCCAAGGTTGCTTGGTAACTGATTCAATAATTAAGGCTAAGCCATTGTATGCAGGATTTGAATAGGTATATTTTTCACCAGGCTGGAATAGCAAACTATCTACTTTTTTTAATGGTTCAAAGTTGGCAGTGTCTTTAGCAGTTAAATAGAAGTTTTGATTGTTGTATACATCTCTAGCATCGGGAATTCCAGAAGTGTGAGATAAAAAGTGTTTAATTTTTATGTCTTTAGCCACTGATTTGTTTTTGAAATCAGGGAAGTACTTTAAAATATTATCGTTGATATCGAGTTGTTTTCTTTCATGCAATATTAAAATAGCATTCGAGACAAAGGTCTTTGATATTGACCCAGTGTTGTATATTGTATTTTCAGTGTTCTTTTCACCAGATACAATGTCTGAAATTCCATAGCTTTTAGAGAAAATGGTTTTATCTCCTTTTTTTACAATAATTGATCCTCCGGGTTCATTTTCAATAAAGAATTCTTTTGTAAATAAACTTTCTAATTCTGAAGTAACGGTCTTTTCAACCTTTTCTTTGTTGCATGAAATCAGAACAAGCAATCCGATTATTAATAGACTATATTTTTTCATTATGAAGTAGGTTAGTGGTTTTTATGCTTTTGGTAAATATAGGAATTTGATAATGTAAAGAGCATAAAAAAAGGTTGATATTGTTCTCTTACAAAACTATTTATAGACGTATAAAAGGAAAAACTCTGGATTAATATCCAGAGCGTTTATCAAAGAAAATTAAAAGTGGGAGGACTTATTTTCCAAAGTTATATTTCATTCTAACAGAAAAATAAGGAGCTAAATCAAAGAAATACGAATGTTTGTAATCAAATAGGGTGCTTAATTTTCTTTCCCTAAATTGAGCATTTCTTCTACTACTAAAACCTACAACAATTGGCATACTTAATCCTTTTGCTAATTTAATTTCAGGAGTAATTCCGAAAGTAGAATACTGATGAGTGAAAATCACGTTTTTTGCGTTTCTCTTTAAGAAAGCTCCTTGCCCCTTATTTTCAGCAATTACACCTATATTGAGTGTCTTGTTAAGATTGTATTTAACATTTATTTCTGCTCCTCTCAATAATGAAAAGTTTACTGAAAACCTTTTTTTCTGCGTAGTCCATTTTATATAAACAACAGGAAGTATCATTGGATAACCGAATGTGTTATTAACAGCTACTCCAAGACCAGCTTTAAAATTCGGGTTAACTTGTTTTATAAAAACAGCTCCTAAGTTTAATAATGCATTGTTCAAGCTGATTTGATTAATGTTTGAATGTACCATGTTTAAACTACCTCCAAGAATAGCCATTAAGGATAGTTTTTCGTTTAAAGGTCTTACATGAACAAGTCCTATATTGAAATTGGTAATTTCAGGAATAACATGGGGCTCAGTAAAATCGTAGTTGTTCAAATTTGTATATGTTCCCCCAAAAGCAATAGCCCATAATTTAGGTTGTCCTTTCTCATTTACAGATAGTGATAGAGGAAGGGAAATGTTTGCTTGATACACCTTGCTTTCACCTTTACTATTACCAACCCTGTTTTTTTCACTTGAACCGAAAAAGCTGGGTTTTACTTCATGCATATAATTAGAGGTGCCGAAATATTCAACTTTTAAATCGATTTGCGATATTACATTTTGGATGATTGTTGTAAAAAAGAAAATACAGAAAGTCTTTTTTGAAATTGTAAGCAACGAGTTTGACAAATAGTAAATCATTAGTGTTTGTTTTTATGACAAACAAATCATGAATAAATTAAACAGAAAAAATAGAGTTGCTAGTGGAGGAATTATGTGGTTAATGTATAAGGTTTGGTACGAATTGACTAGGTAAATGGGGTTAACTGAATAGGGGTTTTATACTTTTATAAGAAGATCTGGAAACTGGGATTGTTTCGTTTATGACCGATAAAGAAAGCGACGATTTTTGAGAGTTTCCCTTAAGTTTAAAAGAGTGATCAGGGTTTATTAAATAAGAACGATGTGGCTGAATTAAAAAAGGAGCCTGTTCTCTGATGTCACTTAATCGTGCTCTGAGAATTTTACTTTCAAGATCTTCATTCTTATAATTTATTACTACATAGTTGTCTAGTGATTTAACATAGAGCAAATCTTCTTTTGAAATAGTTAATTGATCATTGCTACTTTGGCCTTTGAGTGTTAATTCTTCATACTTCAGTTTAGTTTCTGTATTTGCGTTATTCTCGGTAAGTCTTAGGTCTTTAATTAATAAGTATCGAAGTACTGCTTTTGGAAATAAGACTAGAGGAAACAAAGGCAAGCCAATATAGTAGAAGAATAGTAAGAGTCTATTTAAAGAAAGAGGATGGTTTTCGAAAATTAAGTCAAGATAAACATAGCTTAAGATAATGCCTAAGATAGAGGAAGAAATTAGAAAAATCACTTCATTCCACAATGTCCATTTTTTTGTTTTTTTATAATAGCGATTTGAAATAAAATGAGCGCTTAAGTAACTTATAAATTTCAATAGGCCAAACCCTAAAAGAAACATTGCCTCATGTTCCCTATTAATTTGACTAAGATTAAAGGGTTGTAAGGCTATTAAGATAAAGCTTAATAGAACACCTAAAAAAAATGCGATAAATAAATGAAGTTTATAAGTAGTGTTATAAGGAAAAGGGATGCTTAAACTCATTAATTAAATTTTGATTTCTTTAACAACAAATTTAGTCCAATTTTTTATTTGAATAGGGAGGTTTTAGTGTTTAGAATATGTTAATTTTTTGCAATGAAACTTATTAAAAGAGGTATTTATAAAATCTTTAAAATTATTATTTTCGCCAAAAATAATTTATATGATTACCGTAGATCAGTTAACTGTTGAGTTTAATGGAAAGTCATTGTTTAGTGATGTTTCTTTTGTGATAAATGAGAATGATAAAATTGCCCTAATGGGTAAAAATGGTGCAGGAAAATCTACGATGATGAAAATTATTGCAGGGTTGACCAAAGCCACTAGAGGAGGAGTTCGCACACCAAAAGATACCGTGATCGCATATTTACCACAGCACTTATTAATGGAAGATAATTGCACGGTAAAGGAAGAAGCGGCCAAAGCTTTTGATACGATTTTCAAAATGAAAGCTGAAATGGATTCTCTTAATAAGCAGTTAGAAACTCGAACGGATTATGAATCTGAAGAGTATATGAAACTTATTGAGCGAGTATCTGATTTGGGTGAAACTTATTACGCTTTAGAGGAAATAAATTACGAAGCTGAAGTAGAGAAGGCCTTAAAAGGTCTTGGATTTAAACAAGAAGATTTAGATAGACAAACTTCGGAGTTTAGTGGTGGATGGAGAATGAGAATTGAGTTGGCGAAAATATTACTTCAAAAACCAGATTTAATTTTATTAGATGAGCCAACGAACCACGTTGATATTGAGTCGGTAATTTGGTTAGAAAACTTTTTAAAGAATAAAGCGAAAGCAGTTGTTGTAATCTCCCATGATAGGGCATTTATTGATAATATCACCAATAGAACTATTGAAGTTACGATGGGAACGATTTACGATTATAAAGCAAATTATTCTCATTATTTAGAGCTAAGAAAGGAGAGAAGAACGCAACAACTGAAAGCATATGAAGAACAACAAAAATTCATTGCAGAAACTAAATCGTTTATTGAGCGCTTTAAAGGTACTTACTCGAAAACAAACCAAGTAGCTTCTCGTGAGCGTATGCTTGAGAAATTAGTACTAGTAGAAATTGATGAAGTTGATAACTCTTCATTAAAGCTTCGTTTTCCTCCATCTCCAAGATCTGGTGATTACCCTGTTCGTGTTGATGGACTTACTAAGAAATATGGTGATTTAACGGTTTTTGAAGATGCTAGTTTTTCGATAGCACGTGGTGAGAAAGTAGCTTTTGTCGGAAGAAATGGAGAAGGAAAATCAACCATGATCAAAGCAATCATGGGAGAGATAGATTTTGAAGGAGAGGGAGGTTTAGGGCACAATGCTAAAGTTGGATATTTTGCTCAAAACCAAGCTTCGTTATTAGATCCTGAATTAACAGTATTTCAAACTGTAGACGAAGTTGCTGAAGGTGATGTCAGAACTCAAATAAAAAATATCTTAGGAAGATTTATGTTTGGAGGTGATGATATCGACAAAAAGGTAAAGGTGCTTTCTGGAGGGGAAAGAACACGTTTAGCAATGGTGAAATTGTTGCTTGAGCCAGTTAACTTACTAATTCTCGATGAGCCAACAAACCATTTAGATTTAAGATCGAAAGATGTAATTAAAGAAGCACTAAAACATTTCGACGGTACAATGATTTTGGTGTCTCATGATCGAGATTTCTTACAAGGACTTTCACAAAAAGTATTTGAATTTAAGGACAAACGCGTAATCGAACATTTTGAAACAATTGATGCATTCCTTGAACGCAATAATATTAAAGCCTTAAAAGAAATAGATTTATAATCAACCGCTAAGCTTTCTGTTTTACTTTTCAAAAGTAACTTTTAAACTAGGAGTACTACTTGCATGGTAGTAGGTTGTAATATTTTTATTTTCGGTTAATCCTGAAATGTCATTGAGAATTAACGGAACAGTTAAACTACTTTTGTTATACTTTAAAACTATATCATCAAAGATTTGAACTTCTGTGAGTATGGCAAAGTTTTTAAAATCAGCTTTGTCATGTGTTATTGTAACGACTTTTGGAGGGAAATTATATTCGTTACTTTCATTGAATTCTTTGTGATAAGTGTTTATTAATTCTGGATTTAGATCAAAAACCGTATCTAATATCTCGTAGGTTTTTTCACTTTTTAAGGTAGGATCAAAGGAAGAAATTAAAGCGGCATATAGTTTTATACTTTGTGGAATCATAAAAGTATCATCCTTCATTTGGCTAAAAATATTCATCATTATAGCAACTTGTTGCTCTTTTTCTAAAGCTCGTTGCATTGTTTCACTAACGACAATATCTGATCGTTGATTTTCATTGAATTTAAATTTGGAAGCGTCGGCCACAATATATTCCTGAACATAGTCATTTAATTCTAAAGTATTAATTACTTTTTTTAAATATTGGCAAGTCTCTTGATTGACTTCCATTAAAACAACTTTTAATTGATCACTTGAAAATAAATGAAGAATAGGTAGTATTAATGTAGCAAAGGGCCCAGTACCAGCATATAATACTTTAACAGCTTGCTTTTCCTTTAGTTTTTTTCTTATTGCCTTATATGTTCCTTGAACAAATTTTTTAGTCCTTAATAAATCATTAAGACATAAGGCAGCCCATTTTGTTCCTAAAGCTTTACCAGTATCGAAAAAGAGGTCGTTATCATCTTTAATGGTTGTTAAGTCTAATTCAGATAACTTGTAAACTATAGATTTGTAATTTTCTATGGTTTCTTTTAATTCAAAAAAATCAGTTTCCTCCTTAATAAGGACTTCTGCGATCATTTTTAGGTCTTTCATAGGTAGTAGTGGTAATGTAATTTCAAATATAGTTATTATAAAAAACAACATACCAGTGCAAATAATTTATCTGCACTGGTATGTTGTTTTGTTTATAGTTTAATTGTATTAAAATTTACAACATTTCACTGTTCCACTGTGTTCTCATTTCCGTTCCAATTTTTATAAACTCATCATCAAAATCATTAATTCGAAACGAACCAAAACAAACATCGGGCAAGATAGAATCTACCCTAATATGGAAATCCTCATATTTAGTTGAAAAAGAAACCCCTTTTTTTATTCCATCTTTAGCACCTTTGTCTAACTTAATTCTCCAACAAGCATACTCATAAAACTTACTCTTTTTAAATTTCTTTTCAGTATTAATAATATTTGCCGAAATTGGTTTTGTTAAAAAGTAAGTTCTCCATTGTTGAGGTATTTGCTTAATATCTAAAGGAGTTTTAACGCTGTCATTAGCGTGATTAGTTCTTTTAAAATAATAACCACCTTCATTAGGTTCTATTCCTGAATTGAAAAAATAAGCAAAACGCTGAAAGTCATTCTTTTCGTCATAATTAGCGATAGCGTTAAATTGATCAGAAAGCATATATTCTATGTTGTTCCATTTAATCAAATAAAAACGAGTATTGATCTTAGAGTCACTTTGTGAATAAGAGAAAATATCAGATTCTTTAATATTTTCAAAATTTACTACATGAGTAGCTATCTCTACTTCTTTGGGGATTAACGTAACTACATTCCCTGTTTTTTTAAAGTCTCCCAAATACTTTTTTACAGTAGTATCTCCGTTAACCCTATTAATATTCTCAGTAATCACAAATCTATTTCCTTTTAATAAATCTATACTTTTATTATAATTAATAGCACTAAAAGAATAGCTTGAAATGATTTCATTATTTTTTGAATCATTGTCAATCCGCGAACTTTTCGAGTTCCCATTAAAAGAACAGGAATTGCATAGCAGAGCACTAGTAAATAATACTATTGCGGTTAAATTTTTCATAATCCTATCATTAATCCGGTTATCACTTAATATTTATGGATGGAATTCAAAATATTTGCTAGCATTGGTCTCACTTTTTTATAAAAGCTTACGTGTATTATATATGGTTATGCTATCAAATTCCCCCTTGAATAAGACACAAATATATGGTTAAAGTCACGAATATTAGTGTTTTACACTAAGAAAATAAGGTTTGCGAAGTACGTTGTTAGAAAATGAAAGTATTACCTTAAGCTAAACCAATTTTAAGTGAGATGTTTGAATTGGTAAAAATCATCTAGGATTTGTTAGAGAAAGAATAAGGGGAATAGTAAAAAAAGCCCTCAATAAAAATGATAAATTTAAATATCAAGGGCTTTTTCCTTTTTTATTTTAACTCTTTTAGAAGGTTTTCGACAATAATATTGGCAGCAACTTTTGATCCTTTTAATGAAGGATGGAATCCGTCTTTTCCATAATAGTTAAATTTGTTAGAGTTGTCAAAGTATTCCTTCCATTCTTTACCTACTGGTAATAAAATAGCATTATTAATTTTTGCTGCTTCTGAATAGTTTTCAATTACTTTATCGAAACTCTGATAAAAATGACGTGATGGCCAAACCATGAAATAACAAAGTTGAGCATTATTTTGTGTGCAAAGATCTTTGAATTTTTTGCCCGTATCAATTAGCATTTTTCTTCCATTAGCTCTAGAGGAAGGGCCTTGTTGAATAATAACATAGTCAAATTTCTTATTCGAAATTAGCTTTTGTACTTTTCCTCCATTCCAATGATCTATTATGGCATAATTCGGATATGCAATCATTTCAACATACATTTTAACCTTTTTTTGATTTGCGGCTCGCTTTACTAATTTTGGTAAGTTGTTATAATAGGTTAAACTATTACCAATAAATAACACTGATACTTCTTTTTTCTCTTCAATAGATTGTGCAAAGCTATAGGTACTTATAAAAAGTAAAATATAGAATAGGTTTTTCATAATATAGGGGAATATAAATTGTATTATTTTGAAAATTTTTCATTCAGTAAATTCCATAATTCTGGAAAGCCATGATCATACCCAAGCGCCCAAACTCCAGCTCCAGCTAAGTTTTTCTCTTTAATCCAATCATATTTTAAAGAAAGCGATTTAACATCTTCAAACCATAATTCTTTATAGCCTGAATTTTCTTTTAATGTTATATAACTTGATTCGCTTTCAGTGTTAAATTGAACAGACGCATTGAGTCCATCAATATATTCATTTCTAATTGTTTTATAAGGAGGATTCGCAATAAATTTAGAAACTGCTGAAGGAACGGTATTTGTTGTTGTTAACCATTCTCCACCATAGTAAGGTACACCTACTATGAGTTTATCAGATGTAACCCCTTCAGATAAATAATAATTGACAGAATACTCAACTCCATTTCCAAAATCATTACTTGTTTTAAGCGGAGCAATTGGTCCGGCTACTTTACTAAAGCTGCCATAATAATCGTAAGCCATTAAAGTGTAAAAATCAATGCTACTATTGATTTTCGGAATATCGAATATATGATGCCAATCTTCTGCATATAAGCATAATGAAATCATATATTTCGGATTTTTTAATTTGAGTTTTTCGGATATCTTAACGATAAAATTATTGAACTCTGATTTTGATTCGCTGGAAACTTCTTCAAAATCAATGTTAATTCCATCAGCATTTCGATAAGCTAAAAGTTCTGCGATGTTTTCAATTAGGTTTTCTTGAGCCGTTGGGTTGTTTAGAAATTCAGAATTGTTAGAAGCACCAAAATTGGTAACACTAAGAAAAACTTTGCAGTTGTGTGCTTTTGCGCTATCTATTAACGCCGTAGTTTTCCACTGATGAATACTTTCATAGTTTCCATTTGCTGGGTTTACCGAATATGAGAAATAAGATACTCCCCAAAGGATATCAAAATTATAAGAAGTGTAGGCGGTTCCACTAGTATATGGATGCCAACCAAAAGTCTTGTATTTAGGGTTTCTTTTTCCCTTTAGAGAAGTAATGCTTACTGGTGTTCTTTGTTTAAGACTATCCCATTGACTCTCTTTGGTGAAATTAAATTTTTTATGAAGCTTTTCTTGGGAACTTCTGTAGCTTTCAAACGATGTATTTGGCGATTTTTTACTACAAGAAATAATAATAAGTAGTAGAAAAATGCTAAAAAGTGCATTTTTTTTCATCTGATGATTTTTTGCTTTTCAGCGTCAGGTGTAACTATAAATAGTTTAGGTAATTACTTGTTCAATTAACAGTAACAACTATTTTCCTATAGTTTCAAAGGGACGATGAGAGTTTTTATTTAATTGTTTGGTCTACAGCTAAAATACAAGAAATTTAATTAAATGAATTATTATTTAATTTATTCCGCAGCACTTTTTATACTTTTTTCCACTGTTACAAGGACATGGATCGTTTCTACCGACATCGATTCTTGGGATAAAAAGATTTCTACTGTCCATGTCTTGTTTGAATATTAATTCTAATTTATTGTAAAGCTTTGGGTGCTTTTTAGCTAAGAGCTTAGGCCTTTCGAAGAAATATTCACCAACAACTGAGAAGAATTCGGCTTTATTGGTTCCCCCATAAGGATTAATATCAGATTCTTCATCATATATTTCTTCCATTTTGTAAGTCATTAAATCAATCCATGGAAGCACGTATTGTTTTTCAAGTAATACTTCAGGGATTCCATCGATTCTTCCATCTAACTTGTCAATTAGATGGATAAATTCATGAATAGCAGTGTTTTGTTTATCCGATTCATTTTTAAATCCAAGATGCAATGCATTTTTTGATAGAATCATTTTATTCTCAAGAAACCCATTCCCCACCATGCCTAAAATATTTCTGTTAGGCCCCGTTCTTTCTAAATCTCGATTAAACATGCATGGGTAAAGAAAAATTTCCGAAATATTAGGATAGTGCCAATCAGGAAAATTAAAAATGGGAATTATTGCACTAGAAGCTATTAAAACCTCATCAATATCTTCAACGGAAGTATCAACACCTATAATAGTACAATTCAATAAAAACTCTTGGATTTTAAATTCGAATAGATTTTTTTCATTTAAAGTAAGCGAGTTATAAAAAGCAACATTTTTAATAAGATAAGTTCTCCAGTTAGCGGGAAAAGGCGTTATAGGAGTTTGATGTTTAGTAATTTTTTTTCTTGTTTTTCTTCTATAAATGATTAGCCCAATAAAGAGAATAGCAATTGTTGATGTTAGCATTTTTTTCTTTTTAGAGTGCAAAAATAAAGTATTTTTTTATTCTTTTTATTTCAAAGATATCTGGTTTGAATAAGTATTGTTAAATAAAAAACTCACCAAAAGGTGAGTTTTCGAACTATTAATTTAAATGTTGAGGTTCACAAGTTTTACTGCGCCTTATCTACTTTAATACGTTCAGCTCTATTGGCTATTTCCCAGGCTGTATGAAAAACTAATCGAGTTCTATTTTCAAGCATCTCGTAGTTAATTTTATCTGGAGTATCAGTAGCTTTATGATAGTCAGCATGTGTTCCGTTAAAATAAAAAATAATCGGAATATTATGCTTAGCAAAATTATAATGATCAGATCTATAGTAAAAACGATTTGGGTCATTTTCATCGTTATATTTATAGTCTAAATCTATTTTAGTGTATTTCGTATTAATCGCTTCCGAAATATTATGTAATTCAGAACTTAGTTTGTCAGATCCAATTAAATATACATAGTTTGGATTTCCTTTATGGCGATCATCAACTCTTCCTATCATATCAATATTTAAATTGGTAACGGTGTTAGCCAAAGGAAAAATAGGGTTTTCAGTATAATATTTAGAACCTAGCAAACCTTTTTCTTCACCTGTAACATGCAAAAATAAAATTGAACGTTTTGGTCCTTTCCCTGCGTCAGAAGCCTTTTTAAAAGCCTCAGCAATTTCTAAAACAGCAACAGTTCCTGATCCATCATCATCAGCTCCGTTATATATTTTTCCATTCTTGGTACCAATATGGTCAAGGTGTGCAGAAATTACGATGATTTCTTCAGGCTTTTCAGTTCCTTCAATAAAAGCGAGTACGTTTTCAGAATCTTTTAAAGCTTTTCTACCGAAAACATTCTTCGTGAAAAATTGAGAAGGAATTTCCTGAAAGTACTTACCTCCACTTATTGGCGACTTAATACCGCTTTTTATGTAAAAGTCTTGCAAATATTTAACCGCTTTCTTTTGCCCTGGCTCACCAGTATCTCTTCCTTCAAACTCATCAGAAGCATATACAAATAAGTGTTTCCCTAAATCTTTTGCAGTAATTGTTTCTGCATATTTTGTGGAATAATCGATATTGGATTCGTTTTCAATACCAGTAGCTTCCTTACTTGTACTGCATGCAGCTAAAGCAACAGTACCAGCGATACAAAGTAGTTTTCTCATCAATAATTGTTAATTTATATGGGTTTGAAAGGTTTAACTTTTGATTTTAAACCAGCTAACAAATTTACTTTTTCCTTATGACGAATTGTTCTAATGTTTTGTTAAAACTTATTAATTCGATAGGGAATAAAGAGTTAAAAGCGTTTCGTTCAATAAGTTCTTTTGCTGATCCTTGATATAATTGATCTTTAGTAAGTAAAATAAGTTCATCGGCTAATTGAATCGCCAAATTTACTTCATGTGTTGAAATAATAATGGTTTTATTAGTGGTTTCAACTAGTTTTTGTAAAAGCGAAAATACTTTAAAAGTATGGTGAATATCTAAATGAGCAGTAGGCTCGTCAAGGATAATTATTTCTGTATCCTGAGCTAGTGCACGAGCAATTAATACTCGTTGTAACTGACCATCACTTAATTCATAGAAGCGCTTATCTTTTAAATGAGAAATTTCAGTTTGTTCAATTGCCCAAAGGATTTTCTTTAAATGTTCAGAAGAGAGTTTGTCAATCCAGTTAGTATAGGGTTGTCTTCCTAAAGCAACCAGTTCTAAAACAGTTAGCTGACTTAAGGGAAGTCGTTCCGTGAGTACAACACTTAATTTAGTTGCTAGTTCTTGATGCGAGTATTGTTCGATATTTCTTCCGTCAATGCTAATCGTACCGCTCAATGGTTTTTGAACCTTTGAAATTGAACGTAATAAAGTAGATTTACCAATTCCGTTTCTACCTAAAAGAGCAATGAACTTCCCTTTTTTGAGTTTTAGGTCGATTCCAGAGGCAATAACAGTTTCTTTCTTTTTAGAACGATATCCAATAGTAAGGTTGTCTGTTTCTAATATGTTTGGACTCTTTTTACTACACATAAATCTTCTTTTTTCTAACTAACAACCAAATTACAATAGGCGCGCCAAATAAAGAGGTGATTGCGTTTATGGGAAGTACAAAGGAACTGTTTGGTAATTGAGCAATGCTATCACATATTAAAAGTACGATTGCGCCTATAATTGCAGTTGATGGTATTAATACTTTGTGATTTGAACTTACAAAGAAAATTTTAGCTAAATGAGGAATTGCTAGTCCAATAAAGGCAATTGGTCCTGAAAAAGCCGTAATAACACCAGTAAGTAAACTTGTTATTAAAAGAATAATATTTCGGCTTTTTTTTATGTTTACTCCTAAGCTTTTAGCATAGTTTTCGCCTAATAACAAGCTGTTTAGAGGTTTTACTGCAAAGAAGGTTCCTAAAATACCTATACTATAAATTATAAAGAAAATTAAGATTTCATTCCAAGTTAAATTACCTAAGCTTCCGAAGCTCCAGAATTGATATTGCTGAATTTGTTCGGCTTCGCTAAAATAGGATAACACACTAATAACAGCCGATGTTAAAGAACCAAACATTAAACCAATGATTAATATAGACATGGTATTCCGAACTTTGTTTGCAGCAATAATAATAGCTGAAAGAACACTGAATGAACCAATACTAGCTGCTAATGCCATAGACCAGTTTGAAATCATTAAAGAACCTAAAAGCCCTCCAAACAAACCCGAACCTAGTATAAATATAGCCACTCCGAGGCTTGCTCCAGATGATATTCCCAAAACAAAAGGTCCAGCTAAGGGGTTTCGGAAAAGTGTTTGCATTAAGAGTCCGCTTACGGATAAACCTGATCCGACCATGATGGCAGTTATGGCTTTTGGTAATCGGTAATTGATAATGATAGTGCTCCAACTACTTTTAGTAGATTCACCTCCAGTTAAAATAGAAAGAATTTCAGAAATTGGAATTCGAATAGAACCTAAGCTGATATTAATCAGTAAAAAAACAACCAATAAAGAAAAGAGTAGGATAAAATGCTTCGTATATGTTTTCGATATATTCAAGAGTTTATGAAAGTGATAATAAAAATTGAACTAGTTTTTGAATAGCCAAACCTCGATGACTAATTTTATTTTTCTCTTCAGAAGACATCTTAGCAAAGGACATGCTATGTCCTTCTGGTTTAAAAATTGGATCATACCCAAATCCTTTTTCTCCTTGCTTGTCATGTAAAATTTCTCCTTTACAAACACCATCAAAAAAATGTTGTTCTCCATTTAAATTCAAACAGATTGATGTTCGAAAGTGTGCTTGTCTATTATCTGTATTCTTTAATACATGTAACAGTTTTTGCATATTGTTTTCCGCATTAACAGGTTCTCCAGCATAACGAGCAGAATATACTCCAGGAGCTCCATTTAAAGCTTCAACTTCTAAACCAGTGTCATCAGCAAAACAGTTGTACTTATAGTTTTCGGTAATATGGTTTGCTTTAATCTGAGCATTTCCTTCCAAAGTGGAAGCTGTTTCTTCGATATCTTCAAAACAACTAATATCTTTTAATGATAATAACTCAATGGAATCAGGTAACATTTTTTGTACCTCTGCTAATTTGTTCAAATTGTTTGTAGCAAAAACCAGTTTCATATATTTAATTTAAGCGATTAAGTATGTTAAATTGTAAAAAATACATGTGTTTATATCTTGAAAAAGAGATTTTAAACCATGTTTTTATATTAGCAAAAGTAATCTTTTTTATGCTGATTGTGGCTTTTTGAGAAAAAATATACGTTCTTTACAAATCTCTGTAGGTACTGTAAATAAAGGAATGTCACCCAAATGTCGGGTAAAATACTGCCTAAAATTTTTATCAATTTAAAAATCGAAATTAACATTGTATGAAAAACGAAAATATTTATATCATGAAACAACCGGATTTAGGGAAGAAGATTTTTGAATTAAGAAAACAAAAAGGATATACTCAAGAAGAGTTAGTAGAAAAATGTAACATTAATGTAAGAACTATACAACGAATTGAAGCAGGAGAAACTACTCCAAGAAGTGTTACAGTAAAACTAATTTTAGAGGCACTTGGGGTCGAAAGTGATGAAATTACTAAAGCAGATTATAAAGGGGGGAAGTTTGATAAGTTATTTGGGTTTACTTCAAATAATTTTAAAAAGGTATTAAATCTTGCGTGGATTTTTGGAATTAGTTATTTCATTTTTGGGTTTGCTGAAGTTGGTGCAGAGGCCAATTATTATTTAGAGGGAGAAAATTATTTTAACGATTTCAGCTATATCTTAATTAAAATAACAACAGTTGTTTCTTTTACCTTTTTTATGAGAGGTTTTGTCTTTGTAGGAAGTTACTATAAAAATAGTTTACTGGAATTTATGGCGTTCCTTATGATTTTGTTAAATCTTATTTTTGGAATTTCAGATGTTGTTTCATTATTTATTGATGAAAGCTACTATTACTACTTTATGGCCGCGAAAGTAATCACTTTTGGATGCGTAGGAGTTATTTTTGGAATAGGAATTATTGGTTTAAGAAAGCATATTGGAGATTTAGCTATTGTGGCTGGAGTTCTAGAAATTATTGCGGGTATTTTCTTTGCTACGGTAATTTTAGCTATTGCTGGCGCCTTTGCTTTGATTCCTCTGGAAATAATAGAAATAGTAATTCTTTACAAAATAGCTTCTAAGTTGAAATAATAAGAGTTAAGGGTATTGCAAAATTGAAAAACAAATATTAAGCAGTTATTCGTGATGATAAGGTTCGTTTCTAAGAATTGTAAATCCACGATAAATTTGCTCAACAATAAATAAACGAATCATCTGATGGGAAAATGTCATTTTTGATAATGATAGTTTCCCATTTGCTTTTTTATAAACTGCTTCAGAAAAACCATATGGACCACCAATAACTAAAACTAGTTGCTTGATACCAGAGTTCATTTTTTTCTGGAGATATTGTGAAAACTCTATTGAAGTATGTTGTTTTCCTTTGTCATCCAAAAGAACGAGTTGATCTGTCGCTTGAAGTTTGCTTAAAATTAACTCACCTTCTTTTTCTTTTTGCTGTTGCTCACTGAGGTTTTTAACGTTTTTTATATCTGGAATAATTTCAAGTTCAAACTTTACATAGTGTTTTAACCTTTTTTGATATTCATCAATAAGCTGTTGTAATTGCTTATTGTCTGTTTTACCTATAGCGAGTAATTTTATCTTCATGGGGTAAAATTACAAATGTTTTGAGTTTTGTATTTCAGTTTGATTAAAAAACTTATTAGTAGATTCAAGAATGAATTAATTGATAAGTTTCAATTTCACCGAAAGTTTGAAAACCAAGTTTTTTGTAGATGGGTTCTCCCATGGCAGAGGCATTTAATACCGTGTGCTTGGCATTGTGATTCTTTGCTACCGATAATAATTTTTTGGTAATATTACTCCCAACACCTTGACCTCTTCCTTCGGGAAGTGTTCCTATCATATGAAGTCCTGCATTATTCTGAGAATCGATAAAAACAATACCACAACCCAAACTTTTCTCGTTATCTTGGAATAAGAAAAGCTGTGTTTTAGTTGATTTCTTGGCAAGAGTAAAAATAATATCACCATTGACATTATAACCAAAAGAATCCGAGGCTGTTTTTGCAAAGTCGATGGCATCCTGTTCAGAGTTTACTCTTTTGATTTTATTCTCCTTAAAAGAAGTTTCATGATACAAAGACATATCAAGAGCCATATTTTTTTGACTCATGGCAAAAGCTACATTTGAATTATTCTTAAGAGAATTTGGTTTTTCTACCGTTATTTTATTGGGAAGATCTTCAATTTTTTCATTTTCAAAGATAGATGCTAATGCATCGTGTTCTCTTAAATTAAAAATGCGATTTGGAAAATCTGAGTTTTGAGAGGAAACGAAAGAGTAATCAGATCTTTCTGAAAGGTTTTGTGTTAAATCTCCAATATGTTTCCAAAATTCGAAGAGGTTATTGGTTATTTCTTGGTACATAATTTCTTGTAGTTAGGTGAAAAATAAAATTGATAAAACTGTTTATGAAGGTTTAATGTTTATGATAAGGATGCCAAAAATCATAGCAGCTAGTCCTATGCATTTTCTTAGTGTTAAAGGTTCTGTTGGAACATTGAGCCATCCAAAATGCCCCGCAATTGCGGCAAAAATTAATTGTCCACAAAGCCCTAATGAAATCATAGTGGATATTCCGAGTTTAGGAATTGTATATAAGTAGATGGCAATACCAATAACACTTAAAAGTCCACCAGTAAACCATAAATATATTGGAATAGTCTTTATCTGCTGAAGAGAAGGAAAATCCTTTACAGCAAAGGCAACAAAAATTATAGCGAATAAAGAGCTAGCAAAAAAAGCACAGGCTGAAGCTAGTAAAGGATGTTTCAAACTAATTCCGAGTTGGGAATTTAACCCACTTTGTGCAGCTAAGGCGATACCACCTGCTAAGGCTAATATTGATATGAGTAACTTGTTCATAAAGCAAAATTACTAACAAGACTTTTGGCTCGCATTTACATATGTTGATTTGAATCCAAATTAAATCAAAAAACTTCAGTTTTATATGTTTTTAACTTTCGAAATATGTATGTAGTAAACAGAAAGAATCTGTATTTAGTTCTGCAATTATCTTATGAACATGTTCGAATACTGATTATTGTATACATCAGGTTTATCACTAAGACTGTTAAGGATAAAATAAGGCGATTTCAGAATGTTCAATTTATGAGGTTTTAATAAAAAAGTAGTGTTTTCTTTACGTGATGCTTGTTTAATTATTCAGTAATAAGGGGGGATGTTTGGGTTACCTAAAAGGAGGTCCAGAAACCCAACCAACAATTGATTTACGTTCTCCTTTAGTAATTGGAGTAACACGGTGCATAATAAAAGAGGGAAATACAATAATAGTTCCTTTTTCTCTTGGAGCATTCACAATTTTTTGATTAATCATAAACTGTAAATCTCCACCTTCATATTCGTCAGAGTCAGAAAGTTGCGTTGTAATACTTAATTTACGAGCGGAAATTTCGCCAGGACCAAAATCTAAATGCCAATCAAAGAAATCACCTTCAGAATATCTTGTGAGCTGTAATTCTTGATGAAACCCTAACAAATCAAACCAATAACGTTCGTTATTGCATTTTATAGCGAGGTTAGCTAAGCGATTGTATACCCAATCATTTTCTGGGGTATTTTCTATAAATTGAACAGAACTTTTTCTAAGCTCGTCGTTATATTTTTCTTGGCCACTAAGTGTGGCTTTTATTTTTTTATTGTCATCCCAAAAGTTAAGGATTTTATCTGTTTCATGAGGTAGGAATAATCCATTATAATACACAAAGTCAACATAATTATGTTTTAAAGGAAGACCAAATGAGTAGTTAATTGACATAGTAGTTAGTTTGTTTGTTATTGATTATGGTAAACTTAATAATTTTTAACAAAAGGATGTTTGGATTTTATTTTCATTAACTGCTTTCGATCATCTTTTATTTTTTTTTAGCTTATAAAATCCAAATAATAAAATAGCCCCACAAATTAATAATCCAAGTATTGCAGGTATCAAAATTGATTTACCCGACTCACCAGCGTTTTCAATACTCCAAATAATCTTTCCAGTTGCTATTAACACAATGACACCCGTTCCCATTGGAAGACTTCGTTTCCAAAAAGTAAGCCCTAGGATAAAAAATGATATGGGAATCGTTGCGGCCATAAGTATTTTACTTGAGTTCCATTTTCCAAGAAGATAGTCTTTTTCGAAAGCTAAGAACTCAATTACATTTTCATCTACAATTTCTGGCTTAGGAAACCAAAACATACTAGTAAAAACGGCAAAAACAGAAAGCATCATGCCTGCGAGGCTTTTTTGATAGGCAAAATAACAGAAAGGTATTAGAAATAAAGGGCGTAAGTACCAGCTCCATTGGTTTTGATGTCTATCAAATGCCCAATCAAAGAAAACTGGGGTGTTCATAAAAATTGCGATAAAGGAGATGGTTAGAACAAAGAATATGCTAGCAATTGTAATATCAGTTTTTCTAGTTTGAGTTTTCATTTTTAAATAAGTACTGAGTAGTTTCAGTGAAACTTTGTGGTTAGAATATTAAATTTTTAAAAATAGAGTTTTTGATTAGCGCTAGTTTTTATTTCACTAATCTATAATATAGACGTAAAATTCCATCTAAGGTTCTTTAAAATTTTAATTTTAACAATAACTCTTAAATTTGAGTTAATGCTTTTATATCTGATTGATGGTTGTTGTTAATGAAGTTTTCTAGAAAACATATTGAGGAGGAGTAAGAAAAGGAAATCACTATTCACCAAACATTTTTGACCAAAAGTTTCTTTTTTTCTCTTCTTTAATTTCAACTTGTTCTTCGGGCACTATCTTTTGTATTTCAAGTAATTTTTCCTCTAAGTCATAAAACCACTCTTCATACTCAGAATAATCGGCTTTGTTTTTACTTTTTTTCTCTTTTTTAAATTCATTATTCAATAAATCGATTTGAAAAGAAAGGTTATGCTGAATATACTCCTTGTAAAAAATAATTTTATCATGAGTTTCTTTTTTCATGTAATGATCTAAAATATCAGAAGTCAGTTTATCCCAATCATTCATATAATCATGTTTAATCAAGAGATAACTTTTATAAGCAATTGATAGCTTTTTAAAGTTAGGCTTTTCAATATGTATTAGAACGATATTAGAATTACTTTGTTCTTTAAACTTATTAAAATATGCCTTTTCAGCAGTTTCGTATTCTGAATAGGAATTTATATGTGAAGTTTTATTATCGTCTATTTCCAGAATAAAATAAGGGTTCTTATTTGAATTTATTGCGAGCCAGTCACTTCGCAACTTCATATAATTCTTTATAAAAATTTCATTGAGTGTTTTGTAAATCTCATATTTACGGTCAATATTGATAAGTTCTTCTTTTTGTGAGATTTTAAGTCGAGATTTATTAGAGAAAAGAGATAGAAACTTTTTAAAATCGGCTTGTTCTTTTTCTTTTTTAATGTTTGCATCGAAGACTGTATCCACAATTTCGAACATTGATGTTAACTTATGGTTTTTAACTGTTTTTATTTGAACTTCAATGATTCGATCGGAGTTGATTGGACTTTCTATATAAAGGAAATATCCATTAGTTCCATCTTCTTTTTTTTCTTTCCTAAAATCATCAGCGTGTTTTACTTTAAAAGAAGCACTTAAAACTTTAATAACTTTTTGCATTGACATTGGATGGTATACCAAAACTCTACAACCAGCAATATCGTTCATAGCGTCTAAATCTAGACTTGGATTTTTTTTAATTTTAGAGAGGATAGAGTTTATCTCTTTAATACGAAAACAAATAATACTATCTTTTCGTACTGATTTTACAATATTTGATATACTTTCAAATACTTCCGAAATATCCTTTTGAAAAGATGTTCTATAGATTTGTAAATTATTAAGTAACGTATCCGAAGGTGTTTCTGAGTTCTTTAACTCCTCTCGAATCAATTTCCCTAATTTATTTGCTTGCGATTTCATCATCCCCAAATATATGGGAATAAGAAGCATGGTGCTTTATTTCAGGGTTGACTGGTAGTTATAAGCCGATAAAATGCAGATTTCAACAATTAGGCTGAATTAGAAATCTCTTCGATTCTTGTTAAAATATTTGGTTCAGTTCTCTTTTAAAGAACTCAATTTTATTAAAATAGTCAATTTTATGGGAATCGTCAATCGGTTTTGAAGACGGTGGTTTTAAACTTAAAGGGTCTACAGCTTGACCATTTTTCCAAATACGAAAATCTAAATGAGGTCCAGTAGATCTTCCTGTGCTTCCTACATAGCCAATAAGTTGACCTTGCTTTACTTTTGCACCAGGTTTTATACCTTTTTCAAATTTCCATAAGTGCATATAACCGGTAGTATAAACACTATTATGTTTAATTTTTACATAGTTTCCAGCAGCACCTGCATAATTGGCTTTAATTATTTTTCCATCTCCAATGGCATAAATTGGTGTTCCTTTCGGAGCAGCATAATCTACACCAAGGTGTGGCATTCGACGTTTTAAAATAGGATGCAAACGACTATGTGAAAATTTACTACTAACTCGACGATAACTAAGAGGAGCTTTCAAGAATGCTTTTCGTAAACTGTTTCCTGTTTCATCAAAGTATTCTATGTTCGAGTCTTGTTCATATCGGAAGGCGTAGTGAGGAGTATTCATATGGTCGAAATAAGCAGCTTTTATATCACCCACTCCAATAAATTCATCATTTACATATAATTCATCAAAGATGATTTTGTATTTATCTCCCTTTTGAATACCAAAAAAGTCAATTTGCCAAGCATAGATATCCGATAGCTTGGTAGCAAGTTTAGGACTATTTCCTTCATCTATGAGTGTGTTGTATAATGAAGAATTAATAGTTCCAGAACTAGTTTTTTCTATACGCGAAACAGGAAAATGTTCTTCTGATACAGTCAATTCATCATTATCAAATTTATAGACAATATAGTCCACTGGGTTTGGGTGGTATATAAAACATTTAGCTTGTTTACTAGAGTCTTTCGAGCAAATAACTTCATACTCTTTATTTGTTGCAAATTTTCGTACATCAAAAATGGGCTTGGAAATGGTGGCAATTTCATTAATTTTTTGAAGAGAAACGTTATATGACAAGAGGATATCAGATAAGTTCTGATTTTTCTTTACCACGTTTTTAACAATGTTTACCGAGTCTTTATGATAGCCATAAATCCTTTTATTAACTGGCTTTTCTATTTGAGAAGAAGTGTTCTTGTTAGATTGCTCCTTTTGTTTCTTATTACAAGAAGTATTTAACGAAAAAATTAGGATTAAGATAGTAGTAATTTTTACTATTAGACTTTTTTGTTTTACGGTTTTCATAGAAAAGTAGATTGCTTTTCTAACAAATATATACGAAAACAACTTATAGTGAGTGAATTATAACATATGCTTAACGTTTGCGGTAATATTAAACTTTTCGTAGATTTTATTTTAGATAGTAAGTTTGAAATATTTTTGGATTCTATCGTATGTATTGTTTGTAAGTTTTAAATAGAAAACATTTTCTTCTTTGCACAAAGCTGAAAGTTCCCAATTGAAAGTATCAAAAGCAAAATATAAGTTTTTATTTAAGTTTTGAATATCGAACTGACCTTCCCCATAGTAATTACCATAAGAATATATGGTATGCTTATTTATGAAAATAGGATCATTTTGAGTGTAAAAGTAAGACTTTGTAGTTGGATTAAAGCCTATAAAGTTCCACCATTCATAGCCAGATTGCATAAAAATAAGGAAGTCATTATGTATATCTATTAATTCGAAGTTTGAAATCTTTCGGTCGTCTTCTGGCTTAGAATTGCATAGTTTAATGGTTTTATTTTTAGTATTTAAAAAACAGCATGAATCTTTTAATACAATGGTTTTAGAAAAGTTTTTCACCTTTTGTGCTAAAATCAGTGAGGGATTCCAATTCATTTTTTCGACTGTTGGAGGAGGTGGCTTATATATAGCGTTGAATTCTTCAAAACTAATTGTTTCAATAGAAATCTTCCAGTTTGAGTTTTTATGAATTTTAAATATAGTATCAAGTTTGGTTTCCTGACCAAGGACTTTTAAATGAAATGAAAACAAAAAAAGTACTATGGTAATTACCGAAAAGAAAAAAGATTTTGTTGGTTGGCCAAGCTTTAATATGATATTGGAGTTTGCTGTTTTCATTTTGTACTTAATCATAGGTGATTTTTAAAATGTTTAATTTATTCAGGATTTAATCGTCTGTAATTTATAAAATGCTAGAAAGGGATTGAATAAAGAAATAGATACTATTAAAAAACATTTTAATGGTAACTATATTATAATAAACTATTATAGAGTCATACAGCTAAAGTTTTTTTAGTTAGTATTTTTCAATAAAAATAGTAGACTAAGAAATTAAAAAATTAAGAGATTATTATTCGTAATCAAATATTGAGTATTCGTTAGAAATGAGTATTTATTAAAAAAAAGAGCTCCCATTTTTGGAAGCCCAAATTTATCAACGTCTAAAATGTTTTTGTTTCCCCTGTAAACATTTTATTATGGAAGAATAGAACAGGCTTTGTTAGGTTAACCCTAAATAATAATTAAGAAATTTTGAAGAAAAATTATCTAATGAAAAGTAATTGTTTTATAGAGAGAAAGTTGACTTTTGAAATTAATTTTAAAAAAACTGCGTATCAACTCTGTCATAAATGAGGGAATATCGGATAGTTAGTGAAGCTTGGTTAATACGCAGGAAAACTAATCTACTACTGTTCAAATATGTAAATAATTGTTTAGTAGTGAAATAGGTGAAATTACTATTTGAATATAGTAAATACCAGTGTGTCATACTAGTAAAAACATGTAGTCAAGTTTAGGGAGATTCATGAATGTTCTGCTGTCCGTTTTGATAACAAAAAAAGCTCCCGAAGGAGCTTACCATCCAAAGTGATGATTTTGTAGCCGATAACCAGACATTATACAAGCACTCGCTATCGGCATTGGTGATATAAATGAATAAGAGTATGCAATATTATGTTCTTATGATCTTGAATATGAGTATGTAGTATAAATGAATATATTATTTGAATGCAGAATAAGAGAAAACAATCAAATTTATACTGAAGAAGATGGCGATAAAAAACAAAAGGTATATAAAATATACCTTTGTTATTCCCTTCTGTAATTTATATTACGTCCCCCGATTATGTTTACTAATATGACACCAGTTATATAAAAAGTCACATTGTTCTAAATATCGGTTGACTGATACTATGTTGTTTTTTAAAATTTTATCCAGCAAGTAAGGTTCCACAAATTCCAAGTCCAACAAGAAGGTATAGTCCTGCTAAAATGTATAAAACTTTAGAACCTGTTGGGTATTTTTTACGAATAGCGATTCCAATACCAGAGAGAATAATAGGTGGTACTATCATCAATGCCACCAAAATAATAACTAACCCACTTAAATCTCCAACTTCTAATGCTCTTATCATAATATGTTTTTTAAAAGTTATTTGTTTTCTTATATAATCTCAGAACGTAATTCTTCCAAACGTTTTTGTTTATCATCTCTATAGAAGAGATTCATAGTTTCAAAAGGTATAATTTTATTGTCTTTATTCACAATATGTACGCATGATTTTTTAATAGCGCGAACGTCGAAATTATGTGCATCAATAAATTGCATAATAATGATTCTGAATAAATTATCATACCCAAGATTAGGCGCCTCTACAAATGGTAAACAACAAAGTAAGCTATGTAACTTTGAAGAAGCCTTATCAGTTGAGGTTCCTGTACTAAAAATTTCAAACATTTTTTCATGTAGTTCCTCATCTTGTTCATAAACAATAGTGTTTTTACTATTGTCAAGCAAATCGGCTGGATTTATATAACGAGTTAAAGGAATATGATTACCAGCGAGCTTTAATACATAACCCATGGCCAAAGCATCGGGGTTACATGGAACAGGAATAATATCATCAGGTGTAAATATTTCCGTTTGTTCTAGTATTTTTCTGCGAACTTCTGTAAGGGTAATTCGATCCTTTTCATGATTGAAATTATCTAATCTTCCTGCTATTTGGGTAGGTTGAAAAGTTACTCCACGTACACATTTTTGCTGTAAACCATAGTCGATGATCGATCCTATTTCATCATCATTGAGTCCTTTTTGTAAAGTCACCACTAACGTTGTTGATAGGTTCAATTCATTTAAATGACCCAGCGCCTTTTTTCTAATTTTAGTGAGTTTAGCTCCACGCATCGAAGTAAGAACTTCTTCCTTAAAAGAATCGAATTGAAGATAAATCTCAAAATCAGGAGTATAACTCTTTAGTCGCTTAGCAAACTCGAAATCTTGAGCAATTTTGATACCGTTGGTATTTACCATTAAGTGTTTGATCGGAAGTGATTTTGCATAATCAAGAATTTCGAAAAAATCAGGATGTAATGTTGGTTCTCCACCACTAATTTGAACTACATCAGGCTCTTTCTCGTTTTTAACAATAGTGTCAAGCATCGTTTTTACTTCTTCTAGAGTTCGATGCCTTCCATAAGAAGGAGAGGAGCCAGCATAACAAGTGGGGCAAGTTAAATTACATCGATCTGTAATTTCTATAATGGTTAAACAAGAGTGCTGTTCATGATCAGGGCATAGTCCACAATCATAAGGACAACCATAATCCGTTTTTGTGTTGAATGTATATGGAGTTTCTGAAGGCTTATTATAATTTCGAATGTTTTTGTAGTACTCAATATCATCAGCAATTAATACTTTTGAAGTACCATGTTCTCTACATCTTTTAAGCATATATACCTTATTGTTTTCAAAGACAATTTTGGCATCAACTCGCTTTAAACATTCAGGACATAAACTCAGTGTATAGTCGTAATAAGTATATTTTCTAACTGGCATTTTTCATTAGTTTTTTTAAGGTGGGTAAATAGTAAATCCAACATATTATGCAAAGCCATTGAATACTACTTAAATATAAGGTATAAAATACGTTCGGCTTTATGAATTCAATACAAAAGCGAAATCCGAAATAGGAAAGCATAAATAGTTTGAATAATAAACCATTCTCTTTTTGAATGTATTTCTTGATTTTTTTTAAGGAGAAAAATAAGAATAGTAGAAACACAATTTCATATAAGGCAATAGGGTGCCGTGTAAATCCATCTCCTAAATCCATTCCTGTTATAAAGTTGGTTTTGGTTCCATAGGTAAATTCTTTAATACCCATTAAAAAACATCCCACTCTACCAATCATAATTCCGAGGATGATAGGAAAAGTAAATAAATCTCCAGAGGAATGTTTTTCTCTGATAATCTTCTTAGCAATTTCAACACCAAGTAACCCTCCAAACAGTCCGCCCATAATTGATTTCGTATTGAATAAATCAATCATGGTTTTAGCTGAGAAAGTAAGTATAGGGTTTTCAAAATAGCCACTAAGTCGAGAACCTAAAAAGGCACCCAAAATAGCGCCCAGTATAATGGATAATCTGTTTTGAGTGGATATTTTATCGTGTGTTTTTTTTCGTAGCCATACATAATAACGATAGCCAAGAAAGAAGGCTAAATATTCCAATATTAAATGAACATTGATTGGGATACCGAAAATAGTAGGCTCAAAAGGTATAGTCAATTTTTATGATTTTAGTGTTTGATGTTTATCAAAAATAGAAGTACTATCTTTCTTTTGTTATTTGTTAAAAGTAGTAATTCGAAATAAGTGAAACAAAATAATATCCTGTCTGTTGGTTATTATTGATTATTCGTAAGAGAATGTGTGTTTTTTCAATTAGAAGTAGAAAATCTTTTCAATTTTAATTTACCATTTGACGAGATTAGCTTCTTCTTATTTTTCGTTAATTCAAAAGAGTATAATTTCATTCGTTTGTTTTCATCGTATAGTTGCAATACATTTTTATCGTTTTCCCAAATACCTGAAAAAATACACTTTTCAATAGATAAAGTATATTTACGATCTTCAGTAATTGTTAATCTAGAAAGACTTTTGTTTTTATATAGACCAATAAACAAATGAGTGAATGCATCAGGTTCTTTAATTTGTAAGAGTTCTAGCATTTTTTTGTTAAATGTATTTACGAAGAATTCATCCAGATGACCGTCTGTACAATCATGAAATAAATTTAAGTTTAAAATAGAGTGGTTATTAAGTTTTATAAAATCGTAATAGTTTGTAATTCTATTACCCCCAGTATTTTTTTGAGTTAGTAAGATTTTTTTTCCATCTAAAAAAAGTGCTGTTGCCATTTCATCGATTCTATTCTTTACCCAATTTTTGTCTTTTTCTGTCCTTACAATCCAAGAGAGTAATCGAAGTCGATGTAAGTTGTTGAAGTTTTTGGGTTCAAATTCAATGTCGTTTATCTTATGAACCGTTTTATAGTTTAAAGTTTTCGGAGTATAGAAAAGAATAGAGTTATAAAATTTTATCGAATTACTACCATTTATAAACTCTTGTGAGAAAACAGAATAGCTAATTAATAGAGTTATAACAATTATTATTTTTTTCATTTATTAAGGAGTTCGATTTCTGTAATTCAGCAAATTTATAGGAACTGAAAGTTAATTTGTTCAGTATAATTTGAACTTAAAAAAATCATAAAACTATATTTTCGTTGAATCTAAGAGAATTCAAAATAGCCAACTCCTAACTAAAAATAGATTACTATTTTTACATAACAATTCAATACTATGATTTCAAAAGAACAATTTAACAAAGAATTAGATTTAATCATTGCCAATGCTATTCGTGAAGATATTGGAGATGGTGACCATACTTCCTTATCGTGTATTCCAGAAGATGCAACCGGAAAGGCGAAGCTTTTAGTAAAAGATGAAGGAATTATTGCTGGAGTAGAATTTGCTAAGAAGGTTTTTGCTTATGTTGATGAAAACTTGGAAGTAGAAACATTAATTCAAGATGGAGAAAAAGTAAAATATGGAGATATTGCTTTTTACGTTTCGGGAAGTTCTCAATCTATATTACAGGCAGAGCGATTGGTGTTGAATGCCATGCAACGTATGAGTGCTATTGCTACTAAAACACGTTTTTTTGCAGACCTTTTGGAAGGAACAAAAACCAAAGTATTGGATACTCGCAAAACAACACCTGGAATTAGAGCCTTGGAGAAGTGGGCGGTGAAAATTGGAGGTGGTGAAAATCATAGATTCGCATTATATGATATGGTAATGATTAAAGATAATCATATCGATTTTGCTGGTGGAATTACACAAGCGATAACCAAAACTAAGGCTTATTTAGCTGAAAAAGGACTTGATATTAAAATTATTGTAGAGGCAAGAAATCTTGAAGAAATCAAAGAAATTCTTTCTAATGAAGGAGTCTACCGCATTTTGATTGACAATTTCAATTATGAAGATACTCGTAAGGCTGTAGCGCTAATAGGAGATACTTGTTTAACAGAATCTTCGGGAGGAATTAACGAAAAAACAATAAGAGAATATGCCGAATGTGGTGTTGATTTTATTTCTTCAGGAGCATTAACGCATTCAGTGTATAATTTAGATTTAAGTTTAAAGGCTGTAGAAGAGTAATTTACGTTAAAAATAAAAAGTTAAAGTTTTCTCGTGAAAAGAGTTCACAACAATTTGTTAAGAACTAAAGAAAATTTAACATTTTAGTACAGGGGAGTTTTAATAAATTGCGATCACAAATCGTAAATAATCCCCCATGAAGAATAAAATAATTTTATTCCTAATGTTTACGTTTAGTTTTTCCCCTATAGTAAAAAGTCAAAACCTTGAAGTTGGCGATAAAGCTGTTGATTTCAGAGGTTATGATGTGAAAACCAAACGATATATTAGGCTTTCTCAGTTTAAAAAGAAAAAAAACGTACTCTTAAATTTTACGGCAACCTATTGTGGATCATGTTGGAAAACCTATCCTCATATGCAAGAACTTCAAAAGAAGTATGGTTCCAAGCTTAAAGTGATTTCAATCCATGGTGACGAAAAAAAAGCTAAATGGTATGAGATAGCAAAACGTTTAAAAATTGATTTTAAATGTGCAACCATGTGGAAAGTGGAAGGAAAAGAAAAGGTTAAAAAAGCTTATGGCGTTGATAAGTATCCTTCGTTTTTTGTAATTAATAAAAATGGAGTTATTATTGATAAGTGGGTAGGAAATCAAGAAAAGCGTATGAAGACAGTAGTGAAAAAAGCTGTTGTTCGATAGTTTTAAGAAATAAGAATTTAAAAGCCTCATTATGTATGTAATGAGGTTTTCTTTTTTTGTGAAGAATCCAGTGATAAAATCAAGGTAAACACTAGATGCTCTAAATTTTAACATGAAATTCGTACATCCATTACTTTCAAAAAAATCTTAAAAATAGTATTATTGTTATGAATTTCTAGGTATTACAAAACGTAACTGGTAATCGGCTCTAAAGAGTTGATTTTATATTATTTATTATACCATTATTGACTAACTTAAATACAGAATGAACAAATATATTCTTGTGGCAACTTTAGCCCTTATGGCAAGTTGTAATACAAACAAAACGAAAAAAGAATCAGCAGATATGGTAAACACCGAAAATCCTTTATTGGCTAAGAGCACTTTAGATTACGGAGCTCCTGATTTTACAAAAATTAAAGATGAACATTTTATGCCTGCCATTTTAAAGGGAATGGAAGTGCAAAATGAGGAAATAGCAAAAATAGTGGCAAATACTGACGCACCAACTTTTGATAATACAATTTTGGCATTAGAAGAAAGTGATCGCGTTTTAGATCAGGCTACCTCTGTTTTTTATGCATTAGCTGGAGCGCATACCAACGATGTTATTAAGGCGAATCAAAAGGAATTGGCTCCTAAATTTTCGACACATCGTGATGAAATTTCGTTAAACACAAAGTTGTTTGAACGAATTAAAGCCGTTTATAATAGCTTAGAATCTTCAGATCTTGATGCTGAATCAAAGCATTTGGTAAAGGAGTACTATAAGAATTTTGTAAAGGCGGGAGCAAATCTTTCTGAAGATAAGAAGAAAGAACTAAAAGAGATTAATGCTGAGATCGCCAGTTTATCGAATGATTTTGGGAAAAAGTTGTTAGATGCTAGTAAAAAAGGAGGAGTAACTTTAACAAGCAAAGATCAAATGGCTGGATTGTCTGAAGAAAAGATAGCTTCTTTAGAAAAAAATGGAGCCTATGAAATTCAGTTAATCAATACAACACAACAACCTTTATTACAGTCTTTGGAAAATAGGGATGCCAGAAAAGAGCTATTTGAAAAATCGATTCACAGGTCGGACTCAGGAGAATTCGAAACAAGTGAGTTAGTTAAGAAAATGGTAACTCTAAGAGCAAAAAAAGCTAAAATACTTGGGTTTGATAATTATGCGAGTTGGAGCTTACAGGGAACAATGGCTTCTACTCCAGAAAAAGTGTTTGAAATGTTTGATGGGTTAATTCCTGGTTCTTTAGATAAAGTGGCATCTGAAACGGAAGAGATCCAAGCTGAAGTTAATAAAGAAGGAAAGAAGTTTAAATTGGCTCCTTATGATTGGAATCATTATGCAGAAAAGGTTCGTAAATCGAAGTATAGTTTGAACGAAGATGAGGTAAAGCAATATTTTGAGTTAACCAATGTGCTTGAAAAAGGAGTGTTTTATGCAGCAACAAAGTTGTATGGACTTTCTTTTAAAAAGCGTACAGACATTCCTACTTATCACCCAGATGTAGTGGTTTACGAAATCTTTGAAGAAGATGGTTCTAAACTAGGATTGTTTTATGGAGACTTTTTTGCTCGTGATAGTAAGCGAGGAGGAGCTTGGATGGGATCGTTTGTAAAACAATCGAAATTACGTAATCAGAAACCTGTAATTTATAATGTATGTAACTACCCGAAACCATCAGAAGGAGAACCAGCGTTAATCAGTTTTGATAATGTAGAAACAACATTTCATGAGTTTGGACATGCTTTACATGGGTTCTTTGCTAATCAGAAGTACGAGTCAATTTCAGGAACAAGTGTAGCACGAGATTTTGTAGAATTCCCATCTCAATTTAATGAAAACTGGGCAACCCATCCGCAAGTTTTAAATAATTATGCTTTACATCATGAAACTGGCGAAGTAATTCCCGATGCACTATTGCAGAAGATAAAAAACGCAGGAACCTTTAACCAAGGATATTCCATTATCGAGAACTTATGCTCTTCGAATTTAGACATGCAATGGCATACGATTTCAGCTAATACTAAGGTTGAAGATGTAGCGAAGTTTGAAGAGGAAGCTTTGGCTAAAATGAAGTTGAAAATTGATGAGGTACCACCAAGATACCGTTCAACTTATTTTGCACATATATTTAGCGGAGGTTATGGTGCGGGATATTATTCATACTTATGGACGGAAATGTTAAGTCATGATGCATATGATTGGTTTAAAAATAACGGATTATTAAATCGTCAAAATGGACAGAAATTCCGTGAGGAAGTATTATCAAAAGGGAATACCATGGATTATGCAGAAATGTATCGTGTTTTTGCGGGTAGAGACCCTAAATCTGAGCCTATGTTAAAAGCAAGAGGATTAAAATAATTAAGAGTTCTTTTAAATGAACGATTATTATAGTGATGAAATATATGACAAAGTCAGTTTTACGAGTCAGGAATTTAGTAAAACTGACTTTGATTCTTGTACATTTAAAAATTGCGACTTTTCGGAATTGCATATCAATGGCTCAGAATTTTTAGAATGCGAGTTTATCGATTGTAATTTGAGTAATGCTCGAGTAAAGGGAAGTAGTTTTAAAGAGAATCGTTTTGAAAATACAAAACTAGTTGGAATAAAATTCTATGAAGTAGATGCTTTTCTATTTAAAGTGGATTTTATTAAATGTAATCTTGATTTTTCGTCGTTTTATCAAATGACTATGGAGAATTTTCGGTTTTTTGATTGTATCTTAGAGGGAGTTGATTTTACAGAAACCAATCTCTCTGGAACACATTTTGATAATTGTAATCTGAAAGATGCTATTTTTGATGCAACCAATCTTGAAAACGTTGATTTTAGTTCAGCAGAGAATTTTATAATTGATTTAGAAAAAAACCAACTTAAAGGAGCCACATTTTCCAAGAGTAATGTGGGAAATTTACTTGCTAAATATAAAATAAACATAATTTAAACTTCTACTATTTTTACTTATTTAGAGTAAAAGAAAACGAAACGGAATTATTTGAAAACAGCTTTAAAAAGTACGCTTTAAACCAACCCAAAAAAATGTCAAAAAGGATAGAAGAAAATTTAAGTAAAATTCCTATTGTTAATATTTTAGTCGCCTTTGCAAAAAAAATTAAAATTCCAGGACTTGAAGGAATGTCCTTATATGATGTTTTGGAAATGTATATTTTAGGAATTGTGAAGGGAGCTCTGACAACCAGGGCTGGAGGAATTGCTTTCAGTTTTTTTATGGCTATTTTTCCTTTCTTACTTTTCATACTTACTTTAATTCCCTATATACCAATTGAGGGGTTTCAAGAGGGGCTATTTTCTCTAATAAAAGAAGTATTACCACCAAAAACATTTGATGCCGTAGATAGTGTACTTCATGATATCTTAAATAATCAATATGGAGGCTTATTATCCTTTGGTTTTTTTGCTTCTATCTTTTTAATGACAAATGGGGTGAATGCTATTTTTGGAGGATTTGAATATTCATATCATGTTAAAGAATATCGAAATATTATAAAAGCCTATGTTATTTCATTGGCAGTTTCACTATTAATGTCTTTTTTTCTTATTACAACTGTGGTGTTTGTAATTCTTTATCAGGTAGCTTTAGCAAAGATTAATGAAAAAGGGTGGTTTAATACGAACGATTTGGATTTGTTTTACTACGGAAGGGGTTTCTTATTTTTATTAATGATTTTTACCATTGTGTCCTTATTATTTAGATATGGAACCAAACAAGGAAAAGGAATTAAGTTTTTCTCAGCTGGAGCTATTTTAACTACAGTAGTTTCTATGTTTTCATTTTATGTGTTCGGGATTTACGTAGTAAAGTTCGCAAAGTATAACCAACTATATGGGTCAATAGGTACACTTTTAATTCTAATGTTGTTCGTTTGGTTGAATGCAATCATACTGTTATTAGGTTTCGAATTAAATGCAACAATTTATCAGTTAAAACGAAAAAATAAAACTTCAAAAATTGCCGATTAATTCTGATATTTGCAAGTTAAATTAAGAAAGTACAATTATCGTCAAACCATGATTATTGATCACTGAGAACTGATAATTGATTAGCTTGAATTGACAATTGATAACTGATAATTAAATAATTATGAAGCCAAGTATCCCAAAAGGAACCAGAGATTTTTCATCAACTGAAGTAGCAAAAAGAAATTATATTTTTTCTACAATAAAGCATTCATTTGAAAATTTTGGATTTCAACCTATTGAAACACCTAGTTTTGAGAATTCTTCGACTTTAATGGGAAAGTATGGAGAAGAAGGAGATCGCTTGATTTTTAAAATATTGAATTCAGGAGATTACCTAAAGAAGGTTGATGAAAATTTGTTGTCAGAAAAAAATAGCCAAAAAGTAACTTCAAAAATTTCGGAAAAGGCATTGCGATACGATTTAACGGTACCTTTTGCACGTTACGTGGTACAACACCAAAACGATATAACTTTCCCTTTTAAACGCTACCAAATTCAACCAGTATGGAGAGCGGATAGACCGCAAAAAGGACGATTTAGAGAGTTTTATCAATGTGATGCTGATGTAGTAGGAAGTAAGTCGTTATGGCAAGAAGTAGAGTTTGTTCAATTATATGATACGGTTTTTAGTAAGTTAGGCTTACAAGGAACGACTATCAAGCTTAATAATAGAAAAATCTTGTCCGGTATAGCGGAGGTAATTGGTGCAAAAGATAAATTAATTGACTTTACAGTTGCTTTAGATAAATTGGATAAAATAGGGAAGGAAGGTGTTGTAACAGAAATGTTAGCTAAAGGGATTACCCAAGAAGCTATTGATAAAGTTGATCCATTGTTTAGTTTTACAGGAACTAATGAAGATAAGTTATCCTCATTAAAAGGAATGTTGGAAACCTCTGAAGAAGGAATAAATGGTGTTGAAGAATTAAGTTTTATTGTAAATTCTATCAATGAGTTAGGATTAAATTCTGCCAATTTAGACATAGATGTGACTTTGGCACGAGGATTGAACTACTATACTGGAGCAATTTATGAAGTTGCTGCTCCTAAAGAAGTCAAGATGGGCTCAATAGGAGGAGGAGGTAGATATGACGATCTTACAGGTATATTTGGATTGAAAGATGTTTCGGGTGTGGGAATATCGTTTGGGTTGGATAGAATTTATTTAGTGATGGAAGAATTAGGGCTTTTTGAAGCTGTTGAACTTCCGAAACCAAAAATTTTATTCTTGAATTTTGACGAAAGTGAGAGCTTGGCAAAAGTAAAAGCGATTAAAATATTGCGTGAAGCAAATATTAAATCAGAATTATATCCTGATGTAGGAACTAGTAACAAACAGCAAAAAAAGCAGTGGAAATATGTAACCAATAGAGAAATTGAATTTGTTGTAACTAGTGTAAATGATAATAAATTTACAATTAAAAATATGCAAACTGGCGATCAAAATTTGCTAAGTATAAATGAAGTAATCGATTTAGTGAATTAAAATGAGGATTGTCGTATCTTTGTAGAATCAATTTTGAAAATTATGTTCGAACTTAACAATAATATGAACGAGGAAAGAATTGACGAAATAGGTGAGAACCATGTTGGAACATCTGCTGAAACACCATTGCGATCAGATGCTTTTGATATTTCGGATAAAGAAAAGATAGATAGAATACAAGAGAGTGTTAAAGATATTCTGGAAACTTTAGGAATGGATTTAACAGATGATAGTTTAAGCGGAACTCCAAGGAGGGTTGCTAAAGCTTTTGTAAACGAGTTATTCATGGGGCTAAACCCAGCTAATAAACCAAAGGCATCAACCTTTGATAATAAATATAATTATGGTGAAATGTTAGTAGAAAAAAACATTGTTGTTTATTCTACTTGCGAGCATCATTTATTACCAATTGTAGGAAGAGCACACGTTGCATATATTTCAGATGGAAAAGTAATCGGTTTGTCTAAAATGAATAGATTGGTTGATTATTTTGCAAAGAGACCTCAAGTACAAGAGCGTTTAACTATGCAAATTGTACAAGCTATGCAAGAAGCATTAGGAACTAAAGATGTTGCTTGTGTAATTGATGCAAAGCATTTATGTGTAAACTCTCGTGGAATAAAAGATATTGAAAGCAGTACTGTTACTGCTGAATTTGGGGGTAAGTTTAAAGAGAAAGAAGTTAAAAAAGAATTTCTCGGTTACTTACAAATGGAAACTAATTTTAATTAGTTTTAAAAGAATGAAGGAAAAAAAATCAGGTGAAATAGCCTGATTTTTTTTTGATGTTATTCCATTCTTCTTGTAACAAAGTATTATTGTAATGTAAAGGTTTGTTCTATGAATGAAACTAGCTAACATAAATAATACCTAGTGTTTATACTATAATTTAATAGAGTATAAAAGAAGTAAAGGAATTTGCTTTACGCTGTTTCCTTCTTCTCAATTGAAAACTTTATTGAAAACAAGAAGCTCTCTATACTATATAAAGTCAAATGGTTTCTTAATTTGAAGAATAAAAAAAACTCGAGTTTCTACTCGAGTTTTTTTTATAATGGAAATATTGTATTCTTATTTCAATGACTTGTATAAAGCTCTAAATTCATCAGCTTTGTCAGACATTTCTAAAACCTCATAAAGGTTCATTAAAGTCTTAACAGTATCAATACTTCTGTTAATACTATCTGCTTTTTCTAAAAATGGTAAAGCTTCTTTATAAACCTCTTTTTGCTTTAAAGCTAACTCATCATACTTCTTGAAGTTAGAAAGGTTCTTGTTCATTTCTTCAACAATAGCCTTGTCTTTATCAAGAACAGATACCGCTAAGTTCATATAAGCATCAGCATAATCAGGCTTTAATTCGATAGCTTTTTCGTAGTGCTTTTTAGCGTCTTCGATTCTTCCTTGGTTGTAATTTACAACTCCTAAGTTATAGTATAAAGTAGGGTTGTTTGGATCTAAAGAAACAGCTTCGTTCATTAGTTCTCCAAACTTATCCATTCTATCCATCTCAATATATAATTGAGCTTCATTTAAGATAAGGTTTAGATCTTTTGGATTCGATTTACGAGCTTCCGCCATAGCAGCTATTGCTTCTTCATTTTTACCTTGCTCTTTCAAGATTAAAGCAATATTCTTAACAATTGTAGCCGATTTAGAATCAGTTTTTTTATCAACTGGATTCGTATATTGCTTAGATTTAACCATTAAATCTCTATGAGATTTAGAACCCAAGTTTTCAACTTTACCAGTAGCGATGTTAGTAGCTAAGTACTGAGTTTCAACACCAGTATAACCAATTCCTTTAAGCTCATTATAGTAATTTAAAGCCATGTCATAATCTTTGGCTTGTGTAGCAGCAACGGCAGCGTTGTAAGCAAAAGAAGTGTCTTTCGGACTCAATTGATACGTAAGGTAAAAGTTTTCAGCAGCAGCTTTATAGTCTTTACCTTCGTTATATATTTTAATGGCTTTATTAGAAACATCTTGTATAATTTTATTCAATACAGGAGCCGCTTCATTAGAATATCTATTTTTACCAGTTTTCTTTTCAAAAGCGATTAAGCTGTTGAATGCATCTGCAGCAGTTTTATAATCTTTTTTAGAAGCAAAAGCTTGTCCTTTAAGATAGTAAAACTTTGATTTATACTTATCATCAGCATTAGCTATTAGCTTTTCAGCAGCAGATAAAGAAGATATAGCTTCATTAAAGTTCTGCTTTTTTATAGCTTTCTCAGCAGCTTTAAGTTCTGCTTTCTGTGCAAAAGCACCTAAAGACGCTACTCCTAAAGAAAGAGCTAAAATCTGTTTTTTCATTATTGTTGTTATTTTATTGTTGTTCTTGATTCTCGTTGTTATCGTTATTTTCAATTTCCATGCCATTTTCATCGATGGTCTCTTCTTCTTCTTCTTCATGCATAACTTTTGCAACGGCTGCAATACTGTCGTTATTTTTGATGTTTATTAAACGTACACCTTGAGTTGCTCTACCCATTACACGTAGGTCTTCAACGGCTAATCTAATAGTTAAACCTGATTTATTAATAATCATTAAATCATTAGAGTCGTCAACGTTTTTAATGGCGACTAAGTTACCAGTTTTTTCCGAAATGTTCAATGTTTTAACACCTTTACCACCACGGTTGGTAATTCTATAGTCTTCCAGTTTAGAGCGTTTACCGTATCCTTTTTCAGAAACAACTAAGATGTTACTTTCCATATCATTTACAGAAACCATTCCAATAACTTCGTCATCTTCATGTTGAAGCGTAATTCCTCTTACACCTGAAGCAGTCCTTCCCATTGGTCTAGTCTTTTCTTCTTCAAAACGAATAGCTTTACCAGACTTTAAAGCAAGCATTACCTGACTGTCTCCTGTAGTAAGTTTAGCCTCTAGTAGTTCGTCATTATCTTTAATAGTAATGGCATTAATACCATTGGCTCTTGGACGAGAATACTGCTCTAATGGAGTTTTTTTCACGCGTCCTCTCTTGGTTGCCATGATAACATATTGATTGTTGATGTATTCTTCATCTTTTAAATCACCAGTTACCAAGAATGCCTTTACCTTATCATCCTGTTCTATATTAATAAGGTTTTGAATGGCTCTACCTTTAGTGTTTTTACCACCTTCTGGAACTTCAAATACGCGCATCCAGAAAACCTTACCTTTTTGAGTAAAGAACATCATGTATTGATGATTGGTAGCTACAAATAAATGTTCTAAGAAATCTTCATTACGTGTAGTAGCGCCTTTTTGACCTCTACCACCTCTGTTTTGAACTTTGTACTCATCTAAGTTGGTACGCTTAAGATATCCAGCGTTGGAAATAGTAACAACTACTTGAGTATTAGGAATCATATCTTCGATACGCATGTCTCCTCCAGCATACTCAATAGCTGAGCGTCTCTCATCTCCATACTTCTCTTTGATATGAAGTAGTTCGTCCTTTATAATATTGTAACGTCTTGGCTCGTTGGCTAAGATGTCTTTTAAGTCAGCAATAGTTTTTACAATTTCATCATATTCAGCTCTTAGCTTATCTTGCTCCAGACCTGTTAACTGACGTAAACGCATTTCAACAATTGCTCTAGCCTGAATTTCTGTCAGTTCGAATCGTTCGATTAATTTCTCACGAGCTTCATCAGCATTCGAAGAACCTCTAATAATAGCAATTACTTCGTCAATATTATCAGAAGCAATTATTAATCCTTCTAAAATATGAGCACGAGCTTCTGCTTTTTTAAGTTCAAACTCTGTTCTGCGAACAATTACTTCATGTCTATGCTCTACAAAGTAGTGAATTAATTGCTTTAAGTTTAATTGTTCAGGACGACCATTAACTAAAGCAATATTGTTAACGCTAAAAGAAGTTTGAAGAGGTGTGTATTTGAATAATTTATTTAAAACAATATTAGGAACAGCGTCACGCTTCAAAACGTAAACAATACGCATTCCTTTTCTATCGGATTCATCACGAATACTAGAAATTCCATCTAACTTTTTGTCGTTTACTAGATCAGCCGTTTTCTTAATCATTTCGGCTTTGTTCACTTGGTAAGGAATTTCAGTAACAACGATACACTCTCTACCTTTAACTTCTTCAATAGTAGCTTTTGCACGCATTACAATACGTCCACGACCTGTATGGAAAGCATCTCGAACACCATCGTATCCATAAATAATACCTCCAGTTGGGAAGTCAGGAGCACTAATGTGCTGCATTAACTCGTCAATTTCAATATCTCTATTGTCTATATAAGCAACAGTACCGTTAATAACTTCTGTCAAGTTATGAGGTGCCATGTTTGTTGCCATACCTACGGCAATACCAGAAGCACCATTCACTAATAAATTAGGAATACGAGTTGGTAAAACGGTAGGTTCTTTTAAAGTGTCGTCAAAGTTTAATTTATGATCTACAGTATCTTTTTCAATATCAGATAACATTTCTTCTGATATTTTCTGCATACGTACCTCGGTATAACGCATTGCTGCCGGGCTATCACCATCAACTGAACCAAAGTTCCCTTGCCCATCTACCATTAAGTAACGTATGTTCCAGTCTTGAGCCATACGAACCATAGAATCATATACAGAAGTATCTCCATGAGGGTGATATTTACCCAGTACTTCCCCTACAACTCTTGCCGATTTTTTATAGGCTCCTGTAGCTTTAATTCCTAACTCATGCATTCCAAATAAAACTCTCCTATGTACAGGTTTCAAACCGTCACGTACATCAGGTAAAGCTCTCGATACAATCACCGACATAGAGTAGTCGATGTATGCTGATTTCATTTGTTCTTCAATGTTGATAGGAATCAACTTTTCGCCATCTGCCATATATTTTTCTTTAAGATGTTAGTACTCTTTATTTTACAATGATGAAATTGTAAAATATAAAACTCCTTCAAAAATTCTTTTTATAAAGAATGTGTTTTCTAAATCATGGCAAGATACAATAATGCCAAATTCTACACAACGTTTGCTACTATAGTTTTACCTTAGTTATCAACAATTTTAAAGGCTTTATCGTTTGGTAAATTGAAAAAATATTCTTTTCAGAAAGACAGATCGTCATGACATAGGTATATGGCATCTTTTTTGTATATTTAAACAAAAATCTAACTAACTTTACAAAAAAAGAGACACAAATTAATTTTATGGACGATAATTTTTCACCACAAGTTAGAGATGTGATAACATTCAGTAAAGAAGAGGCCTTACGATTAGGTCACGACTTTATTGGAACAGAACACTTGCTTTTAGGATTAATAAGAAAAGGAGATGGTAAAGCCATTGAAATCTTAACCACTTTTGATGTGGATTTGGATTTGGTACGTAATAAGTTAGAGAAACTAAACCCCTCATCCCCGTCACTTGGTAATAATCAGAAAAAAAGTCTACATCTAACAAGACAAGCAGAGAAAGCAATAAAAACAACTTTTTTAGAGGCTAAGTTGTATCAGAGTAATGCTATTGATACGGCTCATTTATTGTTGTGTATTTTACGTAACGAAAATGACCCAACAACTAAGTTGTTACAAAAATATGATATCGATTACGAGCAAGCGAAGGCTTTATACAAAGAACTTCACGTAGAAGATTACTCTAGCCCGATAGCAGAAACTCCTTCCGATGATGAGTTTACTGATGATAAATCGAACCCATTTGGGCAACAATCGCCAAGAGGTAAGCAAAATAAGAAAACCAAAACTCCTGTATTGGATAATTTTGGGCGTGACTTAACAGCACTTGCAGAAGAGGGAAGATTGGACCCTGTTGTTGGTCGATTAAAGGAAATTGAACGTGTTTCTCAAATATTAAGTCGTCGAAAAAAGAATAACCCAATGCTAATTGGTGAGCCTGGAGTAGGTAAGTCGGCAATAGCTGAAGGTTTGGCGTTACGTATTGTAAACAGAAAGGTGTCAAGAATTTTGTTCGACAAGCGAATTGTATCTTTAGATTTAGCTAGTTTAGTTGCAGGAACAAAATATAGAGGACAGTTCGAAGAGCGAATGAAAGCCTTAATGAATGAACTTGAAAAGAATGATGATATTATACTTTTCATTGATGAGATTCATACAATTGTTGGAGCAGGAGGAGCCACTGGATCTTTAGATGCTTCAAATATGTTGAAACCTGCTTTGGCAAGAGGAGAGATTCAATGTATTGGTGCTACAACATTAGATGAATACAGAACAAACATTGAAAAAGATGGGGCTTTAGAACGTCGTTTCCAAAAAGTAATTGTAGATCCAACTACGGTTGAGGAAACTGTTCAGATTCTACATAATATTAAAGGAAAATATGAGTCACATCACCATGTTAATTATACCGATCAGGCAATTGAAGCATGTGTGAAATTAACGAACCGTTATATGACGGATAGATACCTTCCGGACAAAGCAATTGATGCTTTAGATGAAGCTGGATCTCGAATTCATATTACGAATATCGTAGTTCCTCAACAGATTTTAGAGATAGAGGCAAAATTAGAAGAAATTAGAGATCGTAAGACAAAAGCTGTTAGTGGTCAGAAATATGAAGAGGCAGCGAAATTACGTGACGATGAAAAGAATTTAGAAATAGCTTTAGAGTCAGCTCAGAATCAATGGGAAGAAGATTCTAAGTTACACAGAGAAACAGTAACTGAAGACAATGTTGCGGAAGTTGTTTCTATGATGACAGGGATTCCTGTAAATAGAGTAGCGGAAGCAGAGAGTAATAGATTGGCTGATTTACCGAATATGATTAAAGGTAAAGTAATTGGTCAAGATGAGGCGGTAACTAAAGTTGTAAAAGCAATTCAACGTAATAGAGTAGGGTTGAAAGATCCGAACAAACCGATTGGATCATTCATTTTCTTAGGTTCTACTGGTGTTGGAAAAACACAGTTAGCGAAAGTTCTGGCAAAAGAGTTATTTGATTCTGAAGACTCGTTAATCAGAATTGATATGAGTGAATACATGGAGAAATTCGCAATATCAAGATTAATTGGAGCGCCTCCTGGGTATGTTGGTTATGAAGAGGGTGGACAGTTAACGGAAAAAGTTAGGAGAAAACCTTATTCTGTAGTGCTTTTAGATGAGATTGAAAAAGCACATCCAGACGTATTTAATATGATGTTACAGATATTAGATGATGGGCATATTACAGATAGTTTGGGAAGAAAAATAGATTTTAGAAATACGATCATAATCATGACATCAAATATTGGTGTTCGTAAACTGAAAGATTTCGGAGGAGGAGTTGGATTCGGAACGGCTTCGAAGAAAGATCAAGAAGATGCACATGCTAAGAGTATTATTGAAGGTGCATTGAAAAAGACCTTCGCTCCTGAGTTCTTAAACCGTATTGATGATGTAATTATATTCAACACTCTTGAACGTGAAGATATCCATAAGATCATTGATATTGAATTAGAGAAATTATTACTTCGTATTGCTGACTTAGGATATAACTTAACGTTAAGCGAAAAGGCAAAAGACTATATTTCTGATAAAGGATATGATAAGCAATATGGAGCAAGACCATTGAAGAGAGCTATTCAGAAGTATATAGAGGATGCTTTAGCGGAAGAAATAGTAAATTCAAAGGTAGGTGAAGGAGATTCTATTTTTATGGACTTAGATGATAAAACAAAACGACTAAGTATTAAGATAGAAAAAGGAGAAAAATCCGAAGAAACACGAACAGAAATTGACGAAGAATAAAATAAAAAAGCCCGATGAAAATCGGGCTTTTTTTTATGTTTTAAATAAAACGCTTTATAACTCGTAACTTATGCGTGTGTTGATTTGTGTCAATATTATAAATTCCACTATGATCTAGCTTGTCGATTCTAACTTTACCATGAGCATGAATAATATTGTAATCTTTCATGATAATTCCAACATGAGTTATTATTCCTTCATCGTTATCAAAAAAAGCTAAATCACCAGGTTCACTTTCTTCAATAAAACTTAAGACTTCACCTTGAGTAGCTTGTTCTTTTGCATCTCTTAAAAGGTGATAACCACAAAGTTTATAAACAGTTTGAGTGAAACCAGAACAGTCGATACCAAATGGAGATTTTCCACCCCAGAGGTAAGGAACATTTAAAAATAAAAATGCTTTTTCAATAACAGCACTTTTAGGAAGCTGTTCGTTATAAACCTGACCTTCGTAAGTGTAGTGATGTTCATGAATTCTTAACTTATGCTCACTAAAAAAAGGAAGTTGAGCACCCAGTGGAATAGTGGTTAAATTGTTTATGTTATCGGTAATAAAATCAATCAGCTCACCTGCATAATGTTTTTTACTATCACATAAAGCATGATAATCTTTTTCTAAAATTTCTTGGTATTGTTTATTATCAATATACCCTTCATATCCATCAAAAGCTAGTTTAATTTTACTCCATTTTTTGTCTTTTTCAAGAACAGTGAAATGTTCACCAAAAACAATTTGGTTAACCATTTCTGAAGTATCAGAAGGAGTTAATCGTAAAGGAACAATACTAAGGTTACAAATTCCAAACATTAAAATAGGGAGATGATAAATATTAAATTCTTTCTATAACCATTGCGCTTGCACCACCACCACCGTTACAAATTCCGGCAGCTCCAATTTTAGCGTTGTTTTGTTTTAAGATAGAAGTTAAAGCAATGATAATTCTAGCCCCAGAAACACCTAATGGATGCCCTAATGAAACTGCACCACCATTCACATTTACTTTATCAGCATCTAATCCTAAGATTTTCATGTTTGCTAAACCAACAACAGAAAATGCTTCGTTTAATTCGAAATAATCTACGTCATCAATTGAGACTCCAGCTTTATCTAAAGCCTTAGGTAATGCTTTTGCAGGTGCTGTAGTAAACCATTTAGGTTCATGAGCGGCATCAGCATAACTCTTTATTTTTGCTAAAGGCGTAATTCCTAATTCTTGGGCTTTTTCAGCAGACATTAAAACTAACGCAGCACCACCATCATTAATAGTCGACGCATTAGCAGCAGTAACAGTACCTTCTTTGGTAAAAGCAGGGCGTAAAGCAGGAATTTTTTCCATTTTTACATTCTTATATTCCTCATCTTCGCTAAAAATTAAAGGTTCACCTCTTCTTTGAGGAACTTCTACAGGAACTACCTCGTCAGCAAACTTACCTTCACTCCAAGCCTTTGCAGATCTATTATATGATTCAATTGCAAAATTATCTTGATCTTCTCTTGAAAATTCATATTCTGTAGCACAATCGTCAGCACATACTCCCATGGCTACTTTATCGTAAGCATCTACCAATCCATCCTTCTGCATTCCATCTTCTAAAGTAACAGGACCGAATTTACTTCCATTTCTTGCATGTTGGTAGTGAGGAATCATACTCATGTTTTCCATTCCACCAGCAACAACAATATCAGCATCACCTAACGCAATCGATTGCGCTCCTAACATAATAGATTTCATTCCAGATGCACATACTTTATTTACAGTTGTACAAGGAGTGGTGTCAGGAATTCCTGCAAACATGGCAGCTTGCCTTGCAGGCGCTTGACCTAAACCAGCAGAAACCACATTTCCCATAAAAACTTCATCAACCAATTCAGGCTTTAAATCGATTTTATCTAAGGCTCCTTTAATGGCAGTAGCACCAAGCTTAGTAGCAGGTATTTTAGATAAAGTACCTAAAAAGCTTCCTATAGGTGTTCTTGCAACTGATGCGATAACTACTTCTTTCATATTTAGATTTTGTATTTGCGTTAATTTAGTCATGCGAAAATAACTATTTTATACCAACTACTCAAATAATACAGAAAGGTTATCTTTACGTTTTAAACCAAAAAAATGAGTCAACTTATCGATAAGTTATATAAACACAATGCTATTGTTTATAAAGTGCTACTTTTCCTACTGACAGCGGGTGCTATTGTTTATTTATTTCCAAGGGGAGGCCAGTTCAAATACGACTTTGCTCAAGGAAAGCCTTGGCAATACGATAACCTCTATTCACCTTTTGATTTTGCCATTTATAAAGGCGATAATGAAATTGAAAAGGAAAAGGAGCGTCTGAGAAGTGAAAGTAAAAAATACTTTGCATTTGATGATGATATTCGACGTGGTGTAATTACTGAATACAAAGAACAAATTGATAGAGCTCCTATCTCTGATTCTTTAACAGTGAAAGATATTGATGGGCTCAGAAAACGGGGAATCTCTATCATCAACTTAATTTATCAATATGGGTTTATCAATGAAAATACTTCTGAAGGGAATATTAATAATAAAAATGAAGTGGTAGTATTGAGAAAAGGGAATTCGGTTGAGAATATTCTGTTTTCAAAATTGGTGCAATCTGAGGAAATTTTACCTATAATTGATCGAAAGACACAAGATTTAAATGAATACAAACAACAATTGATTCTTACTGCGTTAGCAGGAACAATTAAGCCAAATGTAACTTTTGACGAAAAGTTTACGAGCAAAGAATTGGAGGAAAAGATAAAGGCTATTTCGTATACCAAAGGTATGGTGGCAGAAGGTGAGCTAATTATTGAAAAAGGAGGTATTATTGAGGGAGAGCGTTATCACATGCTGCGATCATACGAACAAGCATCTCAATCGACCATCTGGTCTAAATCGAATTACAGTTGGATTTTATCAGGATATGCGGTGTTAGTGTCATTAGCTTTATTAATGTTGTTATTATTTTTAATGCGATACCGCCCAGAAATTTTTAAGGATAATAATAAAGTAACTTTTATCTTTTTCAATGTATTTGTTATGATCTTGGTGCAAACCATTGTTGTAAAGACAAATGTCGATTATTTGTATGTGGTTCCATTAAGTATTTTACCAATTGTTTTAAAGGCTTTTTTCGATGCTCGTTTGGGGTTGTTTACTCATGTTCTCACAGTGCTTCTTTTAGGGTTTATAGTGCCCAATAGTTTTGAGTTTATTTACTTACATATTATTGCAGGGATTGTTACAATTTTAACGGTTTCAGAACTGTATAAACGAGCGAACTTGTTTATTAGTATTGGTCAAATTACTTTGATTTATATGATCACATACCTGGCTTTTTCAGTTATAAAGGAAGGAAATGCAAATCAAATCAAATGGTTATATCTTGGTCTTTTTGCTGCGAATGGATTGCTTTCCTTTTTGGCAGTGTTCTTTATTTACTTTTATGAAAAGTTATTTGGTCTAGTGTCTGATGTTACTTTATTGGAACTTTCAAACACGAATTCGAAGCTTTTAAGAGAATTGAATGAGAAAGCCCCAGGAACCTTTCAACATTCTATGCAGGTAGCTAATTTGGCCGAAGCTGCGGCAAATGAAATTGGGGCTAATTCTATGTTAGTGCGAACTGGAGCTTTATATCATGACATTGGAAAAATGGTAAACCCAATGTATTTTACCGAAAACCAATCTACAGGAGTGAATCCACATAATGATCTTTCACCGAAAGACAGTGCTCGAATTATTTTGGATCATGTTATTAATGGAATAGAAATAGCAAAGAAGAATAATTTACCAGATAGAATTATTGACTTTATCAGAACACATCATGGGACCAGTGTTACGTACTATTTTTACAAAACCGAGTTAGAAAACAATCCAAATGGGGAAGTAGATATAAAAAAGTTCCAATATCAAGGACCAATTCCTTTTTCTAAAGAAACGGCTATTTTAATGATGTGTGATGCGGCAGAGGCGGCATCAAAAAGTATCAAAGAACCAACTGCACATAAAATTGATGAGTTGATTGATCGCATTATTGAGAAGCAAAAAAACGACAATCAGTTTATAAATTCAGATATTACCTTTAGAGAGATAGAAAAAATTAAAAAAATTATTAAGAATAAGTTGATGAATATCTATCACTTACGAGTTGAGTATCCAGATTAATGAATTTTTTTATCAAAAAAACTTGTGTGAATACTTAATCGGTTATATATTTGCACTCGCAATTTTTAATTCACACTTCGGAAACGAAACAAGAATTAAAGGAGAGGTGGCAGAGTGGTAATGCAGCAGCCTGCTAAGCTGTCATCGTTTTTCGATGCCCGGGTTCGAATCCCGGTCTCTCCGCAAAAAGTTGCAAAAAGATGACACCAATCGGGGTGTAGCGTAGCCCGGTCATCGCGCCTGCTTTGGGAGCAGGAGGTCGCAGGTTCGAATCCTGCCACCCCGACAAACAATGGTCGCGTAGCTCAGCTGGATAGAGCATCTGCCTTCTAAGCAGACGGTCACAGGTTCGAATCCTGTCGCGATCACAGGAAAACAAAGGCTTTCAGGAAATTGAAAGCCTTTCTTGTTTTAAAATTGCCCGTTTTTTGCCCGTTTTTTTGGATCATTCCTAAAAGTTGTTGTTGAAAAATTTTACTATTTATGTTATTATCATTGGATTTGTTACCAAAATATTATGGGAAATCCAGAAAAAGAGTTCGCTTTTAATTTTTCAGAAGATGTTTCTTTGAGTATTCCTGAATCCTGTGCGGAAGGTTTTAGAAACAGAATTATTCATTTGATATTCCAAGATCCTCAAGACACGATTTCTGATATAGAAAATAAGAAAAGAAGTGATGCACCAAAGGATTTAATGACCGATAAGTATATATCATCGTGGACAGAGTTTTATATAAGTAAAATGAAAAGTGAACAATTGGAGAATAATAATTATTCGTATTTCTTTTATGGAATGCTTCTACAAATGGATGATTCAATTTTTTTAAAGAATCAAGAGAAACTCTTAAAGCTATGTGATAATCCTTTTTTGAAAACAATTATAACAGCAAAAAAAAACCTCATAGAAGCAAGGTCTTCAGATAATTATAATGAATCTATAGTTAAGGGATTAGAAGAGATAATTCAAATTAATCCTTTTAGTTAAGTAACCTATTCTTTTTTTGAATAATTGCAGATCTCAATTCTTTTGAATTTAGAGGAAGTCTCACATTCCAGTCATATTTTTTGTATAACTGTTTATATTTTAAAACCTCATTAGAATTCCCAAGATACTTATATGCTTTAATAATGTTACTTAATGCAATTCCAATATTCTGATGTCCATTTTTTAGTTCTTTTTGAAAAATAGTTAGTGCTTTTTTATAATATGATAATGAATTCTGGTAATCATTTTCATCAAAAAATGTGTTTGCCAAGTTTATATATACCTCGCCAAATTTATTATTTTCTGTAAAGTATATTCTATAAATATCTAACGCCATATTAAAGCAAATTTTAGCTTGTTTAAATTCCATTAACTTATTCCATAAAATTCCTAGGTTATTATACACTAAGGCAATTTGAGGATGGTTTTTCCCATAATTTGTAATGTAAATTTCAAGAGCTTTTTTATAATTCATCAATGCTTCGCTATTTTCGTTAAGCTTATCATTTATAATAGCAATGTTTACTAATTTATCAGCATATCTTGTATGTTTTTCTCCATAAACAACCTTAGCGATTTCAGCAGATTTGTGATACATCTTCTTTGCTTTATCAAAATCTCTAATTTCGAAATATGATGCTGCTAAGTTATTATAGCTCTCGGCTATTAATGGGTGTGATTCGGAAACTGATTGTAACAAGACAGATAAATCTTTATTGTAATATTTTATATTTTCGGTATGATAACTATTTATGTTTCTAACGGCATCAATATTTAAATTATCAATAGCAACATTTGGATGCTCAAATCCAAATACTTTTTTGTCAATTTCCAAAGCTTTTCTTAAATAAAAAAGAGACTTTTCATTTTCTCCTTGAAGTGAATAAACTGTACCTAGATTAGTGTAAGATGTAGCTACTCTAATTGAATTAATTCCATAGTGTATTTTGTCAATATTTAACGCTTTATTATGATAGAAAAGAGCATTCTCATAATTTGCTATTTCTGTATATATGTTACCTAAATAAGAAAAAGTTTTAGCAATATTTGGGTTTTCTACTCCAAAAATTTTTTTTTCAATTTCTAGAGCTTTCTCTAAATATTGTATACCTGTATCAAATTTTCCTAAATATCCATAGGATTGACCTATATTTTTGTATGTTGAAGCAATTTTATGGTGTTGTATTCCTATAATAGGTTTATAGAGTTCTAGTGCTTTTTTATAATGATTGATTGCATTGCTATATTTCCCTAAAATATACTCACTGACCCCTAAATTTACATGACATCCAGCTATTTCAAGAACAAATCTATCTGGATTTTGATTAAAAATAAGTAATGCCTTTTCGTGGTACTCCCTAGAATCTATATACTGTCCCATTTCAGAATAACTTATCCCTAATCCTTGATAAAGCATTGCATAATGATATGATTCGATTTTATTTTTTTTACAAATTTCTATTGCTTTATTATAATACCAAATAGCTTCTTCATATTTCCCAAGGTAATTTAATGAAGTAGCCATATTACCATAAGACTCAATCATGTGAGGACTTTTAACACCATAATTATTTTTATCAATCTCAATAGCTTTTTTATAGTACCAAATAGCTTGTTCTTGGTTTTGCTTTACACTAAAAATATTACCCAATCCAATATAAACAGCAGACAGATTTTTATATGTCGTATTATGATTCTTTTTTAAAATTTCCTCTGCCTTTTTATATTTTAATGAAGCCTCTTCATAATTTCCTTTGTCATACAATACATTTCCAGAGTTTAGGTATATAATAGCGACATTATCACTCTCTAATCCTTTATTTTTCTTTACTATCTCCAGAGCTTTATCAAAATGCAGTAAGGCATTTTCATATTCTCCATAATTACTGAGTTTAATACCGTCTTTTAGGAGCTGATCTGCTTCTAAATTTTCTAGAATGATTGAAATTTTCCCTCTAAAAAGAAGGAATGAGATAATTAATATTAATACTATAGAAGAAAATAGTATAGCTTTTTTATTTTTTATCTTCCCTTTATTAGGTATGGTTATAATGCGTTTAGTAATTCCTTTTTTTAGAGGTCTTTCGGAGAAGTCAATTAGTAAAGCAAACAAATCAAGCGCAAAAATATTATCTCTTTTAATCTCGTTTTTTATAGATCTTATAACCGTATTGTACTTATTTTGACTTTCTTTAATGATCTTAGGAGTGACATCTTCTATTTTTCTGACTTCAAAATAATTGCAGAGTATCCCTTGGTCTAATACATCTAATTTAGATTGAATAATTCGTAAACATCCATCTCTAATTTCTGCAACTGTAGGGTATTTTCCTTTAATATTTAAAACCCCTCTATTCCCTTTTTTATAAAATTCTATAATGTTATTTCTATACTCCCTACTTGTCATTGTTTGGTCTCATAAGCTTTTAAAAATCAATTGTGTGAATCAAATATAATCAAATGAAATCATAAGCAATCATTTAAATCAGTTGCTTTTTTTCTTCGATTTCTCAACCATGTTTGCATTGTCATTCGAATGTAAAGACAATGTTTCATTAACTGACTTGAAGTGCACCAAGAGGTTATAAATTTTAAAATTATGAATGTAACAATAGAAGAAATTAAAAAAATGATTTTAAGTGGAGGAGGAACTTATCAGGGAATAATAATTCCAAAACCTCAAAGACACGGAACGATTACACAGTGTGTAACGTATGCTAAAATTACAGCTCAAAGAATCTATAGTGAAAATCAAGAAATCTTTAAGCAATTTAATCAATAGGATGTAAAACAAAACCTTCTGGATTATATCTCCAGAGGGTTTAAAAAAGATAAATAATATGAATTTATTTAGACTAGTATTTTTACTAAACACATATAAAAACTGGAATCCTTTTAAGAAAGAGGAAGCCATCAAAAAAATTCTTCGCACTTATTTAAATATAGCTTTAGGACAGATTTATAGCTGTGCGAAAGAATTTAGAAAAATGTCAGGAATCGGTTCTATTCAAAGAATTGGTAGAATGAACCTTGAACAAGAACAAGCCGAAGTATCAAAAGCGTGTTCTAATATGGAAGATAATTTGGCTTCGGATCGTGCAGAACATAGAAATGAGTTAGAGAAACTTCACAAAAACAAATACAAGCTGTTTTACTTACTCAAACGTAGAACAAAAGAAGATCTTCGTAATGTTTCACAAGATGAAGAATTCATTCCAACGGTGGAATTTGAAAATACAGATGATAGCGATATAGAACTATCAAAAGATGCTGTGGAGATTACTTTTAACCATATTGTTCCAAAACGTGATTGTCCAAAGGAGATTAAACTTGTAAATGAGCTTTTAAAGGATGTGCACCATCTAGCTATTCAAAAGGCTAGTATTGTTTCAGAACAATATAAAAGAGGAGCTATTAAACCTTTATTGAAAATAAAGGCAGCTATTCAAAAAGCAAAAGAACCATTAGTGCAAAATATTATTGGTTATGCCAGTCCTTTTCTGGCGGTCTTTTCAAAGATATGTTTGCTGTTTAATTACGCAAGTGAAGGTGTCATTTTACAAAATATCTTTCATCACAACTTGGGGTACTCTACGGAGGAGAGTTGGATTGTGGCTTCTACCTTGTTAGGTATAACATTTGTAATCAGTCGCAGAATCTTCAATAGTAGTGAAAGATTACTTAGAAGTGTAAAGAAACAATGGTGGATTATCACATTGATGTCCTGTGTGTTCTTTGGTCAGATTACAGCATCTTCGGTATTATCCAATTATAATATTCAGCATGAGCGACAAATGGAAGTTTTACGTTCAGATAGAATGGCTCTTGCATTAAAACAAGGAGAACTTACTGAATTAGATGAAGATGAAGACGTAGAGGAAATTGAAGAATTAAACATAGTTATTACAAATCTTTCAGAAGATATTCAAAGACGATCATATGCACTGAAAATAACTCCAATTTGGTCAACTTACACAGGATATATTGTAGTGGGGCTAGTATCTATCCTTTGCTTGTTTTTCACCATCATTTTAAAGGCAATATCAGAGGTGTATAGTTATGCTGCTAAGCTGAAAAAAGCTATTAAAAAGAGCGAGCGCAGAATTGCAGAGATAGAAGAATTATATCCAGAAAAGGTTAAAGATTTGCTGACCTGCTATGATATGAGGCATAAGATTACGTATTACATCGCTAAGAAAAATATTTTGGAACTACTATTATCTCAAGAAGATGATATGAACACCAATAGTTTTTTTGAGGCATATAAAATCCAACAATAATTTAAAAAATACAGAAATATGAAAAATATAATTTTAATACTATTAATGTTTGTGTTACCGCTTAAAGCGGTAGCACAGAACCCAACTGTTGTAAGTTTCAACGTTGATAAAAGTAAATCTATGGCTTCTAATTCTGCAAAGCAGGATAAGTATTTTACCTCCATAGTGAAAAAGCACACAAAAGGTAAAAAGAATGTAATCTTTCAGATAAGATTTATTAATGCCAATAGTAGTTCAGCTAGTAATTCTAGAACGTTCATTTATGAAATCCCTGTGTTTAAAGGTTCTAATAATGACGAATTAGAAAGAGTTTTACACCAGAATAAGATAAATAGGAAGCGTAAATCTATAGCTAAAAGAATTGTGAAATTTATTAATGAGTACGAGGCTGAGGCAAAATATACCAATATCATTAGTTCTTTGGTTCCGTTATCTACCTTAAAATCATCAGATATTTTCGTGTACTATTTTACAGATGGTGTAGAAAGCTCTAAGCAGTTTAGAATGCTTGATTTGAGACCATTTAAGACGGCAAAAGAGGCAATTATTTCGGCTAAAGTTGATGTAAAGAAATTGAAAAATATCTACAAAATGCCTCATCAACTCAAAGGTATTAATAAAGTGGAATTTATAATTCCAATGCAGATGGATAAAAAAGTGAAAGGAAGTGATTTTATAGGAGATTATTTTTCTGAAGTCTTTAGATTATTCCAAGTAACCGAACTAGAATTTATAACACTTTAATCTTTTGAATATGAGAAGTATAGTTTGTAAAGTCGTATGTGTTTGTTTTTGTGTATTGCAATCGTGCAATACACAGGACAAATTAACCATCTTCGTAGATCCAGTATTGTCTAATAATATAGATAAAAATAATTTAAAGGAGTATTTTCAAAACAACGTGTTAGAAGATTTATCAAATTACAGATCTTATACCGTAGAATTAAAACAAATTTTTGAAAATACAGCATCGGTGGCTAATTCAAGATTATTACAGTATTTACCGCCAGAGTACGATGAATCTATTTTTTCGCAAAAAGAAAGATCATCTCGAACCGTAGCACATTTATTTAAGGAGCAAATTAAGCTAAGTAAACAATCGTTCATTAATGAGTTAGTCAATATAGTTACTTCTTTAGATAGTAATTCAGAGCGTTCAGGAATTGCAGAAGTGATTGTTCCTTTAAGTAAAATGCAGTATTCGAGTCAAATTATTTTGATTAGTGATTTGATTCAGGATACGTCAACGATTAATTTACGAAACTGCCATATAGAAAAGGAATCAGATGTTATAGCCTTAGCAAAGAAACATGCTCAAAAAATAAAGGATAAGTATATTATTCCAGACATTCTGTATGATATCGAACTAATATTTTTAATCGTAACGAAAGAAAAGGAAAATTCATTATATCCTTATTTAGAAAGGTACTGGGAGACCTATTTCTACCAATTTGGTATCAACGTTCAATTTAAATCGCTGTAGTTATGGAAGGAGAAAACAATTTGATTATGATTTCCGATAAAAACCTTATCGAGCTTGTTGAAAGAACGATTAGCCATTTGGAGAAGTTACAAGGAAACAAAGAGCAAAAAGAGCGTTGGATTGACGGTGAGACTGCTAAAAAGCGAATGGGTATTAAAAGTGACACTACCCTTCAGAAATTCCGTGATGAAGGTAAGATTCGTTTTGCCAAAATATCGAAGAAAATCATTATGTATGATTCATTTTCCATTGATGATTTCTTAGAGTCTAATAGTCATGAAACTTTTTAATCTATGAGTTATGAAAATACTAAAGAAATGGCGTAAAGAAGCCGCTAAAACAAAAGCCTTTAAGTTAGGGTATAGGTATTCTCAACTTAGCAAATCTCATAGAGAGGTTTTAGGAAACTTATTGGAAGATATTCTTTCGCATAGTGCTTCACCTTCAGTTCTCAGTGCATTTAGAACAGGGGAATATCATGGAAGTCAAGACAGGCGAATTATCGAAAATAATCTGAAACGTGAGATAGAGTTACAGAATAATCAAAAAGAGGAGAAAAAAATGGATCTTCAAAAAATGATAATTCAGTTACCGTCACATAGTCAGAATGAACAAGGGATGGATATAGATATGTAACCTATCCTCATAGACAAGAAGGGCATTACTTCTATGCCCTTCTTTTAAAAAGCATTCAAAAAAAATTTCATTAAACATTAAAACACATGATAGGGTGCGTCCCTCTCATAACAATATACTTATGTCAAAATTTCAAGATTTTTTAAGACAGCATGGGTGCTTAAATAGCACTCAAGAAGAAAAGGATAAACTTTTCAAGATGTACCGTAAACAGTATATGCGAGAACATCACCAGGAGCGCAAGCATAATCAGAAATTGGTGCAGATTTGGTTCGAGAAACCAGAATACTCAATCATTTTGGAAGATGCGAAAAAGCTGAATCTAAAAGTTACTGATTTTATTAAACAGGTTATTAAAGCACAGCGAAATCAAAGCTACGTTCTACCAGATGAAAAAGTGCTTTACAACCTTATAATAGCTTACAAAAAAATAGGTGTTTTAATCAATCAGGTAGCATATAAAGTGAATTCTAAACGTTTTGCTGATACTAACGATATAAAGGCTGTTCAAGAACTTTTTGTCAAGCTAGAAAATGCTACAATTGCTCATTATCGCCCGCTTCATTTGGAGAATTATATTCGTATTGAGATGAAGAAAAACCCAAAGTTTTTAGAACATCTTCAACGTATTATAGATGATTTTAAGCATCTTGGATATGCCAATAATTAAGCAAATACCATTTAAAGGGAGATATGAAACGCTTATAGATTACATATTGAAAGGAGCTTCACAAACGGAAGATTTTACCATCTTCAAAAATATTTCTGGAGGTGTAGGCAGAGACACGGTTGTTAAGTCATTTATTGAGAATGATAAATACCGAGGAAAACGCATTAAAACTCGCTGTCAGCATGTAATTCTTTCATGGCATTTTAAATCAAACCCAAGCCCAGAAGCTCTTTGGAAAGTAACTAACGAGCTTCTAAGGCTTCGAGGAATGGATGCTTGTGTTGTCTTCGGAAAAGCCCATTTTGATTCTCGTTCTGGCTGTACACATATACACCTAATGGTTAGCCAAAATCTATATCTGCAAGATAAAAGCGTAATAAGTGGTGTCAAAAAGAAACAGCTTTTGGAGCAGAATATCGCCTTGGAAAAGATGCAACAACGAGAGTTTCCAGAACTGAATGATAGCCTCGTTTTTATAAAGTCTAGAACGAAAGAACAGGAACCATATCAGAAGTCCAATAAGAAGCATCGAGTAAACAAACTCATAGATGTTTTAAATGGTTTAGCTGACACAGCAAAGTCTCTAAAACACCTATACGAGCTAATCGACCAGCATTCCGACCTAGAAGCTTATTCTAGGGGTAATACTCAGTATTACGGGGTTTGGTTTGGGAAAGAAAAATACCGTATCAAAAAGTACATCACCCCAGAACGCTACTCAGCATTAGAGCGTCTCGAACTGATGCGAGAAGTTATGGAGCGAAGTGACCGAGAATACGGACAGGAAAATTCATTAACACGTTAAAAAACAAACAAAAATGATATACGATTTTATATTTAAAAGTAACAGAAACAAAAACACCCAATTCGGGGATGCAAAACCGATGGGTTGGAGAAGAAAGCAATACTATTTTGCTCGCAATACTAAAAACGGTTACTGCATTGATGGTAAACAGTTTTTAAAAGAAAAACATTTATATACTCATTGTGTATATGTTGCGCCAACTGAAAGTGGTAAGAGTACAACTATTGTAAATCATGTTGTGAACATTAAAAAAAGTGATGAATATAGTCTCTTTTTTTTGGACGTTTCGGGTGAGCTTGAAACAATGACGAGTAAACATTTAAGGGAGGTCGGATATACAATATCTCGGCTTGATTTCTCAAATCCAAATGAGAGTGATACTTATAATCCATTGAAACGAGCAATGGATTCTGATAATGGAATACAAGAACTGGCAGAACTGCTTGTTTGTCCTGAGTCCAAAGGGATGAAAAATTTCTGGGAACAATCAGCAATTTCACTTATTGAAACATTGCTTATGGGATTACTTTCAGATAAGCAAAAGGACGAAAGTAAGAAAAATCTTTTGGGGTTATATAACTTGATAAACCTTATATCAGTAAAACCAGATGAGGCTATAGAATTTTTGGCGCAGAATTTAGACGAGGAGCATTATATGGATTTTGCTGCTTTTATGGGGTTAGAATCAAAATTAAAATCTAATATTTTAGCCAGTGCTAAAGCTCCACTTAGTAAGCTTAAAAGTAAAGCGATTCAAAAGTTGACATCTACCGATACTATAGATTTATCATCGCTTAGAACTCAAAAGAAGGCGTTATTTCTAAGACTTGAGGAAGGCAAGGAAAAGTACTATCGTTTCTTGCTTTCAATCTTCAATACGCAGTTAGTGGAAATGGCATTAAAAATGCCAATAGAGGGGCAAAAGTACAATCCTATTATGATGTTCTGGGACGAATTTCCAAGCTTTACGGTACCTCAATTTCCAAGTATGGTAAGCGTTCTCAGAAAGCGAAAAATAGCCCTTTTTATCTATGTTCAGGAGCTATCACAGATAGAAGAAAACTATGGTAAAAACGGATTGAAAACCATTCTTGGTAATATGTTGAATCAGGTGTATTTCGGAAAATTAAGCAGGGAGGAATGCGAGCGTATAGAAAAACGTTTAGGCACAAAAACTGAAGAAATAAATGGCGCTTTACGACCTATGCCAGCTATGAGGGCTGACGAGATTATGGGGCTTAAAAAACACCACTGTTTATATGTGAATGGAACGGATTTTACGGTGCTTAAAATTTTGCCGTGGTACAACTCTATGAGAATGCGTAAGAAAGTTGTTGAATTAAAAAAATAAGAAATTATGGAATTAGAAATCTTAAAACACAGTATTGTAAATTTTATAGGGAATTTGGTAACATTCTTTTTACTAGCAGTGATGATTGTTTGGATTATATGTGTTTGTTTTAACATAAAAAACGAGGTGCTACCTTTCGGTTGGATTCCTAAGCTTTTTAAAGGTATAGGAAAGGTTTTAAAGCCGGTATTCTCATGGTTGTTAGAAAAACTACAATTACTGTTCAAAATCACCTTTAAACTATTTGTTTTTGCTTTAGAAAGGTTGGTGGTTTTTATAGCAGATGTATTTAGGAAGCTTTTCGATTTAATAAAAGATCCAGAAGATTAAATGACCTCAATGAGAAAAAGGCCTGCAGTTTGCAGGCTTTTTTGTTAACTTCAACTTTTTTAAAAAGTTGATATAAACTTTAGCCGAAAAAAGACTCTTTGTGCATATACACAATGTGTGTTTTTTCGGTTTCCTTTTTTGAGGGTGTTAAGAGGGAGTGGAACTCCTTCTTACAAGATGCCTGTTAGATATTTTTCTGTAGCTCCGCTACTGTTAAATTCAACAGGCTATCTTGCATAGCCTACCCTTATATAAATATCTTAGATATGTAGGCTATCGTCCCGATTAGATTTTAAGAGTATGATATTTAGAAAGAACTGTTTGATATAACTTTTTCAGAATTTCAAAAATTATTATATTTAGACAACTGAACTTTAAAATTAAAATAGCATGACTCCAAAAGGAAATAACTATTCACAAGATGAATTGGATAACCGTTCTAATCAATTAAATGAAAATAATGATGCATACTGGCAATCTAGGGGAGAAGATGAAAGACCAGATGATTGGAAAGATAGAAATGATTAAAAAATATTAAAAAGCCTTTTCTTTAAGAAAGGGCTTTTCAATTTACACAACAGTTACAAAAACATATTTACATAGTAAATCATTCAAATAAATCCATTGTGTAACGATTTGTTAGAACGTGTAAAGCATTGGATAATTCCTTAGCTTCAAGATTTAAGTCCTTACAACTTTTCTCATCTTTGTAAGACAAAGATAAATCTGCCGCAAATTCCAACATTCGTATCTCTTTGGTTATAAATTGATAGAAATATGGAAATTCTTGTGCAAAAAGAAGTTCTTTTTCATCTGATTCTTCGATTATATACATAAAATATAGATTTTGAATTCTTACTATTTCATATCATCAAAATCTATTACGCTGTAATTTTTATTTTAAACATCAAAAAAGCTCCGAAAAGGAGCTTCTTTAAGATTAGAGAAAAAAATATACTATTTGTGTATTTCTTGTATTTCAGAAAATCGCTGTTCTTCAAAAGATATATCACGCTCTATACCTAATCCAAATGGTAATTTAAGAGCTTTGATTTCTTTTAGAGAAGAATATCCCCATTCGTCATATCCAAGTCCTGTAACGTATCCATAAAAACATTCGTCTTCTGGGCAAAACTCAGTGATATACCAAGTTCCTGCTCCACATGGATTGAAAAGTTTCATAATCACTACAGGGTCGGTAGTATTATCTTGTCTACCTATTTCTTGAAAACGTTGACGCAATGTATTTGTTAAGAGTTTCATAATAGAAAAATTAAAAATTATGCACTGCGTAAAATCCTGTTGGCTATAAGTGCAAGGAGGAACTCGTAAGAGGTAAATCCTTGCTCTTATATGCCATTAAAGGATAAGCTTTGTGCTTTATTTTTAATTTTATATGTAATACGAGTAATTACATTGAAGTCTAAACTCTTAGTTTCAATTCTAGAAAATAGTATTAAAAGAGTTCAATAACTTCCCAATTATTGCCGTCACTAGTTATGAACATTTTATTATCTTGTGGATTTGTTAAGTATATATTGTTATTTGAATCATAAGTCATTCTAACAAACCCATCATCAGTAAATCCAGATGGTGAGTTTATAAGTGTCCAATTGTTAGAATCGGTGTCAAAAGAAGATATTACGATTGGGATATTATTTTGTTTTACAGATACTAAAATTTTATTATTAGCAACACTCCTTGGATTAATTAAAGAAAAGGAAGAATTAGTTAAGTAAGGATATACAGATGCACTTTGAAAGATATAATCTTCATTAATTTTTGTTATTCTATAATATCCATCAGAAATATTAAACATAAAAATATTATCATTGATTTTTGGTCCTCCAAAATACCAACCTTTATTGTATCCCTGTGGTAACCCATCTATAGTTTCAGTTTGAGTATAACCATTTACACTACCATATTCTCTGAATGTTTTATTACTATCAAACCAATATCTCTCAATTATGGGTTCGTTATTCTCAAATAATATTTTATAAAAAGCCCCAACTCTAGGCTCTGTAATTATTAAATTATTGTCTCGATCAAAATTACCCAAGAAAAAATTCAATAAATTATTTAAAACTGCTGAAGACGGAATATTTTCAAACCAATTTAATAAATTCCAAAAACCTTCTTGATTATTGGTATCTGTATTTATTTTATGTAAATTTCTATTTGTAGAGTATAACCAAATGTAATTTTTATTTACCTTAAAATTTTTAACCCCTGAAGCAGGGTGAGATAAATTAGTCGTTCTTGTAATTCCATGTTTATCAATGTTGTAAAACTTTTTTCTTGAGTCTGTAAACCATAGTTTTTCCTGATTTGTATCTTCTCCTATTTTTATAAAATTAACTGAACTTATAGATTTTTTGTAATCAATTTCTCTCTTGTTAATGTCAAAAAATAAGATGCTTCTATCACTAATTAAATAAATGTTTTTTTCATTTTTATTGGAGACGACTCTTTTAAAATCTTTATCAAAAAAGGGTTCTCCTTCAAATTGAACATCAAAATAAACCTCTTTTGTTACTGTATTATCTTCTGAAGTGATTAGTAACTTTATGGTATTAAGATTAAAAATATCAGTATCAAGAGAAGAATGATTTTCTCCGATTATTTCCATTGATGAAGAGACTTTTATATTTTTTCCTAGAAAAGTAAAGTGAGGGATAAAACCATTATAAAAAGGATAAGGGTCAGTTGAAGTATATTTTTCATGATTAATTATTATGTTGGAAGTCAAATCATGCTGAAAAGCTGTGTTTTTCCAGTTTGCACTGCATATAACAGCTGATTTAGGATTTGGAAGTATTTTTAAAGTATATTGTGTTTGCTTTCCATCTTTTCGAGTTAATGTTAGTATTTCTCCATCCTCTTTATAGTGTTTTAAACTAGGAGTCATACTAGGGTTGTTAGATGTGAAAGATAGGCTTTGACTATTCTCAGAAAGTTCGTACTCAAAAAGAAAATCTTTATAACAAAAATCAAGAGGTAAAATTCCTGTAATTTTATTTCCGTTAATAGATAATTCTACTATTTCATTTTGAGTTTTTAATGTCATAGACTTAATGAAAGCATCATTTAACTCTACAATATCATCTGGTTCGTTTTCTGTGATTGGTTCATCTTTACTACAAGATAAAAGTGTTATTGATATGAGAAAAATTATAAAAAAATGTGTTTTCATATAAAAAGGCATTTTTGAGTTTAAATCAAAAGTGCCTTTTTGTTATTAAGTTACCAAAACCTTGTGCTATGTTTAAGTTTTATAGGGGTAACTAATTATTTTAAAAAATAGTCATCTAACACTTTTTTAGTTTTTGCCTCATAGGAAACCCCCATTTTAAACTCTTTGAACTCAGTGGTTAATATTTTACCGTTTTTTCGCCCCTTAATTTTATTAAGATTTACAATAAAACTCTCATGAACTCTAATAAAGTTATCAGGTAAATTATATTCCATAAAGTCTAATGTTTTTCTTAACACATATTCTACAGGTTTGTTATTATTAACCGTTCCAAAAAGAATGTTATTCTTTTTGCCTGAAGAAGCTAGATAATGAATGTCTTCAAATCGTAGTAATACTTTCTCATTTTTATCTGTAGCCATTCCTTGTGTTCCATAATCTTTTTGTACCCAAACTCCTGTTTTTTGTATTGGAGATAATTTTGTTAGTGCCATTTGTAAGGTTACTAAAAGTTGTTTTTCATCTACAGGTTTACTTTTAATGAGAAAAGTATTAGGATTTGTTTTTTGAGCTTCGGATAGGGTAGTGCTGTCTGAATTAGCTGACAAGTATATAAACGGAATGTTATATGTATTTAATTTTTCTGCTAATTGAATACCATTTAAAACACCTTTTAAAACAATATCTAGCAGTACCATATCGGGTGTTTCTTTTTGTATAACACTTAAAGCTTCGTCATAACTTTTTGTATAACCGTTTTCAGCATAACCTATAACGTCATATCCATTTTCTTCGAGTAAATCTTTTATTTCTAAAAATAAAATGGCTTCATCTTCTACAATTAATATTTTTTGCTTCATTTTAATCTTGGTTTTTAGGAAAGGTTATTTGTGTATGCGTTCCGTTGTTGTTTGTAGTTTGTATTGTTCCTGATAATTGCATCACTAAAGAATTTATCAGTCTTGTTCCATATGAGTTTTTATTGCTATAATCTTTTTTATCAGGCATACCGATACCGTTATCTGATATTGTACAATAAATTGTGGTGTCGTCTTCTTTAAAATTAATAGTAATTAAACCACTTTCTTTACTTTTAAAGGCATATTTGTAACTATTGGTTATCGTTTCATTTAGAATAAGACCTAAAGGTGTAGCTTCTTTTATAGGAATGTAAATATTAGCATTAACCTTGTGAGAAATATTATTTGCTTTTCCATTATTGGTATTTGAAATTTCTTCACAGAGACGTTCTGTATATGACTGAAAATTAACAGCAGAAACATTCTCTTGTTTGTACAATAGTTCATGTACGTTACCCATACTCATAATTCTACTTTGTAAAACTTCTAAAATGTTTTGTTCTTCTGATCCAGTAAAATTCTTCTTTGCTACTTTAATAAAACTGTTTGCAATTCCTAAGTTGTTTTTTACCCTATGATGTAGTTCTTTATGGAGTACTTCAATTTCTTTTTTTTGTGTTAGGATTTGTTCTTTAGTTTTTTTCTCTTTTTTATAGGCTCTTAATAAGAAAAGTGATAATAATAAAATAATGCTTCCTCCAAAAAGAGCGTAATTAAGTTGTGTGCTTTTAGCTTTAGCTTCTGCTTCTTTTTTAATATTCTCATTTGAGAGTTTTAAGATTTCGTTTTCTTTTTGTTGAGTTTGGTATTTCTTTTCCAATTCAGTTACTTTAGAAGTTACTTGTGTAGAATATAAAGAGTCTTTTAATACTCTATATTCTTCAAATAAATCACTCGTTTTAGCATCTCCTTTTAACATCAGGTTATTAGAAATAATAAGGCTTTTTAAAGAAATTAAGCTGTGAATATTATTCCTTTCAATATAGAATGGAATTACCTCAGTTAATAGGTCTTTAGCTCTTTTAAATTCTCCTAATGAATTTAAAATTGTTGCTAATTGAAATTTACCTATATTCAAACTTTTTGTATCGCCAATCTTTTTACTGGCTTCAATTTTCTTTTGAATATAAAACTTTGCTTGCTCGTATTGTTTTAGGTGTGTGTGTGCCTGAGCTAAGTAAAAATAAACTCTATTTTTTTCCTTATCTCTAATATTTCCTCTATGGTCTTTTAAGAATTTTTTGGAAAGTTCAATTCCTTGCTCATCTTTAAAAGCATTAATGACACATTGAATTAAATTTAACTCCATAAGTTTCACCCAATGTTTTTTATTTGCTTTCTTAGCTAATTTTATAGCTTTCCTGTAATATTTTTCACTTTCAGAATGATTTTTAATTACGAGATATAAATTTCCTAGAGAATTATAAAGTGAAATACTTTGCTTTAAATTTTTATCATCATTTAATTTTAAACATTCTAAAAAAGATTTAATAGCCTTTTCTGTTTTTCCAGTTTTTCTATCTAAGACAGCTAAATTTAATTTAGATTTTAATTGTGCGTTTTTATCTAGCTTTTTAGAGATTTCAAAGGCTTTTTGATGATAAAAATATGCTGAATCTATATTTTTGAAATCTTCGTGAACATACCCCAGACCTCTATTTATTTTATGGAGTATTTCAAAATTATCTATTTTAGGAATAATCATTGAAGCCTTTTGGTAGTAATAATATGCTGAATCATTATGTCCCTCAAAGTTGTGTCCATAACCTTTTTTTATATAGCTTAAACATTGATATCTCAGAGAATTGCTCTTTAAACTATAGTTTAAAGCAGAGTCCGCATATTTAAGTATTTTTTTAGGGTTTTCTTCTAGGTTAGCTATGTCTATATATAGTTTTGCTTTTTCTAAAAAAGTATTAGATTTTTCTATTCTTGATTTTAGAGTATCTATTTTAGTTTGAGTAAATGAAAACTGTGAGATTATTAAAAATAACCCTAAGAGGTATTTGGTCATAAGTGGTTGATTTTGTAGTGTTAAAAATAGTTTTTTTACAAGGTTAAAACTACAAAATATTATAAATTTTAACCTTGTGACGTGTGATTGTTATTTTGTTCTATACATTGTTAAATCTGTGTTTTTTATGGATTAACTAAATCAAGAAATTACTTAAAATAGTAATTTCTTGATTTTATATTTTGAAATACTAATGAGGTAAATCTCTATTGTATCTTTAATAATTTATTAACTCTAAATCGGATTATTATCTCCCTGACATGTTCTACTACAAGATCGAGAAGGCTCATATTTATTCTGCCCTGCACAGAAACTATCATCTACTACCGTCGATTCATTATTATTGTATTTCGTACATCTAGCACGTCTATATTCTGTACCATATGCTGTATATGTTCCATTTTGTAGATTTGCAACTTTACTATCATATACATCTTCAGCATTTGCTACTCTACTAAATAGAATAAATGCCAATGGATTATCTAGATTATCTTTTTGCAAGAATCGAATATCATCATTTCCACAAGAAGCAGTACACCCAGAGTAGTACGTGTCATTTACATATCTATAAAGATCACATCCTCGATACCCTAGTGGTTCAGTAGCTTCATCACAGTTTTCACGCGGAGCATAATTATCATCTTCATCCAAACATGTCCGAGATCTAAACTGTGTTCCATTTCCAGAACATGTCCCCCAACCAGTTTCAGCATTAAATGTTTTTGTATAGGCACCATTTACATATACTCCCCAATCAAACGTACATGGTCCATCATATGTATATGTCACACTTCCATCATCATAGACTTCACATGCAGAGTTATAAGATGTACAACTCGATACATCTTGATTCCCACACTGGTTGTTATGCGTACACGCTCCAATTCGGCTTCCTGTATGTCCAGTTGATGTACAGCTCGAAGGAGCTCCTGGTTGAATCCCTTGTGGAGACCATCGGTTATAATCTGCACAAGACTTATTACATGGGTAGTATCCACTTTCACTTCCATCTTCTGGCAATGTAATAGCATTCGCCGTTGATGTTCCTAAAGGATTAAAGAGCAGTTGCTCTTGTCCTGTACCAGAATCGTAGTAACACGTAGACTCATAAGAACCAGAGAATGTGTAGTATACTTCTGTACACTTACTTCCAAATGATTTTACCGTATTCCACGTACTATGAGTAACTGACTCAGAGATATATGTTCGTACATATGGAGCCTGAGAAGAAGACGAAACCAGATCCCATCGTTCTCCACACCATCCCCAGAAACAATATGAATGATCTACATAACATCGGTATTGTCCCCAGTTACCATTTGGCCCATATGGGTCCCAAGCAAGTTTTCCATGGTCTCCATCACCTCTACAGGCAAAACGAGTATTGTTATCTTTTCCTGCCCACAAGTATCGTTTACTCGCAGCCCCTCCTAACTGAGAACCATTCCATTCAAAAGCAGTACCATCTCTCCATCGTTTTTGATTTCGTACTGTCCATGTTGTTGTTCCTTCTTTTACTCTACATCGTTGCCCATAGCTAGGTGTGATAACACATTGGTTATCATCGCACCCTTTAATGCCATTCCCAAAAACACTATGTGTATCTTTGGTTGCACCAACTTCGCAGGCAGTAACTCCCAATCTGTCTTTTGCCGCTAAAAAAGCATCTAATTCTGCTCGGGTTTTATTCGGGATAAATAACTTTGTACTACTAGTATTCGTTAGTTGTAGTGTTTTCCCTCGTTCTTCATCATCAACTTCTTTCACCGAGTGCCCACTACTGCTTACATCTATATACCTACAGATAAATTTATCACCTGTACTGCATAAGTTATTTAACGAAAAATTATTTCCAGCTGTTTGCGCTATTACTATGAATCCTAAGCTAAAACACATAATAGGCAAAACAAGAAGTAATATACTCTGCAAAACGGTTTTTAATCTAGGATGAAAACTCATAAGAAAAAGAAATTAATTCGATGCTATTATATCTTATTATCAACAAGAAAAACAAGTGTTATTTTGGGTTATCCTTTGTAAAGTAAAGAAGCCCTTTTATAAGAAAAGGACTTCTAAACAAAACATATATTTAATTACAACCTTGTAATAAAGAAGCGTCGGTTATACGTCCTGCTCCTCTGGTAGTCATATATTGACTTACTAACGTTTCCATCTCAGTGGCTGTAGCCTGAGATTTTACTACATTTAATGCTTGTACTGCTAAATACACATACAATTCATCTAAGTTTCTAGTATCTTGCTCGTGAATTAAGTTATCTGAGAAAGTAACGGTAAACCCACTAAAGAACCATTCATCTCCAATTGTAGAAGTTAAGGCTAACCAACTATCTGCATTATATCCTGTTGGATAATCAGTAATGAGTTCATTATATGCAAATCCATAGATTTCTTTCAATTTAGATTCAGTTATTTGATCTGTTGTTTGACTATAGCTTGTGCCATCACTAAGGTTGGTAAAGGTAAATACATTACGATAAAAAATTCCAGGATCAGTCGCAGTAGGATCTGTATAAGAATAAACCTGATTTCCTGAATCATCTAAGGTTAATTGTCCCATTCGAGATAAAATATCCAAAAAGTTTCCTCCAGGGTGTGGGTAAGAGGTATTTCCATCAATAAGCGCTTTAATATCTGCAAAAGTGCGATTGGTAAGTACTCCATTCTGGTCTAACTCATATTCCACAATGTTTTGAGTATTTGGATCATTATCCGCAACATCTACTTTGGCAAAACCTGCTTTGCAATGTGTGGCTTTAATCAGAATATCTTCTAATCTATCATTTTTATCAATAATAGTAAGTGAGATATTTTGCTGTGCATCATCTTCACCATTTGCGGAAGCAGTTATAGTAATAGCATTAGGAGCATTTTCAAAATCGAAAACAATTCCTGATTTCACTTTTATTTGATTTCCAACAATCTCAAAATCATTTTGAGAATTGGTATCTAAACTATAAGTTACTCCTGATATATTGTTTACATTAACTATAGTTCCTACAACTTCTTGATTTGTCATTTGATTTTCATCAAAAGTAGTTGTGCCACTTGTGATAGTAATAGTTAATCCTTGAATAGCAGTATTCTCTTGCTTGGTTGCGCTTGCTCCATCATTGTCGGTAACTTTTCCGATAACGGTATAATTTCCGATAGATAAAAGATTACTGCTCCAATTATTATCAGTCACCTGAAATGATTGTACAATAGTACTTCCATTTTTAATGGTTATTTCCTTTAAAGAAATAGAACCATCAGAATCTGTTCCTGTTAATGTTCCAGATAATGTTTTATTAGTATTTACAGTAACGCTTAAAGTTGCTGTTGGTGCTTGATTGGGTTGTTCTATAGGTTCTTCAGGCGTACAACCTATAAAAATAAAAAAGACGAATATAAAGATCGTATTCCATACGTTCTTTATGATGTTTACAATGTGTTTCATAAATATTATTTTTTTCTTTGTTTAAAATCTTGTTATACTTGAAATCATAATGCTTAGCATTATGTAAAAAGGTCGTTTGTAATTAAATATGTTTTGTGAAAGAGCTTTTGTTCCTATTTAATTTGAGAAACAAATAACTACGGGTATTGGATGTGAATTCCAACACAAATACAATAACATAAAGAGTTACGAAATGCAAGTGTGTCTATTTTAGTTAGGATTTTGAAAAATCTCTGATGTGTTTTTTAACGTGCGATTTTTTCATGTGAAATATTTTTGTTGCCTTTAAGAGCGAAAAGCAGTTTTAAAAATTTAGTTTAGTTTAAAGCAACAAAAAGGTGTGCTCTTATACTATTTTACCCTACTAACTCAGGTATCGCCAAACACCGCGGAGAATAGGAATAGACATAAAGAAACACACCCAAAGAGGTATGAGTCTTACTATTCTTTCTCCTGTTTAAAATTGGCGATTTCGAGTTAGAGAAATAGTAACACGTTAATGTTGTTCTATTTATATGTCGATATTATAATATCTGTTCTTATAATTCTTTTTTACGTTTATTAACTGTAAAGATAGCTATTTTGAGTAATTCATAAAGAAATAAAAAACAAAACCCCGTTCTTTCGAACGAGGTTTCTAATTGAGAAATTGGCGATACCTGAGTTATAGCTCAAAAGCTATTAATTGCTTCTCAATTTCAGATTTACGATTCTCTAACGTGGCTTTTAAATGATTTGTTACTAACTGGATAAGATTAGTGTTGGTTGTTTTAAATTCTAATCCTTGTGTATCTTTCATATAGAAACTAGCAGAATCTGACTGGTTGTATTTAAAACGATTTAATTCGGTAAGTGTAGTAGATAATCGTTCGCGTTGATGTGCTAAACCTTTTAATTGTTCAAACTTTTGCATTCTGTCGTCTAAATTAATAATTGGTGTTACAATCGGTTGAACTGGCTTTGGTTGCTCTTTGATAATTGGAGTTGTTTTTTGTCCTGTAGCTTCTTTTGCTAATTTTTCTTGAACGGCTTTTTTAGCAGTTGCTGTTTCTTTTTTTGCTGTTCCGTTTTGTTTTACTGTAGCTGTTGCCATAATTCTAAAAATTTTAAATTAAACATGATTTTTAAGTGTTTGAAGGCTGTTATTATGAAGCGGTATCAAACACAATGCTTAAAATGTTGCAGGTAGGACGAGACAAGCCAGAAGGAATATTATTTTGAGAATGCGAAGCCAAAAAAATATTTCTTCTCCCAGAGGGCTTGGGCTTGTGAAAGCGATGGCAGAGCAACTAACTTTGCATTTGTTTGTGTCCGCTGATAACAGTTTTTAAACTCCATCTATGTTTTATTGAATTTTGAATTATGGCAACACAGAGAAATAAGGAATAGCAAAAAATCTACTTTAGAAAAATGGTAGTTATGGCAAACATAATAAAGCTATATTTTAAGATCTAATTTTACTAAAACCTGAATCTAAATTGTTATACTTTGAGAAAAGGTTATTACCTCTAAAAAGCAAAGAAATAAATTCTATGTCTTTTTAAATGTTGTGTTATATTCTGCTTCCTTAATTATTTCAAGTTTATTATAAATGTGTATACCTAATACAACAGAATGGACAAAGAAAGAACTCTTGGATTTTCAAGAAATATTACACAGTGAAGTTTCTTCAGATATTGATTTAGGAGAAACAAAAGAAATTTTAACAAGACTGTATAGTTGTTTAGTAATGCTGATGAAGTAATAATTTTTGAATCTATAAAGCTTATGATATAATAAGAGGACATAACATAAGTATTATTTGATGAAATACATCGCTTATATTCGAAAATCTACGGAAGGGAATAATCGTCAAGTTCAGTCAATTCCTAAACAATACCATTGGGTTAAAAGGGAAGCTGAAAGAAGAGGGATTAGAATATCTCTTTTCTTTGAGGATAGTAAATCAGGACATAAGTTGGGAAGAAAAGGTTTTGAAAATATGATACAGGAAATTGAAAAATCTAAAGTGCCGATTGGTATTATTACTTGGAAGATTTCTCGTTTATCAAGAAACCCTATAGATGAAGGTATTATCAAGTATGCCTTTATGCGAGGAAAAATAAAACATATTATTGCACGCGATAGAGAGTACAAAGAGGGAGAAAGTCAGATTATTATGGGAGTAGATTTTGGACAAGCTACTCAATATTCAATTAACTTATCAAAGGATGTAAAAGAAGGATTATACAAAAAAGTAGAAAAAGGTTTTATGCCTAATCGTGCCCCTTATGGTTATATTAATGATTCTTTTGGAGAAAAAGGAAATCGTAAAATTTACCCAGATTCAAAATATTTTAAACCTATCCAACGATTTTTAAAAGAATACTTAAAAGGAACTTGTAGTGTGCCTGAACTTCAAAGAAAAATGACACACGAGTGGGGTTTAAAAAGTAAGAATGGAAAACCTTTTGCGTTGGGTACACTTTATAAGCTATTAGAAAATCGGTTTTATTGTGGCGAGTTTGTGTATAATGGGAAAATTAGACAAGGAAAACACAAACCTATGATAAGTGTTGATGAGTTTGAAAAAATCCAGTCACTTCTAGGAAAATCTCAAAATGTATCTATAAATAAGTATGAAAATCATTATTCGGGATATATTTCTTGTGGAGATTGTCAAAGTACCATTACTGGTTACAGCAAGGTTAAAAAAACTAAAAAGAATGGAGATACAGCTTATCATTATTTAAGGTGTACTCGTTCAAAGAAAAGCGTATGTAATGAAAAAAATATTGGGAGAAAATATGTCGATGAGCAATTTGTTGAATTATTAGAGTCTATTCAAATATCTAGAAAGATTACTACTTATTTAATAACGGCTTTTCATATAAAAAATAAAGAAGAAAAAAAAGATTTAGATTACAAAAAAAGAAAGCTACAACAAAAAAGTTCTGAATTACAGAATGAGCTGGAGATACTTGCAGAAAAACTATCTAAAGGAATTATTAAAGATGATTTATTTATAAAAATGAGTACTAAGATTGAAGAAGAGCAATCTTTACTAATTAAAGAAATAAATAGTATCTATTCTGGAAATGATTTAAAGAAGATAGATAAGTTTTTTTCGTTCTTAGCAAAAGCCAAAGAAAAGTTTGTTAAAGGAACTCATTTAGAGAAAAAAGAGGTTTTAAAAACTGTTGGTGCGAACTTTTCTCTAAAAGACGGTAAGCTTTTGGTAGACTTGCATAAGCCTTTCTTAATTCTTCAAAAAAGTAGAAAGCATTTCAATCTTAGAAATATATCAAGCGAACTGGATTATAGTTCCTCTAAAAAAGGCTTAACAGCCAATTTTAGTAGTGAATTTAATATATGGTGCCGTGATGTTGAAAAATTGCGAACTTTTATTCTTGATAAGAGTTTTATTCTTCCTTAAAAAGGGGAGTATATTTATACATTAGAATTATCAAATTCACCAAAAGAAAATTGAATAAAAAATAAATTCTTTGAAGAATTTAATCCGTGATATAGATGAGGTATTATTTTTTAATATCATTTATAAAATGACTAAATTTTACGGAGGGGCAGATTTCAAAATCTTGTATTATAATTTCATTAATGGGGATATGTCACAGAAACTATTTATGATGAAAGATTATGAATCAGAGTCTGCTTGTTGGGGAAGAGGAGCAGTTATACATCTTGATAAAGCTGAACCTTTTTTATTAAACATCATTTTTGAATGGTCTCAAAATAACCCTGATGGATATATTGGGGATAAAAGGGTTTTTAATTATTTAGTCAATAAACAAGTAAATGAAAGGATTTATCAAAAGATAAGAAAGTCTCATCGAGACTTTAACAAGAGAGTCAAACGAATGCAATCTCTTCATAATATACTAAGGAAGCACAAAGGAATTAGAATTAGGAAAGCAGAAAAAATAACGATATAAATTGCTAAAAAGAACCAAAGACAAATTCTTTGGTTCTTTCTTTATAATGGATTATATATCTCCATTATCAGAAAAGCTATAATAATCGTTTTCAGTAATTATTAAATGATCTAGCACTTTTAAATCTAATGTTTCTGCTGAGCGAATAATTTTTTGAGTTAAGTTTATGTCAGCAGTTGAAGGCTTTAATTTATTTGATGGGTGATTGTGGAATAAAATAATGGCTACTGAGTTTGTTAGTAAAGCTCCTTGCATTAGTATTCTTATATCAACTAATGTAGCTGTAATCCCTCCAATACTTAATAAATGATACCCTAAGACATTATTAGAGTTATCTAAATATAAGGCGTACATATGTTCCCTATAGGATATTTGGTCTAAAGAGAAGATAGCTTTAATGCATTCATAAGCAGATACAGAACTTGAAATTTTATGAGGAATAAAGGAATGTTTTCGTTTGTAGGAAAGTTGTACTTCTCCAATAGGGAGTTGATTTATAAGTTCGATATTTTTCATAATGCCAGATATTTTGTGAGACAATTCTTTGGCATTACTGCAATCTTAAAAACGGAAATAAAACAAGGAGGAATTTTAGAGAAAATCCTTGTTGTTTTTCGTAAAGATTAGCTTTGACGAAGAGTTTTGAATAAAAGGGTATTATTGGTAATTAGGAATATAAAAACAGTTAAATTAGAGGTTTACCAATTGTTTTTTAAGGTTATGAGTTATAAGTTAATATTAGATAAAATTGAATGTAGAGAAGAGTTTTTGATTTCTCTCAAATATCATATAAGAGGGATAGCTGAGTATTTTTACACTACAAAACAAATGGAAGTTGAAGTTGGAAATTGGTTTTGGATGGCTTCTTCGATTGACCAAATTTTTTTTGATGGGATTAGATATGATTCTGCCTTTGAAATGTGTAGTTCAGCTCATGAATATGAAATTGATAAAAATAATTTACATGAAAAACTTATTAATGAACTGACTTTATTTTTGTATGTTTATAGTGGGTTTGAATCTCTTCTTAATAAATTAAACTTAAAAAATTGTGAGTTTAGAAAAGGTAAAATTAATTCAGCTACTTTTTTTATTAAAGAAAATTTTTCAATTAAATATAATACAATCCCAAAATATAAAGAAAGCTTAAGTTTACTTAGGGAGTTAGTGAATAAAAGTGCTTTAAGTGATTTTGAAAAATATTTTTGTTTAGATGAATGTACTGATGTAAATGGAGTAGGGATAAAAGTGGTTTATAAGTTAAGAAACTGTTTAGTTCATGGAGATTATAGTTTTCCCGAACCTAATGAATGGTTCCATAGCTTTCCTTTAGAGCCTGAAATAACAAAATTATGCACTCGGATTCTTCTTTTCTCAATTCAAATGCTTTTAATCGCAGATTGTGAAAACCCTAATAACATTATAGAGTTATCTAACTCTGAAGTAATAGAACGAAATAATGAAGGTGAATTTATGATAGGAGAATATGATTTTTTGAATTATTATCATATAAAAAGAATGAATAAAAGTAAAAATCAGATATCTTTATTTCAATAATATTAAACCAATATTTTAGAAAAATTACTTTTTAGTAAGTGTTTATTTGGTTTGTCGACTTAATAAAAATGAAAGATTTATTTTTAAATAGTAAAGAGACAAGAAAGAAATTAAAAATTTCTTCTTGTCAGTTAATGCATCTTCGTACAGAAGGTAAAATTGAATTTATAAAAAAAGGAAATGCTTATTTTTATAAAAGTAAATAATTTTTATTCATTGATATTGAGAAGCCTTTTGTACTCGGAAATATGATCTTTATTTTTAATCTGATCAAAAGTTTTAAGTCCTAAGGATAATAAAATTGTATTTTGAATTCTTGATTTACCTATTCCCGATGCCGTATAAAAATTATCACTAAAGTCCACATTTTTAAATTTATTTATATAAGACTTATAGTAATCTTGACTTATGTTTTTGTCTGTTTCAAGATTCATATTCAAAATTTCTTTCAAAACCACAAACAATGCCTGAATACCAATAGTTTTCTTAATATAGGATGTTTTGCCTATTGCAGGTTTAAATAGTTCATTCTCGATTACTTTAAAGAAATTGAAAATTATTTTGTAGATAAATAAATCGTTATTTTTAAGATAAAAATTTCTAAGTGGTGTAGTATCTTTTCTCTTTATTTGATTTCTATTTCTATCTTTTTCATCTAATCTTCTTAACTCATTTGAATCCTCTTTTGGGTTAGTGGATATAAGCTTTAAAACACCATCAACAATTGTTGCAGTAGATACTACCCAATCTATTTCTTTAGGGTTTGTGGAGAGTAAAAAATCATCATTTTGAGGTGCAACCTTGATGTGATTGAAAAAAGGTGAACCATTTTCTATATTCAACTTCTTAGATAAATGAACAGCTAGTAATTCTGGAGACCAAGTATAACTCTCGGTTATTTCTGTGAAATACCCAAATTGTTCTAAAGCTAGACTTTTATCTACGGGTTTTTGATTATAGTTAATTGTAGCAAAGAGGTAAGCTTGATATGGGTTAGGTAAATCAAAATATATAGCAACTAATAACTCCATTTCTTCTTGTCGTTGTATACTTGCTTTTTTAAAACCATTAACTCTATGTTGTCCGTCAATTATTGCTGCCAATTTAGTAGAAGTAGGTATAGTTATTTCATATATATCATTACCTTCCAAAGGAGAAAATTTCCAAGTAAGGTCTTCATTTTCTTCAATTAAACCTTTTTTATTGTAGTTAGCAGAAACTATTATTGAGTTTGGGAATGCTGTATCATTACCATTGATATAACTTGTAATAGATTTTACTCTTCCTTTTTCGTCTAATTTTCTTTGGCTACCTTTTAAATTCTTATTTTCGTCATACCTTAAAGGATCACTGAATGATAAATCTATAATATCTTTAGCTGATAGTGAACAAACGTAAAAATCTCCGAAAGGTTGTTTCACTTTAATGGCTTTAATTTTTTTTGGATATCCCATAATTACTCTGTAAATTCTTTAGGTATTACTCCATTTAAATTATTTGGTTCTCCTCCAGTTGTGCTATCTGTTGTAGGAGGAGTAATTGATTCAAAAACAGAGGAGTTTGTTGAATTTGTAATCCACCAAAAATACATAGCAAATAAGCATGCGATAATACTTATTGCTAATTTTAAGTTTTGAGATTCTATCATATATGTCACTAATCCAATTAAAATACTAATGATAACTAAACTTACACCAATCATTATTATTCCATTTTGAACAGGAAGATATTTATCTCTTTCATGATCTCTGAATTTTATAAATATGAGTTCTATTGACGAAGAACAAAGCAAAACAACAGCGTAGCCAATAAGACTTAAAGAGGTAGAGTTTATCTCATCCTGACCATTTACATATGAAGGAAATGCAGAAATAAGGGAGCCTGTTATTCCAATAAAAAATACAATTAAAATAAAATATAACCAGTAAGAAAAAGATTTTAAAGGCTCAGTTCTTCTATTTTTTAAAAAATCTGAAATTATACCTAGTTCAGAATCTTTTTTGAATGAAATTTTTCTAATGAAAAAATAATAAATAAGAAACATTGTTATGATTATGAGAGACCATATACACATTTTGTTTTTCAAAAAATCCATATTTTATTTAGTGTTAAATATTTCTCCAAATTCAAATTCTTTAATATTTGTAATCGCTTGCCTTGGATTTATTGCTTCCATAGAGCGGTTGATTTTTGTTCGCTGCTTTTCACCAGCACCTAAAAATTTACTAATTGCTTTCCAATTATTTCCATCTTTTATTGACATTAAAAAAGCAGATTGACACATAGAAGAAAAGTCAAACGTAGGTTGATTAAATTCTTCGATACCTTGTGATACTAACATTACTGCAACTCCTTGAGATCGTATTTCTCTGAGTAATTTTTCTAATATTTCTTGAGATTTTTTCTCTTTAAATACATTATGAGCTTCATCAATTAGTAAAACATAGCGTAAACCACTATAGTCATCTTCTATAGGTGTTTTATCCATATTCATAAAAGTATTATATAGATAATAGATAACAAGGAAGGTGGCGGTAAAACGTACTTCTTTGCTTAAGTCACCTGAAAGACTTAGATAATAATTAGAGTTTATGAAATCACCGTATTTTTGATTGTCGAAAAGTTCAATTTCAGTTAAACCAATTAAAATTTGTGTTAACGATGTAGGTTTATCTCCAGCTAGTTCATAAACATTTTCCAAAACATCTTTTAAAGTAGGATATGACCCGTCTTTTCTTTCTTCAAAAGCATTAATTGTGGCATCTTTTAAATGTTGTTTTTGAACATTACCTAAGTTAGCATATTTTGTGATTATATCTACAAATCTACCTATACCAACAATTTTGTTTTTTTCATTAATATTATCTATGAAGGATAAAGGGTTAACTGGAAAAGAATCTTGAGGAGTATCTATTAATTCAGCATTAGTTGTATTGAAAAAACTTTTAAAATCTGAATTGGATTTGTCACTTTCATTTAAACCTTTGAAATCAAGATATAAAAAGTTTACTTTTCCTTTTGTTTCTTCAACTATTCGTTCTAAAATTTTACGAGAAAAATAAGATTTTCCAGTTCCAGAATTTCCTGCAACGGCGATATGGCAGTTACCATAAATATTGGTGTTATTAGGGGTGAAATAAATCTTTTTCTTATTTTTAGTTTCCCCTACTAAAATTTTTACAGGTTTTAAGTAGTATTCTTTTTCGTTTAATGTAGAATTATTATTCTTTATAAATTCAAATGAATTTTCCCCATCGTTCATAGAGTCAATGCCTATTTCAATATTATCTAATAGAAATTCTATACCCGAAAAATTTTGATTGTCTTCAAAAAATCTATTAATTAGTTCTAAACCTTGATCGATATGCATTTTGAGATACTTTCTAATGTTTGTGTCATCTTTATGAATTTGATAACGTTGGCAAATTAAAGCTACATAATAATCTCTGTAACTACCAAATAAGGTATGGTCTTTATATTCTTTACCTCCAAAAGCTTGTAAATCCTTCTCTAAATCTAAATTATAACCTTTGCTTAAAGAATAAGCTAAAGCAATTCTGGAGATATGATTCTCTGTTCCTAATCCTATTCTTTGAGTAAGACGTTTTACTAAAGGTTCATTTTCTGGGGATGTACTAATATTAAATTGCATCTTGATAATCTTTTTCGAAAATTTCAAATAATTCTTCTTTTCTTTCTATTTGTTCAAATTTAGATTGTTCGTTATCAGTGTTTTTTATTAAGAAAGTCTTACTTATACTAGGTAGAAGAATATTGAATTCATCTTGTGTCATTTCTTTTTTTAACAAAGGAAAGATAATAACTTGATTTGATACTTTTGGGTAAAAATGTTTAACGATACTGTTTGAGTGGTCGATATCAAACTTTTGCATTGGAGAATCAATAAAAACAGGAAAATCAATATTAGATTCATCAACTAGTCCTTTTAAAAGGGCAGTTGCATACATTTGCTGTTCTCCCTTAGACAAGGAATCTTTGTTAATTTCTTTCCCTCTAGCATCTATCAAATTTATTTCAATGTCATCGCCCAATATTTCTACATTAACATCACTTATAAAGCTTTTTTTATGAAGTAAAATATCTAGCCCTTCTTTGATTCTTTTAGATAAACTATGCTTTTTTTCTATTTTGAAATTAGCTATAAATGTTTTAAGGTATCTAATAGACTTTTGCACTTCATTACTTATTTGTTGTTTACCTTTGGAAACTTTCAATTTATCAGAAATTCTTTTAATTTCTTTTTTAGATTGAATTTTGGTTTCATTGTTACTTGTTATATCCTGTTGTAAAACACCTATATTTCTTAAAATATCATCATAATCTTTTTCTAACTGCAACTTTCGTTCCCTATCAGCTTTTACAAGTGGGTTTTCTGATTTTTCTTCAGCAAGTTTAATTTTTTTGTTGATATCGTTTAATTCATTTTTAGACCTTACATAATCCGAATTTATTCGGTTAAAAGTCTCCTTAAATGATAAACGAATATTATTAATGAACTGATTCAATTTAGCTTTTTCTGTCTCTGATAAATTATGTATTACCTCTTCTTGATTATCAGCGTCTGTTTTCATTTTTGAATCTCCACTAAGATGTTTGTGTATAAGTTTTTTTAAATTATCAATATAATACTCCTGTACTTTATAGTTTATTACTAAGTTGTCAGGGTGAGGAGTATTTATTAAATCATTAATAATATCATCAGCAACTTGTTCAATCTTATCATCATTAAATTTTTGACTTATAATATCTCTTTCTAAAATAACTTGCTCTAAAACTTCAGTAAGCAGATTTCCAGCAATCGCAAATGGAATTATCTCATAATGATTTTTTAATTCAGTATTTAAAATAGCGACTTGTTTTTCTAGAGTAATTTTTCTTTCCTTTAACTCGTTAAGTTGATCTACAGTTATTACACTTCCTTGTTTTATTAATTTTTCCTGTAACTTATTAATGTCATACTTTAATCCAGAAGCTTCTTCTTCAAAATTTTTGATTTGTTCTTGAACTTCATTAATTCTATCATCAGCTATTTCTACATCAGTTTTAAGTCTTTTTAATTCTGCTTTCTCTTTAGCATTGGCTGTTTCTGATTTAAGTTTATCAAGATATTGTTCTAAATCTTCTTTTAAGTTTTGATATTGTTTAATACCTAAAACTTCAGAGTAAGCTTTACTTAAATTTTGTCTTTGCTCAGGTGTATGAATTTCAGCTAAAGAAACAATTTTTTCAGCATCAAAAAAGAAAAATTTAGCAATTTCTTTTGGCATAATAAAATCCCTAATAAAATGTTCTGCACCAACATCTTTAACTAATTCACTTTCGTAACCATCTATAAGTATATCTAAATCTTCTTCTTTATTACCTTTTGTAAAATATGTTCTTGTAATTTTTAATTCATTACAAGTTACATCAGGTATAGTGGTTATATTAGAAAATGTGATTGATACAGAAAATTTTGTTTTTCCTTCGAATTCTGCTTGCCTATTAAGGCTGCTTTTAATGTATTGTCTGTAGTTACCGTTACTTTCAATTTCTTTTTTGTAAATATCATCAACATCGCTCATTTGTCTACCATATAAGCACCAAACTAAAGACATTAAAAAAGTAGTTTTTCCAAAACCATTTTTACCACTTACAATTATTATATTTTCATTATCTGAAACAGATAAATCTATTAGGTTTTTGCCTTTATAGATTCTAAAATTGTCTAGCTCTATAGATTTTATAATCATTACGCTGAAATGAATTGTTTATACCTGTTTTCTATATCTTCAATAAGCCCTCTACGTTTCATCATAATTGTTTTAGCCTTTTCAAGTTTTAGTAAATCTTGGATTAAGGTAAATTGTTTTTTATCATTATCGCAAGCAGATAATAGAATTTCTTCTTCTTTTTTGATAAGTTCATTATGTTGTTTCATATCAAGATTTTTATTAAATACTTTATTGTAAATATCTGAAACTTTGTAATCAAAATATAAATCTCTATACCAAGTAACTTGAATAGCTATTAACTCTTGATTATTAATTAGCTCTATTTCTATCCCCATATCATTAATCTTTTTTTGAGCATCGAACACTTTTTCTAATATTTTGGCTCGATGTTTAAGTTTAACTACTCCCATATCATTTTGAGCTGGTAAACCATTTCTCCTAAAAGATTCTCTATTCTCTATTTTGTTTCTTTCTTCTTGAATCCAATCTCTTACATCTCTTAATGGTATTAACCATTTCTCACCGTTTTCAATTTGGGCAGAAATAGATTTATCTTTTTTTACGACTGTACATGTCCAGCAACCAAATCTACTTTGTCCACAAGATTTATGTTCTTTATTTGATACCATTGTAGGACATTCATAATCATCTGCACTCGCATCAGAGTATATTTTAAATAACTGATTTTTTTCAGCACCCCATGGAGATTTATAAGTATTTATAATATACCAAATTTCCTCTAAATGTAACTCTTTAATAGGAGAGTAAACAAGAATGTTTTTTTGCAAGGGATGTTTTGTTAATCGCTTTCCTTTTATTTCATGTTTCTTTATAGATTTAGCCCTTGTAGCACTTTCACTTTTTCTTGTTCCAACTAATACGATTGCCTCTTTATGGCTTGTCTCGTCATTATTTATCATTTCATCTACAAAACGTGATGTTGGTTTTATTTTCAATCTTTCAGTACACCATCGAAAAGCATTATTAGGAGCTGGATAACCTTTTCCAATAAGATTTACCCAAAAAGAATCTTCCAATCTAGGAATTGTTTTTTTAACATGAATAGGTAAATTGTGTTTTATCGCTGCCTTTTCAATTTTTTCTAAGATACCATTGACATAATTTGTGATTATTGGATTTTCAACTAGAGTATCATTACAAACGACCCAAACTTCACGTTTTAGGAATTTTTCATTAATTTCATTCTTTATTTTTAATAGTCCTAGCCAGACCAATGTTAACATAACTGTAGAGTCTTTTCCTCCACTAAACCCTATTATCCAAGGTTTATTGTTGTCTTCTATGGTATATTGATCTATAATTTCTTCAATTATATAATTAGCTTTCTTCATATATCTTAAAACTCGTAATTTACAATTTTGATTACAATAATTGTGATGATTGATTTAAATTAATTTTTCCCATTTATGATGAAGTAAATATGTTCTAGCTTTATTTGAGGGATTACCAATTATAATAAAATCACTTCCTAACCATTTTTTTATCAAAATGGCAGCACTTCTTTTAGAAACACCTAAATGAATCGCTAAATCATTAGTAGTAATTTCTTTTTGTTGCAAAAATAGACCTAAAGACATTCGCTGTTTAGCAGATAATTCTCTTAATAGTTTGGAATTATCATTTGATATAACAGGATTCTGTTTTTTAGAATTCTCTATAATATTGGTAAAAGCAATAGCCATTCCTTTTGTAAAATATTCGAGGAAATCAGTTAAATCGGCTTGTTCACGCCCCATATAATAATTAGGAATATCTTCCACTGCTAAAGCATCATAATATCCATGAATGTGTTTAGCATAATATTCTTCCAAGGAGTAAATTCCCTTTAATCCATATCCTCCATGATGAAGTATATAGTTTGTAAGTAAACGAGCAGTACGTCCATTACCATCATAATAAGGATGAATTGTGGCAAATTGATAATGAGCCAAGGCAGCTATAATTGGTACAGGAATTTTTTCTTCTTGTAATTTATCATTAATCCAAACTATTAAATCCTGCATCATCATAGAAACATCAGATGCTTCTGGAGGCATATAAACTATAGCATTTGAAAAACCGTCTTTTATTACATTTTGACCATCTCTATATAAAGTAGGTTTCTTTTTACCATATAAAACTAAACCATGAATAGTTTGCAAAATTTTCTCAGTTAAGATTTTAGTATGATTAGTGTCTACGTATTCCAACGCTAAATAATAATTCCTAACTTCTTTTTCATCTCTTTCTCTCCCTGGTAAACCGCCGATATTTTTATCTACTACTTGAGTTACTTCTTCCATTGTTAGTCGGTTTCCTTCAATTTGAGTAGAATAATGTGTAGCAACAAGTCGTGCTGATTTTCTTAAAGAACTTAATAATGTAGCACTTACAGGGGTAGTTTCAAACTGTTTTTTACCTTCCTCTATTTTAGCTAAATCCATAGCTATTTCTAACGTAATTGTATAGTTTGGATTAAAGGACATATTAAATTTTGGGTAAATGTACGATAAAATGTAATTAAAGTGTAGATAAAATGTGTTTAAACGTCAAATAAATGTTTTTAAAAAGCCACAGATCTAGTAATGTTATCATTATCTTCCGTTTCAAAGCTATCTAAATAAACTTGTGTAGTTTTAGAAGAGTTATGCCCCAAAGCTTCGGAGATATATGAAATATTTGTTCCTGAGTGTTTTAAAGCTGTAGCGAAAGAATGCCTAAGAACATAGCTTGTAAGATTAGTATCAATTTCAGCTAGTGAGGCAATTTTTTTGAGGTTATTGTTAAAAACATCACGACGACTTTCATATAAAGTAACTTCTTTTTTACCTAACCCTAAAATTTGTTGTGGAAGAATAGGGAAGACCAATTCATTAGAATTTAGCTTCTTTCCTTGTGAGTAATATTGTAATATTTCCTTTGATTTACCTGCAATGATAATATCGAAATCTTTATGATTTTTGGCTCTAGTGTATTTTATACGGTCAAAATCTCCAATAATCTGATTCATTCTTAAATAAGCTAAATCTCTAAAATTAATACCATTGGTGTTAAACATAAAAATAGCTTGCTGTTGAGAGTGCCATAAAGAAGTATCTTTTTCTAAAGGATATTCAAATAACGCTTTGATTTGTTCTAAATGAATAGCTCTTTTTTGTGTTGGTTGAGGTGTACCCACCGTAAAATACTGAAATCCATAATTTCCATCTTTTGGAAGTTTATGATCTTTAATGCCATGATTGATTACTGCACGCAAGCCTCTTAAATAAGCATTGTACGAAGTGTCTTTCATAGGTTTATTCATCATGTTTACTTTCCATTGCTCTAGGACTTTTCCAGTGATTTCAGCAAAAGTGATGTCTTCTTTACAGTCAGTATATTTCTTAAATGCACTTAGAGCCTGCTTATAAGATTTAGCTCTGCCGTAGAGCTTTAAATTTTCATAGTGTTCCACCAGAGTATTACCGTATTCAAAAAGTTTTATGGTTTTAACTCCCTTAGGAGTCATTAAAAGTGTACCTCCTTTTTCCTTGATTTTTTTATCACGGGTTTCAGATTTATTATCTAAAATTTGCTTAGCAATAAAGTCACGTAATTGTTTAATGCTCCAAGAATGTATTTCATTCTCATAATCTTGGATTAATGTTTCAGCAATGACGAGTTTCTTTCTAAGTTCGTTATTTTCTCTTTTGTAGTTTTTGAATGTTTTATTGAATTTATCCTCATCCCATTGTTCTATGAGAGCATATTTTTTTAAATTAATTGGAAGGTGCTTTCCTTCTTTTTGGACTTTAAGTTTTATCGGGAATGAACCATCTTGTCTTTGATTACTTTTCTTTTTATCTAGTATAATTTTTACGGTTGCCATAGTGCTTTTTGTTTGTATAAATATACTAAAAAATTGCCCGTTTTTTGCCCGTTATTTTTGTTTTTATCTGATTTTATAAAATTTTATTTTTCATAAATGTCTTTGTTTATAAGGGTTTGTGTTTTTGTGTGGCTTTATGTGTGGTCAAAACTTCTGCCTTCTAAGCAGACGGTCACAGGTTCGAATCCTGTCGCGATCACAATAAGCCTTACTAGTTTTAGTAAGGCTTTTTTGTTTTTACACAATAACCGGTAATAAAGTCTTGTTTTATCTACGTTATAGAGGTTTGTACGTATTTCTGTTTTTTTGAAATACAATATTTCAAAAATATTTAAGATAATGACTAAAAAGAATTACATAGAAATTAGGAAGAAGTCGAGTCTTTTTGATTTTATACTGGATGAAGTACCAGAGAATGGTATGATTAAAGACGATAGCAAAGAAATTTATCATGATAGATCTGTTGAACTTTTAAAAAATGCCTTATACAATGAGTAAGAAAGGGTACAAAAACAAGTTCAAAAACTCTGAGTTTATTTCTGGCAAGGTTAAGAAAAAAGAGAGTTTAATTAGTGATTTAGATAATAAAATCAAAGAAGAGATTGAGAAACAGAAAGAGATTATTGATGAGGAGAAAAAAAGCTTCTCTGTTTATCCTAAGATATTGTTTCTTGATAATAGCGAACCACTTGATTTGAGATTAACTTAAATTAAAGTATCATAGTATTAAGAACACCTCTATTGAGGTGTTTTTTTGTGCTTTAGTAATACATGACGTAGTAGATTCTAAAACACATAAAAAATGTTTTTTTACATAATTGTTGTAAGAAATACTAAAACCCAATAACAAGACCTAAAAGTTCCAGTTATCAGTGGATATAACTTGAATAAAAATTATATTTGTCGAGATATAACTAGTTGTGCTTCATTAAAAAATGACTAAATGACAAGAATCGAATTTATAGAATTTCTGAAAGAGTTTAGAAAAGACTTAAAAGAGAACAAAACGAATTGGAAAAATAGAACTCTTGAAGATTTTCTAGAAGCTATGGAAGTATATACAGAAGATATTCAAGGCTTTTATGACAATATGAAAATGAATGTTGACGCAGATAAACCAACTTGGGAAAATTTCAAAACGATTCTAAAGGGCGCTTCCATTTATGAATAGAATAATAAAGAATTATGATAGAATCCTACATTCAATACGCTGCTGGATACCAAAAAGACGATATTGATTTATCTGATATAGAAAAAGCAATTAAAGACATTCAAGAAATGGATGAAGAACATGGAGCTTTTTGGGTTTCTGTAATTACCGATGATGAGAATGTGATTGAAACGAATAAGGATTTAACTCTTTCCATTATTATGGACGGAGAGGAGTCAAAATTCAAAGCTAAAGATTGGACAGAAGCCAAAGAATTATACGAATTGTTTTTGAATAAGGATTTTGAAAAAATTAAAACGAAAATAAAATAACGAAAGCACAACAAGATGTATAGTGCATACCCTTCGGGATACGCACCATACACAGAACGTTGGCGGTAATTTGAATATATGAATGAACTTTTAGATTATTTTAAAAATACGATTTCAATTTCACCTGAAATAGAAAGTAAACTGAATGAAATAATCAAAGAAAAAAACTTAGTAAAAGGAGAACAAATACTTACTGATAACTCTATTAAAAAAGAGCATGTATTTGTTGTAAGTGGTTGTTTGCGTTCTTTTTTCAAAACGGAAGACGGAAAAGAGCACACCATACAGTTTGCCATTAAAAACTGGTGGATAAGCGATTACATAACACTCTATACAGATAACAAATCTGTTGTCTCCATCGAAAGTCTAACACATTCTAAGGTTTTAATAATCGACAATTCTAAAGTTGAAAAATTTTATCAAGAATTTCCTCAATTTGAAATCATTCAGAGAAAGAATTTTGAAAAACGAATTTCTGCACTTCAAAAACGAATTTTAAGCTTATTAGCATTAACTGCTGCTGAAAAATATAATCAGTTTATTGAGGATTATACTGAATTCGAAAAAATAATACCTAATTATCAAATTGCCTCATATCTAGGCATTACTCCTCAGAGTCTAAGTAGAATCAGAAAAGAAAGAATCAAAAACTAATTTATTACCATAGGTTCATATTTACGTTTTAATTATCATCTAATTTTGGGCGATAATTAAAAATAAGACAATGAGTTTTTTAGACAAATTAAATGAACGATACGCTACTAAAGCTATGAATGCCGAAGTAGTTCCTCAAGAAAAAATAGACAACATTTTAGAAGCAATTAGATTAGCTCCAACATCTAGTGGATTACAACCTTTTGAAGTTTTCGTAATTACAAATAGTGATACTAAATCTAGTATCAAAGAAATTGCTTGGAATCAATCACAAGTTACAGATTGCTCACATTTATTGGTATTTGCAGCTTGGGATAATTATACGGTAGATCGTATTAATTATATGTTCGATTTAACAAACGAAATAAGAGGTTTTAAAAACGAAGGTTGGGAAAACTATCGTCAAATGTTATTAGATGGTTACCCAAAGCGTGATGCAGAAACAAACTTTGAACATGCAGCAAGACAAACCTACATTGCATTTATGGCTGCCATTACTCAAGCTGCTTACGAAGGTTTAGATAGTACACCAATGGAAGGTTTTGATCCAAATGCATTAGATAAAATTCTTGGATTAAGAGAAAAAGGATTACGAAGTACACTTCTATTACCAATAGGTTATAAAGACGCAGATAAAGATTGGTTAGTCAACCTTGTAAAGGTTAGAAAACCTATGGATAAATTAGTAACATTTATATAAATCAAACCATGAAGAAAAAAATAATATTAACAATAGTAAGTATCATCTTACTAGCTTTTATTGCCTTGTACTTTACATCGAGACCAACAGAAACTGAAGGCGGATCTTATATTCCATCACCATTAGCATTAAAATTAGCAACATCTCCAACTACAGATTTTGATAATACTGTTTATGAAAATAAGTATTCAGGAAATAAAAAAGTGTTAATGATTTGCACAGAGCAGAAAAATATGACCATGGCTAATGGTAAAAAGTTCTCAACGGGAAATCATCCTGTCGAAATACTTTTACCTGTGCTACATTTAAGAAATGCTGGTTTTGAAGTAGATGTTGTAACACCTAATGGAAAACCAGTTGTTATTGAGCAATGGGCAATGCCACAAGACGATGAATATGTAAAAACAATATATACTGAATTCAAAAAGAAATTTGAAAATCCCGGAAACTTATCTGATTTTGTTGCTAACAATATGAATGGAAGCTCAGATTATGCTGCTATTTTTATTCCTGGAGGTCATGGAGCAATGCTTGGATTACCAGAAAACAAAGATGTGAATAAACTAATAAAATGGTCACACAATAATGATATGTTTACACTTGCTATTTGTCATGGTCCAGCAGCATTATTAGCAGCCGGCTTAGACAGCAATAAAGATGATTATGTCTATAAAGGTTATAAAATTGCTTCATTTCCAGATGCTGTGGATGAGCAAGGACCAATGATTGGTTATACACCTGGCCATATGCCATACAAGTATGGAGAAAAGTTAAACAACTTGGGAGTTACAATAATCAACGAAAAAGCTGATAATACAGTTCATAAAGACCGAAAATTAATTACAGGAGCTAGTCCTTTAGCTGCAAATGCTTTTGGAAAGTTAGCCGCAACTGAACTACTTAAAGAGATGAACAAATAAAAAACTACCGCCAACAACGTGTATAAGTAATAGCGATTTGAGTTATAATTCAAATCGCTATTCTTTTTTATTTTGTAAATTACTTACTGAAAAGTAGTGTTTTATTTTTCGCTACTACTCATACACAAAACCGTTGGGCTTAATTCAAAAAAACTGAATTCATTAAATTAACACTAAAATAATGTATCAATTTCTTCCCCCAAATGAGCATTTAGATTTTGGATTTGGAATAACTTCTGAAACCTATTATAACTCTGCTCTATTATTGAATTCTGAGAAAAAAAACATTCAAGCATTTCAATTAGTCGAAATGCCGATTAGTTTTTTATATAGACATGCCATAGAATTAGCATTAAAATCATTAATAATTATCTTTCATAAAAAATTAGAAATCCCTTATGACAAAGAACCTTTTGATAGTATAAGTCCAAAAATATTCAGTCAAGGAAAGTGGAGACCGCTTTACAGTTGTCATTGGATAGATGAATTATATAAATATTGGAAAGATGAATTACTTTTAAAAAACTTAGATAAAATTAAACAATTAGCACCAAAGGGAGATTGGAGTGAATATTCTGAAATAACGAAAGCAATACCCATAATTTCCAATTATGATAGAAAAAGTTCTTTTTTTAGATATCCAGTAACCGAAAATGAGGCTTTAGATTTAGAGAAGTTTACTATGAAAGAAATCGATGTTGATAATTTGTTCGAATTACTAAACTCTGAAAAAAAAACTCAAACTAAAAAGACTGGAACAACAGTTGTTTTTGGCATAAAAGACCAAAACGATAACATTGTTAAAGCTTATAAAAAACAAGACGAACTATTAACAGAATTAACGGAATCATTAATAAAAGTTGCAGAATATTTTAATGGAATTCATATAATGACAAGAATGACATTGTGCAACGGACAATAAAGAACATATGTTTGGAAAAAGTATTAAAATATATTTATCAGATGGTTCACCAAGTGGATTAAGACATGTAGAAATTGCCAACTGGTCAGGGCAAGCAATTGCTTGTCCAAGAAGAAGACTATCAGAATTAAAGAATTGGAATGAAGCTCAGTGTCCTGGTGTTTATTTTTTATTAGAAAAACATTCTACAGACGGAAGAAATTCTGTTTATATAGGAGAATCTGAAAATGTATATAGACGGCTTTCTGAACATGACCGTAATAAAGATTTTTGGAGTGAGGTTATTATTTTCTCAAGCAAAGATGAAAATTTAACAAAATCACATGTGAAATTTTTAGAATCAAGACTTTCAGAACTAACTAGTATTGCTGATTTGTATTCTATTGAAAATGGTAACAAGCCAACTAAATCAACTTTACCAAGAGCTGATAAAGACGCAATGGAGGAATTCATACATAACGCGAAAATAGTGTTAGGAACATTAGGTCATAAATTCTTAGACCCACTAATCACAGAAGATATTTCTAAAGACGAGAAGACCTTAGACTCTTCAGTCAGTGAAGTTTTATTATTTAATGTTAATGGATTGTCTTCTAAAGGAAAAGTAAGTGATGATGGTTTTGTATTAATTCGAGAATCAGAAATTTCTACTAGAACAACAACTAGTATTCCCGGTAAAATAAAGTTACTTAGGGACAAGTTAATTTTAGATGGAGTTCTTATAGAACGCAATAATAAACTAATTCTCACTAAAGAAATCGTACTTAGTTCACCTTCCTATGCAGCAGCATTAGTAGCTGGAACTTCAAGAAGTGGCCCGCAAAGCTGGAAAAACTCAAAGGGTAAAACACTAAAATCTTTAGAAGAGAATTTAATTAAAAACTAAGCCCAACACCGTATAAAATTAATTGCTAGTGCAAGCCTACTTACGAAAATCCTCGCGGATTTTCTATTTTGTTTGTATTTGCTAAATTAGGTGCTTAACCAACGCAACTAATCTTATACAAACACGTTATCTACAATGTAAAAAATGAATATCGAAGAATTACAATCTGGAATTTTAATCACAAACTTTGCGGCTGCAGGTGATGGCGGGAGTCTTTACTTTGAATGTGAGACAACCAAAAACTCTAAATTCAATTTATTATTTACCCAACATACTTTTCTAGATAACCCAGATTCTGAAATGCTCCCAGGAAGAATTTACTTAAATCAAGAAATTATAAATCTAAAATCTAAAGAGGAGAAAATGATTCTGTTAGGATTGCATGATTTCAATGTTAGTAACGAATTGGTAGAGATTAACCCAGATATGAAATCAGAGCTCGCTAGTACGATAAATGAATTAAGAAATTTTTACCGTTCAGGTTTATCAATTGAAATTAAGAAGAAAATAGATAACACTTTTTAAATGGCATTAAAACGCAGCTTAGCCAAAACGTTAACTAACATTTATGACTATCGAATTTATATTTATTGCTATAGCTATAGTATTGGTTTTTGGATACATGTTATCTAAAATCAATAAACAAGAAAGGATAGAGAAAAGCGAAATTGAAAAAAGTCTTAAAGATGAACTGATATACGATGATATTGAGCAGACGGCTTTAACTCTAGAAGAAGCTGAATCTGGAACTTGGAATATTGATATAGCTAAAAAGCGATACCTTGAAAATAAAAATAATTCATCTTCAAAATGGAAGGTTATGAGTGAGGTTTTAAATTATTTTGGAAAAAACTATTCGGAGTATATGTTTACAGAAGAAGAAAAGAATATTATTGTCAATTCTGAAATGTTCAAACAATTTTCACATTCTTCTTTTCCATATACCTTTATAAATAATCAGAAACATAAAATATCAATAGTCAATATCCAAGATGACATTAATTATGTTGAAGAGTTTCACGAAAATCAATTTTTTTACTGGATTAAACATAAAGATATCGACGGTCATTATATTTTCAGCAATAACTTTCTAAAAGAATTAAAAAGAACTGATAATAAAGTTTTTGTAACTAAGGCTGTTGGTCTTCTACCTACAAAAAACTATTCTTTAGAGTATTTTAATGACAATATTTTTGTGAAATCAACAAATCCTTTCAGTTATGAAGAAATAATTCGATTAGAAAAAGTAGTGGCAATGTTAGTTAACAACATATAAAAATAATAGCGATTTATTCGCTAAAACGAAACAAGATAATAATAAAGAAGGTCCGTGTTTAAGGGAAAAAGTTAGTGTTCCAAAATCCGCTACTATTCTTACACTAGTCCATTATAAGCAATTAGAATGACCAAAGAAGAAAAAGCTACTATCCATAGAGATAAACTTCAAGCGATTACTAATAAAATAGTAGAAAAACACACCTGCTTATTTGTTAAAAATACAGATAAGCCTTCAGGTTTTGCTACTGGAGTATTTGTGAAAATTAATGAACATCATTTCATTTTTACTGCTGGTCACGTGGCTGAAAATAATATTTCAGAAATCTTTATAATCATAAATAATGAAGGAAGGTTTATAAATCCTGGAGGAGAATGGGTCATAAATAAAGTTGAAGGAGAGAGAGAAGATGATAGAATTGATGTTGTCATATTAAAATTAGACGAATTATCAATTACAGAGATTTCAAAATCATACGATTTTTTAGAAAAAACATATTTAGACGATTCTCATAACGACACTACATACCCCGGCTATTCTCTTGTAGGATTTCCTGAATCTAGAAATAGATACAATAAATATAAAGGCAAATTAGAAAGAGAACTTTTTCAATTTAACACTACATCTGTAGAAGGTGAAGATGAAGACATCTATAATAAATATGAATATGATAGATCTATTAATATTTTGATTATTTACGAACAAAAGAAAGTTATTAATATTTTAACAGGTAGTAAAGAAACCGGACCTAATCTACAAGGAATGAGTGGTTCTGGATTATGGTACACTAAAATGCAAAAAATACCTTTAGACCAAAATAATGTTGACAAAAAACTAATAGGTATTTTTATTGAGAGTACAATGAAAAACAAAAAATACTGGGTAGCAACAAGGATTCAAGTCTTTCTAAAACTTTTAAAAGAATCATTTGAAATTGAAATATAAAAAACCGCTTATAACAATGCATCCTATGAAAAGTAATTCGCGGTTTCATTAAATAATCCCAATAATTTGTAAATATTAACAAAATACATAACACCTTACACAAGGTGTCTTTTTATGTTTTTTCGTATAGTTTATCCCTTTGAATTCCCCTTCGTTTTCGCTATACTTGCTACACTAACTACTAATAAGAAAAAGATGAAAATATTAATTACTGGTAATGGATTTGATTTATATCATAATCTCCCTACTTCATATAACGACATGATAGAAATTTTATCACATGTAGTTGACAATAAAGTTGAATTACTTGATTTTGAAGCCATTTATAGTAAGAGTTCTCAATACAGCAGAGGGTTGAAAGAAAAATATCAAGTTTTTGATTTTGATAAACCGAAAATCACCGAATTGAAAGACTTATTGGAACAGAATGTTTGGTTTTCATATTTTCGGAAAGAGCTGGAAATAGAAACTTGGATAGATTTTGAAAAAAAAATAGAACATGTTCTTGATCAATCCTTGACACTAATTTATGAGTTGTATAAAAAGAATTTATTTGATAAGTCTTCATATTCTTGTGAAATGAGAGCTGACAGTGTAACAAGAATTGAATTTAAGGATTTTGGTAATAAAATTGTTTTAACTGAGCTTCTTAAGGATTTTAGATTGATTGAGGAGAATTGGAATCATGAGTTTACGTTGAACGAAGAGTATTTAGTGAAAAAACACCATTATTATATAGATGTTGATTTTGATAAGATTTCCGAATTTCTTTTGGATGAATTGGGTAAGTTTAAGTTAATATTTAAGTTATATTTTCAAAATATAGTTTATCCTTTATTGGAGTCGGTAAAGACACAGGGCGAGAGTGATGTTTTTTATGGAGTGGATCGTCACTTTACGTTTAATTACACACCTACTTTTCAACACTTTTATCGAACAAAAAAAGATGCTGAAGGGAAGGGAAAAACAAGGTTCTTACATGGTAAAATTCCTTTAGAAGGTGAAAGTAATGTCGTTTTAGGGATTAATGAGGTGCCAGATGTTGAAATAAATAAAACTTCAATAATACCGTTCACAAAATATTTTCAGAAGTTATATAATAGATGTGATATTGAGTTTTTAACTGAGTTTTCTGAATACCAAAATAGAGAATTCGAGTTTTTCTGGTTTGGACATTCTTTAGATTTTTCTGATAAATATTATATCGACGAGGTTTTTAAATTCGCTCTTAATGAAGAAAATTCGAATGAAACAAAGATTTATGTGTTTTACCATAGTGATAGTTCTAGAGGCACTCTCTATACTAATTTAATTAATATTAGAGGTCAGGAAGAAATTGTTCGATTAAGTCAAATAAATGTTTTACAATTTGTACAAATAGATTCTAAGGAGTTTAAGGAACTATTTAAGGACTCTGAATATTATATGAAGTTCGGAAGGTCTAATGTTTAAAGATATGATAAGAGAGAAATTAAACATTTACTACAAGTACCTCAATACGAGGTATTTTTTTATTCCCAACTAGTTTGGAAATATCGATCACTAATCATTTTTTTACGCTTCTTTGAGTAGTTTGATCGCTTCCATAACCAGAGTATTTTAGAATACGGGGTTTTTACTTAATTTAAATATTTTATCTTGCTCTCAACCAACAAAAAATAGTCAATGAATTTAAAAAACATCGTATCATCTATACTATTTATAGCTTATTTACTAATGACTTCTTTATTTTGTAATGCCCAAATAGCTGATTCCATAAAATATGAAAATGGATATCTTCATTATTACCAATATGGTTCTAAAAAGCAACCTATGGTCATTATTTTGACTGGAGGTCCTGGTAATTCTTATCATCAATTAGAAGGTCTTGCAGAAACTATAAGCACAAAATTTAATAGTATTTTACTTGAACAAAGAGGTACAGGAAAATCAATACCTATACCATTAGACGCTACTACTATAAATCTTAAAAAAGTTACGAAAGATATAAAAATATTAATGGAAAGTTTAAAAAACAAGAAAGCTATAATACTGGGGCATTCTTGGGGAGGAATGTTAGCTATGAATTTCGCTTCTGAATTTCCTGAAAGTGTAGAGCATTTGGTTTTAATTGCTCCAGGACCCCATAAAGATACAAAGAATGGGTTTAATATATTATTTAAAAATCGTCAACATACCAGAAGTTATACCGAAGAGCAGCGTTTAAAGAGTTTGTATGAATTGATTAAAAAGAATGAGGCAGACTCATTAGAAATTATTGAATCAAAGAAATTGGCTAGACGAGCGTATATATTTGCGAATCCAGTTCCAGATAGTATATTTCGAAAAATTAATACACCAAATAACAATAAAACAACTAGGATTTTGATAAAGGATATATTTAAAAATTATGATGTTTCAAAATCTCTAAATAACTATAAAGGGAAAATAGATGTCATAACTGGAAGACAAGATGTTGTAGGTTTTTTCTCGTATGAGTTAAAACAGGATATACAAAAAGCGAACCTTCATTGGATAAACGAATGTGGACATTTCCCAATGTATGAACAACCAGTGGAGTTTTATAAAATTCTTTATAGGATTTTGAGTAAATAAGAGAATTAAAAAAGTTACACAACAAACTACTAGGATGAAAAACAAAGAAAGAATAAATGAAATCTCGAAACGAGAATTGAAAAATGAAGAAGAGATAAAAACATTTATTTCTGATTTAAAGGGAGCTGGAGCAAGTTTGAAGATGAGCATGGATTTGCTTAACGAAAAGAAAGGAATGGGACTTAAAGCCTACTGGGTGATAAAAGATTCAGGATGTTGGCCAGAACTTCATAATAATCCATTTACTCAGGAGTTTTTAGATATTGCAGCTGAGAGTGAAGATGCAATTGAAGTAATCAAGGAAAATAGAGTTGTGAGTGGTGTTAAGCTTGATGTAAGAAATATAAAGGGGTATTAATACCATTAATTGTTTTAAAGCCATAAATTAAGCTTATCCTTAAACTTAAACGTCCAATTTGGATGCTCATTTTACTTGTATTACTTATAACTAATAAATATGAAAGTAGTTAATATCTGAGCTAATTATGAGGAAGAAGAAACTCATTGGTATTATATTAATCTTGATAGGTCTGCTGATCTTATTCTATAGAAGAAGTGATTTTTTAGGTTGGGGAGGCTATGTTGATCAGTCTTGGGAGAATATGATTTTCAGTTTAATATTAATCTTAATAGGTTTTATTCTGTTAAGAAAGAATAATTAGCTTATATAAAGTGTTTTGAAACACCAATTACTCCGCAATCTTTCTGAGCTTCTTTGAATAGTTTGATAACTGATATAACAAAAGTATCATAGAATACCAGTTTCTTTTTATGTGTTTAAACAAGGAAGAGATTAAGAACAAGTTGTTTATTAAACTTCATAATAAATTGTTAAATTAAAAAAAAGTACTACATTTGCGCTGCTATGTGACAAAACAAATTGCGCAATTTTGATTTTCTCAAAGAAGACTTAGCATAAATTTTTATAAAATAAGTTAAACAAATATTATGAAAAAAATATTAAGTATTGCTGCTATCGCAGTATTAGGGATTTTTGGTGCCCAAGCTCAAGATGGAGGATTTGAAAAAGGAGATTTTTATGCAACTGGATCTTTAGGATTTACAACTACTTCTCAAGGACAGGCAAGTTCTGATACCTATACATTTTCTCCAGGTGCGGGATATTTTGTTAGCGAAAATATCGCGTTAGAAGCGCAAGTAACTTTTGGTTCAGCAACTACTGAGGTAGCTGGAACGTCAACTGATATATCTACTGCAGGAGTGGGAGTTGGAGCTGTTTATTTCTTCACTCCATCAAATAAATTCTCATTTACAACAGGTTTAGGTGTTGCTTACTTAAGAAGTAAATATGGAGAAGGAGATAACGCTCCTAAAAACAATACTTTTGGTGTTAATTTAACTCCAGGTGTTCACTATTTCGTTTCTGATCATGTAGCATTACGTGCATCTATTGCGGCGTTATCATACACATCTTCGAAATTTGACTTCGATGGAGCGGAGGCTGTAAACACTTTTGGTTTTAATTTAAACCTAACTGATGTAAACTTTGGAATTGTATATAAGTTCTAAAAAATTACGTTACATATAATAAAAAAGTGTCCAATTTGGACGTTTTTTTACTATTTACATAGAGGTAAGTTCATGGACGTTATTACCTAATATAAATATAAAAGCCACTCGCAAATACGAGTGGCTTTGTATTTCATCAAGATTAGAATCGTCTTATCTTACCGCAATAGGGTAGCTTTCACCTCTATTGAATACAGAACCTGACGATCTTGGTCCGCTTCCTCTAGCATGCATAATACCAGCAACGTGTGGAGCTGCCATAGAAGTACCGCTTAATGTAGCATAACCACCATTTAAGTAAGTACTATAAACGCTACTACCAGTAGCGATAAAGTCAACAGGATTCATGTTGTAGTTAGAGAATGAAGAAAAACTACGACCACAAGTCATTGAAGCAACTGTATAAATTCTACTTCCATTAATACATGCAGGATCGTATAAAGCTGCATTTGCACTTGAATTTCCTGCAGCAATAGAAACGTATGTTCCTCCGTTAGATAAAGCGTTTAACGCGCTTCTGTATGAAGAACTACTAGAACATCCAGAACCATGATATCCACCTAAACTTAAGTTGGCTACATCTCCAGCAATGTCGTATCTACCAACATGGTTAATACCAGCAAGAATAGTAGAAGTACTACTTCCACCGCTACATCCAAAAACTCTTACAGGAACTACAGATGCACCTGCAGAAACACCAACTACACCAACACTGTTGTTTTTAGCGGCAGCAGTACCTGCTACGTGTGTTCCGTGTCCGTTACAGTCATTTGCTGAACCACCAACAAAAGATTTAGCATAAGTAGAGCTCGTTACAACATTTAAATCAGGGTGATCTAAATCGATTCCACTATCGATAACCCAAACCCAAGTGTTTTTAGAAGATCCATTTGCGAAACCTCCTGCATTGTTAATTCCACAAGGAGTCGTTTGAGGAGCTCTTTGCGCATCGTTTAACGTAGTAACATTTTCAACTTCAAACTTTGGAAGTTCAACTCTTCTATCAAATTCGATAGATTCTACATTTTCATCTCTAGCTATTTTGTCAAATTCCGCATCGGTTAATTTGATAGCCATTCCTGAGATTTTAGTAGTATAATAATTTAATACTTTTGATCTGTCAACATTATTGTCGGCAAGAACAGAATTAATTTTTTTGATAGAAGTTTCAGTAATTCTATCAACAGAAGCCGCTTTTGACTTTCTATCCGTAAACATAGTTTTACCTAATTGTTTAGAAGCTGAAGCGATTTTCGATTCTTTGAAAACAACAATATACTGACCAGGAATGATGTTTTTGTCATCAATTGCCGTAGTAACATCAGATTGTAAGTTGTCTTGTGAAGAATTCTCGTTTTGACATGAAGTCATAACTAGCGCCATCAATGAAGCGCAAAAAATGAATTTAGTTACATTTTTCATTGTTAGAAGGGTTTTTAATTTGGAGCAAATATTAGAAATAATCGGAACATAAAAAAATACTGTAAAAACGTATAACTATTTGTTTTGTAGTGTTGTAGGTTGTGTTTTTTTTAACTTTTTTAATGTTTAAGCAACTGTGTTGCTATACCGAAAGTAAAGAGAATATCCTTGCTCGTGTAGAAAATTCTCTTTCCATGAGGTGTAAGAAAAATCAGGGTAAAATGGGGACATTTTTGGTAGTTTTTTTTAACTAAAATTAACTTTTCTTTAACTTTTTTATGTTTTTTTATTGACCTATTGAAATGTTTAAAAAACATGCTTTATTGTTGTATTTGTTAAAAATATACTTTTAAAAAATTATTTATTTAATAAATTAACTAAATAATTTAATAATATCTAAAACAAGTGATTTTAAACTTTTTGATAAAATTCGTAATGGGAAGAACGTTACAAACGTAAAATTTTATTTTAATCGCAGGGCGATAGCCATGGGGTTAATTCCTCGAGGCTTGCCTTGAAATATAAATTATGAATCCGACGGATACCCCGTATGCTTGCATCGGGGTAGTTCATTTTAGAAGAAAATAGTTGTCATTTTAAATGGGTAAGTACAAGTGATAGTATGTTTTATTATGTTCTTTATATAAGAAGGCGAATTCGGTTAAAGATCTTACAGAAATAAAAGAAGTCTATTTTCATAGTGGTATACAAAAAAACCGCTCATTGAGCGGTTTTATAATCTTTATAGATTTAAAATTTATCTTACAGCAATAGGATAGCTTTCACCTCTATGAGATACAGAACCAGAGAATCTTGGTCCGCTTCCTCTAGCATGCATAATTCCAGCAACGTGAGGAGCAGCCATAGAAGTACCGCTCAACGTAGCATATCCACCATTTAAGTAAGTACTGTTAACGTTACTACCAGTTGCTATACAATCAATAGGATTCATGTTGTAATTAGAGAAAGAAGAGAAACCACGACTACAAGTCATTGAAGCAACCGTATAAATTCTACTTCCATTAATACAAGCAGGAGCATAGTAAGCAGCATTTGCTCTACTATTACCAGCAGCAAGAGAAACATAAGTTCCACCGTTAGATAAAGCAGTTAAAGCGCTTCTGTAAGCAGAGTTTGTTGAACATCCTGAACCATGGTAACCACCTAAACTTAAGTTAGCAACATCACCAGCGATATCATATCTACCAACGTGGTTAATACCAGCAAGGATTCCTGAAGAACTACCACTTCCATTACAACCTAATACTTTTACAGGTACAACTGGCGCACCAGCAGAAACACCTACAACACCAAAACCGTTGTTTTTAGCAGCGGCAGTACCAGCAACGTGAGTACCATGTCCGTTACAGTCGTTTGCAGAACCACCAGCAAAAGATTTAGCATAAGTAGAATTGGTTACAACATTTAAATCTGGGTGATCTAAATCGATACCAGTGTCAATAACCCAAACCCATGTATTACCAGAGGCATTGGTATAACCACCTGCACGGTTAATTCCACAAGGTGTGGTCTGAGGAGCTCTTTGAGCATCACTTTCCGTAGTAACAGTTTCAACTTCAAATTCAGGAAGCTGAACTATTCTATCAAAATCGATAGCTTCAACATTTTCATCTTTAGCTAATTTGTCAAATTCCTCATCGGTTAATTTAACAGCCATTCCAGCTATTTTTGTGGTGTAATAATTTAATACTTTTGACCTGTCAATGTTATTGTCAGCAAGAACAGTATTAATTTTTTTGATAGATACTTCGGTAATTCTATCAACTGAAGCTGCTTTTGCTTTTCTGTCAGTAAATACAGATTTACCTAATTGCTTTGCAGCTGAAGTGATCTTTGATTCTTTGAAAAGAACAATGTACTGACCAGGGATGATGTTTTTGTCATCAATTGCCGTGGAAACGTCCGATTGCATGTTTTCATTTGAAGAATTCTCGTTTTGACATGAAGTCATAACTAGCGCCATTAATGAAGCGCAAAAAATGAATTTAGTTACATTTTTCATTGTTAGAAGGGTTTTTAATTTGCAGCAAAATTAGAAATAATTGGAATATAAAAAAATCACAGGAATTTTATTAAATGCTTGTTTTGTAGGTTTTTAATGATTGTTTTAAGGCGGGGTTAAAATATTAAGGCAACTTAGTTGCTCTAGTGGATTTAAAAGGGATTACTTCATTTTATTTAAATAAATTTACTAACAAAAAAAGTCGATGAAAGTGTTTGGAATTAAAGAAATATAAAGTTAATTTAAATATTTAAATTAACTTTTCTTTAACTTTTTTCAATTATTTAATTGAACGATTGGTTAATTTAAAAACATGTTTTTTTTTGTGAATTTTATTATCAAAAAGGTTTAAAAAAACAATATATTTAATAAATTAACTAAATAATTAATCAAAAGTTAAAAACGGTAGTTTAGGGAAATTCAAAACAAAGAGAAATTAAAGCAATTCTACTTATTGTAATTAATCTCTTAATAGAAAGAAGATGGATTGTTGGTAAAAATAAAAAAACCACCAGTCATTACAACAGGTGGTTTTCCATTAAAGGTTAGTTGATTTTTTATTTTACAGCTATCGGATAATATTCTCCGCGATTGTAAACATTACCTCCTGTATTAGGAGCTCCTCCTTTCGCGTGCATTATTCCAGCAACATGAGGAGCAGCCATTGAGGTTCCTCCTAAGGTTGCATAACCTCCATTTAAATAAGTGCTATAAACGTTACTACCAGTGGCAATAAAGTCAATAGGGTTCATGTTGTAATTTGAAAATGAAGAAAAGCTACCGTTACAAGTCATAGAAGCGATAGTAAAAATATTTGGTCCATTAACACAAGCAGGCTCAAAATAAGAAGCATCTGCACTATCATTACCCGCAGCAATAGAAACATAAGCGCCTCCTTGTCCTAAATTTAGCAAAGAATTTCTATAAGAAGAATAACTTCCGCATCCCCAACCAAAGTAACCACCTAAGCTTAGGTTTACAACATCTCCAGCGATAAAGTATTGTCCAACATGATTAATTCCTGCTAAAATACCAGAGGTGCTACCACGGTTACTACAATTTAATACTTTCACTGGTACAACCGGAGCACCAGCCGATACACCAACAACTCCAAAACCATTATCAATAGCTGCCGCAGTTCCAGCAACATGAGTTCCATGACCATGACAGTCGTTAGGAGTATTGTCTATAAAAGACTTAGCATAAGTACTATTTGTTATCACATTTAAATCCGGATGATCAAGATCAATACCACTATCTACAATCCAAATCCATTCGCTTTTTCCAGATCCATTAGATGAACCTCCAGCATTATTAATACCACAAGGAGTAACCTGAGACATTCTTTGAGCGCTCTTCTGTGTAGTCAGATTTTCAACTTCCATTTCCGGAATTTCAACAATTCTGTCAAATTCAATTACTTCTACGTTATCATCTTTGATTAAACGATCAAATTCAGGATCCGTTAAACGAATAGCAACACCCGAAATTTCCGTAGTGTAATAATTAAGAACCTTCGATTTATCAATGTTATTATCTGATAAAATGTCATTGATTTTAGAAATAGATGTTTTTGATATACCTGCAACTGATTGAGCTTTTGCCTTTCTGCTGGTAAAAGAAGACTTAGCAAGTTGTTTTGATGCAGGAGAAATCCTACTGTCCTTAAATACTACAATGTACTGATAAGGAATAATGTTTTTGTCATCCACAGCAGTTGCTGTGTCAGGTTGTAGGTTGTCATTTGAAGGGTTTTCATTTTGACACGACGTACATAATAGGGCTATTAACGAAGCGCCTAAAATAATTTCTTTTAAATTTTTCATTGATTTAAAAATATAGTTATTTAATTGTTTGAGGCAAAGCTTCGATTAGCGTTGGTTTTTCACGGAGGTAAAATTAGAAGTTTCCAAAAGAAGAAAAAGCATTCTTTTTTATGTAAGTCTTTGTATACTACAGTTTTTTTCTGATGAAACACTATTGAATAAAATAAAATTGCAACTCTGTTGCGTTGCTGTGTGTCAGATAGTTATACTTCAGTTTAAACACCTTTTTTTAGTATATAATTAAGGAGAAAAAAGGTAGTTCTGGTTTGTAATATTTGCACAAACTAACCTCCTTAGAGTATAAAAAAGACTGGTTTTTATTGTCATTTTGTAAATAATGCGTCTGTTTTTTTGCTGATTTCTTGCTTAAATGTGCTCTGAAATGTTAGTTCATCATAGTAGAGTTTTTACAAAATTAAATCAAAGAAACGCGAAATAAAGGTTTTTTATTTTTGGTTTGATATGGAAAAGTGATGATCGAAATAATTTTTTATACTAATTATTATTTCGGTAGGAATAACCTATTCCAAGAAGACTAAAAAAAAAGGTTTGTCTATTCATAAATCCTAATGATTGTAATACCTTTGAATCAAAACTATTATTATGACAACTACTTCTAAAAAAATACCTGTAACTATTATCACAGGGTTTCTAGGCTCTGGGAAAACTACCTTAATTCATCAACTAGCTAAAAATGCTAATGGTAGGCGATTAGCTATTATCGTAAATGAGTTTGGAGAGTTAGGTATGGATGGAGAAATATTAAAAGGAAATGATTGTGGGTGTGAAGAAGAGAACATTTTAGAGTTGAGTAATGGATGTTTATGCTGTACCGTTCAGGAAGAATTTTTACCAACAATGCTTCAATTAATGGAGCGTAAAGATCAGATTGATCATATAATTATTGAAACTTCAGGGTTAGCATTACCGAAACCTTTGGTAAGAGCGTTTAATTGGCCAGATTTAAAACCTCAAATAACTGTAGACGCTGTTGTCACCGTTGTGGATTGTGTTGGACAAGCAACTGGTGAAATATGTGATAGAGAAAAAGTTCAAGCGCAACGTTTGGCAGATGATAGCTTAGATCACGAATCGTCAATAGAAGAACTATTTGAAGATCAATTGTCTTGTGCAGATCTTATTATTATGACAAAATCTGATTTAATTGACCAAGTACAATATGATGAGGTAAGTAATATTATCCAAAAGAAAGTTGATTCGAATATTAAATTAATTTCAGCAGTAAAAGGTGATATCCCAGTCAACGTTTTACTTGGTTTAGATTCAAAATCGGAAGATTTTATTGAAGAAAAACACTCACATCATGAGGCACATCACCATCATGACCACGGTCACGACCATCATCATGATCACGACCACGGTCACGACCATCACCATGATCACGATCATGACGAGACGATTAATTCATTAGTTTTAGAAGTAAAGGTACCTCATGAACCTAAACAATTGGTTAAAGTATTGGGACAATTGGTAGCTGAATTTGAAATTTACAGAATCAAAGGAATTATTAATGTGCCTAACAAGCCAATGAGAATGATTGTACAAGGTGTAGCTTCTCGTTTTGAAAATTATTTTGATAGACCATGGAAGGAAAATGAATTACGAGCAACTAGATTAGTAATCATTGGAGAGAAGCTAGATGAACAGGTAGTTTTAGAAGCAATAGAAAGTAAGTTATCAGTTACTGCATAAACTTAGCCAAGGGGTTTCATCCCCTTGTAATAATGGAGATAAACAATCAAAGTTAATCTTCATAAAAAGATACAACGAACATATGAAAATATATACTAGAAAAGGAGATACAGGAAAAACAGGAGTTTTTGGTGGGAAACGAGAGTATAAAAACTCTGCAAGAATTGAATGTATTGGAACTTTAGATGAGGTAAACTCTACGATTGGTTTACTAAGAGCTAAGTTAGGTCCAGATCATGAATGGCAAACAAATCTTCATCGTATTCAAAAAGATATGATGGACATGATGTCACATTTGGCAAGACCTTCAGATTCGAAAAAAACAAACCCAAATCCAAAACCTATCGATGGAGCTTCTTTTTGTGAAGAATGGTTAGATGAATTAGAAGCCAGTATTAGTTCACCTTCTGACTATTTTATATTGCCAGGAGGAAATGAAATTTCAGCCTTATGTCATGTTTGTAGAACGCAAATTAGAAGAGGAGAACGTAGTCTGGTTACTTTAATGCTGGAAGACCCAGAGAGTGTAGAAGAGTATGTAATGGCTTATATAAATAGATTGTCTGATTTGTTTTTTACCATGTCAAGAGCCGAAATGGATAAAGAAGGAGTAGCAGAGGAAAAGTGGCAATTGTTTTTATACAAACGTAAAAAAAAGAAGACAGAATAGTATGGTTTACGGCGTAGCTTTAGGACCTGGAGATCCTGAATTACTAACCATTAAAGCATTGAGAGTTTTACAGGAGAGTGATGTTATTTTTTATCCTGGATCGTCTTTTCAAGGTAAAAAGAAGAGTTACCTATTTCCACTATTATCATATCATAATTTAGAAAGTAAAGAGTTAAGAGGTTTTTATTTAGACATGTCTGATGATAGAACTCAAGCAAAAGAGGTTTATTATAGTACTGCAAGAGAAATTCAAGAGCTTACAAATTCTGGTAAAAAGGTAAGTGTAGTATGCGAAGGTGATTTAAGTTTATATGCATCATTTTCATACATTTTGAAACATTTAAAAGATTTGGGTGTTTCCGTAGAGCTTGTGCCTGGAGTAAACTCCTTTAGTTTGGGAGCTGCGAAACATCAAATTCCTTTAAGTTTATTAAACGACAAAATAGGAATAGTACCTCGAATTAAATCTATGGAAGAAATTACAAAGTATTTCCATCAATTCGATACTTTGGTACTCATGAAGGTAAAAACTAGTTGGCAGCATTTTTATCAGGAACTTGCTGAGCAAAACTGGCAGTTTTATTATTGTGAACGATTAGGAACTAATCAAGAGTTTATAACTACTGATTTACATGAAATTTCGTCAAGAGAAATACCTTATTTCTCTTTATTAATTATAAAAAAGAATCATATACATGATTAAAGTTGTTGGGTTAGGCCCTGGACACGAACAGTACATTATTCCGATGGCATCGGAAGCAGTATCAAAAGCAACAGTAATTATAGGATACCATTATTATTTTCAATTTATTGAACATTTAATAGATCCAAATGCTATTTGTATTGGAAAGGAGTTAAGTGAAGAAGAAAAGAGAGCTGATATTGCTATCGAACATGCCCTAAAAGGAGAAAAAGTGGTAGTTATTGGTTCGGGAGATGCAAGTATTTATGCTATGGCATCTATAGTCTATCAAAAGGTGGCAGAAAGAGAATTGTCTATAGAAGTAGAAACGGTTCCAGGAATTTCAGCGTTTATAACTGCAGGAAGTAAACTAGGAGCAATTTTAGGACATGATTTCTGTTGTATTTCTTTATCAGATTTGATGACTCCATGGACAACAATTGAAAAAAGAATTATTGCCGCAGCGCAAGGAGACTTTGTGACTGGACTTTACAACCCAAAAAGTAAAAAGCGATATTGGCAATTACAAGCATTAAAAAATATATACTTAAAATATCGTCCTGAAAATACCCCAGTGGCTATTTGTAAACAGTTAGGGAGAAAAGAGGAAAACATTATATTAACAACATTGTCGGAGTTAGATGTCGAGCAGGTAGATATGTTTAGTGTTGTTTTAATAGGAAACAGTCAAACCTTTAGGTATAGAGATCATTTAATAACACCAAGGGGCTACCTAAATAGAAAGCCTGAAACAGGTCAGGAAATTCAAGATGCTAGCTTCAAAGAAATTGTTGAAAATCTTCCCGAAAATAATTTTGAAAAAGATCATTTATGGGCAGCGATTCGTTGTATTCATACTTCAGGGGATTTTGAATATTTAAACTATATAGAAACTTCTGATTTTGCCATTGCAAAATGGAATGATTACTTAAAAAATGGAGGTATTATTGTTACTGATGTTACTATGGTAAAGGCAGGGATAACAAGAGCTTTTACAGGAAGGTATAATAACGAGGTAGTTTGTATGTTAAATGATGAGGAAACATTAGAACTAGCCGCTAAGGAAGGATTAACCCGTTCACAAGCAGGGATTAAAAGAGCAGCACAGAAATATCCAGAAGCTTTATTCGTTGTTGGAAATGCTCCTACAGCTCTGATCGAAATTGTTGATCAAATTCATGCAGGAGAAATAAGTCCTGCGGGGGTAATAGGTGCTCCAGTTGGATTTATCAATGTGATTGAATCTAAAGAGCGATTAAAAATGGTGAAAAACACACCTTTTGCCTTAGTATCTGAACGCAGAGGAGGAAGTAACTTTGCCGCTGCCATTGTAAATGCGGCTTTTACACTTGATGAAGTTTCAAAATTAGAGTCGGTATAAGATGACGCAAGAATTACAACGTTTCTTTAATGAAAATGAACAAGGGATTTTAGAAGAAATTCTGTTACATAGAAGGGATGTTCGAGGGAATCATTTTAAGAAAGATATCATCTCAGAAGAGAATATTGATCGAATTTTACAAGCAGGGTTGTCTGCACCTTCTGTAGGTTTTTCTCAGCCTTGGGAGTTTGTATTAATCCATAATGAAGAAACAAAGGAAGCGGTTAGAGCCACTTTTCAGAAGGAAAATGAAAAAGCGGTCCATCAATTTTCAGATGTTAAAAAACAAGAATACATCAAATTGAAGTTAGAAGGAATAACTGAAGCTCCTTTAAATATGGCTGTTTTTTATAAGCCTAAAAAAGAACCCGTTCTAGGACAAACAAGTATGCCTAATATGGGGAAATACAGCGTTGTGTGTGCAATACAAAACATGTGGTTAATGGCGCGCAGCTTGAATATAGGTATGGGATGGGTAAGTATTTTAGATCCTGAACAAGTAAAACAAATATTGAATGCTCCAAGTGAAAATCAGCTTATCGGCTATTTGTGTTTCGGGTATACTGATATGTTTTATAACAAACCAGAATTAGAACTAAAAAAATGGGATTATAAAAAACTTCAAGAAGAAGTTGTAATTCAAGAAAAATATACATGATCTTTAGAGTACTGGGCATAGGAAATAAAAGACCTGTTTTTACAGAAAAGCAATTTGACTTTATTAGAAACGGAAAGGTTTTCAGTGGAGGAAAACGCCATTTTGAGTTGGTTAAGGAGTTTCTTCCTAAAAATTATCAATGGATTTTTATAAAAAGTCCGATGGAAGAGCTTTTCAAACAGTATGAAAAAGCAAATGAGGAGATTCTGGTATTTGCTTCTGGAAATCCGTTATTTTATGGTTTCTCAAATACTTTAAGAAATAAGTACCCTAATGCCAAAATTTACACAGAACCATATTTTAGTTCTATTCAGTTATTGGCCAATAAAACTAATATAAATAGTAATAAATTAATTTCAGTAAGTGTTCATGGCAGAAGCTGGAAGGAATTGGATGTTGCTATAATGAATCAGGAACCTTTAATTGGAGTATTAACTGATAATTCTAAGAACCCGAACACTATTGCAGATAGATTGTTAAAATACGGGTATGATAATTATGAAATAAGTATTGGCGAAGATCTCGAAGGGGAGCAAGAAAAAATACGAACACTTAGTTTATCTGAAGTAATTCAGTATGAGTATTATGACTTGAATTGTGTGCTACTCAAACGAAAAGGCAAGAAAGCTCATTATTATGGAATTAAAGATTCGGATTTTATAGGATTACCTGGTCGTCCGAAGATGATTACCAAAATGCCAATACGATTGACAAGTCTAAGCCTTTTAGACGTAACAAATGCAACTGTTTTTTGGGATATTGGTTTTTGCACGGGATCCGTTTCTATTGAAGCAAAACTTAGAAATCCTAATCTTGAAATTACTGCTTTTGAAAAACGCCCGGAATGTGAAGAAATCATGGGTGAAAATCAGCAAAAATTTGGAGTGCCAGGAATTGAAGTCGTTATGGGAGATTTCTTCGAACAAGATTTAGCTAATTACGCAAAACCAGATGCCGTTTTTATTGGTGGACATGGAGGAAAGCTTTTTGAGTTATTGAATCAATTGGATAACATAATTTCTCCGGAAACAAAAATAGTAATGAATACAGTGCAAGAATCGAGTAAAATCACATTCAAGCAATCTTGTAAAAACCTTAATTGGGAATTAGTTGAAGAAATGAATATTGTTTTGGATTCACATAACCCAATTACTTTATTGAAAGCAGTTAAAAGATAAGGGAATAAATTGATTTGTTGATCTAGACCAAGGGGAGTGATCATTTCAAAACAAGATAAAATTATTAAAAGAGATAAAGTCTCACTTAGCAGACAAATAAAAAATATACCTGATGAAGGAACAAATACTTAAAATAGCAATTGTAAGCTTTACAGATAATGGACTTAATATAGCGAGAGTATTACAAAATGAATTTTATAGAAGTAAAGTTTTTACGACTAGAGAAGTTGAAGAAACTAAAGATATAAAGAGAGTTAGTGGTGTAGCGGATCTAATGGCATCTTCTTTTGAAAAATACGATGCATGGTTTTTTATTGGAGCTTTAGGAATTTGTGTTAGGAGTATTGCTCCTCATATTCTCGATAAGAAAACGGATCCAGCAGTTGTTAATATTGATGATCAAGGGAATCATGTACAGTCTGTATTAAGCGGGCACATTGGTAAAGCAAATGAACTTACAACTCAGATAAGCCGAATATTACAAGCTACTCCTGTAATTTCAACATCTAGTGATTTACAAAGTTTATGGAGCTTAGATCTATTGAGTGAAAGGTTCGATTGGAAAGTTAAGAGTTCAATAGAACTTAACAAGGTTATCTCGTTATTTGTAAACAAAAAGCCTACTGCTTTAGTATTAAAAATAAAAGATAAAGGAACTGAGTATCTTGAAAAAACATGTCCTGATTTTGTAACTATTTATTATTCTGAGGAATACGTTGATAAATCAAAATATGATCTGTTGCTATATGTGGGGTATGAAATAATAGAAACTGAGATGGCTAGTTTGGCTTTTTATCCAAAATGTATTGCATTTGGAAGTGGTTGTTCTAAAGATATCGAATCAGGGTTATTTGAGAAGGTGCTATTGCAGGAGTTAAAACAGCAGCAAATTGCAATGGAAAGCATTTATGCGTTAGGCTCGGCTGATATTAAAGCGGAAGAACAGGCATATTTAGATTTTGTTGAAAAGTATGATATCCCTTTTGTTACCTATAATGGAGATGAGTTAAATTCAGTAGATGTAGCAAACCCTTCGGAAGTAGTAAAGAAAAAAGTAGGAGTATATGGGGTTTCGGAAGCGTCAGCTAGTTTAATTGCTAATTCAAATGAATGGTTAGTTGAAAAAACAAAGGTGACTACAGAGTCTGGTAAAAAATTTACCTATGCGCTTTCCTTAGTAGCTGGTTTTGAAAGAAAGCCAAGTATTGCTATTGTTGGTGCTGGATCTGGTGATCCAGAATTGTTAACTTTAAAAGGAAGAGCAATTTTAGAAGAAGCAGATTGTATATTATATGCAGGAAGTCTAGTGCCAGAAGAATTAACTCACATGGCGAAGCAAGGAGCGTTAGTTCGAAATTCGGCTTCAATGACATTAGAAGAGCAAATAGAAATTATTGATGATTATTATTCAAAAGGCAAAAAAATTGTTCGTTTACATTCAGGAGACCCTTCCATTTACGGAGCTATTCAAGAGCAAATGACGATTTTTGATGCGAAAGGATATGATTATTATATTGTTCCAGGAATTTCATCATTTCAAGCAGCAGCAGCGTATTTGAAATCGGAATTCACAATTCCAGAAGTAGCTCAAACGATCATTTTAACAAGAGGTGAAGGTAATACTCCAACACCAGAACATGAAAAGATTGTAGATATGGCAAAACTCAGAGCTACAATGTGTATTTTCCTTAGTGCTGGTATTGCTAAGAAAATTCAAGGAGAATTATTAGAGCATTACCCAGAAGATACACCTTTAGCAGTTTTATATAGAGTTAGTTGGAAAGATGAACAAGTGTGGACAGGGAAGTTAGATGAATTAACTTCTATTATCAAAGAAAATAAATTAACTAGAACAGTACTTATAGTAGTTGGAGAAGCTGTTGGTGCTCGTAAGAACCGTTCTTGGTTATATGATGATAAGTGGCACCATATTTTTAGAAAGAAAGGAAAACTACTTAATCAAGAATAATAGTTATTTAAGAAGGTTTTATTCGAAAGGGAGTTAATTTTGGAAACCGATTACATTTGTACGTCATTTCGACCGTTAGGGAGAAATCTATTATAGGATAAGAATGTTTTTTTGAAATCATAATTAGATTTCTTAATGGCGGTCACTTTTTTAAAATATTTTTAAATGAGTAAACCAAGGGGATTTATCCCTTTGCATTTAACTACTAAAAAATGATATTAGTATTTGGAGGAACAACAGAAGGTAAAAAAGTAGCCTCTATTTTAGATGAGCTAAACATTTCATATTACTACTCTACAAAAACGAAAGTGCCATTTTCGGGTAAGGGAATTCCTATGAATGGAGCATTAACAAAAGATAGAATAGAAATGTTTTGTGCTGGTAATCATATTAAGGCAATCATAAATGCTTCTCATCCTTTTGCAGAGCAGCTTCATGGAACTTTATCTAAAATAAATACTAAAATCCCTTTAATAAGATTTGAGAGGGAGTTTCTGAAAAGGAGAAAACACCAATTGGTACATTATGTGAATTCTTTTGATGAAGCAGTATTGTTTTTTAAAGAAAAAAACTTTGAATCTTTGCTTGCTCTTTCTGGAGTTCAAACTATTGAAAAGTTAATAGCTTACTGGAAAGACCACACCACTTGGTTTCGAATTTTGGATAGAGATTCTTCAAGGGAAATTGTAACAAAGGCAAACTTTCCCTTTGCAAATATCATATATGGATACCCTCAAAATAAAGACGAAGAGGAAGAATTGTTTACTCAATTAAATCCTTCAGTTGTTTTTACAAAGGAAAGCGGTGTCAATGGGAAATTAGAGCAGAAAATTGAAGCAGCAATAAAAGTCAATATACCAATCGTAATCTTGAAAAAACCTTTGGTGTCAAATAGGTATCTTTGCGTAAATTCTAAAGAGGAATTGACCGCAATTTTGATGAATACTATTGAGTGAATTACAAGAAATACCAGACAAGCCATTAAGAAAAGGATATACAACCGGAGCATGTGCAACAGCTTGTGTTAAATCTGCGTTATTGAGTTTAGTTACCCAAAAAGAACACAAAAAGGTAACAATAACACTTCCTATTGGTGAAGATGTATCTTTTTCTCTAAAAGATATTCAAATAACAAAGGAAAAATGCTCTAGTACTACAGTAAAAGATGCAGGAGATGATCCTGATGTAACCCACCTCGCTGAAATAACAGCTACTGTTAATTTAAATAGTAATAAAGAGATAAAGTTTATTAGAGGAAAAGGAGTTGGTTTGGTAACCTTACCAGGTTTAGAAATAAAAGTGGGAGAGCCAGCAATTAACCCCGTTCCCAGAAAGATGATGAGAACCGTAGTTCATAAGATTTTAGCAGACTATAATCTTGAAAGTTATGGTGTTGATATAATGATTTCTGTGAAGGATGGTGAAAAGCTAGCAAAACGAACTTTAAACAGTCGACTTGGTGTTTTACATGGAATTTCAATTTTAGGAACTTCTGGTATTGTAACCCCTTTTTCGGCAGCTTCCTATATTGCCAGTATTCGTCAAGGTATTGATGTAGCATTGGCAAATAATCAGTATGAATTATTGATTAATTCGGGGGCAAGAAGCGAAAAGATGCTACGTAATATATTTCCTGAAATTAAAGAAACCGCTTGTATTCACTACGGAAATTGGATTAAAGAAACTTTTGAAAAGATAGCAGAGTCACCTGAAATACATACTGTGAATATGGGGATTATGTTAGGAAAGGCAGCTAAACTAGCGGAAGGAAATTTAAATACTCATAGTGGAAAAACTACATGGAATAAAGAATTCATTGCAAAATTAGCGAAAGAATCGGGATATTCGAATGAAGTTTCAGAGCGGATTTTATCATTAAATATGGCAGGGCGTTTACGTGAAATATTTATTTTTGCTCAGCAAGAAAAATTCTATCAGATCTTGTTAAAATATTGCTATGAACATTGCCATAAAATTGCCCCAGAAATAGAACTCAATTTGTATTTAATTAATAACGATCAAACCCATATAAAGTATAATAAATGAACTTCATGAACTTAACCCGGCCTTTAATAGCTGGTGTATTACATTCTTTTGAACCGGATCATATGTCTGCAGTTTCGGTATTAGCGGCAGAGAATGCCATAAATAATAAAAAAGTAAGTTTTAAAACTGTTTTTAAAGCCTCTCAATGGGCGCTTGGTCATTCAGTTACTTTATTACTTTTTGGAGGAATAGCACTGTTGTTTAAAACAGGTTTGTCTACATTTGTTCATGATATTTCTTTTTGGGCTGAAATGAGTGTAGGTCCCATAATGATTTGGTTGGGAGTTGTGGCTATTAAAAGAAATCATAAGATTAATGAGATGATGGCCGATCATAAAAAAATTGAAGAACATGAACATTCGGCTAATAACCCAATTCATTTACATGGAAAAATGGGAGAAGAAATAGCCATGAACCCGATAAATAAGTCTTTCTGGGTTGGAATGTTACATGGTTTGGCTGGAACAGGTGGTGCTTTAACTTCAGCATTAATTATTAGTGCAACCACAATGTCAGAAGCTATTTTAATTTTGGTAGTTGAGTCAATAGGGATTGTTCTATCCATGGCAGTTTATACTTATGTTCTCATTTATACCATGAGTCGATTTATAGAAAGAAATATGTCCGTTTTCAAATGGATGAACGGAGTTGTTGGCTTTATTTCCATTATCGTTGGAATTTACATGATTTATAAAACAGCTTTTGCTTAAAATCAAACTATTTATGAATACTAATCATACCTTTCCTTTTAGCGCCATTCTCGCTCAAGATGACTTTAAGCTTTGTTTACTGTTAAATTTAATTGATCCTACTATCGGAGGTGTTTTGGCTACTGGAGATAAGGGAACTGGAAAAACAACTACCGTTAGGGCATTAAGTACTTTAATGGGAGAAGGTTTTCCTTTTGTGAATTTACCAATTGGAGCTACAGAAGATAGAGTGCTGGGAAGCGTGAATTTGGAAGCGTTGATTAATCAGAAAAAAACGGTTGTAGACATTGGATTATTGGCTAAGGCTAACAATGGTTTTCTATATATTGATGAAATCAATTTACTAAACGATTACCTGATGGATGTATTATTAGACGCATCTTCATCAGGAGGATATCATTTGGAAAGAGAAGGTATATCAAGATGGTTAGAAAGTAGATTTTGTTTAGTAGGAACAATGAATCCAGAAGAAGGAGAATTAAGACCTCAATTAAAAGATCGGTTTGGCTTAAGTGTGAAAATTACAACACCTAAAGATATTGATATAAGAAGACAAATAGCTTCTCGTCGTTTGGATTTTGATACAAATTCAGAGCAGTTTTTTGTTGAGTTTAAAGAAGAAAATGAAAAGATAAAACGAACTATAATTGAAGCGAAAGAATCTCTTGTTAGTATTGATATTCCAGAAACAATAAAGGAAGCAGCGGCTCAACTTACATTGCAATCGAATGTGGAAGGAATGAGAGCGGATATTCTTTTATTAAAAGCTGCACGTGCGTATGCAGGATTATTAGGAGAAAAAGAAGTTTCAAGTGCTATGCTTAATAAGGTGGCTCCTTTTGTTTTAGAACATAGAAGTGAGGATTTTACACCTCCATCTGAATCAGATAATAAAGAAAACCAGCAAAACAATCAGGAACAGGAAAGAAAAGAAGAGAGAGAATCACAAGGAAATTCTTCATTTCAACTTCCAGAAGAGGTTCGTAGAGGATTAAAGTTTTCAATAAATGAGCCAAAAGAAAAATCAGGACTTCGATTTTCGTCGACTGAAAACCTCATAAAGGCTCCTTATTTATCGAAACCAAGCTCGAAGATTGATCTGGTAAAAACTGTAAAAGAGTATTTGATAACCGGCAAATTTAAAGGAATAGTAAAACAGGTAAGCGAGAAGTCTAGTTTGAAGGTCGTTTTTTTAATAGATACAAGTGCTTCTATGGCAATAGACAAGCAATTAGGGTTTGTTAAAGGAATTGTTAGTAAAACTATTTCAACTTATCCATCAAAGAAAATAGAATACGCTTTTGTTGCCTTAGAAAAATCTTCCGCACGAATTATTCAAAATTTCACTAATGATAAAAAGGCTTTAAATCTTGTGAGTAGAGAGCTTAAAGCAGGAGGTAAAACAAATTTAGGAGGCGCTTTTTTTAAAGTTTTTGAATTGTTGAAATCTGTAAATAAAAAAACTGTTCAGTTATTTATCCTGACAGATGGAAAGGTGAATGCAGGTGCAGATAATCCATTTGAATATGCGGTTAGAAGTTATAAAACATATCTTTCCAAATTAAAAAATACCATTATAATTGATACTGAAGGCAGTTTTGTGAAATTGGGAAGAGCAAAATTGTTAGCAGATACTTTGAAAACGAATTATACGCCAATGGCATTAAATATATGATATGTCGAAATCATTTTTAATAGCGGCTCCTTGGAGTAATTCAGGAAAAACAACAATTACATTAGGTCTGGCTCGTTACCTCAATAACTTTGGTCTAGATGTTCAAACTTTTAAATGTGGACCTGATTATATTGATACCATTCATCATAGTGCAGCAGCAGGAAAACCTAGTGTGAATTTGGACTCCGTAATGATGGAGGATAATCATATTAAGGAGGTTTTCAATAAATATAATTCGAAGGCTGATATAAGTATTGTAGAAGGTGTGATGGGGCTTTTTGATGGAGCGGTTAAAGATCAAGGGAGTTCTGCCGAATTAGCTAAAAAATTAAATATTCCGATAATTTTAGTGGTTAACGCAAAAGCAATGGCATATACCATTGCTCCAATTTTACATGGATTAAAAACTTTTGATCCAAGCCTAGAAATAGCGGGAGTTTTGTTCAATTTTGTAAGAACTGAATCACATTATGCATTTTTGAAAGAAGCTTGCGAAACCGTTGGAATTCATTCCTTAGGATACACACCACCAAACGATGAAATAGCGATTCCATCTCGACATTTAGGACTACATATTGAAAACTCTTTTGAAAGTTTAATCGAAACGGCAGCAGATCATATTGGAAAATCGATTGACGTTGTTAAAGGGTTCAAGCACCTTGGAATTGATCTGGAACAAATCCTAGAAAAGAAATCAAGTCAAGATAATCTAACCAAGGGGTTTCAACCCCTTGCTTCAGAAGCACATGAAATCGAATCTAATACGTTGGGTGCGTCCAAACAAGAAGTTAATTCAACCAAAGGGGGGCAACGTCTTGTTACAATAGCAATAGCCAAAGACGAAGCTTTTCGATTTACCTATGTCGAAAATTTAAATTATCTAAAGGAACTTGGAGATGTTGTTTTCTTTAGCCCTATCCATGATGACAAACTACCTAAAGCAGATTTTATTTACTTAGCAGGCGGGTATCCTGAGTTGTATTTGAAAGAACTGTCCAGTAATTTTAAGATGAAAGAAGCGTTAAAAGAAGCAGCGGACAAAGGAATAAAAATATTGGCGGAATGTGGAGGAATGATGTATTTAGGAAACAAAATTATCAATGAAAAAGGAGTTTCTTATCCAATGGTTGGAGTATTCGATTTTTCGACTTCAATGGAAAATAAGAAGTTACATTTGGGCTATAGAAAAGTAGTTTTAGAGAAAGAGGAGATTTGGGGGCATGAGTTCCATTACTCAACAATTCAAGACGATCATTATGAATCTATAGCTAAAGTTTACACAGCAAGAGAAAAAGAAGTTTCTACTAAGGTTTATTTATATAAAAATGTTTGGGCAAGTTACATTCATCTTTATTGGGGAGCGGGCAATTTTGGTTGGATAAATGATGTATCAACCAATGGGTTTCAACCTCTTGAAAAAAAGGAGGTCAATCTAACGAGTGATATTAATGAATCATTGGACAAGGGGTTGAAACCCCTTGGGATTAATAGAGAAAAAGAACACTACTTTGTTACTTTTGTTACGGCGAAATCAAGAATTTCTGATCGAATGGTGAAGTATAATTCATCAAATTTTATAAGGAATTTGAATGGGTTAATTTTTTCGAAAGAAGATTTAAGAGTTTTAAAAGGGGTATTTGATGAAGCAATAGAGCTATATCAACTAGATGTTTCTTGTTATAATATTTTACCAGATCATGTCCATTTTTTATTAAAGGTAGAAGATAAAGACGAATTGAAGGAGCAAATAAGAAAATTAAAAGGATATACATCGTTTAAATTTCAAAGATATAAGGAATGGGAGAAAGGAAAGCAAAAAGTTTGGGCTCAGAAGTTTCATAGAAAAAGATTGTCTAAACTAAATGATTCGATAGAAAAGGTTACCAATTATATAAAAAATAATCATTACAAACACAGAGAACGTTGGGGTAGAGAAATGACTTTGTTTATAGAATCCCTCCATAAATCAGAAAATTAACCAAGGGGTTTCAACCCCTTGTATTAGAGAAAAGAATTGAATTAGAACGAGGTTTGGTATAATTAATAAAAGGAAAACCAATGGTTTTCAACCCATTGAAATAAACATAGGGTAAAACCTTTGATAAAAAAATAGAAGTAAAATAATTAAAAGGATAATTTACGATGCATTTAATAGCAACAATACCAGGAGGATGGAATCCTGATGATGATGGGGTTTTTTACATAGAACAAAAACCAGGAGATATTGTTTTTTTAAGTGCTGGAGATACCGAAATACACACTATGAATGAGGCGTATAAATCGCTTCATGAAAGTAATAAAGAGCTTCCAAGTCTTCGAATGACGAATCTGGTCTATTTAAAACAAGAGTTGACTATTGATAATTATATCGAAGATGTTCTTGAAAAGGCTAAAGTGATTGTTTCTAGTTTGTTAGGAGGAATGAGTTACTACAAATATTTAGTTGAATCTTTAGTTGAACTACAAGAAAATACCGATTGTGTATTGTTATTTATTCCAGCTCATGAACCAGATTATGAGTTAATGAGTTTATCGTCTGTGAATATTCAAATTGTTCATAAATGTAGACAGTATTTGCAGCAAGGTGGAAAATATAACGCAATTTCATTCTTGAATTATCTAAGACAGCATTTTTTTAATCAAGAAGTTGAGGTTCCTATTTTAGAAGAAGTAAAGGATTTATTTTTATACTCTTTTGAAAAAGGAATAGTTTCTCAGGAAAACTTAGACAGCTTTTTAGATACCTCTAAATCTAATATTGCGCTTCTTTCATACAGAACCCATTATCTGGCGAATAATATAGAACCTTTGGAGGTTATGAGTAAAGAACTAAAAAAACAAGGGATGAATTCTTTTGTGGTTTTTGCGCATAACTTACGAGATTCAAATATACTTTCGAATTTAGAAAAATTAATTACCAATTCAGGAAGTAGAAAAATACATTGTGTAATTAATACTACTGGTTTCACAATTAAGCCTTCCAATAATTCTGAATTTATTTTTGATAGACTCGGAATTCCGATTTTACAAGCAATATTTTCAACAACGAATAAATCAGTATGGGAAGATGGGCTCTTTGGGCTTCCTCCAACTGATATTGCTATGAACATAGCACTACCTGAAATTGATGGTAGAATTATAGGTAGAGCAGTATCTTTTAAAAAAGAAATAACAAAAGATGCATTAACTGATAGTACGATCGTAAAATATGAAGCCTACCATCCAGCTTGTGATTTTATGGCTCGGTTATCCGCGAACTGGGTTCGTTTACAACATAAAAGAAATGAAGAAAAAAGAGTTGCGGTAATCTTACCAAATTATCCGAATAAAGATAGTCGTTTGGCAAATGGAGTAGGACTTGATACTCCTGAGAGTTGCGCCGTATTATTAGAGGCATTGAAAGAATCAGGTTACAATTTGGGAAATCAGTTACCAAAATCGGGTACAGAATTAATGCACTGGATTACTCAGATGGCAACAAATGATGTTAATACAACACAGACAAGACCGCATGCTATTATCTATAAGCTTGAAGACTTTAAAAAACGATTTGATAGGGTATCATTAGAATTGAAAGAAAAGATTGAAGAGCAGTGGGGAAGTCCTGAAAATGACCCTTATTTCACTCAAGAAGGTTTTATTGTTTCAGGTTTCTTGTTGGGAAATATTTTTGTAAGTATTCAACCTTCAAGGGGATATAATCAAGATCCACAAGCTATTTATCATTCTCCAGATTTAGCACCAACATATCAATATTTAGCTTATTATTTTTGGTTGCAAGATACGTATCAGGCAGATGCGGTAATTCATCTAGGGAAACACGGAAACCTTGAATGGCTTCCTGGAAAAAGTGTTTCATTAGATTCGGAATCTTGTTTTCCTGCTTTGTTGTTTGATGCATTACCACACTTTTATCCGTTTATTATAAATGACCCTGGAGAAGGAACTCAGGCTAAAAGAAGAAATCAGGCAGTGATTATAGATCATTTGATCCCTCCAATGACTCGTGCCGAGAGTTATGGAAGTTTAATGAAGTTAGAACATTTAGTAGATGAGTATTATGAAGCATCAAATTTAGATCCAAAACGCTCAAAAGTATTAGAACAAGAAATTGCAAATCTTGTCAAGGAAACACAATTAAATGTTGACTTAGGAATTACCTCGGAAGATGTTGATGAGCTTTTGGTAAAACTTGATGGTTATTTATGTGAGTTAAAAGAAGCTCAAATTCGTGATGGACTTCATATTTTCGGAAAGGCTCCGAAAAATGAGCAACTGATTGATTTGTTGGTAGCGTTGCATAGAATGCCAACCTATAATCAAAAAGGAATTACACAGGTATTGGCAGAAGATTTGGATATTAAAGCGAATGTTTTAAGTCAGGATTACGCCGAAAAACTTGAAATAAAAATTGGAGCAAAAGAATGTAAAACTATTGGTCAGGTAGTTGAGCAATTAGAACTGATTGCTAAAAGAGAATTGATAAGCTATCTTGAAGGAGATTACTCTTCAGTAAAAGAATATCCTAAGTTAAACGCCTTATTATCTAGCATTCAAAAGGAAACATTAATAGCCGTTGAAAAGACTTCTGAAGAAATTTCAAATTTGTTAGAAGGATTAAATGGTGGGTATGTGCCTTCTGGACCTTCGGGGGCACCAACCCGAGGAAGGCTTGATTTACTGCCAACAGGAAGAAATTTCTTTTCTGTTGATGTACGAACAATTCCTACGGAAACAGCCTTTCGATTGGGTGAGAAAAGTGCGCAACTTATTATTGATCGTTATATTCAAGAACATGGAGAATATCCCGAAACCATTGGAATCTCCGTATGGGGAACTTCTACTATGAGAACTGGTGGTGATGATATTGCTCAAGCTTTTGCATTGATGGGAGTAAAACCAATTTGGAAAAATACAAATAGAAGAGTTAGTGATTTTGAAGTAATTCCTTTATTGAAATTGAAAAGACCGCGAGTAGATGTTACACTACGTATTTCAGGTTTTTTTAGGGATGCTTTTCCTGATGTTATTAACTTGTTTAATGCAGCGGTAACCCGAGTAGCAAAGTTAGAAGAATCATTAGAAGAGAATCCAATTCGAAAGCGATATATAGAAGAAAGCAGTCAATGGAAAACAAAAGGGGTGTCAAATGAAGAGGCCGAGCAGAGAGCCTTATATCGTGTTTTTGGGTCGAAACCAGGGGCGTACGGAGCTGGACTTCAGGCTGTGATTGACGAGAAAAACTGGAATACTCAAGAGGATTTAGCAAAAGTTTATATCAACTGGAGTGGTTATGCTTATGGAAATTCTAAAAAGGGAGTTTCAGCCCATGAATCGTTTACCAATCGATTAGAGGCAATGCAAATTGTGATGCATAACCAAGATAATCGAGAACATGATATTTTAGATAGTGACGATTACTATCAGTTCCAAGGAGGTTTGGCAAATGCAGTAAAAACTGTAAAAGGTGAAGAAGCAACCATTTATTTTGGAGATCATTCTAGACCAGAAAACCCAAGAGTTAAAACATTAAAAGAAGAACTGCTAAAAGTTTATCGTTCAAGAGTAGTGAACCCAAAATGGATTGCAGGAGTGCAACGCCATGGGTATAAAGGAGCTTTTGAAATGGCAGCCACGTTAGATTATTTATTTGCCTATGATGCTACAACAAATTTGATAGATGATTTTATGTATGAAGGAATTACTGAAAGCTATCTGCTAAATAAAGAAAACAAGGCATTTATAAAAGAAAACAATCCATGGGCATTAAAAGATATGAGTGAACGTTTGCTAGAAGCAATTCAACGAGGGATGTGGCAAAACCCTTCAGAAAACATTAAGCAACAGTTGGAAGATTTGTATTTAGAAGGAGAGGGGATTGTAGAATAAAAATAAGGAAAAGACAACATTTTTGTGTTAGTCTATTTTCTTTTCTAATGCCTGTTTATTGAGCTTTTAGATTAGTTGAAATTTTAAGATTATTTTAAATAAATTAAGAGAGATTTTATTTTGAACTAAGTTTATTTTCGCGCAAAATTTAAATAAAAAACGAAACCTGAAATTTAACTTTAGAGGTTTTGAATTATAAAAAAATAATTGCATGAAAATAAATGCTTTAGAAGGAATGAGATTGAAACTTTGGGTTTCAATCATAACATTAGTATTAACTATAATTATAGTAAAACTTAAATTAATTATAACTCCTTCTTGGTTTAGTGGCGCCCTTGAAAATAATCACAAACTCTTACTAGATTTTAATTTTACTAACAATGAACAATCTAGATTGTTCCAATTTTTCATTCCAGAGTTTTTCATAACTATTTTTAAAATAGATATAATAAAGGCTTATATCTTGCAAAGAGCCCTCTTTACTTTTTTAACATTTTTCGCATTCTTTTATTTTTGTAAGAAATGGTTTAATAACATTCAATCATTCATTTGTGTTTTTTTGTTTGGTTTGGTAATGATATTTACGTTTAAAAACCATTTACAAGAAAGTGCAGCATTATTATCTCTGACATTTTTATTAACACTATGGCTTATTAGAGATAAAAAGGATTGGTTATTTGCCCTGGTTTTGGTTATTGGAAGTATTAATAATGAAACAATATTGTTTGTTCCAGCAATTTACTTTTTCTATAATTTTGATTTGAAAAAATCAGTTTTTAAGTTATCTATGAGAACAATTTTATTGGCACTTCCAGCATTTATTGTTGTTGGAATAATTAGATATATTAATATTGATAGACCTCATTTAGGTGGGGCTTGGCATTTAATCGATAATCTTCAAAAATTAGACAGATTAATTTTTATTTATAACATTTTTTGGATTTTACCCTTCATTTATTTTAAGAGAAAGAATCTTTTTCTAAGAAGAAGCTTATTAACTTTTCCTCTTTTTATAATCCCACATTTAATAACAGGAATTATATCAGAAACAAGACAGATGTTGCCATTAGGTTTTATTATAATACCGGCATCAATGTTTACTTTATTGGATATAATTGAAAAGAGAAAACAAAAACGGCTATTGAAATAGTTACGATTATTTGAATTTTTATAAAAGAATATTAGAAAGATTTAATAGTAAACATATTCTCTTTTTGTGATTCCTTGAAGTTCCGAATCTTCGGTAACATATTCTTGATACAAAAAGTTACCATGCTTATCTAGCTTTTCATTTCGGACAAATAATGTTTTTGTCGTATTTTCCTTTCCGTTATAAGCAATAATCTTTGACACTCTATTTTTATGGTAGATAAACTTCTTTGACGTATTGTATTTTATCTCATTTGTTTCAGTATCCTTATTTGAATTCGTCCATTCCACAATTCTATATTTCTTATCAAGTTTTTTTGTGGAAGCAATCGTTAAAGGAACAGTCTCAATTTTGTATTCGGAGTAAATAGTGTTATCAATGAACTTCTCGGTACCAACACCTGAAAGATTCTCATAATATCCATTATAGGAGTTCGATTTGAAGGTGTTCTTGTTCACTCGTTTATTGATCATAAGAGTGCTAAGTTCATATTCATCGTCATCAAAAGCAGTATAAGTCTCAGTTTTTTGAATATATCCGTTTTTATCATAATAATGAATGTATTTGTACCTGAACTTTTTAGGAAGTTTTATTTCAATGAATTCTATCACCTTTTTAGGTTTTCCATTTATTCCTTCAAGTTTCGAATGTTGGGGGAATTTCTTTTGTGAATATAAATTCGTTAAAAAAATAAGAGTAATAATGGTTAAGAGCTTTTTCATGGTATAAAGTAAAATTTGGTAGTAGGTTTGTTGATTTGAATTTTAAGCAAATTGTTTTGAGCAAATATATATTTATTTTAGAACTTTATATTTTTTAATACAACCAAACCTTATGAATAATATGAACTATTTCAAAGCGATTATTTTTACTTTTTTATTTGTCATTCTATCTGTTTCTTGTAAGAAAGAGAATAATTTTCTAAAAGAAATAGAAAGTGATTGGTTGATTAAAGGAAATGCTAATTGGAGTTTTTCAAATAATATAATTAGAGGCGAAATTAATGAAGGTGACGGTTTTATGTATTCAAAAAAAAGATATAGAAATTTTGTGTTGAAGGTGGAATTTAAACCCGATAGTACGATTAATTCTGGTGTTTTTATCCGTTGTAAAAATGATAGTATTAATCCGCTTAATTGCTATGAATTTAATATTTGGGATAATCATCCTAAACAAGAGTTTAGGACTGGATCCGTTGTTTTAAAGTCATTTCCTTTAGCAAAAGTTAACACGGTAGGGAAATGGAATACATATAAAATAAAATGCGTTGACAATCATCTGCAAGCATGGATTAATAATGTATTAGTAGCCGACCTTGTAGATGAAAATCTAGCAGAAGGATATCTGGGGTTACAAGCTTCAGGGAACGGTACGGTTCAGTTTAGAAATATGAAATTAAATTAAGAAATTGTCTATTTCATTTTTTATCATTTCAGACCAGTTCATTTGATTCGCTTCAATTATTATAGTTTTAAAATTATATGTTTCTCCTTCGAGACCAACACCTTTTAAGTCATCAATATGTATATCAAAGTTGAATTCAGGAGGAAATTTTGAAGCACCGATATTTTTCTGATAAAGTACTTTTTGATTTTCTCGTTGATTCACAATTCTATCTATCTTGATTCCATAGAAGTTGAATGTTCTCCTTATTGTTCTTTTGGAGCGAAAAGAAGTAGTATAAATATGTATTTCATGTCCCTTTTGACGGAGTTCAGAAATTAATTTTTTCGATCCTAGACGTAATCTTTCAATACCAAAGTATTTTGGGATTTTACCTAATGGTTCTGTTTCAAACTCATTGGCAAAGGGAATTAAAGTACCATCTAAATCAAAGCTAATATTCATTGTAAAAAGACGAGTATAAGTTACTTGTGAAATTAAAAATAAAGAAAAATTAGAAAGTGAGATATAGTTAGAAAATATAAATGTGAGCTTTAAATTATGGCTAAATCCCTAAAATCTTTTTAATAGTGTTTCCAATACCACTTTTTTTCTCGCCTGGTTTTTCATCTTCTTCAAATAAAATCCCTTTTACATTTAAATGATGCCCTATTTGTTCTTGCCCTAAATATTCTTCAAAACCAACTACTTGTTTTCTGTATTTACACATCTGACAATTCATATTGGCGATACCGTTTTTAGCCTCTTCTAATCGCTCGTCAAAAGCTTTCAAAATCAATTCATCTGTGCCAAAAGGATCTGTAAAAACATATTCACTAGTTGAAGATTCATCCATAGATTTTACAGCATCATAAATTCTTTCCAATAGAACTCCCGTAAAAAAGAAAAACGGAATAACAATCGTTCTTTTAAACCCTAACTTATTGACCATTGCTAAACTTTCCTTGATATTAGGATAAGCAGTACCACTGTATCCTACTGTGGCAAACCCAAAACCTAAACCTTCCCAAAGCATATTGGTTAGCTTGGCAACATCGCTATTAGCATCAGGATCGGTAGTTCCTCTACCAACAACCACTAAACAAGTTTCTTTTCTTTCGATAGAAGGAAGTTTAGCTTCAGTTTCTTCGATACGTTTAACGGCCAGGTCTAGTAAAAATGAGCTTACACCAATGTGTTTGGCCATAGAAATGGTTAAATCATCGTGGTAAGTTTGAAGAGTATTTAATTCAAAAGGAATATCATTTTTTGCATGAGACCCTGCAAATAATATTACAGGAAGCGCATAGATTTTACGAATACCATTTAGGTACATTCTTTCTACAGCGGCCTCATATGTAGGATGGTTAAATTCTAAAAACCCATAATCAACTTCATAATCTTTTTCATAACGTTCTTTTAAGATGCTTACTAATCTCTTAAACGATGTTACAGCTGCTGGCCTTCTCGACCCGTGTCCACATAATAAAATTCCTTCTTTCATTTGTTAGTTTTTAGTCTATGCTATGAATTTCGTTCGATATATACTTTTTCTGTGTTTAGATTATTCGATTGTATAGGTGTTGCACCAATAATAAAAACAACCGGCATATCCAAAGAAGCGGAGGCAACAACCTTTTCGATAGTTCCCAATGTTCCTGTTACGATTCTTTGGTTATTTCTAGAAACATTCGAAATAGCATTTACAGGGATGTTTTCATCTTTACATACCTCCAATAACTTTGGGATTATGCGATGTAAACTTTTTAGCCCCATGTAAATTGAAATTGTATTGCCTGCTTTGAGCATATGTGCAATTCCGTTAAGCTGTTCAAAAGAATAATCAGCAGTATGAGCGGTACAAATAAGCATCGCATTCGAGTGGTTTCTTTCCGTAATAGGAATATTAAGAGTGTTGGCTGCGGCAATCGCAGCGGTAATCCCAGGAACTACTTCAAATGGAACTTTATGTTTTGTAAGATAACGAGCTTCTTCAGCAGCTCTTCCATAAATATATGGATCACCAGATTTTAATCGAACTACTTTTTTCCCTTTCTTATAGTTTTCATGCAACAATACATTGATTGCTTCTTGTCTATCTATCTGATTTGATTGGTCTCCAAACTTTCTTCCTACGTAAATCTTTTCGCCATTTGCATTTAGATCTAAAATTTCTGAAGAAACCAAATTATCATGCAAAATAATATCGGCATCTTTAATAAGCCTAAAGGCTTTAACAGTAAGTAATTCGGGGTCTCCAGGACCCGCACCTAAGATAGCTATTTTATGCATTTAACGAACAAGGATTAATGGATCTGGGTACTTATAATTGTAATTTAAGAGCGCTTTACTCTTGGTATTGGATATCTTTTTAAATTGAATAGTTTCGGATTTTTTAAACTCAGGAGGTGTTAAATTAGCCTTTTTTGCAGCAAGTGTATAAAACTCTTCTCTTAAAGGATGGTTATCAGCGCAACCATTAATAATTTCTCCCCAGCTATTATGTTTAAGAATAGCATCAATTAATCCGATACAATCATCCTGATGTATCACATTAATAGGAGCTTGGCCATTGGCAACTTCCTTTTTGTTTGCTAAGAACCTTCCAGGAACTCTGTCATAACCAATAAGACCAGCTAACCTCAAAACCGTAAGATTTTCTTTTGAATGAGATTTCAAAAGATTTTCAACGGCTAATACCGCCTTACCGGAGTCTTTTTCAGGTTTATTATCAATAGTTTCGGTTACCCAATCATTTGTGTTTTGATATACAGAAGTAGAACTAACAAAAATAACCTTTTGATAATTTTTAATATGTGGAAGAATACTACGTATTTGTTCTTGGTAAATGTTAATAATATCTGGAATTCGTCTTGGAGGAAAATTAATAACGATGACTTCGCTTTCTGAAAGGAAATTGTCGTAAATTTCTTGATTGTTATCTTCTCCCAGTTTAAAAATATAAGGCTGAATACCAGCTTCTGCTAGCATTAGTTTTTTACTTACAGTAGTACTTGAACCTTTGATTTTATAACCTTTTGAAATCAGATGCTTTGCTAGAGGAAAACCTAGCCAACCGCAACCAAGAATACTAATTTGTTTTTTATTCATTAGAATACATTTATATTGAATTCCGAACCTATGGTAAATCTTACATTTCGCTATTGAATAGTGCCAATTGGAAAGACAATCATTAGAAATTTAAAATTCTAAATTCATGATTTTATTAATGTCCATATTTAGATAAATACTAAGAAAATAATTCCAAGCGTCACTATTCCTTTTAGGAATGCTAATTGTCATTAAAAACTTACCTTTCCTATTTTTCAGGCGAAGATAACCAATATACTTCGAATTTTCTTGGTCCCAAATAACTTCTGCAACCCCAACTTTACGGTCTTTTATTTCCTGAGCAACGTCTTTTTCCATGACTTTTGTAATTGGACCGATTGCTAGTTTGAAATTAGTTTCTTCTCCACTAACAATCATATCGAAGACATCAGTGTACTCTACTTGATGGTTTTCCGAAATCGTTGTTTCAGAATTATCTGGAAATCTGACGCTAAAATCGGAGTAGTTTTCAAATAGTTTTTTAAACAAAGGATATAAATATTGATCCGAAGCAGAAGACCTCGATACTAATACGTTACCATATTCCGAATCTGTTTTTTCATTAAAAACAAAAGGTTTGGATGGTCTTTCATTATCTGAATCCAAGTTTTCCCAACCGTTCTGATATAGTAAATATTCTTCAATGGGTTTATTATTTTGCGTATGTGAATGAATAATTTCAACAGCTTTTTTTGGAGTTAAATTTTTATACCAGAAATTCCCGGGTTCAACAATCCAAGTTGGAGCATCTTCACATCGTCCGTTGCATCGAGTTCTAATACTATGAGTGTCATCCCAAAGTCCCTCATTTCTTAGATGGGCTCTTGCCTCTCTTACAGCCATTTCACTGTTTGCTTTTTTACAAGAACCTCCATCACAAAAGAGGAAAGTTGTTTTCGCTTTTGCTACATTTTTTCCCATGTGTTAATATGTTTTAGTTTGGTTAGTTTTTCTCCTCTTCCTTTTTCCATGTTTCTTCTTTCGTTGTTTTCTTTTTAAAAATTTAATCCCCATTACTGTACCAGTGAAGCACACTACTGATCCACCTAATAACAGAACAATTAATATGATATCCCACAAAGGTCTTTTCCAAGCTAAAAACGAAAAGTCTAAACTGTGAAGCCCATGATATATCCAACGTTGAACCCTGTTTTTAGTAGAACATTTGTAAATAACTTTCGTTGTTTCTGGATCGATATAATAGCTTGTTTCTGTGTGGGTGTCTATGCGAATGACGGGTAATTTTTTAGTATTATGTCTGCTGTAATAGTAGTTATCGTAATTGGTTAGTAAAGTAGTTTTCGTAATGGTATTATTAACTGGAAATGATTCAACTATTGCATTAAAATCTTCAATTGAAGGGAGTATTTTAGGTTTAGAAAGATTTAATAATGTACCATAGTCATGGTTGTAAGCAGTAGCAAAAATATTTCCTTTAAAGTAAGAAAAATTGACTTCCTGAAAATTTGTGTTTTTGATTTGATGGGTGAAATTATCCCATTCTGCTGAAGTAAATTTATCGAGGGTAAAGCTTTCGTTTTGCCAAAGTTGTAGTTCTTTTTTAGAAAGACTAGTACTTGGTGTCCAACTGAATGGAGTCATGCTCATCCATCCACTGAATATCCACGTACAAATAAAGGTTCCAAAGAGCAAACCAAAATAATAGTGGAAATTATACCACTTGTTTTTAAAGCGTTTGAATTTTGATTTTGGCTTCTTTTTATATCGAACAAGCCCAGTAAAGATACCAGTAATAACCATGATAAAACCTAGAGCAGATAGCCATACAATCAGTTGGTACCACAGTTGATTATGAACTCTAATATCTTTAAAATAGATCCAGTGAGGAATAGCACCAAGCCAAGACCAAAATCTTTCGGTAGAAGTGTTGGTGGCTAAAATTTCTCCAGTTAAAGAAGAAATATAAGCATAACTTTCATCATCATTTTCGAAATCGATCTTGTAAATAGGCATATGCTTTAAAAAGCGCGTTCTTGGAATCCATTGATCCAATTCTGTTAAGGTATTTACAGTTCCTTTTTCTGTAATTTTTAAATTTTCTTTTGCTATGTAAAGTGCTTTTTCTTTGGTAATGCTAATGAGTTCACCATTGTCAGCATATTTAGAAATAACTTTTCCATTATGAGAGACAAAATGATAAACGGGACGATTTAATTGGAAGTTTAGTGAAATACTATGGATAGTATCTGAAACTTGATTTTGAAATATGTTTGTTGGAGAAAGAAGGTTTGATATTTTGTTCGCAGGAAGCATTTCTCTTTTTTCGCTTTTACTTAAAAAAGGAAATGATTGGTACATCATAACAATTCCTGATAGAAACCAAATGAGAAATAAAGCGCTGAAAAATGTTCCCAGCCAATGGTGGAGGGAAATTATTTTCTTTTGAAGTTTTTGTTTGGTTAGTTTTTGCACGATAGAAGGTTCTAAGCAAAAAGAGCTGCCTATTTAAAATAGACAGCTCCTGATAATTAAAATTTATAAGTAAGGTTTAACCTAAAGTTTCTTCCAGGTCCTACGAAAAATTGATTATCGTAAATGGCATCTGTAAAGTAAAGCTCATCGGTAAGATTATTTATATTTAATCCGATTCTTACCTTGTTTGTTTCATAATAAATAGTACCATCTAAAGTGGTGTATGAAGGAAGTTTAAAGGTGTTTTCCGAATTGGTGTAATTTTCACCAACATAATTTCCTCCAAATCCGAACCCTAGTCCTTTTAGTCTCGATTTTTGAATTTCATAAGTAGCCCATAAATTCCCTGAGTTTTTAGGAGCGAAACGAAGTACATTTCCTGCTTTAATAGATTGGAAAGCTTCGTCATACGATCTAACTCTAGCATCAACATAAGCATATCCAGCATTAATATATAAACCTTTAATTGGTTGCGCTTCAATATCAAGTTCCAAACCTTTTGAATCTGCTTCACCAATTTGTTTTAAATTGTTATGATTTGATCCATCAACAATATTGTTTTTAAGTAAATAAAAAGCAGATAAAGTTGCTGTAAGGATATTTTTCTTCTGGAATTTTAAACCTCCTTCAACTTGATACCCTGTTTCAGGATCAAATACTCTTCCATCCGCCGCAATTCTTCTTGACGGTTTAAAGTAATTAGAATACGAAGTAAAAATACTCATGTTTTCCAAAGGTTGGTATACTAAACCTCCTCTGTATGTAAAAGCGGTTTTAGGAATATCTGTTCTAACACCATTTTCGGTAACAACTCTGTTATTGTTAAGTTGATCTCTATAGTAGGTTCCATTAAAGATGTCATAACGAAGACTAATTGACGCTTTGAATTTATCAGAAAAACGTAACCAATCTTGAATATAAAAACCACTTACAAACTCTTCTTTAACATCAACTCTTTCGTCTACAGGCTCAATATGTCCTTGATTTAAAATTGGATTCTGCACAGAAATTGTAGTACCAACTCCTGGTCCAACAACACTCCCTCTGAAAGTTTTACGATCTAATAAACTCAAAGAGTTACCAAACAATAATTTGTGCTGAATACTTCCAGTAGTTGTGGTGTAACTAAAGTCTAATTGGTTTTGTAAAGTTTTCGTTTGATGGTTAAAATAGAAAGGGAAATCTCTAGTTATTTCATCTTTTGCATCGTTTAGAACTAAAAGTTCAGTAGATAAATAATCGATATCATCACTCGAATAAGAAACTTGATTTGTAAGTTCTAAATTCGAGTTGAACTTATGAGAATACTTTAATTGAAAGTCGTAGCGTTTATGATTTAAATAATCCTGAGGATCGTTATATCTGGTTTCAGGATTTAAACCTGGAACTAAAGAACCGTCTACATCCATTGGAATTCCAGTATCAGTATCATATTTATCACTATTAACTTGAACATAGAATTCTAATTTGTCCTTATCAGAAGGAGTATATTCCAACATGAAAGATCCGTTGTTTGTTTCAACGCCATAATCTCTCCATCCATTAGAACGTGTCATTCCGAAGTCCGTTCTGTATCGAAGTTTGTCAGAAATAGCACCTCCATACCCAGCAGACATATTGTAAGTATCAAAACTTCCATAAGAAATACTGAAGCTACCTTGATCTTGATAAGTAGGTCTTTTTCTCACAATATTAATGATACCTCCAAGAGCGGAGTGACCATATAAAGCACTGGCAGGTCCTTTTAATACCTCAATTCTTTCAACATTGGCTAAGTTTGTAGTAGGTGCACTTGTTGAGATATTATGACGCTCATCTCTTACTCCATCAATTAGTAAAACGAAATTATTGAAACCGCGGATCCTGAAAGTTTGAAAACCACCATACCTATTAATAGGTCTTACACCTGTAGCACTTTTCATTGCATCTCCAAGGTCGGTAACATTGCGTTGTTCAATAATTTTAGAACTTACACTGTTTGTGGTAACAGGAGCATCAATATCCTTTACATTCAGTCTTCCAACACTTAATACTTCTTTTTTTAGCTGATTTTGATTCGAATTAACTGTTACTTCTTCCAAAGCAATGGATTTCTTCTGTAGAGAAATAGTAATTGTTTGCTTTGTTTTAGAAGGAAGTATTCTTTTTCTTCTTGTAGCATATCCCACTTTTGAAAAAAGAAGAGCTCCCGATTTGTTAGAAACTGTAATGGTAAAATTACCATTAACATCGGTAGTTGTCCCTTTTTTTAAACTTTTAATAGAAATAGAAACATCAGGGATTCCTTCTCCAGATTTAGAATCTTTTACGATTCCTGTAATTGTAGTGTTGGATTGTGCATTGACAAAAATAGCCAACAGCATAAACACACTGCATAACACTAGTTTTTTCATTAATTGAAAACCGTTTTAAGCAGGTAATATGTAGAAAATACTACGTTTAGTAGTTATGTATTTTCTAACCCTTTACCCGAGAGTTACTAAAAATTTTATGATTTAAGGCAGGTCTCCTGACTTGGTCTCAAAATATCGCCTTCCCACTTTAAGTTAAGCAGTGGCTGAATCTCAAAAAATAGAAGTCTTACTTGAGATGTATGATATTTTGTTTAAATAGAACCTTACAGTTGCGGGAACAGTTTTGGATTTTCACCAAATTCCCTTTTAATTTTTACTCGCATAAAAAACCGTAAATCGGGGGCAAATGTAGTGCTTTTTGCCCGTGTCAAATAATTTTTTCTTAAGAACGTTGCTAGCTTTTATGTTAAAGTTAAGGAATTAAGGGGCTAGAATAACCGTAAACAAACAAATCTTTGGATGTAAAAATAATTGAGATGCAATATGGTTTGTTTTAACAGTATATCACATATAAAATAGACTAATATATTGTTGTCAGAGGAAGTATAATGGATAACGGTTATATTTGTTTAGATATAATGAGTTGTAACACATTTGAACAAACCAATAAAAATTGAGTGAATTAAGAAAACTTATAGACCAAATAACAGAATTCGGAATAAACCCAAAAGTTGAATTGACTGACAAAATTAATTTTCTAAAAAAACTTTTAGTTGGGGTTTATTCAGAGTTTTTAGACTTGGTGTTTGAATTTGATAGAATGGATTATAATGAAGAACCTAACTTTGATTATAACGAAATAAGAAGAAATATTAAATCTAATTTCCCCGACTTCGACTTGTATAGTATGGTTTTAGATTCTAATAAAATGGAACCAAATATAGAAATTGTATGTGGTGATGAGCTAGATGATTTAACTGATATTGTTAAGGATTTACTAGCTGTAAAATGGAGAATGGATAATACCAGCAAAAATGATGCGCTTTGGCATTTTGAATTTTTGATGAGAACTCATTCTGAACAACATTTAGTAGATTTATTAAAAAGATTAAAAGAGCGAAATTAACTTTATGACTGAATATATAATAATTACAATCTTAATCATATCATTTAGCGGATTTTTGTATTGGGCTTATTTACCTGATTATAAGAGAAACCCCAAAGAGTTCTGGCGAACTTTAATCGGAATGCCTATTGGAATATTACTTGGAGGTATTGGATTTAGAAGTTTAAATGACCAAATTAGAAAATGGGCAGTTAAAAAGAAAAAAGAAAATAACACTGAAAAATGAAAACGTGTTACGACACCACCTAAACCGCATTAAAACGCAGCTTAGCCAAACCGTTACCAGTAATCAGATAAAAATGGATATTAGAAACTTAAACCCATGTTCTTTAAGTGAAAAAGTCATTGAAAATGAGAATAAACCTTTCAAATTATGGCTTGAGTTTGAAATATCAACTCCTTGGGATGATATTGAAAATGATTTTGCAAATATTATAGTTGATACTTTAGACGGTAGAAGTTATGGAATAAATGTTTGGATGTATAAATTTTTTGAAACGGCAATTAAAACAGATGAAGAAAATGGAGAAAGCCTAAATGGACTTTATCTAGTACCTCCAGACTTATTTGTAAAAGAATTATCCAGAAATTGTATCGAAAAAACAATTGCCGACTTATTGAAAAATGGAAATTTAGAAGACATATTAAATAACACGACATTTGAATTGAAATTCCTTGCCCCATATTGGGATGTGATTGAAATGGAAGAGAAAAATATTCAAGCCTTAATGAATGAACTCAAAGTTGAATTACCTGATGATCATCCGTTACTTCTTCAAAACACCGAACTAATTGCTAAAAAGACAAATAATGATGACATCATATTGGAATTAGAAGATAAAAGAATTGCTGTTGTTCATTTGACATGGAAATCGGAAAAAGAAAATAATGGATATCCGATAACAAGAATCTACAAAGACAAGGTAGATTTTTGGAATAAACAAATGAAACAAGATATAGTTAAATTTAAAGAATAAAAAAACTGGTAACAAAATGTATATGGTATTTTTTGTTAACTTAGAGTACCGCAACTAATCTTAATATACAAACGCTTTTGATTATTAGAGAAATGGAATTAAAGGCATCAAATCTGGAGAATTATTTAATTTAGTAAAGAACTCATTGAATGTATATTTATACTATAACTAGAGAGAAACAATGGGAACCGTATACTTAGGAGTAGAAAATAAAGATGAAGCAAAGAAAATCATATATAAATTAATCAAAAAAATGGATATAGAAATTGCTTGATAAAATTGAAAAGGAAAATCTAACATAACAAAATGTATAATAAATAACGACCTTCTAAAGTGTTCTCTAAAAGTTAATACAAGATTTTTTTTACTTTTGTGAGAAAAAAGGAATTATTCATACACAAAGCTTTGTGCTTTACTAAAAAAATAAATATGAAACAGATATTTTCACTATTGTTTTGCTTATTGGCAATTAATCTTACTCAAGGACAACAAAAAGGAGTTACCGAAAAAGGAGAAGAAGTACTTTTATATGATGATGGTACATGGAAATATAAAAATGAAGACAAATTAGTAGAAAAAGAAATTCCAACCAATCCGAAAGTATTCAAGAGACATGAAGAATCAACGTTTTTGTTAAAAAGTAGCAAAGTAAATATTGGAGTTTATCTAAACCCAAAGACATGGTCTTTTAAGAAGGCAGTTACTAATCCAGAGGCAGAATATGAGTTTCAATTAAAGGAGGGGGATTTATATGGAATGATGATAACCGAAAAAGTTGAAATACCTCTTGAAACATTAAAATCAATTGCTTTAGAAACAGGTAGAACAGTCGCTCCCGATTTAAAAATTGTAAAAGAAGAATATAGAAACGTTAATGGTTTAAAACTTCTTCTTCTTCAATTAAATGGGACTACGCAAGGAATCAAATTTTCCTATTATGGATATTACTTTTCAAATGCAGGAGGAACAGTTCAATTTATAACATATACTTCACAAAATTTATTAAATAGTTATAAACCTGAAAGTGAAAAACTATTGAATGGCTTCGTGGAAATAGACTAAGCACAACATCTAGTATCCATTATTAAAACGGAGGATATAAGAAAAGTTGTTACCATAATTCATCAATATTGAAATACTTTAAAATTCAACCAGATAAACTTAATTCAAAACAGAAGAAGAAAGTTTATTGGAAAATAATTTGTTATTCTATTATTCTGTTCTTTGTGTTTTACCACGTTAACACATTGAATGGATACAAATCTGAAATTAGAGCGGGGAACAACTTTGAAATAATAGACTGTGAAATTATTGGCTACGACTATAAGTTTAATCGAAGTGTATTTAGTTATTCTTATAACAAACAAACGTTTAAATCTTCAAAAAAATATACTAGTAGTTTTTTAATAATAGGCGAAAAATACGAAGGTAGATTGAACAAATCGAACCCTGAAGTAGCTGTTTTACTTTTAAAGAAACCAATTATTGATTCAATAAAATTTAAGAAGTCATCGGCAAAAGTGATTAAGGTTATTTCCAAAAGTAAGGGTTTCAAAATGATTACATTTTCTTACAATATTTTGGAGAAAAACTTTAATAGAACCCAGTATGTCGATCATCGTTTAGAGTTTGAGGTTAATGAAAAAGTAACTATTTATTATAAATCCATTAAACCAGAAATAGCATATCTAAAGTATTAACTAGTGTTAACAAGATTTATAAGTAAGATTTGTTTACGAAGATTTTCGCTAAAAACTAAAACCATTAAATTTTAGCTAAATTTGATGAAGCTCCATAACAAACGCTGCACAAGTACGCTGTATAAGCTAAAAGAAAATGAATTTTAGAAAAGCAAATATTAATGATTTAGAATCGCTGAAACAATTAGGACTAAAATCTTGGGAACAGTTTAAACATGAGTTAACGAGTGATAACTGGAATAGTTTATACAAAACAATAAACAATATAGGGGTCTATTCCAATCTTCTTGAAAATTCTGATTGTATAATATGTGAAAGCAACAATCAGGAAATAATAGGCATGGCGTTTTTAGTGCCAAAAGGAAATCCAACTGAAATATATAACGAAGAATGGTGCCATCTAAGATTTGTTTCCGTTGACCCAAATTACAGAGGGAATGGTATTGGAAAAAAACTAACTGAATTATGTATTAAAGTGGCGTTAGAAAATAATGAACAAACGATGGCACTGCATACTTCGGAAATAATGGGAAGTGCACGACGGATTTATGAAAAAATTGGATTTAAAATAGTAAAAGAAATTGAGCCAAGGCTTGGAGTTAAATATTGGTTGTATACACTCGAATTAAAAAAACAATCCTGAAATTAAAAAAAAGTAGATTGGAAATTCCTAAATTTAACACAGTACTTAACAATAAATTGGATTGTAACAATATATCGCACCGAAGTATATTATAAATTATTATTACCATCTTTTAAATGAAATTAATCCAGCGTTCAATATTATTAGAATCTGAAAAAAATGAAGTTTTTAATTTATGGAATAATGAATATCCTAAAAAGCTATCTTATGATTCAATTAAAGAATTTGAAGCTTACCTTGAAGGGTTAACTGAGCAAACTCATATACTTGTTATTGATTCGGATAATAAGATTATGGGGTGGTACTTTGACTTTAAAAGAGGTAATGAAAGGTGGTTTGCAATTATATTAGATTCAAAACTTCAAGGAAAAGGCCTTGGAACGAAAATAATTGAACTAGCAAAACAGAGAGAAGTTGAATTAAATGGTTGGGTAATTGACCATAACAAAGACAAAAAAAAGAATGGAGAGTTTTATAATTCACCTTTAAGCTTTTATTTAAAAAATGGATTTAGAAAATTAGCCGCCGATAGATTAGAATTGGATAAAATCTCTGCAGTCAAAATTAAATGGATAAAAAAATAAAAAGATGAATACAACAACCTTTTTAACCTTTGTAGGAAATCAATGTGGAAAGGCTGAGGAAGCGATACACTTTTATACTTCTATTTTTCCGAATTCAAGAATTGAACGTATAACAAAGTATACAGATGGAGAACCAGGAGGAACACCTGAACTTATCAAGATTGGAGTTTTCACCTTAAATGGTGTAAAATATATGATTTCCGAAAACAACTATAACCATGCCTGGTCAGTTACACCAGGGGTTTCTATTTTTATTGAAAGTCATTCTGATGAAGTAATACAAGAGTTATTTGATTTACTTTCGTCAAATGGAGGACAGGTGATGGTTCCGCTGGATAACTACCAGGATGGTGGGGATTATGGATTTGGAAAAAAATTTGGTTGGTGTGAAGATAAGTATGGTATTTCATGGCAGCTAAATCTTTCAAAAAATAATATTAATGAATAGAAATGATATTATATTTAATATACGACTATACAGCGTCAAAAAAAACATTGTTAAAGGAAGGGATACAAAATGAAAATGAAGAGGTTATAGTTCGTGACATGCCTAATTAAATTAAAATAAACTACAATCAATAAGTAAAAATGGAAAAATTAAGAAGTTGCATTTTAAGTCAACTATCTATTGAGCAAAAATCGATGAATAATATTTTATCAGCTTTTGAACCATTAGAATTAAAAAAGGGAGAGTTTTTACTTAAGTCAGGTAGAATATGTAGACAAATGGCTTTTGTTGAGTCAGGTTATCTAAGAATGTATGATATAGTTGATGGAAAAGAAATAACATTATGGATTGGTAAAGAAGGTAGGTTTATTACTTCTCTTTCAAGTTTTATTTTTGAGACTCCGAATAATTGGAATATTCAAGCAATAACTGATTGTGAACTTCTCGTTATCAATAGAGAAAATCATTTTAACCTTAATAAAACAGAACCTAAATGGTTAGAGTTTGATAATACGTTGTTAGCAAATTCTTTCGCTTTATTGGAAAAGAAAATGTTTTCACAGTTACACACTACTGCGAAACAAAGATTTGATAGTTTACTTAATGAAGAGCCTGAGCTTTTTAATAATATTCCTCTACAATATATAGCTTCCATGCTTGGAATTACACCTGAGTCATTAAGCAGATTGAGAAAAATGAATTAATTATCATTTGTCAAGAGAGAACTTGTTTTATTTATTGAAATTTGAGAAAACAAGATTTTTTTAAAATGAACAAATTACAAAAGGCTTTAAAAGTCAACGCTTTATTTTCAGGTACATCGGGTATAATAATGATTTTATTAAATAACCAAATAGCCAATTTATTCGGTACAACAAATAATACCATTTTTTTGGTTATTGGATTAATATTGGTCTATTTTTCTATAACAATTTGGTACGAAATAAAAAAACAAAGAAGATTAGCTGTTTTATGGATTATTATTCAAGATTATGCATGGGTTTTAGGTAGTCTGATACTTATGGTTTTTAATCCATTTGAAATTACTTTAACAGGGAATTTTATAATTGGAATTATTGCTTTAATAGTTTTATATATGGGAGTGAATCAGATGAATGGATTGAATTTATTATCAGAAAAGTAGGTTAATCTCTCTTAAACTTTCTTTTAAAATAATCCGATTTCGCTTTATTTGATTTTGGATTGCTAAAGTTTCTAAATATAAAATAAGCAATTAAGAAGAGAATAAATACAATTATCATAGCTATAGTTTTTACCAAAGATAGAAATTAGAAGCGAAATATCATAAAAATCAATTGCATGCTAGTGATATCATTATCCTGGTGAAATTATTTTTAACTGATGTTTCAAGTAATTTTAGGTGTTATTTTCTATAAACATAATTCTCTCCTCGACAGTTTGTTTGGGGAGTCGTTTGAGAGAAAATCCAAGATTTTCATAGGATTGAATGAGTAATAGTTGTAATTTTTCTGCTTCTTCAAAAGATTGCAAACGCTGTTCATCCTGAACATAAATGTCTTTCCAAAGGGGTAAGAGAAATACAGTAGTTTGATAAGCATTTTTATAATCAAAATTGAGAAATTTCTCAGATATAGGTAATTCTCTCAGTTTCAAATAAGCAATATTATCCGCTAAACCTCTATCAACAAAAGCAGGTGTTTGAATACGTGCATTTAATTCTTTTATAGTTTGCAGATAAACAGCATCCGTAAAAGCTTCAACATCTTGCCAAGGTGTTTTTGTTCCATTATTTTGTTGCTCGGAAACTATAATTCTTCTAGAAACCTCTTCGAAAGTGGTATACCCTTTCTTATTCAGAGCATTAATAAGTGTTGTTTTTCCGGTACCTGGAGCACCTGTGATTATATATCTTTTCATAAGAACAGTTTTAAGACAATAATTCCAGCAACACAAACAAACGTAGTTGTATGATTTATTTTGGCAACGGTTTTAAATTCTGAGTTGCCCAAAATTCTATCCTTAAACCCAATATAAGGTTTGTCCACTAACTGTCCATGATAATAATTAGGTCCTCCAAATCGACAATCCAATATAATTGCCAAAGCAGCTTCAGGGTATCCAGCATTTGGACTAGAGTGTTTTTTTCCTTCTGAAAATACTTCCTTAATTCTATGAATTTTACCTGTAACTATTATCATGAGTATAGCTGTGAGTCTGGAAGGAATGTAGTTGAAAACATCATCTAATTTGGCGGCAAACTTTCCAAAGTTTAGATAACGATCGTTTTTATAACCGATCATTGAGTCAAGAGTATTAATCATTTTATAAAGCATTGCACCAGGAACTCCTAGTATAGCATAATAAAATAGCGGTGCGATTACCCCATCGCTTAAATTTTCTGAAAGTGTTTCAAAAACAGCAGTTTTAATTTGCTGTTCGTTTAATTGACTTGTATCTCTTCCAACAATCCATGAAAGCCTTTTTCTACCTTGAATAATTCCTTTATCCAGCTCATCAAAAACGGCTTTGCCTTCCTGTATTAAGCTTTTATTAGCCAAGGCATAAAACAAAAAAATACTATTGAATGTAATATAAAGTATAGGATATGACGTAAAAAATGTGTTTATGCCATAAAAAAATAAGAATGTACCTAAACATAAAATTATTGTGAGTAAGGCTCCTTTAGCAAAACGAAAACTAGCTTTATTTAATATTTTTTCCCCAGTATAAATCAAATTTCCATAAAGACGAATCGGATGTGGTAACCATCTCGGATCTCCCAATATTAAATCTAAAATATAGGCGATGGGTAGTGGAAGTATACAAATTAAAATTTCCATTGTTTTAAAGCATTGATTAGTAGCTCATTTTTTTCAGGAGTTTGACTGGAAACTCTAATAAAATGCTCACTCAATGTCCTAAAGTTTGAAGCATTTCTTATTAATAATTGGTGGTTTTGGATTAAATAAGATTTCAATTCAGAAGCTTTGGGTTCGCTCAATTCAATTAAAAAGTAACTGGTATTTGTCGGAAGTACTTTAAACCCGTTTAGTTTACTAATAGCTTTTTTAAGCATTTCTGTAATTTTGAAACAGGTGTTGAAACTAGGTGTTAATTCCTCATAATGTTTAAATAGAAACTCGCCAGCCGAAAGAGCCATTGAGTTAATATTCCAGGGCATTTTATGTTTTAAAAGTTGAGAAACCAATGATGGATTTGCTAATATGTATCCCAAACGCAATCCTGGGATACAAAATAATTTGGTCAGCGATTTAATGAGAATAACATTCTTTCTTTTATCTAGTAATGATACACAAGATATATTACTGCTGGTAAATTCCGTATATGCCTCATCAATGATAAAAATTGTATCAGGGAATTTTGAAATTAGTGAGTCAAGTTCTTCCACTGAATTTTCGATACCATCAGGGTTATTAGGATTACAAATAAAGGCTAGTTGAGTATCGAATTGATGATTTAAAACATTGCTACGGTTTATAAATTTTATGTTCAGCTTGTTAGCAATAGATGCTTGTTCATATTCTGAAAAAGAAGGTGCGCAAATAGTAACACTTGATGAATGAAAAGTGTTTGCTACCAAGTAAAAAGCTTCGGTTGCACCATTAGTCACAATTGCAGAGTTGTTGGCTATGGAATGGTGCTTTTCTATTAAATGAACCAAATTTTCAGCACTCGGAGCGGGATAATTTTCTATAGAGTTTAATTGCTTTTCAAGGTGAGTTAGTAATTTCTCAGGAGCACCTTTATACCAAACATTTGAACTGAAGTTTGCTTTAAAGTTAATTCCGTCATATTTGTAAACGTCATCACCATGTCCGTAGTCTATCATAGCTTTATCTTTAATATGTCAAGTTTTCAATGATATACTGCATATTGAGGTTTTCCTCAAGATGGTGAGCTAATTTATTATAGTTTTCCTCTTTGTATGCTTGGTAATCAAATTCCTCACTAGGGTAGTCAATATTGAATTCATTCAAAAGATCGTCAACAATAGTACTATTATCAAAGATTCCATGAATATAGGTTCCCCAACAATTATTATTAATATAGCCTTCTGGTTTGTTATCAATAAAATTTAAAGGAAGTTGTTCTTCAAAATCAGTAACTCCCATATGTATTTCATATCCTGAACATAACTTGTCGTTGCCTTTAAAGGTAAATTGACACTGTTTTGTTGTTTTTTCAGAGGCTAATACGGTGTTGGCTGGAATTATACCCAATCCAGGAATGGTTTGAATATCATTTTCCACATTGTGCGGATCAGAGATAGAATGCCCTAACATTTGAAAACCACCACAAATACCAACCACTTTTTTATTTTGTTCGTGGGCCAATAAAATTTCCTGAGCAAGTGCTGAACTTCTTAAAAATTGCATATCGGCAATCGTGTTTTTACTACCAGGAATAATTATAATGTCCGCCTTTTTTAAATCTTCTTTTGAGCGTGTGTAAAAGAGATGCACACGTTTGTCTTTTTCAAGTCTATTGAAGTCGGTAAAATTCGAAATAAAAGGAAGTAAAACAACCGCAATATTAATTTTTCCTTGCGATATTTTTTTGTTTTTCTCTTCCAATCCTAAAGAGTCTTCTTCTTCAATATATATATCCTTAGCATAAGGAATAACACCTAAAACAGGAACTTTAGTGAGTTCTTCTATAAGCTTTTTGCCTTCTTCAAACAAAGAAATATCACCTCTAAATTTATTGATAATAATTCCTTTTATTAGTTTTTTTTCATTCTCATCAAGTAAGGCAATACTTCCATACACACTGGCAAAAACACCTCCACGATCAATATCTGCTATTAAGTATACCGAGGCATTAGCATATTGTGCCATGCGTAAATTAACAATATCACGATGTTTTAAATTTAACTCACTAATGCTTCCAGCTCCTTCTAAAACAACGGGTGAATATTGTGTGTTTAAATGATCAAAAGCCTTTTTAACCTCACTAAACAAATGCTGCTTATTGTTACCTAAAAAATAAGATCGAGCTGTTTGATCTCCTATTGGTTTTCCATGAAGAATAACTTGAGATTTATTTTTACCTGAGGGTTTTAACAAAACAGGATTCATGTCAGTTGTACAATCAATTTCTGCGGCTTCGGCCTGAACGGCTTGAGCTCGTCCAATCTCAAGACCATCTTTAGTTACATAACTATTTAAAGACATGTTTTGAGCTTTGAAGGGAGCAGGAGCAAACCCTTTTTGTTTTAAAATACGGCAAATACCAGTTACTATTATGCTTTTACCAACATCTGAACCAGTACCAACAAACATTAATGGACGTAGTTTTTTAGTCATACTAAGGCTTAGAATAAAAGAGCTAAAATACTATAAAGAGTAGGTTTTTAAAGACCGAATTTGAAAGTTTTTTGTTTAGTTCGCAGCCATTTTACTTGAAATATGTCTTTCTTAAATAAGCAAATTGTATAAAGAATACTAGGTTAAATTAATTGTAATTATTGTTTTAAGAATTTTTTAATTTCTAAAATAATGGTATACTTACAAACTGAAATCATGAAGTAACTGTTTATATTATAGATGAATAGAGAACATATAAATGATACACAGTTAACTCTTCAAATTAAAAAAGGTAATGAATTAGCTTTTAGACAACTGTTTAATAAGTATTATCAGGAATTGGTTAAACGCTCATATCAGTTGTTAAAAGATGAAGATGAAGCTAAAGATACAGCGCAAGAAGTATTCGTAGCTTTTTGGAATAATCGAATAAAATTACCTGAAAAAATGGAAGCGTTACCCTATTTAAAAAGAGCGGTTATTAACCGTAGCTTAAATAGAATTAAAGCAAAAAGTAGACGTAAGAATGTTGGAGAAGAAGCTCTTAATTATGTGGGTAGCACTGATGATTCACCTGAAACTTTTTATGAGGTAAACGAATTAGAAAAAATAGTTTACCAAGCAATAGATAGCATGCCTGAAAAATGCAGGCAGGTATTTATGTTATGCAGGATGGAAGATTTCTCTCATGATCAAATTTCGCAGAAGTTAAGAATATCAAAAAAAACGATTGAAACACAAATGCGTAGGGCTTTGCAAATAGTAAAACAGGCTATTTTAAAACATAAAAATTTAGGATTATTAATTTTTGCAGAACTTTTAAGGGTAGGCATGTTTTTAGTTGTTAATATATAGAATATGGATAATGATTTTTACATAGAATTGTTACAGAAGCAATTGTTCAATGAGCTTACTGAAGAAGAAAAGCAGCAATTAGAAGCATGGTTACAAGTCTCTGATGATAACAAACAATTGGCTAAAGATATTCAAAAAGCACTTGAAATAAGTGATTCTTATGGTAACCATATAGAGGTCGATATAAATAAAGATTTTAAAAAGGTTCAAGAAAAAATTAAGACCTCAAAAGAAAAGAAAACGAGTTTCTTCGGATCAAAAATGGTGTTCAAAGTCGCGGCATCATTACTTTTACTTATTAGCACTGTATTTGCTTGGTATTGGGTAAATAAATCTGAGTTGATTACTATAGTAGCCGATTATGATAATCAATCCGTAGTTCTACCAGATAGCTCGGTAGTTATTCTTAAAAAAGGAACAAGTTTAAAGTATGAAAGTGATTTTTTAAAAGACAGAAAGACTTCCTTGTTAGGAACAGCTTTTTTTAAGGTAAGGCATATAAATAACGAGGCTTTTGTTGTGAATTCTCCAACATACAAAACAGAGGTTTTGGGAACGCAGTTTTTGGTAGTTGATGATAATGTTGGGGTACCTATGGTACAACTTGCAGAAGGTAAAGTTGCTGTTACCCATATAGAATCCTTAAAGAAAGAAATATTGAAGCCGAAAGAGTTCGTGAAAATAGATAAGAAGAATAGTATTGAGAGGCTAACTGGTGTTGAAACAAAATCATATCAGTGGTTTGTAAGTGATCTTTCGTTTAAAAATACAGAGTTAACAGAAGTAATTTTTAAAATAGAAGTTTTGTTTAATACTAAAATCGAAATTTCTGAGAGAATTAATAAGTGTGCTTTTACAGGTGATTTATCAAATATGAAACTTGAAAATATTTTAGGCAATATTGCCCATTTATATAAAGGGGATGTGCAGGTAAATCAAAAAGGGTATAAAATTATAGGAGGTGAATGTCAATAGCTAAAAAGAAAAATATACTTATAGCTTTTTTTCTTTTTTTTAATGGATACTTTTTAAATGCACAGGAATTCAATAAAGTTTTATATTCTTTTGAATTTAAGAACAGACCCATAAGTGAAATCCTATATCATTTAGCAAAAACAACAGAACGCAAAATAATATTTAATCCTTCAATATTTAAAGGAGAATCATTTACAGGAAAGTTTGAAAATAGTTCTTTTAGTAAAATTTTATCTTCGATACTAAAAAACAAAAACATTACTCAATACGACGATAAAGGAGCCATTGTTTTAACGCTACCAAAATTAATAACTGTTTATGGATATGTAAAAAATATTGAGGATAGTCATCCTTTATCATATGTATCCATGTATTGTGAGAAAACCAAAGAAGTTTTTACAACAGATAGAGAAGGGTATTTTAATATTAAACTTCCCAAAGGGAAGTATCGTTTTTTAGTTCAGTACCTTGGAGTATTAAGTAAGAGAATAGAGATAGATTTTTCAGTTAATAACCAGAAAACAATTTATATTGATACTTCAGTTAAATTAAATGAAATAGTTGTAAAGAATCTAGATAAGAATTTCACTCTAAAAAACGATAAACATAATTTAAAACATAACGATCTTGTTCAACTTGCATTTAATACTCCAAATATTGGAGGAGGAAGTGATTTATTCCATGTTACTAGATCTATTGCCGGAATACAATCAGGGGCTGGAGGAATAGGAGGTTATTTTGTTAGAGGAAGTGATGATGATCAGAATTTGTTCCTATTGGATGGCGTTCCTATATATAACCCATACCATTCTTTAGGGTTATCTTCCATCTTTTTTCCGAAAAATGTAGCCTCATTTCGAATATATAAAAGTGGAATTCCCGCAGAGTACGGTGATCGCTCTTCGGCAGTTTTTGATGTGAAAACAAAAAGTGCCAGTTTACAAAAGAGTAGCTTTTCAGGAGAAATGAATACAGAAAACGCTCTTTTTACTCTTGAATCTCCTTTGGAAAAAGATAAATCTTCCATTTTCGTTTCTGGACGCTTTTCTACGTTCGACACCTATTATAATGATATATTAAAAAATACATTATTTCCGCGATCCGATCCTACGATGTCTAAATCATATTTCGATTTAACTTCAAAATTAAAATTTCAATTAGGGAAAAAAAGCGAACTTTCTTTTATGGCTTTTTTGAGTGAAGATAACATCTCTGCGTCTTATACCACTCAGGAAACAATTCCGGATGGAACTTCAAATTCAACACCTAAATATTATTGGAGAAACAAGGTGTATAGTTTACAATTTCAACATTTATGGTCGTCAGATCTGTTTTTAAAATCGAATTTATCACTCAATAATTATTATTCTAAAAATATAGGACTAGCAAAGAGAAGTGTTGACAATGTACTAAACGATTTTTTGTTTAGAGGAAAAGATTCTGATAACAATGATATACGTTTTAGTTCAGAGCTAAATATTTCCTCATCGAAATTGTTTAAAGTAAAATTAGGAGGCTCTGCCATTTGGCGAACAAATGATATTCGTATTTCGGAACTTCAAGAAAAATATGAAGAGAAATCTGAAGACGAATTACTAAATGAAGGAACCAAATTTGATTTTAGTTCTTTTAAAGGAGCATTATATGCTGAAAATACTACTCAAATGAAAAATTGGCTTATTCAAATAGGAGCGCGAAGTACCATTTTTAAAAGCGGAGAAAAAAGCTATTTTCATTTTCAGCCAAGACTTTACCTAGGATATCAAATAAGCCCTAAAATAGCTACGTCATTTGCAATAAATAATAACAGACAGTATTTACATGTAATTTCTTCTACCAATTTAACACTCCCAGATAATTTATGGATTCCATCAAACAAACACTTAAAACCTGAAAATACCTGGCATGCGAATGTTGATGTGAATTTTAAAATTAAAAAAGGGATTTATTTTAAAAATGACATTTTTTACAAGCATACAAGAAACAAAATATTTAAAGACCCATTTTATTTTTCTCAAGATATATTGCGAGACTTTACTCAGATAATTCAAGGTAAAGGTATTTCATATGGATTTGAAAACTCTCTATATATAAACAAGAAAAAATGGAGTATGCAATGCTCATATACATATAATAATTCAGAATTAACTTTTAATAATATCAATGAGTCAAAGCCATTTCAATTTCATTATAACAGAAAACATGAGTTTAAATTATTAGGAAATATAAAACTATCTCCCAAATTCAGTATTGGTTATAATGGATATTTTGGTTCAGCACATCCTATTATTAGAGTTCAAAATATTCCTGAATTTAATTTAATTGAAGGTTTACTTTTAGATCAAACAATGGTAAATAGAGAATTCAACGATCCCCAACATAGAATAGACCTTTCCTTTCAATACAATAGAAAAGGAAAGAGAACTGAACATAATATAAAGTTGAACCTTTATAATATTTATGCAAAAAAAGCACCTCTATTTTTATATACCGATGCTCAGGTAGATTTTACAAATTCACAATTTTCTGAAGGATTCGCACTTCCTTTTATTCCTTCAATTTCTTATTCAATCAAGTTGTTTTAGTTAAAAACTGTTTTTTGATTTTTTTAACATTTCCATAGTAAGGGAACATGTTTTTCGTGTTGTTAGTTAAGTGTAAAGGGGAAGTAATAAAGTAATTACTTCTTAATTCATTAACTATTTAAAATTATTAAACATGACAATTAAAAAAAGATTAGTTCTAGTATGCGCATTAATTTTAAGCGTAACATTCTTCACCTCTTGTAACGATGACGATAAAATTCAAGATAATCCGCCAAAAATTAGTGTTATAAAACCTGCTAACACAATTAATGTGAAACCCGAAGCAAGTTTTGATTTAGAGGTAAAGGTTACAGATGACGTTGAAATAAAATCTATTACCGCGGTAAACAAAGAGCTAGCAATTAGTCATTCAGTGACCAAGTTTACCAATAAAAAATCACATACTCTAAAAGTGAAGTTCAAGATAAAAAAAGATGCTAAAGAAAAGAGATACGGTATCCTTTTAACTGCAACAGATAGTAACAAAAGGGCGGCTAAAAAGGTAGTTTACATTAATGTGAAAAAATAAATGTCTCTCATATTATTGGTTTTTTTATTTCTCTTAATGAGGTTTCTAAAAGAAAAGAACCTCATTGTTAACAAATTAAACAAACAGTTGTAGAATGGTTAATTTTTGTTTAATTGATTAAGTTGAGGCTTACTTTTTAAAGTAAGCCTTTTTTAGAATTTATTATAAGGTAATTTGATGTATGCTTAATAATTTAAAGAAAATGATGTTGTTATTCAGTATTGGAATTTTGGTTTCATGTATTGAAAACAATAACATACCGTATAAAGATGTAGTTCTAGAAATAGATACAATATATGTTCCTGATCACTTTAAATTTGGAACAATTGATACCATCCATATTGCGTATTCATTGCCAGATGATTGTTCTGAATTTAGAAGCGTTTATTATCAATATCAAGATACAGCAAGGATTTTGGCAATTAATGCACTTATGTATGATCGAGCTATTTGTGTTACTTCAATATCTAATCGTGTTATTAAGTTTCCTATCGAAGTTTTTCAAATGGAAGCATTCGTGTTTAAACTTTGGAAGGGAGAAGGAGTGAATGGGGTAGGTATTTATCAAGAAATAGTAGTGCCTGTAGAATACTAAATAAAAAAGCTCCACCAAGGTGAAGCTTTTAATTATTAACTAACCAAAATCAATCTTTAATCCCCTAAATTGTTTCTGGACATGTATAACAACCTAGAAGTAATCTACCCTAACAAAAAAATAACCTTTTTTTAAACTTAAAAATAGGTGTGAGATTAAAGGTTTGGTTTTGAGTTCTATAATGATGAGTTGCTAATAGAAATTAACTTAGATTTAAAAGAAGGTAAGAGTATTTTTCCTATCTTTGCTATTAGAAATGAAGCGTTTTTTACTTAAAATAGTATCTTCTTTAATGGCATTAGTAGTTCTTTTCTCTACTATGTCGTTTACATATGATCTACACTTTTGTGGTGATACTTTAGTAGATATGGCGCTATTTTCAAAAGCAAAATCTTGTGGAATGGAAAAAGCAGTTGAACTTAAAACTGCTGATAACTGTTCTGTAAGTAAAAAAGGATGTTGTACGGATAAACAAGTATTTGTTGAAGGACAAAGTGAATTGAAACAGTCTTTTGATAATTTAACTTTTGAACAGCAACTTTTTGTTACGTCTTATGTATATGCTTACATAAATCTATTTGAGGTTTTACATAATAAAGTAATTCCTTTTAAAAATTACTCTCCACCTAATGTCGTAAAAGACATTCAATTGCTTGATGAGGTTTTCCTCATATGATATAAACAACAAACAACAGGAGTTTTATAGCTTATTATAAAACTAATAGGAGTGTTATTTACACTTATTGTTTATTGTTTAAATCATAAAAAATCATGCTAAACAAAAGCATTAAATTTTTAATAGAAAATAAATTGGTTGCAGTATTGTTGCTGGTCTTGTTTTTAGGCTGGGGACTTATTCATGCACCATTTCAATGGGATACAGGGTTCTTGCCTGCAAATCCCGTGGCAGTAGATGCCATCCCTGACATCGGAGAAAACCAACAAATTGTTTTTACAAAATGGGAAGGGCGTTCTCCTCAAGATGTCGAAGATCAAATTACATACCCGTTAACAACTACCTTGTTAGGTATTCCTGGAGTAAAAACGGTTCGTAGTTCATCAATGTTTGGTTTTTCAAGCATCTATATCATTTTTGAAGAAAATATTGAATTTTATTGGAGCCGATCTAGAATTTTAGAAAAGTTAAACTCTTTACCCTCAGGGTTATTACCCGAAAATGTGAATCCAACATTGGGACCAGATGCTACCGGATTAGGGCAAATATTTTGGTATACCCTCGAAGGTAGAGATGAAGATGGAAATGTGACTGGAGGTTGGGACTTACATGAATTGAGAAGTATTCAAGATTATTACGTTAAATATGCGTTGTCTTCTACTAGTGGGGTCTCCGAAGTGGCTTCTATTGGAGGGTATGTTCAAGAATACCAAATTGATGTAAACCCAGAGTTGATGCGTCAATATAATATAGGTTTGAATCAAGTTGTTAAAGCGGTAAAAGAAAGTAATGAAGATATAGGTGCGCAAACAACTGAAATTAATAATGCCGAATATTTAGTTAGAGGACTTGGTTATATAAAGTCTATTTCTGATATAGAAAATGCCGTTATTACATCTGAAGAATTCACATCAATTCGGATTAAAGACATAGCTAAAGTAGCATTGGGTGCAAAAACGCGACGAGGTATCTTAGATAAAGAAGGTGCTGAAGTGGTGGGCGGAGTTGTAGTAGCTAGGTATGGAGCAAATCCGTTAGAAGTAATTTCAAAAGTTAAAGAAAAAATTAACGAGGTAGCTGCTGGATTACCATCGAAAAAACTTAAAGATGGAAAAACCTCTCAGCTAACTATTGTTCCGTTTTATGATCGTACAGAATTGATTGAAGAAACATTATCTACTTTAAAAGAGGCATTAACTTTAGAAGTATTAATAACCATTTTGGTCATAATTGTAATGGTGTTTAATCTTAGAGCATCTGTTTTAATCTCAGGATTGTTACCTGTTGCTGTACTAATGGTATTTATTGCAATGAAAGCTTTTAATATAGAAGCAAATATAGTAGCCCTATCAGGAATTGCTATTGCTATAGGTACAATGGTAGATGTTGGAGTTATTTTATCTGAAAATATTATTCGACACTTAGAACAAAACGCTAATAAATATCCCATAAATGATGTAGTATACAATGCAACTATAGAGGTTTCTGGGGCAATAATAACTGCGGTAATGACTACAGTTATAAGTTTTATCCCAGTTTTTACCATGATAGGAGCTGAGGGGAAACTGTTTAAACCGTTGGCGTTTACAAAAACTTTTGCTTTAATAGCTGCTATTGTAGTAGCATTGTTTTTAATACCTCCATTTGCTGCCTCGATATTTAAAAATAAAGAAACAAGTAATAGAATTAAGTATTTGTTTAATGGAGTCCTAGTAGTAGTTGGGGGTGTTGGGCTTTTTTACGGACATTGGTTTTCGATTTTACTCATTGGATTTGGAGTAGTTGGAATTTTAATGTTGCTGAAAAAGATACCTACGAGAATTGGAGAGAAAATAAACATGCTATTATCCGTAATTGTAATTGTTGGTTTGTTAGCCCAACATTGGCAGCCACTCGGGGTAGAAAGAAATATCATGTTAAACTTCGTATTTGTAGCAGGAATTTGCTTTGGAATTTTAGGAATATTCAGTCTGTTTCAAAGATATTATCAAGTTATATTAAAGTGGGCTTTGGAAAATAAAATGGTATTCTTATCTATTCCTTTAACAGTTCTTGTTTGCGGTTTTTTAATTTTCAAAAACACAGGAAAAGAGTTTATGCCCTCATTGAACGAAGGATCGTTTTTATTAATGCCAACTTCAATGCCTCATTCTGGAGTAGAGGAAAACAAAAGAGTATTGCAACAGCTTGATATGGCAGTTGCTAATATACCAGAGATAAAAACAGTTGTAGGTAAAGCTGGTAGAACGGAATCTGCGTTGGATCCAGCCCCTATTTCAATGTACGAGAACGTCATATTGTATAAACCTGAATATATCCTGAACACACAAGGAAAACGCCAACGTTTTAAAGTCGATGATGAAGGGAAATATTTATTGAAAAATGGAAAGACGGTTGTAAATCCCAATTCAAAAAAGAAGGGAGACCAAGGTGTCATGTTCGCAGAAGTTGAACAAAAAGATTTAATAGAAGATGAGGACGGAGAATTTTATAGAAATTGGCGCCCGAGTATAAAATCTCCTGATGATATTTGGAACGAAATTGTGAAAGCAACCAAGCTTCCGGGAATAACTTCAGCACCAAAATTACAGCCTATTGAAACTCGTTTGGTAATGTTGCAAACAGGAATGCGTGCACCAATGGGAATTAAAGTTAAAGGGCAAGACTTAAAACAAATAGAATCTTTTGGGCTCGAACTCGAATCAATTTTAAAAGAGGTAAAGGGGGTTAAGAAAGAAGCTGTTTTCGCAGATAGAATAGTAGGAAAACCTTATTTATTAATTGATATCGACAGAGAAAAAATAGCTCGTTATGGAATTTCTATACAAGCTGTTCAAGAAGTACTTAAAGTAGCTGTAGGTGGAATGCAATTGACGCAAACGGTCGAGGGTAGAGAGCGATATGGAATTAGAGTTCGTTATCCAAGAGAGCTTCGTTCTAGTCCTGCAGATTTGCAGAATATATATATTCCTGTGTCAAAGAAAGGAGCAATTCCTCTTAGTGAAGTGGCTGAAATCCGTTATGAGCAAGGTCCACAGGTAATTAAAAGTGAAGACACATTTTTAGTTGGTTATGTTTTGTTTGATAAAATTTCAAATTTTGCCGAAGTAAATGTTGTTAATGCAGCTCAAAAAGCAATTCAATCAAAAATAGATTCGGGCGAATTGTCGGTGCCTAAAGGTATATCTTATCAATTCACAGGAACTTATGAAAACCAGTTAAGAGCGGAAAAAACATTATCGTTTGTGGTTCCATTGGCTTTATTGATTATTTTCTTAATTCTATATTTTCAATTCAGGTCTATTAGTACTTCACTTATGGTATTTACAGGTATCGCAGTGGCTTTCGCAGGAGGATTTATAATGATGTGGCTATATGGACAAGATTGGTTTTTAAACTTCAGCATTTTTGGAAAAAATTTAAGAGAGTTGTTTCAAATGCATCCTATTAATTTGAGTGTGGCTGTTTGGGTTGGTTTTATAGCTTTATTTGGAATAGCAACGGATGATGGTGTTGTAATGGCTACTTACTTGAAACAGTCATTTGAAAAAGAAACACCTAAAAGTATTCAGGCTATTCGAGAAGCTGCGTTATATGCAGGAAATAAAAGAATTAGAGCTTGTTTAATGACAACAGCGACCACCATTTTAGCTTTACTCCCAGTGCTTACATCAACAGGAAGGGGAAGCGATATCATGATTCCCATGGCTATACCAAGTTTTGGAGGAATGATCATTGATATTACATCTTATTTTATTGTTCCTGTACTGTATAGTTGGAGAGAGGAGCTGGCGTTTAAAAGTAGTAAGAAAAGCAAAATCAAAAGTTTATGAGAATGGAAGATGTTAAAAGAGTAATAGTTTGTTTGTGTTTACTATTTGCTGTAAAATTTCAGGCGCAGGATCTAAATACTTTAATTGAAGAGGCATTAGATAACAACCCTCAAATTCAGCAATTTGAAAAGAAATATAAGCGTGTCTTAGAACGAAAAGAAGAGGTAAATACCTTGCCCAATACTGAAATTGGTGCTGGAATATTTCTTAGTGAACCCGAAACTAGAACAGGAGCTCAAAGGTTTAAGATTTCCGCAAAGCAAATGTTGCCCTGGTTTGGAACAATTTCAGCAAGAGAAAATTATATTGAAAGTTTGTCGGAGGCCGATTATCAAGATGTTGTAATAGCAAAACGAAAATTGATTAATTCAGTTACCCAGCTGTATTACAAACTATATGGTCTTAATGCAAAACAAAAGGTACTTGAACAGAATAATAAGTTGTTAAAAACCTATGAGAAGCTGGCGTTAACCTCTCTTGAGGTGAACAAAGCTTCGGCAGTTGATGTACTTAAATTGCAAATACGCCAAAATGAAATAATTCAACAAAAAGAAATATTACAAGAACAATTTTTAGGAAAGCAGGCTTCTTTCAATAAGTTATTGAATAGAAGTTTTGATAAATCAATAGTAGTACCTGATACAATAAGAATAACCAACGAGTCATATAAGGTTAATAATGAGGTAATAGAAGTGCATCCAGAGTTATTAAAGTTCGATAAATTATATACTTCAGTAACCCAATCAGAACTTTTAAACAAGAAGGAGGAAAAACCATCTATAGGTTTTGGGATAGATTATATAAATGTAGGAGAAAGACCTAATATGAGTTTTGAAGATAATGGAAAGGATATTGTAATGCCAATGGTTTCATTATCTATTCCAATTTTTAATAAAAAGAATAAATCAATAAGTAAACAGAATAAATTAAAGCAAGAAGAAATAACATTTAAAAGAAAAGACAGAAAAAATGTTTTGGAAGCTACTTTGAAAAATGCCATTGCAGAGCAGAAAGCTGCGGTTATTTCATACACAACAAATGTGAAAAACTTGGATCAGGCAAGAAGTGCAGAGCATATTTTATTAAAGAGTTATGAAACGGGTACTATTGATTTTAATGATGTATTAGATATTCAGGAACTACAATTAAAGTTCCAAATGAATATAATAACATCTATAGTGAGTTATTATGAGGCAAGAAGTCTTATTAATTATTTAATTAAGTAGAAAGAATGAAACCGACATGTTTAACGTAATTATGAAATGATTATTTTAAATATTCGAGGTTACATATGACTATTGAAAAACGATTAAAAGTAAACACATGAAAAAATATTTAATATATATAGGATTGGTTCTTTTAGGTGTGATAATAGGAAAATTCCTTTTATCAACTTCCTTTAGCGAAGAGAACAATCATGAGCATGCAAATACTAAGGATGCTAAAACAGAGTTTTGGACTTGTTCAATGCATCCACAAATAAGACAAACCGAACCAGGTGATTGCCCAATTTGTGGAATGGATTTAATTCCAGCAGAGGCAGGAGAAGGAGGGTTATCTCCTAACCAATTTAAAATGACTAAAAATGCTATTGCACTCGCTAACGTTCAAACACTTGTCGTTGGAGGAGGTGAAAACCAAAATTCAGACGTATCACTTTCAGGCAAAATAGTTGAGAATGAAGAATTGAATACAATACAAGCGAGTTATTTTTCAGGAAGAATTGAGAGTTTAAAGGTTAGTTTTACTGGAGAACAAGTTTCAAAAGGACAATTGTTAGCAACAATTTATGCACCCGATTTAGTAAAGGCTCAACAGGAGCTTTTAACAGCTTCTTCACTAAAAGAATCACAACCATCTTTATATAAAGCTGTAAGAAGTAAATTGAAATTATGGAAACTGTCGGAAAATCAAATTAATCAGATAGAGAAATCAAAAAAAGTAAAAGAAAACTTTCCTGTTTACGCAACTGTTTCAGGAACCGTTTTGGAGAAGATGGTTGAGGTTGGCGATTATGTGAAACAAGGGCAGGGGTTGTTTAAAATGGCAAATTTAAATTCAGTTTGGGCAAATTTTGATGTCTATGAAAATCAAATTTCACTATTTAAAATTGGTCAAACAATACACGTAAAATCTAAAGCCTATAATGGAGAAACTGTTAAGGCAAAGGTGTCTTTTATTGACCCCGTGGTCGATCCTATTACAAGAGTTATAAAACTAAGAGTAAACTTGTTGAATAAGAATCAAAAGTTCAAACCAGGAATGTTTGTTACAGGGAAAGTTGAAAGCATAAGTAAAGATAAAAAAGAGAGCATTGTTATTCCAGCTTCTTCCGTATTATGGACAGGAAAACGTTCTATAGTATATGTTAAGGTAAAAAAGGAAGACCCAATTTTTGAGATGAGAGAAGTGATACTAGGAAATAAAACAGGAGATAATTATGTAATTCTTAAGGGAGTTTCCGAAGGTGATGAAGTAGTAACAAACGGAACTTTTACTATAGACGCATCAGCTCAACTACAAGGTAAGAAATCTATGATGAACCATAGTAAAATAATTCAGGAAGTTATTTCTGTACCCGAGGAGTTTAAAAAACAATTACAAACAAGTTACAATTCTTATATCGTGGTTAAAGATGCTTTGGTCGAGTCAAATAAGCTAAAAGCAAATGATGGGGCCAGAGACTTTAATTCAAATTTAAACAAAGTAAATATGAGTTTGTTAAATGATGATAAGGCTCATAAAAAATGGATGGAACTAATTAAGATCTTAAAATCTAGTGGAAAAAAAATAGAAACGGTTCAAACTATAGAAGAGCAAAGGACTCAATTTAAAATATTGTCGGATCATTTGATTTTAGCGGTAGAGGTTTTTGGAATAAGAGAAACAACATATAAACAATACTGTCCTATGGCAAATAGCGACAAAGGAGCCTATTGGTTAAGTAAAGAAAAACAAGTATTAAACCCTTATTTCGGAGATAAAATGTTGAAATGCGGGGAGGTAAAACAAGTAATAAATCATTAAACTATTAAATTATGAGAAAAATAGCAGTAAGTATAGCTTTAGCAGCATTAATCGGGTTTGTAAGTTGCAAAAACGAAGGGAAGAAAGATGCCGTTAAAACGGAACAAAATGAGATTGCCATGTCAAAAGCGTCTTTTGGTGTTAGAGGTAATTGTGGAATGTGTAAAAACACTATTGAAAAAGCGGCAAACGGAGTTGATGGTGTGGCAGAAGCTAGTTGGGACAAAAACAAAAAGCAAATTCATGTTACTTTCGATGAATCAAAAACAAATATTGATGCTGTACATGAGGCTATTGCAGCTTCAGGATATGATACTGATAAAGTATCAGGAAGTACTGAATCATATCAAAACTTACCAGGATGTTGTCAGTATGATCATGAAATGAAAATGAGTTTAAAGGAAGGAGAAACCCAAGAAACTCATTAAATTATTAAGTATTTAGAATAATGCTCATTTTTTTGAGCGTTATTCTTTTAATGTCAGTTTGTTAATTGCTAAAAAATAGTATTTTTGATAAGGGGATTTAACAACGTGATAATTGCTGATTACTAGGTGTTTGTGATTTAATAGATAGTTGTGTTAGCTTGAAATTTTGTTGTTAAAGCAAAAGGTAAACAGACGACATTAAAAGTATGGTACAATTAAAAAAAAGTTGCTTCATTTGGTTTTTTCTTTTCACAACAATAACCAGTTTATTTTCTCAGCATGATATATTTAAAAAAGCCGATTCTTTAAGGAAGATTAGCGGTATTAAAAAGCCATATTTAAATGAGTTGAAAAGAATATCAAAAATATTGGATTTCGATAAAAATGAAGAAGATGTTGTAAAATTACATGTGAAAATTTTGGAGTATTTTAAAGAAAGAAAATATAATGAAGATTCAATCTTAAAATACTTTAATAAAGGAAAACAACTTTCAAAAAAATACCAAAACAAAAATTACGGCTACAATTTTGATTATATGTGGGCCGATCATTTGGTTTCAAAAGGCAAGTATAAGGAAGCACTCATAGAGTTTCAGAGGTTAGAGAAAGTATTGAATGAAAAAGAACACGAATTCCTTCCTAACTTTTATGATGCCTATGCAAGATTACTGTATTATATTGGAGATTATGAAAAATCTTTTTCAATGTTGAAAAAGGAAGCCAGAATATTTGAAAAAGGGGATAGATATGAAAATATATGTGCTGTATATAATAATTTAGGAATATTGTATAAGGCAAGAAAACAAAAGGATTCAGCACTACATTATCACAGAAAAACACAAGAGCTTAACTTAAAACATAAAGATACAATTGGGGTAATAATGTCTTATAATAATATGGGACTAACTTATTACGAAAACAATGACTTATTTAAAGCTGAAAAATATTATCAAAAAGCATTTAACTATGCCCCAGGAAGAGTTACTACAAGCCTATTAAACAACTACGCCAGCTTACTTTTAGTAAAAGGGAATTATAAGAAAGCTGAAGAGTTTTTGACCGAAGTAAAACAAAAAGCAGAAACAAAAAGATTGCTCAAACATGCATTAGAACAGTTAGTAACACTTAACAAAATGCAAAAAAAATACAAAGAGGCTTTTGCTTATCAAGATGAGCTAAGTTTAGTTTCAGCTCAATTATTGGATGAAATAAAAGTTAAAGAATTAAATAAACTTCAGGTTATTCATGAAACTGAAAAAAAAGAACAACAAATTTTAGCTCTTCAAGAAAAAAATCAAGCTCAGCAAACGATAATTAAAAAGAATAAATTAATAGCAACTATTTTTTTGATAGCATTATTGCTGGTGTTGGTAATGTTTTTAATGTATCTCAGGAATAAAAATAATGTTGATAAACTGAATCACATTCAACTTCAACAAAGATTGTTAAGATCTCAGATGGATCCACATTTTATATTCAATGCTTTATCTAATATTCAAGCCAATATATTAAAGGAAGAAAATGACAAAGCCGTAAAGTATTTGGGAAAGTTTGCAAAGCTTCTACGATATAACTTAGAGAATACTAACTTAAATAAAGCCTTGTTTTCTAAAGAAATTCAGTCATTAGTAGACTATTTGGAGATGCAAAAATTAAGGCTTAACAACAATTTGGATTATAAGGTTGACATTGATGAAAATATTGAGCAAGATTTTACCAAAATACCAGCTATGATTATCCAACCCATTGTAGAGAATGCAATTGAACATGGTGTAGATGGGATTGAAAATCCTAAAATTAGTTTGAAGATTCATGATTTAGAGGATAAAGTAGAATGTGTTATAGAAGATAATGGAATAGGCTACACAGCTTCTATGAAAAAAGAGAAAAAGAAAAAGGAATCGTATGCGACTTCAATTATAAAAAAACGTTTAGATTTACTGTCAAAAAAAACTAAATTATCTTTTCATTTTTCTATTGAAGATGTAATTGAAAGAGAAAAAATAAAGGGGACAAAAGTAGTAATAACTCTACCAATTTTTGGTGCTGAGTAAAAAAAGGGAGGTTTTAAATGAGAACGATTATTGTTGATGATGAAAAGCAAATTAGAGATGGATTGAAGATTTTACTTTCTTCCATAGATGATATACAAATTGTTGGGGAAGCGTCTAATATAAAAGAAGCAATTGAAAAAATAAATGAGCTTAAGCCAGATTTGGTTCTATTAGATATTCAAATTAAGGACAAAACAGGTTTTGATATGCTTGATGAGTTAACTAGCCACAGCTTTAAGTTGATTTTTATTACAGCGTTCAATGAGTATGCAATAAAAGCTTTTAAGTATAATGCCTTCGATTATTTATTAAAACCAATAGACCCTGATGAACTCAATAATACGATTGAACGATTGAAAGAGCAGTCTTCCTTTGATAGTCGAAAACAAATGGAAGTATTTAAAGAAAACAAAGAACTCAATCGTATTGTTATTAAAACTACAGAGCAAATATATGTTTTAGATCTAGAGGAAATTGTTCATTGTAGAGCTGATCAAGGTTATACCCATTTTTATACAAAAAACAGAAAGCATATTTTAAGTTCAAAAACATTAAAAGAGTATAACGAAATGTTACCCAAAGAAAAGTTTATTAGAGTTCACCAGTCTCATTTGGTAAATTGGGAGTATGTTTCGTCTTATGAGAAAAAGGGGGAGTTAATTTTGAAAAATAGTGAGCGGATTCCAGTGTCGGTAAGGAGAAGACATATAGTGGCAGAGTTACTCAATTAATTTGAGTTTTCTATCCAATTATTTTTCGGGGTATAGCAAATATTTTTCGTGATTTTCATAGGTCTTAAAATAATCTGCCCCAACTCCAATACGCCTTGTTAAATTAAGCATTCCATATTGAGTTGGTCTAAAATCGAAAAAAACGTTACTAATTGAAGACCCTGAACTTTCTGTATCTTCTATAATTTCAAAAACTTGAAATCTGAATTTATGAATAGCAACATTTTTGTTGTAACAAACGTGAATTGGAACAAACCAGATAAAAGAGAACCATCCTACAAAAGCAATAATTAAAAGTTTTGGAAATAGTTGTATCCATTTCTTGGTTTCGGAAGCATTAATTATAGCTCTTATTGAACTAAATATAAGAACCATGCTGATAATAAAAAATATGAGTATGGGATTTTCCATAAAAAATGATTTAAAATTTGGTTATTGGTTAAAATGTTATTTAGATTAATTCTTAATTTCGGTACGAATGTATTGCAATTACAACTATGAACTAAAGAAAAATATACCAACGTTGCTTTTCATTTGATATTCGTTTCTTTATGAGAGCTAAATGAAAAAAAATGAGGAGAAAATCAGTGTTTAATGGTTTCATAGATGTTGTAACATTTTGGTCGAAATCAAAAAAATCCACATTACAAATAATTCCAATTGCATTTGTTGAGTTATATATTTACCTGAAGATGGGAAGTGTCTTCTCTCCCCCCAACAACTTCCCATCTGTACAACTATTTAGTTAAAAAACTAATAATTAAAAAAACTATTTGTGTTACGAAACAAAGATACAGTTGGTTTTGGAGGTTTTTTAAATGAACTATTATTCGTAAGAGTTTATCTCTTATGCGTTTTCGAGTATGAAATTTTTGAAAAAGGAATATGGGAAACAAAAAAAACAGAAGTATCTCTGTTTGCGAAACACTCCTGCTAAAAAACTAACCAAACTTCTAAAAATGAATAAACAATATTTAAAAATCTATAATAAAATTACAATTAAGTTCCCGACTCTCAGAAACTCTTAGTTAAAGTGTTCCGTTGTTTCGGTGAAAGTGTTGGATTGTTGAGGTAAGTGAAGTTGAAAATTGCATGGATTTTCAACAATTAAATGATAGAATATCCAATTCTAATAAATACATTATTTACTTGATGAATTTTGAAAATAAATATTTTGCTTTGTAAATGAGACTAACATACCATGAAGCATATTCATAAGATATCTCATCATTAGTATTGTTATGGATTATATTTTCAGCCATGCTCTTGCTTACCCATTTGTAAATCTCGGATTTAGAACTTTTCATGGACTGTTTAACAAGTACTAGATTTTGTTTTTTCATTATTTAGGGGTGTAAAATGAACGGTTCTTTTGAATTGAAGAACTTTTTTGAGAAGAATAATATTCAGTCGACTACAAACCAATAAAACCAAAAGTAAATTTATTTTAAGGCATTCGTTTCTGTATACTTTTTAGGTAAGTAGTGGTTGTGTTAAGACGAAGTGTAGGGGATAGTTCGGTGAATGAAAAAGGGGGTAAATAAAAAACAAAACCTCAAAGAAATACTTTGAGGTTTTACTTAGAAGGGTTTAGAGTGTTATTCGATATCACTATTAGCAAATAACATTCCAAAGATATATCAGTTAATACTGTTAGACAATAAGTAATAACCCTGAATTACAACTAATGGTTATCCCTTATTCAGAATTAATATTCCCTGATAAAAATCATGTTTTTTTAACAAAAAAAATGGCAATTGTGGTTTTTTTTTGTTGTTTTATGGTAGATTTATTAATGAGAAAAAGAAAAAAAACATTAATAAAAGGAAAAAGTATTCCGTTAACCCTTCTAAAAAAACAGAATACTTTTTAAATTAAACCTTACTTGTATTAAGTACTTCAAAGTAAAAAGAATTAAAAATTGTTTTCAAAAAAAATAGGTGATCGGTATCAAAACTACGTTATAAAGTTATAACTAATAGATAAAGAGTTATTTGTGGTAAAATAAAAAGAATCTATAAGCATTATAGATTCTTTTACTAACCAAACTTAGAAACACCATTAAATATGATATTTTATTATACTAAGTTGAAAAAATTAAAAGTATACTCTTTATTATAGCACAAAATAAAGTTTATAGTTTTCTGTTTTTCAGAAAAGATGTAAAAAAAGAAGTATTCTCTGGAAATACTTCTTTCTAAATTAAGCATAAATCTATGTTAACAAAACATCCCTACGTTGGTAAAAGTAGAGCTATGGTTAAATATTTTATTGAAAAAAAGTTTACATGATATATTAAAACGATGAAATTCTAATATGTTCCGATGAATGGATAATACGCTCGCAGAAAAAAGGTTCCACCTTACAGGAACCTTTTTATAGGTGTCATAATAAATTCCCGAACTTGAATTATAACAATTGCAATGTATACACAAAAACTGACATGTTAAATAAGTAGAATTGCTAAATATAAACCTAGTGATTTCCCTTAAGCGATATTGGTTATATCCCTGATAAGGAAGATGCTAAATTTTGAATTTATAATTAAGGTTCTTTTTTTATATGTTTATTGAACAGTATAAAACTGCATTTAATCAATAGAAAAAGATCATTGACCTAACATTAAAACCATAAAACTACTGGTTTTATATTTTCGGCACTTTAAAGTTTAACTTTAAGAGAGTAACAACATAAGGGAAGAGGTTTTTTAACTTCTTCTTTTTTTTATGGCTTTTCGTTAATCTATTTTATCCTTACATATTCCAATATTCATATCAATAACTTTTCTGTTTAAGAATTTAAATTTGACGTACAACGGATCGCAATTAAGAGTCGCAGACTTATTTGTTGGAAAATATTTAAACAAAAGATAAACAAATAACTGGATTTAAGAGCATTTTATCTATACATATTATACGAGTTAAAGAAAGAAATAGAGGTTGTTAAGTTTAAAATACCTAAATTTAAAAATGAAATATTATACGTTCGAACTTATATGAATTGGAGTTTTTTAAAGGAAATTGGAAAGTTAGAGGCTTTTGAGATTAGGAATAGTAGCATAGTGTTATGTTTAATAGCTCCAGGTTTATACTTATATTCAATCTTAATTTTTCATTTTAATCCAAGTGCAATAGAGATAACATATGCACGCGAAATTTTTACAATACTTTTTTTAATTATAGGAGTTCTTCCTTTAACGAAGAATAATCGAGTACTTAACTATTATGGTATTATAGTGTTCTTCCTGTTGTTTTCATTTCAACATTATCTGACGTATACTGTTGCTCTTAATAATTTTTCTGTTGATTACTTGTTAGGGACCTATATAGTTATGTTTGGTGGAATATTAATGCTTAATAATAGGTGGCTGATCATACTCTTCAGTACCTTTCAATTATTGCACATGACTTATAGAGTAACAACTAATAATGTTGATATTGTTACTGAAGGAGCTATCTTAATATCTATTACAACCATATTTATTTTTTCATTTATTATTCTAAATGGAGCTATGCATCATAGGAAAGGTCTTGAAGAAATGAACTCTCAACTGGAATCTAAGATAAAACAGCGAACAATAGACCTTGAAAATAGGGCTAAGGAGTTATATGAACGAAATAGAGACTTAGAGGAATTTGCTTATGTTGTTTCTCATGATCTAAAAAGACCCTTGCGTAATATTCATACTTTGGCGGAGTGGGTAACCTCCAAGGAACTTTTAGAAGAAAACTGTGTTGAAGAAGATTCAGAGATGCATGAGAATCTCTTTATTATAAAGGAGCAGGTAGTTCAAATGGATATGCTTATTAATGGTATTTTGAATTACTCACTGCAAATGGAGAAGGAGAAGGAGGTGAAAAAAGTAAATGTAGATTCTTTAGTGAGAAGAATAATTATGGTGAATAGTTCGGAGAACTGTAGTATTGAAGTAAAAAATAAACTTCCTGAGGTTTATTTTAACGAATCACAGTTATTACAGGTTTTCCAGAACTTAATTCAGAATGCAATTAAACATAATGATAAGGAAAAAGTTCATATTGTAGTTGATGTAGAAGAAAAGTTTAAAGATTATGTTTTTTCGATTTCAGATAATGGTCCAGGAATAGAGGAGAAGTACCATCAGAAGATATTTCAGTTATTCCAGAAGTTAGAATTACAAGCACATGTAGATTCTATAGGTATTGGATTGGCTTTGGTAAAGAAAATTATTGAGCGCAATGATGGAAAAGTATGGTTAGAAAGTAAAAAAGGCGAAGGAACTACGTTCTTTTTTATGGTTGCTAAGCCTTAAAATTATAAAAATACAGTATTGCAAGCTCCGTTAATTAGTCATTAACGGAGCTTTTTTATATCTATAATTACTGAATTCAATAAGGTATTATAATGGTTAATGAGATTATGGAGTTATCGCATTAAAAAAGTCTAAAAAAAGTTGATGTTATAACCCGTTGAAAATAAGCTTGTTTTAGGTTGGGTTAATTTAGTTTTAAAAATAGTTTAAAAAAAGTGTTGTTGGAATAAAAAATGGTTGTATGTTTGCAGCCGCTAACACGGAAACACAGACACAGCGTTAGCGAGTTCATTGAGGTTAGGGTTGGATTTGAAGATAAAATGAAGGTGAAAAAATAAGTTAAAAAAAGCTTGTTTAAATGATTTTAAAGTGAGTATCTTTGCAGTCCGATTTTAAACGAAAAGTTCATTGATTTGGTGTAGGGTTTTAAACGAAAAACGAAACAAAAAAAACTTTAAAAAAGTTTGTCAGTTTTAAAAGAGTTTATATCTTTGCATCCGCTTTCAGAAAGCGACACTATCACAGAAATTTTGGAATGATTTGTAATGAAAA